>PLSM01000186.1 GCA_003165075.1 Acidobacteriaceae bacterium | reverse complement strand
CAACTACGCGCGGGACATGCTCGGGGAACCTGGATCTCGCACGTTCTTTCATGATTGGTGTTCGACCACCGGCACTGGAATTGGAGAATGATCGGTATGACGACGACGGCGTTCGACGTGCATCGAGGCAAGTCATCCTCCATGCATCCCTGAATACCAGATTAGGTCTTCCATTTGAAGCTGGAAAGACACTTAAATCAGTATTGCTCCAGGTGTATCAGAACCGGTTAGAAACCCTTGGTAGGATCCTCGGTGATGGACTTTCCGCCCATAAGCAAGAGGTCGATCCTTTGCGGGAATTTGGGGAATTTCTCGACTTCCTACAGCGTGCAGAAGGTGAGGGTCCACACGATTTTGAAAGGGGGCGCATCACGAGAACAATGACGGATGCAATCATCGCGATGGTCGATGCCTCCGCATCCTTTGGGCGAGATATGCTTCGGGCTTTCTCAGAATTGATGGATGCGCGACTAGAGACGAATCCCGTTCGATTAGGCATTACCTCTGTCAGACGTGCCTATGCAACAGCAATGTTTAGATATGACCGAGACGTTGAATCAGCACTGAAGCGCATCGCGTATGAGCCAGGTTTGGAGGGGACGCCTGCCGATCACTTTAGCGAAGCTGCATTGACTGCGCAAGTGATGGTTTCAATTGGATTGCCAGACAACGCTCGTCGTGTCTTAGAGCAGATGCACAGCGACGGTGTTGGTTACCAGCGGCCCGCAAAGAAGGATCCACAATATCTGCTTTGGGAGGATTTCTTTCAGCGAGCCAATCACGAGGACCCCACGAATCGCCCGGAACGTGTCAAATTCTTCGGTCGGCTTCTAGGGGGAATGGCGAATACCGAGGGAGAGGGAGCTGCAAATCGTCTCACAACGATTTTTCTTGAGGAAGCAGTTCAAACTGGTTCAATGTTAGCTGCGAGCGCGGCTGATTTATTGGAAGAATGCGACCTCTCAACATGGGCAGACACCGTGGGCGCGTTTGCAACTGGCCTATCAAAGGGAACGCCAGATCTCACCGAAGTGTCAGCGGCTATCTTCGGACGCTTAAGCATTCCGTTTAACAGCGAAGTTGACAAGGATCAACTTGCGGATCTCATTCGCAAGGCACCAGCTGGGCAGATCGCGTCGGTTGTTCGGATTTTGGTAACGGCCCTTGAAACAGACGCTCCATTAGATTGCAGGATACTGGCAGTTGAGAAGGTGATCGAAACAGCGGCAGAGCGTGGCATCAAATACGGTACGGATTCTCTGCAACGCTGGCGCGCCGAGCTACCAGCTCCAAGATCAGGAAACAGCCCAGAAGATCCATTCTTCAATCTGAGAACTCTGGACGAAGTAGCGAATCTCCTTGAAAGCACCCGCGAATCTTCCAATAGATACGGCGCACGCTCTGCGTTTCGTAAAGCAGCTCCACACTGCAAGTATTCCTTAGCAAAGTCTCTCTTCGATAAAGAAGAGGAGTTGAACACAGATGAGCGCGTTATCGAGACTATGGCCCAGCTCGCAATTGCCAACCGCAAACAAGACGACGCGGAGGCTCTTTTGTCTTCCTTGAGAGGACTGGCCGACGCCCGTGGATCATGGGGAGAATATTTTAGTGGCCAGGCCAAGCGGCGATATTTTCAATTGCGCGTTGATTTAGGTCATAAACAGGCCCGCGAAGATGCCTTTGACGCATTTGTCGAAGATCTAGGTAATGGGCGGGTATCCCCGGAATACCTCCTGCCAGAACTCGGTCTGCTTTTTGAGTTGATATCTCCAACGATTACTTGGGCGCAGGCCTGGAACACGCTTGCATCGCATCTGGCTCAATTTCGCGAATACAAACGCGGCAACGAGATGGCACTTCGGAAGGACATCCCTTCCGGGCCGGAGCAAAGTGTCGCTGACATCTTATTCAGAGCTTTTGAAACTACTTCTGTGCCACTGACCCGAATGGCGCGAAGTTCTGCAATTGAAATAGCCAACTATCACAATGGAGTATCTGTTATTGAGGCTCTGCTTACACGTCTTTGGAGGCGAGGAGGACACTCTGCACTGGAGGCCTCTCAAATTGCCTGGGAGTGCCGATCTGTAGCACTACTTAAAGGTGCGATTGAGCGCCTTATTCCAGCAATGGCAGAAAGCGACGATATCGCGATCCAACGGACGGCCATGGCGCTTGCCCATAAATGGAATCTAGGTGTATCAGGAAAACTGGGTGATCTACCAGAGATTTACAGTTTGACGCTGCCCCACGATGCCAATTCCGAAACATTTGACCCTCCTTCGGGCATGTCTCTCAGTTCGGCTGGGCTATATTCCGAGGACCTCTTATCATGGACATGGGTACTGCAACTCCCTCTAAGAATTGCCAGCAGCGCCTCAGGACTGGATTTGCTGAATATCCGTCATCGCGCAGCCCAATTGATGAGCAGGGCTGGAGGGACTGACGAGTTTGGCACTGAAGCCGTGGAGCGACAGATGGCTAAGCTGCGCAGACTGTCCCTACATACCTCTTATCGCAAGCTCATGAACTCGACTGCATTCCAGGCAATGCGCGAAGTTGTGGGCGAGCTCGTTGCCGCAGAGTCTATCGATCCCAGAGCGGTTCCGGTTCTATCTTTGCGATGTGGAGGCTTTTCGCCAATCGTTCGATCCAAATCGCCAACAATTCGGCCTGTGGGTATTCCCGCGCCCGATCTGCCTGAGATATTCGGCTCTCCAAGCAAAACGAACTGGACAGAAGGTGTTGATGCAGATCTTGTCCGGCCAAAGGTGAAAGGATTTTTGGTTCTGGCGGCTACAGCTACTCACAAGCAACGCCTCCGCGATGAGACTTGGCGAATTGAGCAATACTTTGGTCCAGCGACAAAATTCGGAGGTAAAGACCTTTGTCACCACGTTCAACACCTTCCTGAGGTGGTTTTGACAAACGTGATCGAGGTGCGATTCGATGTTCCCAGCATTGGAGGCGTGGCCCGACCAGAGCCTGATATGCCGGGATCAATCGACTGGGAAACTTTCATGCTCTGCCCAGTAATCGCATCTCGACTTGGATGGAAGCCAGTTGCCGGTGATGCTTTCACATTTAGAAATGCTGAGCAAGAGGTAGTTGCATTCACGATGCATTGGAGAGACGGAGGAATCGATTCACGGGAAGGTGATACGTCCAAGCACCGGTATGGATTTGCGTTACTAATTCGAGAGGACCAACTTCCGATATTCAGCCCATTCTTAGCGGAGGAATACGAAGTACGTGCGTGGCGAAGGTTTAAGAAATCTCAAGAAGATGAAGAGACAATCCGAAGCGCCTATCGTCGGGCGGCCCCGCCGTCATTTTCGACCAGTCTATCGGCCATTTGAAATTCAAGAATCGGTCGATTGCAAAGAGGAGATTGTGTTGGACCTAGGAAAATTACGGCTGGGACAGGTGCACTTGTAACCTGCATCGGTCTCTGAGACGACCACGCGGTAAGGCGTTGAGCCCGACCCTTGACATCCCACCCAAGATCAGCCCCACACGGTTCGAGGCCATCTACGCTCCAACATCCGAGCAATTGATGTTCTCAGAGACTGGGTCAAAGCTACTTGATTCTCAGGTGCCATCCTCGCCGCAACTCTGCCCCTGGAACCTGTTCCTCATGCAGGATGGATGTCTTGATCGAATCCGTGTCCGGCCTTGATTCTTCTACTGTGCTCGTGAGCATTTTGCCAAGCTCGTCGGGAAGATTCGCAAGAAGCGTTTCCCAGAGGACACCGCCGATACGGGCATTGATCCTGCGAAAGGCGGCTGGTAGTGCAGCCTCATCGGTGATCCGCACCG
>PLSM01000185.1 GCA_003165075.1 Acidobacteriaceae bacterium | reverse complement strand
CCCTGCGCGAAGCCGCCGAGTTCTATAAGGTGGACGTGGCCGCAATCACGACCAAGGTCAAGCAGGAATTCGCGGCCAAGGAAAAGGCGCAAACCACCCGGAAGACAGCGACCACTGCAAAGCCAAACCAAACGCCGTCAGTGGCCCAAAAGAAGCCCAAGGCCGCGTAGAGTCGAATCAGAGAACCTTGAATCGATATGGGGTCCGGTGCGCCGGACCCCACTTTCGTTTCGGACGCCCGTCTTCCCGCCCAGTGAGGTGCTGCCGCTTTGCGTCAGGCTCTTTGGCCCACCCCGACGGGCTTCAGCCGCTGATTCTTCGCCCTTAGCAACTTTTCTGGAGTAATCTTGAATGCGATCAATTATTCTGAGTCGGCCTACAGGAATAACGCAAATAGCGTTGAGAGCAGATCGCTTGCTAAATCATTTGATGGTCTTTCCGTTTGGCAATAGTGATAACGAGGGCGTTTTTAAATGGCAGAATCTTCAGGTTATCCTTTGGACCTCCAGCACGCTCTTCTTGATTCGTTCGGCGATGAGCCCGAATCTGCACCTACATTCGCATCAAATCTGAATGTGCACGGTATGTATGAAACCATGCGCTTCCTGCTCCGCTTGAGTCCAAGGAATCATGAACTCATGGAGATGATCCCGGCAAGCGGAGTCGGGCTTGGGGACGTTCCTCAGGAGGCGATACAGGCTTTTTCCACCTACCTCCACGAAACCGTCCATTGGTGGCAGCATATGGGTTCAACGTCCGGCCTGTTGTACAGTCTCAGCTACTTAGCTCAGTGCCACTCCAGCCTGGGACAGCTCCGGGAAGTTCTCTCTACTATTGGCCCGAAGAAGCCGCTCAAGGGTTATACCGATCAGGTCCTCAGGAGCGAAGGAAACTCCGCTCAAGCCAAACTCGCGTCTGCCAACATTGCTGTCAACAATGCCCTGGATGTCGAATATTACAAGTTCTACGCATACTCTCCTAGAACAAACATCAATTGGATGTTCAATGATCCGCATTTTGAATCGGTGGGCCACGGATACTTCGTTGTGTATGGCCAGCTAGTTGGAATGCTCGCCGACGCGATAGACCCTGAATATGTCATTCTCCCCAACCCCAAGAGTTGGGGTTCGGAGACGCTCCGAATGAGACAAGAACAGGTCGATGGTTATTATTGGCGGTCACCTGTCCGATTGCCGGCCATTGGCTTGCAGGCGGTTTACGAAGGTCAAGCGAGGTTCACGCAACTCCAGTTTCTTGATGGTGCGCGTGACGAACCCCTTGTATGCGCCAGATGGAAAGAGGAGGGCTATCTCTCAGGCATTTACGTGGAAGCCTTCGAGTCATTCCTAGCCTTATCTAACTCGGAGTGGCCTGAGACGTTGGAAGACCCGCTTGTTGCGTTGTTCTTGCTCATTTGCGATCTTGCGATGAATCCAACGCGCGGACTTCTTATTGATATCAAAGCCTTCGATGACTTTATTCGTGACGTTGATGTCGGCGTTCGGTTCACATTACTGTGTCAGGCGGTAGCGAAGCTTCCGCATCTTCGAAGTGCAATCACTGCGTATTCTAAGGATGAATATATTTCTGTGGCCGAAGAGCTGACTGTACTGGCTGGGTATGACCATCCGACCGTAGGACCGAATGCGGTGCGCCAGTGGCTCGATCACGCGCCTGGCCTGCCCAAGCTCATGCAGGAGTATGAATCATTCAACTACGATCTTCCGAACTTCCCGATCAGGGTGTTCCTTTCGCATTTCGTCGCGTTCTACAAAGACAAATCAGAACACCCAGAGTTTTTCTGCTGGGCGGGAATGTACATGTCGGGGCAGCGCAGCATGGCTGACTGGCAAGCCGTCTGGCTCCGTCACCTGTCGCTCTTCAGTGATCGTGGCGACCGACACGGAGTCTTTCCCCGAAAGCGGCTGGACCGTTCCGAGCAGGCGGTGAAGACAACATTCAACCAATTTTTCGGGACAATAACCCTGTACGACCTAACTCGGCAATGGATTCTTAAGGATGGCCCATTCGTTTGCGATTTCGCATGGATCTCAGAAAACTACGATCAATCTCGCGCCGAAGCACGGGCAAATGACATCTTCAAACAGGTCTACGGAGTGACACTGGACCAGTTCGAGATTGTTCAGTGAAACAGGAACAAAATCGAAGAGCGGCTGGCAGGGGGATGGTGCGAGTAGTGAGGAAGTAAGTTCCCTAATCGAGGCTGGATACATCAGGAAGCCTAGGGGCGGGAAGCTGACACCGCTTTATTGCGACAGTCCCCGAACGCGTTATCGCCAAGAAGCAAAAAAATCAGCTTGGCAAGAATCCCCGATGCACACGAAGCTCCTGCTGCAGCGCCTCTCGCCGCGCCTTGCTCTTCTTGAGACGCATGAAGAACTCATCGAGGAGGCTGACGACGATAGCATTGACGCTGACGCCTTCGGCTTCAGCCCACTCCTTCAGCTTGGCTCGGGCCTCTGCGCCAACGTGGAGGAGCTGCGGCTTGGTTAGTTCCAAACCAGCCTTGCGGGTCTGCTGAATATCTACCTTGTCATGGTCAACTTGACTCAAAGCGTAAAGGATGATCCGGGCCAGATCGCCTTTTACGCGGGATTCTTCGGTGATGGCTTCGCGGAGATCGAGCGGAAGGCGCAACGTCATGCCCGGCCGATCATCCGTCCACCGCTGCCCCTCACGGTTCACCTTGCGCGTGACCGCTTTCTTGGCTGCTTTCTTGGCTGCCACTGGCATCCCATCCCCCTTTGTGATCATCCTTCCAGCCGTTCTGTCGGCTCTTGGTCATCTTTTGAATTGACAACGCTCATCAAGCGATGAGGAAATCATCGGCTTTCGATCATGCTAAACCCATAGAAGAACATTCCGAGAATTCTGGTATAGCGCCCATGCCAGCGAAAAAATCAGTCGTGTTCCGCTTCAAATCGCGAGATTCTGCGTCAAATGCAATACCGCTGGCCGCTGTAGCGGGCACTCTACCGAAACGAGGGGAAAGATGGCAAGCGACTCGGATAGGTCTCAACGCGAATTGTCGCAATTTCATGCGTGCATTCACTGTGGCAGCGTTTTTCGTCGAGATGAATTCGACGGTACGGCTGTCGCCACCGGCATTTATCCCTGCACAAAGTGCGGCCATGATGGACCGCTCAATATCGTCATTCGGGACGTGGATGCAGCCGCGACTGGCACAAACGATCCTGGACCCAGCGGTTCAGCAGGCTAACGCGGTGCTTCGCTGTTGTGCTGATTGCGCCTTGACCAGCTTGCGCCCGGCGGCGCGAACGAACTCGCTCGTCAGGCGCTTTTTGTCGTCGGCACGCATCGCCAATCTGGTTACGAGTTTCGGGTGTTCCTTGCTCAGAGGACGGACAGCGATTTCATTGCTGGAGATTCGCCACGCTGCCTCGCGCGTCAGGAATGCCGCCCCCTTGTGCGCCAAGACGAGCGCCGATGCCTCTTCAGCCGTTGTGAAGGTATGCGTGTCGGGCGCGATGATGTGTTTTGCGGAGGCCTCCGCCTGAATCATCTCGGTGATATACGGGTTGATGTGCGGCGCGGGCAGAATCCACTCGTGCGCGCGCAGATCTTCGAGGCGGAGTTCCACACTCCCGGCGATGGCGTCGCTTTTCAGCAGTGCAATATAGCCGGGCGACTCAGCAACTGACAAGAAGCTGAGCGACGAAGTATCGGGGATGGCCACCACCAGCGCCAGATCAAGATTTCCGGTAGCCACCATGCGCGCGAGTTCGTGCGAGAAATTGCTCCAAAGCTTAATCTTCAGGTCGGGAAACAGAGAAAGACGAATCGACTGGAGCGTCGTGACCAGATACGGATCGGCATAAACAGACCTGCCAATGTGGAGCACTTCGTCGGCTCCACGCATCGCGGCCCTTGCGTCAGCGACTGCACGCTCTGCGTACAACACGGCGCGGCGCGCATCTTCCACAAAATGCCGCCCGGCTTCGGTCAGTTCCACGGTTTGATGATTGCGCACGAAAAGGCGCAAGTCGATCTGAGATTCAAGCTCGACAATCCGCTTGCTCAGCGTCGATTGCTCGATGCGCAGCCGTGCGGCTGCACGAGAAAAGTTCAGTTCCTCCGCCAGCGCGATTGCTGCTTGCAGGAGGCGAATCTCTGGTAGCACCATACCCGTCCTCCAAGCCAATGACCAAGGGCAAGAAATGGGTTTGTGCCGAACGACACAATAATGATCGGTGCTGCATGTATCTTTCCATCGCTCCCAAACTGCGCGTGTACCGGCCTGAACGCGGGATTCTCCGCGCCGTTTTCTCCTTTTGACGCCAAAGCGAAAAGAAAGTTGCGGAAATGGAATCAAAATCTGCGGGGGTTGCCCCCGGTGTGTTCTGAGAGCGTCGCAACTGAAGCGATATTTCTAGGCGGCGTGTGGCCGCAAAAGCCTATTGTGTCGGCCATCTGGAATGAGCGTTATTCCTGATTGGAATAACGCTCTCCGTGGAATTCATTAGACAACATTCGCGCAGCAAACCACACTTCTCACAGAGCCAGCAGTGCCGGAATATCGGCCCACGGCTGAGGCCGAGCTTTATGAGGTGAGGCATTATGTCGATGCTCTCGGACAAATTTGATCTGCTGACGATTGCGGACGTTGCTCAACTTCTGCATTGCTCGAAGGCGCATGTGGGCAAGGTGATTGACGGGCGCGTATTCGGTTGTGCGGCGATTCCGTGCATTCGGCTCGGGCGACGCAAGCTTGTGATACGTGAATCACTTTCCGTATGGCTGGAGAGAAACGAAACCGATAGAATGGAGGCATCGCCAGTAAGGGGTGTCCGGAAGCGCGCATAAGGAGGATTATGCGACAACGGCACCAAGCAGGTGGTTTACGTAAACAGCGCGGACGCTGGCTCGGCACGTGGTGGGAGGGCGGTAAGCGCAAAAGCCGGGTTCTCGGTTTGGTCAAAGACATGACAAAATCGAAGGCCCGCGAAGAAGTTGCAAGGCTCGTCGCGGAGTCGAACGCGGAGTGCGAAGCAGCCGACAAGGTGTGGCATTTCGGGGAGTTCGTCGAACAAGTGTTCTTCCCGTACTACTGCCGCAAATGGAAGGCTTCAACGCGCGGGAGCACTATGAACAGGATTGCCATCCATCTCGTAGCGGATTTGAATGACCGGGAGCTTTCCGGCCTGACACGAGATGAACTTCAGGACTTGCTTGACCTGAAGGCTGGACGAGAAGCCCTTTCCTACTCGACCGTCGCCCATCTGCGCTGGGATCTGAAGCAGGTGTTCGATATGGCAGTGGCAGAAGGACATATCGCTCGCAATCCTGCGTTACTGCTCTTTACCCCGAAAGACGCCAAAAGAACCGAGCGGGCAATTATGACCGGCGCGGAAGTCCAGACATGTTTCCGCGTTCTTGGCCCAAGAGAAAGGCTGATCGCCAAATTGGCCATTCTTGCGGGCATGCGCCCCGGTGAAATTTTTGCGCTGACCTGGGGCGAAATGACGTCAACTTATGCCAATATCCGGCAACGAGTTTATCGGGGCGTGATCGACAGCCCAAAGACGGCGCAGTCCTTCCGTAGGGCTGCTCTTTCCGATGGGCTTGTGCGCGAGATCGAAGATTGGCGGAAGCTGGCTCCATCAACAGCCGCCCATGCGTGGGTCTTCCCATCGGAGCGTATGACGCCGATGGCAAAGGAAAACGTCTGGCGGCGGTGGATTGGTCCGAAGTTGGAAAAGGCTGGCCTTGGCTGGGTGAATTTCCAGGTGATGCGCAGGACTCATGCGAGCCTCATGAGCGATCTTGGCGTCGAGGGGAAGTTGGTTGCCGATCAGCTCGGCCACAGCCTCGACGTCAACCAAAACGTCTACACGCAGTCGGCGGTGTCAAAGCGCCAAACTGCCGTAAACATGCTGGAGAATTCGCTTAATGGAGTTCAAATGGAGTTCACGGTTTCTACCGATTCTGTAAGTTGTTGATTTTATGGAGCGG
>PLSM01000121.1 GCA_003165075.1 Acidobacteriaceae bacterium | reverse complement strand
TTTGCCGAGACCGACGAGATCGTGAACAAGAAGCTCCACACTGCCCTCAAGCATGGCGTCATTCCCGTCGTCTGCGTGGGTGAAGTGCTCGCCGAGCGCGAGTCCGGCAATACTGCCAACGTACTGAAGACCCAGATCACCGGCGCATTCGCCGGCATCACGCCTGAAGCCGCCGCGCCCATCGTCATTGCCTATGAGCCGGTGTGGGCCATCGGCACTGGCAAGACCGCCACCCCCGAGATCGCCGTCGACGCGCACAAGATCATCCGCGCTGAAGTGGTCAAACTGCTGGGTGCAAAAGTCGCGGCCAACATCCGCATTCTCTACGGCGGCAGCGTCAAGCCCGACAACGCCACCGCCCTCATCGGCCAGGAGGAGATTGACGGCGCGCTAGTGGGCGGCGCCAGCCTCAAGCCGGACTCCTTCACCGCCATCGTCAAGTATTAATTCGCCTTGCACTAGGTCGAGCCGTGAACTTGCCTTCGCGGCTCGACGTATCATGCCTCATGGCCCAACGCGACCTGTACATTGATCGACTGCGGACTGTGATGACCGCCCTGGTCGTTGTATTCCACGCCGCCATCACCTACGGCGGCTCCGGCGGCTGGTTCTACCATGAGGTCAAGTCTTCCGCTTCGCTCTCCAGCCTGCTGCTTACGCTCTTCTGCGGCACCAATCAGGCCTACTTCATGGGCTTTTTCTTCCTGCTGGCAGGCTATTTCACGCCTGCATCCCTTGAGCGCAAGGGCTACGCGCGCTTCATCGGCGACCGATTTCTCCGTCTCGGCCTGCCCCTGCTCGCCTTCGGGTTGATTCTCGGGCCGATGACTGCTGCGATGGTCACAGCCGCCGATGGGCGCGGTTTCTGGACCGAGATCGTCTCTCTGTGGCAGGATAAGGAGTTTGTCAACGGGCCCCTCTGGTTTACGCAGGCATTGCTCATCTTCAGCCTTGCGTACAGTGCCTGGCGCGCAGCATTTGGAGGCCCCAGGCTGGAGTCCACACGCACTCCCAGACCCCTGCCCGCCTACGGATGGTGGCTGTTGAGCGCCATTGCCGTAGGCGCCGTCGCGCTGGCCATTCGCCAGGTGGTACCGACGGGTCAAAATGTCATCGGCCTGCAACTCGGCTACTTTGCGTCCTACATTTTTCTTTTCGCCGTGGGCATTGCCGCCTGGCGTTATGACTGGCTACGCCAACTGGATTGGAGCCATGCACGGCCGTGGATCATTACACTTGCTGCCGCATGGCCCTGCTTGCCGCTAGGCATCCTGGTCGCACATACAATGTACGGAGCGGGAAAATCAAACTTCTCCGGCGGCCTCTCCTGGCCCGCCATCCTTTATGCCTTCTGGGAACCCTTCGTGGCCTGGGGTCTGATCGCCGCGTGGCTGCTCATCTTCCGCGCGTACATGAACCAGCCCTCGCCGCTTTGGCCGTGGCTCAACCGGCGCGCCTACGCGGTCTACATCATTCATCCGCCGGTTCTGGTGGGCGTGAGCCTGTTGCTGCGCGGTTGGGTGGCGCCTGCGTTGCTGAAATGGGGCGTCGTCGGCCTGCTGGCCTGCGCCTGCTGCTGGCTGGTCGCCGATCCGCTGGTGCGATTGCCGGGGGTGCGCCGTATTGTCTAGCAAATTGACACCTGGAACCGATGTGGGCTGACCTCAAGCCCGATCTCTTCATAGCCAACGTCAGGCATTCGTTGTTCTCGTATGACCAGGTGGGGTGAACTCTCCGTCTTGGTACAGTGTGACCCACGTCACCGCGTAGAACGAGGACTTAATTTGTCGTATATATAAGAAAGACCAAATTGGTCGGGATTCGAGGCTCTGCTGGAAATAAGCTTCCTCCGCTACGACCGAAATCCTGGAACCGATGCTAGGAATTGCCATGAGATTCTCTATCGTTTTCATCGCGCATCTCTTTTTATTCTCAGTACTTACCACGGCCACGATGGCGGCTGAGCCATACCAGTCCAGGGGGGTGATCCGTGACGCGACCAGCGACCTGATTCCAGGAGCCGCCGTAACGGTTCGCGAGCCTGGAACCGGCCTCACCTGGTCGTCCCAGACAGATGAGCAAGGCGTGTTTTCCATTGCGCTCCCGGCTGCCGGGACGTATCAAGTTGAGATCAAGGCCGCCGGCTTTACGCTCTACCAGACTCAGATCGTACTGACATCCGGCGCGCCCTCGGCCAATCTGACAATTGGACTCGTCGTGGAGGCTAACTCCGAGACGATCGAGGTAACTGCCGACGCGCTGGCCGCCGAAACAACGAGCACACAACTAGGCGAATCATTGGACACAAAAAGGATCGAAGCGGTGCCGCTGAACGGGCGCAGTTTTACGGACCTGATGGCGGTGCAGCCTGGTATTGTTCCGCAGAACACGGCACAGCCCGGTGCGGTGATCATGACCGGTGTTGCGTCGACGCCGCCCTCAGGCGACGCGAATCCCGGTAACCTCTCGATCAGCGGACAGCGCGAGTCGTCAAACGGCTTTCGCGTGAACGGCAGCGATGTGGAAGAGGACGTAAACATGGGCACCTCGATCCTGCCCAATCTTGACGCTATCGACAGTTTCCGCGTACTCACGTCGAACTTCGACGCGGAGTACGGCAACTCGAGCGGCGGCCAGGTGCTGGTAACCACCAAGGCCGGTACGGCGCAGACGCACGGATCGGCGTTCGAGTTCCTGCGTAACACGGCCCTCGATGCGCGCAATTATCTTTCGCAGGACCGCGCCGCTTACAGGCAAAACCAGTTTGGCGGCACGCTGGGCGGCACACCGTTCGCTGCGAAAAACCTGACACTCTTCGCCGACTACCAGGGAACGCGGCTGACGGATGGCATCGACACTGGGAACATTGCGGTTCCTTCGGCGGCGGAACGCGAAGGTGACTTTAGCCAAAACGCGTTGAACGGCAGCGTGAACGGTGACAACTGGGCAACGCTGCTAAGCGCACGGCTGGGCCGAACCGTGACTGCGGGCGAGCCGTACTCCGCCGTCTTCCCCGATGGCCAGATTCCGCAAGCCGCATGGTCGGCGCCGGCAAAGAATCTGCTGACCTACATTCCGCAGCCGAACGCGGGGTTGGCGTTATTTGCCACATCGGCCGAGGCCGAGACGCTGACTGACAACAAAGGCGCTCTACGCGCAGACTGGACTCACGGCAAGGGAACGCTGACGGCCTACTACTTTCTGGATGATTACTCGCTGGACAATCCTTATCCGACGGGAACGGGTGGGGCGACCGTGCCGGGCTTCGATGCCACTTCGAATGGGCGAGCGCAGTTGGCCAGCATGACACACACCGTGACATTCGGCGCGTCGACGCTGAACGAATTTCATCTGAGCTTTATGCGCAACGCCAACGCGGAGGGCCAGCCACGCGGCGGAGTGGGGCCGTCGCTTGCGGCACAAGGATTTTCAGGCATCGTGGCGCTGAAGCCCTCGACCGAGGGGATTGAGAACATCGCATTCAACGATTTCACGCTGGGCGTAGATACCACGGCACTGGTGCAGGCTGAGAACATCTATGAGGTCAGCGAGGCGTTCTCACACATCATTGGTAAACACGGTGTGAAGATCGGCGGAGAAGTTCACGCGAACCAGATCAACACGCATCCCGACGTAATCTTCAATGGGAGCTTCGCCTTCAATGGTTCGGAGACCGGGCTGGACTTCGCGGATTTTCTGCTCGGCGTGCCCTCAAGTTATACGCAGGGGCAGGCGCGCGATTTCTACAACCGCAACCTTTACGTGGCTGCGTTTGTTCAGGATAGTTGGAAAGTTACCAGCCAGCTTACAGTGAACTATGGCGTGCGTTGGGACCGCATCCGCCCGTGGCAGGAGAAGTTTAACCAGTTGCAGACACTGGTGAAAGGTGAGCAATCGCAAGTGTATCCGGGAGCTCCGCAGGGATTGGTGTTTCCCGGCGATCCTGGCGTGCCCGATTCGCTGGCGCCGGCACGTAACAATTTTGCTCCGCGTATTGGCGCAGCGTGGACGCCCTCGTTTTCAACGCCATGGCTACACAGGCTCACCGGGCCAATGGGGCAAACGAGCATCCGGCTCGGTTATGGCACTTTCTACACCGCGTACGAAGGGCTCTCCGCCGGCATCATGAGCGCCAATCCTCCCTACGGCTATACCTATACATCAGCGGCACCGCCATTGTTCGAGTCGCCCTTCACAGTTGCGGCAACAGGCGCGAATGCGGGACAGCGCTTTCCACTGCAAAAGGTGGCTTACGGGGCTAGCCGCGCGCATCCTGATTCGAGCGTGGACTGGAGTCAGTTTGAGCCGCTGGTTGGCATTCCTGCTGTCGATTCGAACGATGTCACTCCGTACGCAGAACATTGGATGGCAAGCGTGGAGCGGCAATTCGGAACCGGCTCGCTGGTCACGCTCAGTTACGTCGGAGCTTCGTCGCATCATCTATTGGCGCTGGAAGAGGCTAACCCCGCAGATCCAAACCTCTGCCTGAGTCTTGGATCTGCATGCGGACCATTCAATGAGCAGACCGCACGTACACAATTTGGCCCCGCGTTCGGCAGCGTCGAGTTGCAGCGCACCATTGCCAATGGGAGCTACAACGCGCTTGAAGCCACGATCAATCATCGGTCGCACGGGTTGGAGATGCTGGCAAGTTACACGTGGTCGAAATCCATCGATCAATCTTCCGGACTGCCGGAGCCCGTCAATCCAGTGGACCCATCGCTCAGCCGCGGGCTCTCGGCCTTCGACATGCGGCACAATCTGGTCGGCAGCTTCCACTATCAACTGCCAACGGCGATGACCACAGGACCGCTGCACACAGCGGCCTCCGGTTGGTCGGTGGCCGGCATTGCGCGCTTTACTTCGGGGCTGCCGGTGACCTTGCTCAACAACAACGACACGTCGCTGCTCGGCACCATTCCAAACGGGATTAACAACAATGGCGTAGATACTCCGGAGTGGAGCGGTAGATCGCTAAACATACACACGAATCCCCGCGGCGGAGTGCCTGTGTTTGTTGCATCACAGCTTACGCTGCCTCTGCTGGGGACGATGGGCAACGCGCGGCGCCGATTTTTCTCAGGCCCCGGCATTGAAAATTTCGACGCCACGCTTTCGCGCAGCTTCCTGGTGAAAGACAATCGCTCAGTCGAATTTCGCGTCGAGGCCTTCAACCTGTTCAATCACGCACAGTTTTTCGGAGGCGCTGCCATAGAGGGGAACATTTCAAGCGGAAGCTTCGGCCAGGCTGTAAGTGCCATGCCTCCGCGACTCACGCAATTGGCTCTGCGCTATCGCTTTTGATCCTTCGGAATCAGGTTGTATCCTCGATACCTTAATTCGTCTCTATCGCAACACCGCTGGCGTTCCAAGCCGACTCGGTTGCTCATCGCATTGAAAAATGGCTTTTTGCAGGCCAGATCGAGTTTTCGCAAGTACATGCCGGAAGCCCTGTCTAACGCAGTCTTCAGCTAACTGACACAAGGGTCGGACCTCGCCCATCGGACAACTTCCTGCGCGGATTCCGAATCTTACCGCTCATTCCTGCTCACGCAGGTGCTCGAGCCTTCAGGAGAGCACGAGGGAGAAGATCGCATCGCGCAACCGATGAACTGTGGATGAAAATGACCAAGGATATCTTGCGTGACGAATCAAAACTAGACTGCGATCATTATTGGTGCCGGGCCTGCCGGTTTAACCGCCGCACTCGAATTTTGCCGTCAACCCTCGATTAAGCCTATTGTCGTTGAAGCCAGCAACCGCATAGACAGGCTGTCATGCACGATCGGGCACAACGACAATCGAATCGACATCGGCGGTCACCGATTCTTTTCGAAATCCGACCGAGTGATGGACTGGTGGACGACCGTCATACCAATCGCGAATTCGGGGGAAGACGAAGCGCTTTCAATCCGGTACCAGAATCAGCGGCGCCTGGTCCGTTTTTCGTGTTCGTCGGACGGTCGCTCTGTTCGTGAGTCCGGTTACGATGGAGACCCGGACTGCGTGATGCTGGTCAGACCGCGAAAGAGCCGCATCTACTTCATGCGCTCGTTCTTCGACTACCCACTGTCGTTGTCGAGAGCCACACTTCGCCGCCTCGGAATCATGCGAACCTTTCGTATTTTCATCGATACCGATCAGAGAATCTGGCTGACCTATGGAAGCTATTGGACCGGCATCAAGCAGCAGGAGATCGACCCGGCCACCGGCATGTTACTGGCCTCGAATCCGGTGCGATATGAATTGGCCGCGCGATCATTTGTTTCCGACCGCGCCGTAGAAGGCGCATCCCTATCTTTAGCAACAGACTCTAGAGCACCCTGTTTGCGCGTCAAGATTGAGCTTACTTGGCGGCCTGCATCTTTTTGCGCCGCTTGTCCTGGTACATCTTTTCGTCCGCTTTGACGACCAATTCTTTAAGGGTTTCCTCAGAGTAGTATTCACAGGTGACATAGCCGATGCTGAAGCTCAAGGGAAGCCGACGGCCATCGCTGGCATTCCGCTGTGCAGCGGCTTCTGCAAGCCGGTGCGCCGCAATCTCGATGCCAACAACGCTGAACTGGCCCGCAACAACGAATTCATCTCCGCCAAACCGCCCTTTCACGTCTCCGGCGCGAAAGGATGCGTCCAAGATCTCGCCTGTTTCTGCAAGATATGCAGATCCCGCGCTGTGTCCCATCTTGTCATTGATCTGCTTGAGGTTATCAAGATCGATGAATAGAACCGAGAACGGCAATTGCGCTCGTTGCGCCAAGCGCAGGGTCTGTTCAGCAAGAAGGTTGAAACCTCGCATGTTGTAAAGGCCGGTTAAGTCGTCGCGAATAGTCAGGTCATGAATTTCCTGTTCCATGTCGTTGATTTGCCAGACGAGAAATATCAGTAGAACAATCGACAACGCGGCAACCAGCGAGATGAGAGCCGAGGTGGCGTATTGCGGCGGAATCATCTGTGCGAAGACCGTCTCTCTACCCAATTCCCACAGAAACGGCAGCAGAAGGAGAATGGGAGCGAATCCCCGGGCGATTCGACTGCCGATGCCACGTCCCAGGAAGATCGAGAACATGCCGCTTGGGGCGTGGCGAAGCGTTACAACGATGGTGAGCAGCACCAGTGAAGCGAGAGTATGGGCCGGAATAGGACCCGTGTTAGACACGCCAAACAGATGCCAAGCACCAAAGAGGCTCTCAGAAACCAGAATCATCGCCAGAAGGCAGAGACATGAAACCGACAGATCCGCCGCGCGTTTGAAGAATGGGCCGGTCTCTTGAATAAGAATCATGACTACGGCCAGAAAGATGAACGCTGCCGGCGGATGCAGGGGCAAGTTGCCGGGAGTTGAAGACGTTTGTCCCAAGCCCAGGAACGCGTTCGCCGCTTGGGAAAGGTGGAAGATCCGGTCCACAAGAACAGCCGAGGCAACCACCACCCCGAGCGTGTCGAGGAGCCGGCTGAGGCGGAGTATAGGCCTCGGAAGCCCCGGTTCAGAGAGCGCAAGGCCGAGTGTGCAAATGAGCGTAGTCACTTCCATCGGAATGCTCAAGTGCATCGCAATGGCAGGCAAGGGCGCACCCTGCGGATTGAAAATCCAGACTGCCAGCGCAGAGGTTGCGATGAGCCCTACCAGCACAAGACACACGCGCTGAAAGATGAGCAGACCGCGCACGAGTTCCGGGTCCGGCTGACCAGGCGGCAAGGATGGAGCTAAATCGCGCATGGCTTATGTGCAGCCGAATCATGCCGAAGGTCGGGAAGCTGGCATTTTATCCAGCATCCCCATTTTGCTTTATTGGCCACGGAATAAATATACGCGCCGGTGACAGGTTCGTAATTTCTGTGAACAATTGGTCTAAGACCAGAGCTTAGAGTGTAAACGGCAGGCCGATGTCAGGTCCTAAGAGCAATAATTTGCACTAATCCTTGCTGCTTTATAGGATACTTCCCTTCGCCGTCGCGATTGGCCTCGCCGGGCATGTTCCCCACTACCAGGTCACCTGCTGCTTGATTTCGTGCGTACCGCCTTTGCGGCAAAATCAAATGCGCCGCCAAGGATCAGTGGCTCGGTCTTGCAATGGCATACATCTCTGCCGCAATGGTGTCAAAGAGCGCATACCGATCGTTACCAGTCTGGTACAAATCGAAGTGGGTTTTGCCGGGCAGGAAGATAACATGCGATTCCGCGCCCAGTTTATCGAGGACTTGCGCCAAGCGATGAGCCGCGCCGTCGAGATAGAATGTGTCCTCCGTGCCGACTATCAGGTGAATCTTTCCTCGGAGGTCAGGCGCGAGAGAGGGCCAATTCTCTTCGATGCGATGAGCGATGTCGTAATGGCTTTGCCAGTAGGCAGCAACTGCCGGGTCCACCTCGCCAGTTTCTCGATCGAATATCGGCATTGGAGTTCCATCCACGCCGCGTGGCGAGAAGACCCACTCGAATGAGCGGAGTTGGCCGCCATAGTTTCCCGTAACCCGTTCAAGTTTTGCCAACTGCTCCATTGTGGCTCGAACCTGCCCATGATCGCGGATGATCGGAACCGCCTCGCCACTTGGGCTGCGATAGAAGTTGGCATGCGGGGCGTAAAGATCGACAGTGGAAAATGCGTGAAAATCGCTGGGATCGGGAGATGTGGACCACGTTCCGCCAAAGATCTTCGGATAGGTAACCTGGAGCCAGAGCGTTGCCCAACCACCCGAGGAATGGCCCTGCAGAAATCGACCAGACACACGGGCATCCATGCGATATTGCGATTCAAGGAAAGGTATTAGTTCATTGGTAAGTGCGGCGCCCCACGGACCGTTGTTCACCGAGTCGGCAAACTCGTGTGTCCCAGTTGGGCTGCTTTCATCGAGCAACACCCAAATCATTTCCGGCATTTGCTTATGAATCATCCGGTCGTAAAACACCGGAGCATATCGATTGCACAGACCATTCAACGTGCCGCCGAATCCATGCGTAAAGTAGACGGTCGGGTAGTGTGAGTGGCCGTTCGAACCGTAACCCGGAGGCGTCAGCACCCAACCCTTCATATGGATCTGTCTGCCCCAGAATGCCGTCAGGACGGGGCTAACAAAGTCGATGGGATGAATGGATGAATCGAAGCCCGCCTTCTCCTCCGTCGCTAGATTCGTTACCGGCGAAGCATCAGGCTGCGTTTCGCTCAGGGTCATCGTTGGGCCGCTGTCCCGGCGAGGGCTCCAGGCTGCAAATCGCACGACCTCGCTGACGAGATCACCAGGGGCTCTTCCCGCATAGTTATACGTGTGACCCTCATCCAAAACTGCCTGAGCCTCATAGTCTCCTATTGGCGCAGTGGAAAGCGGTTTCGGGGAAACCAGATCGTCAGCATCGATGTCAACCGTTGCGCCCGGTGTCCAGGCTTCCACCTCCTTTGCCGCAATGTATACAGAGGTTGGGTCCATCTGATTCATGTCCACTTGTTTCGCGCCCACCGCATGTTGCACAAAGATCATGAGCCGTCCTGACGCTGGGCGGTCAAAGTTCGCGGAGAGCTTCACGTGAAAAAACAGGTGCTCCGGAGGCGCGGTCTCTTGGGCAAGTCCAGTTATCGTAAATAGAAGAGCTGTAAAAAAGCCAATTCCAAACCTGCCGGGGAAAGCTCTCATCGTGTCTGCCTCATTATGGATGTTATATCCACCTTATCCCGTTCATAGCCTTTGTCGGCCATTCATTTTACATAGTGGCGAAGACTCTTAATAGGTGCTGGGAGATCGGCTCAAGAGTTGATCTCACGATAACTGTATTTTGTTTCTCGATGAGCCTGACTTTGCGCATCAATGTTCAAACGAGTTGGCGTTGTTTTCGGAGACTACCGCCGGCCTGAGATTGAGCAGGCCTTGAGAGATCAATCCGAATGCATTCGCCACACGGTTGAAGAAGGAAAACATGGCAGCAACATGAACTGCCTCCGCGATCTGGTCATCACTCCAACCCGCATCTCGAAGCGCTATCACATTCTGAATTGAAATACGGTTGGATGCGGAGTTCACTTTCGACACAAACTCGAGAAGCAGCCGCTCCGCAGAGCTGATTTCGACCGAATCCAGTCGATCGTCGAGAATGGGTTGCACCATCGCGCCGCCGCCATGCACACAAAGGAAGAAAGCATGACTGTCG
The DNA here is from genome assembly GCA_003165075.1 of Acidobacteriaceae bacterium. Lineage (GTDB taxonomy): Bacteria > Acidobacteriota > Terriglobia > Terriglobales > Acidobacteriaceae > Telmatobacter. The sequence goes on along the minus strand of PLSM01000121.1, from coordinate 6,065 downwards.
AGACAATAAGGGCACTCGTTCAGCTTCGACACATAGCTGGCGATCATCTCCTTCCGACGCCGCCCCAGGTGACCGTCAGAAAAGAGGAGAGTGGATGACATCGCCATGATCTCTGTGAGCAGTGTTGGCGACGAACTAAAACACTTGAGAATCCCGGGAACATGCGGCCGCCCAAAGTTTTTGCGGAAGGACTCGTATGCCTCCAGCAGCGCGCCCTCAGCCTCGCCTTCCTCCACAACGGGAATGTTTGTGCGAATCTGCTCCGGGTTAGGCCGCGCGAGTTGGGCAAGGAACTCGTATTCGGGGCTAGTCATACATACTCCAGCGTTGAATGAAAGAGACGGGTGGGACGGGTAGATTCTTCGGCTGTCCCGACCGACGTTTAGAACGCAAGACGCGCGGCAAACTGAAATGCCCTGGGACCGCCCGAACCGAAGAATCCGCCTGCTGTACTGACGGCTGAATAGAAAGGCGCAACATTCGAACCGATCGCAATATTGCGTCCGGAGTAGTTAGCGTTGTTTGATCCGCGAATGTTGGTCTCGTTGAACAGGTTGAAGCCTTCGCCAACCATGCTCAGGGTCATGCGTTCGCGAATTGGAATGTCCTTTTTCAGACGGAGGTCGAGTGAACTGAAAGGGCTGAAGAAGTTGATTCCGTCCGGAACATGCGGCAAAGCACCGCCCGCCAGGCATGGAAACGCGGCTGGGCACGCAGGCAGAGCATTCCAACGATCGATCACCGCGTTCAACTGACTGCTGTTTTTCACCTCGCGGGCGAGTGCGTTACGAGGCAGCAAAGGCAGACGCGAGCCACTCGCTCCAGTTTGCTGATTTGCGGTTCCGGGCAGGAATGTATCCCCGGGAACGCCCGAACCGAATGTGTAAATGGGAGCGAGTGAAAACTTCCATGGTAACTGCGCTTCTCCGTAAAGGGTGAGACGATGCCGCTCGTCGGTCACCGCATAGCCTTTTTCCAGGCGCAGGTTGTTGATGCCTTCTACGAGATCGACTTGCTCACCATTGGCTTCAAGCTGATCATCATCGGAGTAGTCGAAAGTCTTTGAAAGCGTGTAGCTGATGTTGTACTGGTAGGCGATGTGTCCCATCCTGGCAGGGCGGTGCTCGATGCTGGCAATTAATCCGTCGTACCATGATTTGGCCTGCGATTGCAGAAGCGTGATGTTATCCGAGATACCGCTCAGCGGATCGGTAATCGAACACGGAATATTGTCTCCTGGGCAATTTACGTAGGGTGAAGTGGAGTCGGTGCTGCGTAGAAAATGGCCGGTGATCTGGCGGTTGGCAAAGACATGCAGGCCATCGGCCGAGATCAGCCAGTTATCGCCGACTTGCTGCTGCACTCCCAACGAGAACTGCTGAAAGAGCGGGTGATGTGCATCTGGGCCCATGGCCAGAATGCCGACGCCACCCACACCACTTGGCCCGCTGAACGGGCTGGCAAGCGTCGGGCTTCCGGGAGCAAATGTTGCTTGCGGCGCAAAACACGCATCGAGGCTTGGCCCGCCAGGCACGTATGGTGAGGCGCAGGAAGAGCCGGCGAATTGAGAGACCGTCAGCGCGCGGTCGTTCTGCACAAGCTCTTCCGCGCCGGCCTCAAGAATAATTCGGTCGTAGTAGATCCCGTATCCGCCACGAATCACGGATCGCCCCTTGCCCATCGGATCGTATACAAAGCCAATGCGCGGACCAAAGTCCTTCTTATCCGGATATTTCTTGAGATTGATCACATTCGCCATCCATGTGCATGGCCGCGTTGGTTCCTGCGTGAGGCTAGGGCATGGATCGTGGGCGCTGGAGTTTCCGGTCAGGTTCGAATCGTACTCCCAGCGCAAGCCGAGATTGACCGTAAAGCGCGGGTTGACGCGCCAGTCGTCCTGAACGTACGCGCCCACATAGCTATCAAATACCGTCGGAATGGGTACCGGCGTGACAGGGGCGCTGCTCTTGAGGGCCACTGCGATGGGAATGTCGAGATCATTCACCTCGCCGTCGCCGTTCAAGTCGGCAAAGCCAAAGTCTGAAGTCAATATCACTGTTCCGGTGCCGAAGACATTGATCAAGCCGTGGGCAGTATAGTGCTGGAGCTCACCCCCTAGCCGCAGAGTGTGTTTGCCGATTGTCCAGGAGAACGCATCGCGAAGCTGGTTGCGGCTAAGGAATGTTGCCTGAGGAAGGTTGAAGTTCGCTCCATCGGCCAGATCGGGAAAAATCAGCTCGTTGGTCAGATTCAACTGCGGGTTGGTCGTTGGCGCATCCTGCCCGAAGGGCGGAATGTCGTTGTAGAAGTTATCGTAGTGATAGGAGAAGTTATTCACCTTGGTCGGCGAAAATACCGTCGTCAATCCTGCGATCACAGAGTTGAAGCGATTAAGGGAGTTCTGCCGTTCCGCGGCCGTAAAGGAAGGCGTGTTCTGTGAAGGCGTGGCCTCGGCCATGTCGGTGGAGCGGTTGAAAGAATACCGCACCATCGCACTATTGTGCGCCCCAATCTGCTCATCGTAACGGGTGGACCACAATGCGTCCCGGAGGGGTGAAGGGGCCGCAGTATGAAGAATTTGTGGAGGATTGGACGAGAAGTCACGAGTGCCTGTTTGTAGCGACGCATTCTGATCCCGATACTCGACGGAGGAAAACCACCACGCTTTGTCTTTAAGCACCGGCCCACCAATCGAAGCGCCATACTGCTCCCGATCGAAAGGTGGCGTGGGAAGACTGCGGTTGAAGGTGGCAGGGAGAGCTTGCAGGTTGCGGTTGCGCTCAAACAAGAAGGCCGATCCATGGTAGCTGTTCGTGCCACCCTTGCTCACGATATTGATGATGCTGTTGCCTGATCGACCTACCTCGGCTGTGAACCGCCCGGTAGCAATCTGGAACTCCTGGACCGAATCCTCAGGGAAGTTGGCGAGTGTACCGCCAACCACTTCATCATTGTTGTCGCCGCCATCTACTGTGATATTGCCGCCGCGCCCGAATCCGCCCGCAGAACTTACCTCGAGCGTGTTCGTCTTGGTTGGATCAAACGTTGGCGCTGGGCGGTTGCCCGGTACAAGATATGCAAGTTCCAGGAAGTTCCTTCCGTTGAGAGGAATGCTGTCAATGGTTGTGGACGTAATCTCTCCCTGGAGCATCGATTGTGTCATCTCAATACTCTGCGACGTAGCGCCGACATTTACCGTCGTGCCTTGGCTTGCTACATTTAGCTTTGCATCCAGCGTCGTAATCCGGCCAGCTTCGAGTTGAATATCCTTGTGCTCGGAAGGCGCAAATCCAGTCTTTTCGATGCGCAGATTGTATGAGCCCGGGAGCAGATTGGAAAAAACATACACGCCGCTTGCGTTTGTTTCGGCTTCACGAGAAATGCCTTGAGCCTCGGACAGGGCGGTCACACGGGCTCCGGAAATCACAGCGTCTTGAGGATCCGTGACAATCCCATTGAGCGTGCTTGTCGGGACCTGCGCATGAATCAGACCCAATGTTGTCAAGAGCATGAATGCAACCGTGCAGCTTGGACGGAAAAAGAACCTATACATCAGAAGACCTCCGAAAAGTTCGACATGCAGTTCGACGCTGAGCGATTCCATGAGGATGGTAGACGCCCTTCTTAGCCGTGTAAGTTGGGAAAAATCTGTTGTGTTCGGCAATCGAATGCTATTGGAGCAGTCTGGCAGCGTCTTCGGCTGGAAGGAGGATGAGATTCTCCATCTTCAGGTGGAGGGCTCAAGGCCGTATCTGCTAATGGGAGCCGGGCCCATTGAGTGTTGCCGCCTTGGCTACTTACCTAAGGTCTGGATTGCGGAGGAGATATCTATATAGTGATGGGATATGTCAGATCAGATTCGCGAAGACCTACCGAGAGCGGTCCACTTATGTGGAGCAAAGAGACTGAGCCAAGTCAGGGACCGCGTTCTTGATGCCGCTTTTTTAGCAGCATACGATCTTGCAAAGAGGCTGGATTTGTTCGAGACGCTTAAACAAAATTGAGGGCGACTAACCAGTGGAATGGCCGGCCGCCCTCATTCACAATTTGAGCTACATGCTGTTTACTTAGTTAGGTAGGTCCAGGAAGTAACCTGCTGCGTTGCAGAGTAAGACCCAGTGCCGCCGGTGAATCCTACGTAGGCCGTGCTGCTTCCTACCACAGTTGGAATATTCACGGTAAATTGGTTTGTGACGGTGGCTCCAGTCTTCGTGTCGGTCAGCGTTACGGCCAGCGTTGATCCGCTATAGACCAAATGCGCATGGATTAGATCGCCGCTCGTCAGGGTTATACCAGTCGAGCTCAGATCTGTCGCTGGCAGGGTCGGTGCTGCACCATCTATGTACACCCCCGTAGAATCCTTGCCTTCACCTGCATCGTTATAGATGTCGAACTTCAGGGCCACACTATTCTGAATTCCCTGATAGCCAAGCCCGCCGCCACCATTTCCAAGAGCCCATATCCCCTTGGGGGCGTTTTGAATTGTGAAAGTAAATCCATCAGCGGCCCCATTCAGAATCTGGAAGGTGAAATCGGTAATGAAGGAGGTTACGGGAACCTTGGTTTTGAACCAGGCGCTGCGGTCTTCGCCAGCCCCTCCGTCAGTAACTTGTAGTACCCCACCGACCACAGATGGACCGTTATTCATGGATAGATTCGAAGATGTGAATCCATTGCTGGAGTAGTTGATGTAGGAGGTCGAGTTTACTGCGTTGACTGTCTGCGTCACCACACTCGACTTTGCTGGATAGTAGTTGGTTCCGCCGACAAATGACGCCAAGATTGAATGTGATCCTGACGCCAGGGCCGTGGTGGTAAACGTCGCGACTCCGCCGCTTGGAGTCACTGTGCCTAGCGTGGTCGTCCCGTCGAGGAACGTCACCGCAGCGGCGGGCAGGGCGCCGGAGCCGCTCAATGTGGCCGTAAAGGTGACTGATGCACCAACAGTCGACGGATTGAGGCTGGACGTGAGCGCTACCGTCGGTGTTGTCGGGTTCACGGTCTGTATCAACACGCTGGACTTTGCGGTGTTGTAGCTTGAGTTGCCCCCATACGATGCTGTGATTGAGTGCGATCCTCCCCCCAGCGAACTGGTAGTGAACTTCGCACTTCCGCTGTTCAGTTTTCCCGTACCCAAAGTGGTGGTCCCGTCCAGGAAAGTCACCGATCCGGTTGGCTTTGTGCCGGAACCCGTTAGGACGGCCGTGAAGGTTACAGAGCTGCCAAAGGCGGACGGATTAAGGTTCGACGCGATGCTCACCACAGGCGTCGTTTTGGTGGTTGAGGATATGGTGTAAGCTGCAGATGCCGCGGCGCTCGTGGTATAGCTGCTGGCTGTCGCGATGGCTTGCAGCGTTTCCGTGGCGCTCACCGTGATCGGGCCGCTGTAGACAGCCGACGAGGTCGTCGGCGTGCTGCCGTTGGTGGTGTAGTAAATGGTCGTACCCGCCGTCGCGTCGCTGATGCTCACCGTCTGTGGTGCAGTGTAGGTGCCACCCGCTGGCGAGAACACCGGCGCAGGCAATGTTGACTTGATGGTGTAAACCGCCGAGGCCGGCGGACTGTTGGTGTAGCCCGTCATAGCCGCGATGGCCTTCACTGTGACCGACGAATTGACATTGACCGGTCCGTTGTAGGCGGGCGAGGACGTGGTTGGGGTGGTGCCGTCGGTGGTGTAGTGGATGGAGCTGCCGGACATGGCCTCGCCGATAATTACCGATTGGGCGGTAGTGTAGGTGCCGCCGGCCGGGGTGATGGTTGGTGCAGGCATATTCGTGTTGATGGTGTAAACCGCCGTGGCTANNCCGTGGCTACCGGACTGTTGCTGTACCCTGTCTCGGCGGCAATGGCGTTCAGCGTTTCTGTCGCGCTCACCGTGATCGGGCCGCTGTAGACAGCCGACGAGGTCGTCGGCGTGCTGCCGTTAGTGGTGTAGTAAATTGTTGTGCCCGCCGTGGCGTCGCCGATGCTTACAGTCTGTGACGCAGTGTAGGTTCCACCCGCTGGCGAGAACGCCGGCGCAGGCAATGTTGACTTGATGGTGTAAACCGCCGTGGCTACCGGAC
>PLSM01000147.1 GCA_003165075.1 Acidobacteriaceae bacterium | reverse complement strand
GACGCATTCTGCGGGCAAGGTCAGACAGTCAAAATGGCTAATGCAAAAACAACGATTTGGCGTCCTCTCTTATCGGCCGTTAGCTGTGGCAGAAACGGAAGCAAAATCCAGTAGGCAAACAATGAATTACCGAAGCCATTATCCGAACCTAGCGGGAAAAGCGCTGCGAAAACTAACCCTGTAGCAACCACGCATAGTATGGGATTGCTCCGAGAGAAGAAAGCCTTGTCGACGTCAAGGCTGGCTAGGCCGAGAATGATCAACGGCATGGTGTAATAAAGTGTCACATAACGGCCCGCGGCCACGGTCAGCAACGCCAGGATAACTACAGAAAGTATGCGATAAACGAGGATCTTACGAAGGAGCAGGTGGCGCAGCAGGCCAAGGACTAGCGTAGTACCAACTGCCAGAACTACGGCTCGTCCGAATGAATGAATCCAAATGCGAAAGATATATGAAGCCGGATGCGTGGTTTCGTCCGCCTTACCGACGGATCCCCACAAGAAGTTCCACAAACCGCCGGTCAATGCCACCAGATTACCCGCGCAGGCAGCGAAGATTACAACAAGCACGATACCGGCAACGAGACCGAGCAGCAATCCGATCATGCGCTTCCATCGATTGTCTTCGAGATTGGCGATGAGAAGGCAGAGGCTAGCTGGAATCAGGGATAGAATGCTGTTAAGCCTGGATGCGGCGGCAAGCGTAATAAAAACGCCGCCAAGCACTACAAGCGCCACCGTCCATGTGCTTTTCTTATTGAAGCAACTTAGCAGAACCGCACACACTCCGATGCAGGAAAAGGCCGCAGCGATTGTGTTGTAATTGATGATGTAGATTGAACCGCAAGAGTAAGAAAGCACACTCGCGCACAGGATGCCGAGGCTGGAACCGATGAGGGGAGCCTTGAACCGCAAGGACAAAGTGGCAACGGACAAACTTGCAACGAGGTAGGGAAGGAAACCGGCCAATCGCAACATGAGCCAGCCATTTTCGCCGCTGTGAGCTGTTAAGCAAGCCCCGATTGCCCAGGTTAAATACCACGGGGATGCGGTTGTGATCATGTCAGGCCTGCTAAAGAAATCCCGGCTCAATACTGCATACCAACCGGTATCAGCCACTTCAAAGCCATAACGCCAGAAGAGCAGAGGCCAGCACGAAGCCAGTATTATTGTCATGCTCCAAGCTATCCATCGCAAAGGTAACCACCTAGAATGGACTATCGTTCCACCAACATACTTTGAATCCATTTAGACCTTCCCTACGATGTGAGCAATGCAAGCATATCGGTGCTACTGCCTCCCGTCCGTGCTGCGATCAGAAATAAAGAAAAGCGTACTGATAGCTGGTGGGCGGTTAGATCACTGCCATTATGCTCTGATGCTTAATGAGAAATCATAACGCCTGAGAATACTGGCTGTTTCCCGTATGTGTGTTGTTGGTCGGGAGATTCACTGTTCTCCCTTTGTGTGACGAGCGACAATAGGAAAGTCCTACCGCAGACAACCAAATTCCCGATCGGAAAGAGTAGTTGACGCCAGACACCCAGGTTAAGGTTGACGGAATGAAAGGTGCTTATGGCCGAAGAAACTGCTAACCACAGTGAATATGGCGACCAAGGCTCCGGCGATATAGGGAGCCTGAGTCTGATACCGGAAGTTGTGCCGAATGAGTCCAACCAAAGGAGCCATTGCGATGGCGGAGAAGATAATAGTTCCACTATAGACGATCAAGCTCCTCAACCACTCCCGGAGATAAGAGCCCTTTGTTTGAAAGACAAACCACTTATAACCAAGAAAGGCTACGGTGATAGCAATCAAGTTGGATGCAAGACTGGCAGCTATGTAGGAGTAAGCGGGCAGGAGATGCGACAGCCAGCGGTTGATCAGAAAAAAACAGGTATAGCCAAACAGCGTATTCCATCCACCGACAAGGATGTAGCGAAACAACTGCGCCGATGGGATGTACTTGACGATGCCGTTTCTGATAAATGCTGCAGAAGAAAAAGGATTACTCATCCCTGGAGTTTCTCCTTGAAGTTGATGCGCTCTTTTTCGATGACCAACGGACGATTCTGCACGATTGTGTGAATCGAACCGACATATTCGCCAATGACTCCGAGGGCGATCAGTTGCACAGACCCGAAGAAGAATAATCCTACGACCAGCGGGGCCAAGCCAATATTAAAGCTATTCCAAAAGATAAGCTTTGCGAGAAAATAGCCAAAACCAATTAGAACACTCAGAAGAGCAAAGATAAAACCGAAAAAGATAACGAGCCGAAGGGGCACTTTAGATAAGTTGGTGATGCCCAACATTGCAAGGTCATAGAGAGTGTAGAAATTGTTTTTGGTGATGCCGCGCTCGCGCCTCTTCTGGTTGTAATAAAGGACTTTGTACGGAAGTCCAATCTCGGCGATCATACCGCGAAAGTAAGGATAAGGATCGTGAAAGCTGGCCCGCAAAATATCAATCACCTTTCGGTCATAAAGGCCGAAACCTGTGAAATGCTCAAAGACGGAAACAGATGTAAGCCTGGCCACCATGCGGTAGTAATAACTTCGGACCATATACATAAGCCCGTTCTCTTCACTGGTATTCTTGATGCCGACAACGACCGGCGTTCCCTGTTCCCACTCGTTGATCATCTCGCCAATTAATTCCGGCGGATCCTGAAGATCGGAAAGCAACATAGCTACCGCATCTCCTTCGGCACACAGGATGGCGTGTTGGGGGGAGCGGATATGGCCGAAATTCCGCGCGTTCACAATGATCTTTACATTCTCATCTTTTGCAGCCAGTTCGCGCAGGATTCCCACTGTGTTGTCCGTGGAAGCGTTGTCTATGAAAATATGCTCATAGCGGTACTGTGGAAAGCGAGAAAGCGTCTTTCTGGTGCGCTGATAAAGTTGTTCGACGTTCTCCTGCTCGTTATAGCATGGACTAATGATGCTGATTAGCTTCAATAGGTCGCTCTCCTCGTATCCATTCCGCGTTTACCATCTTGCGGCACGGGCGCATCGATTTTCATAAGCCGGTTTCAACTTCGAAGTTCAAAGAACTTCGAGTAGTATTTCACGAAGTCGAAGTCTGGTAATAACAGTTCTGCGGGGCATTTCCAGCCCAGCGATTTTCCTGGTCTTGCGTTGGCAGCCAGGCGAATTTATCGAGTTTTTCCTGCGAATGAATGCTGAGGTCTTCGCTTTTGGTCAGGAACTGGCGGATGAGTCCGTTGGTGTTTTCGTTGATGACGCGCTGCCAGGGCGCGTGCGGATCGGCAAAGTAGACCTTGACTCCGGTATGGGCGGAGAGGGTTTCGTGCTGGGCCATTTCCTTGCCGCGATCATAGGGATGTGATGCTGAGCCGCTTCTGCGCCTCGACGCGCTCCAGCACGCGTGTAAAGCCCTCGACGGCGGCCTCGGCGCACGTGCCATCCATCTTGGCCAGCAAGGTGAACAGGGTGGAGCGCTCGACCAGCGTGCCGAAGGCGGAGCGGTTGGCCGGTTTCAACTTCAAAGTGCAAAGATCTTCGAAGTTGAAACCGGCAACTATTACCCTGGATTTCTAAGAATTTCGCGTAAATACTCACCATAGTCATTTTTGATATTCGTGGCCAATGCTTCCAGTTGTCCGGCATCGATTAAGCCGACGCGGTACGCAATTTCTTCCGGACAGGCCACCTTCAGCCCCTGCCGTTTCTCAATAGTCTGAACGAATGAACTGGCTTCCAGAAGGGAGTCGTGAGTGCCTGTGTCGAGCCATGCAATACCACGGCTCATCGTTTGTACCGACAACTGTCCCATTTGCATATAGCGGCGGTTTAAATCAGTAATCTCCAGCTCGCCACGCGGTGAAGGCCGCAGGTCGGCGGCAATATCTAGAACCTGATTGTCGTAAAAATAGAGTCCAGTCACAGCGTATCGCGACTTGGGCTGTGTGGGCTTTTCCTGCAAGTCCACTGCCCGCCCGGAAGCATCCAGCAAAACGACCCCGTAGCGCTCTGGGTCCTTCACCCGGTATGCAAAAATCGTCGCTCCCGAGGGCTGAGCTGCGGCGGACCTGAGCATCGTCACCAGTTGATGACCGAAGAATATATTGTCGCCCAATACCAATACGCAATCGTCTTGACCAACAAAGTCTCTACCCAGAATGAACGCTTGAGCAAGTCCTTCTGGTTTCGGTTGCACGTCATACTGAAAGGACATTCCCCAGGCAGATCCATCTCCCAGCAATTGCTGGAAACGAGGAGTGTCCTGCGGCGTGGAGATCACAAGAACATCACGAATGCCCGCTAGCATCAACACGCTAAGCGGGTAATAAATCATGGGCTTGTCGTAGATGGGGAGCAGTTGCTTCGACACAGCATGCGTGATCGGGTACAAGCGAGTCCCCGACCCTCCCGCCAGGATAATTCCTTTGCGTGTACTCATCGTTTCGCAGCACCTGTAAGGCTGGATGGCTCGTACTGTAAGTCGATCCATTCCCGGTAGGAGCCGCTGGTTACGTGCTCCACCCATTCGGGATTATCGAGATACCACTGTATTGTCTTGCGCAAGCCGCCGGCAAATGTTTCCCGTGGTTGCCAGCCAAGTTCACGTTCGATCTTTGATGTATTCATGGCATAGCGGCGGTCGTGACCTGGACGATCCTTGACGAAGGTTATAAGGCTCGCGTAGGGCTTCTCGGTAGGCTTGAGTTCGTCCAGGACGATGCAGATTTGCTGTACCAAATCGAGGTTCGACATTTCCTGGCGGCCGCCGATGTTGTAAGTCTGCCCCGGAACTCCCCGCTCCAGCACGGTACGAATGCCATCGCAGTGGTCGGTGACAAAGAGCCAGTCACGCACGTTCTGGCCGTCACCATACACCGGTATCGGCAAGCCCTTGAGGGCATTGAGCACCACCAACGGAATCAGCTTTTCCGGAAACTGGTGAGGGCCGTAGTTGTTGGAGCAATTCGTGGTCAGTACGGGCAATCCATAAGTATGGTAGTAGGCACGCACCAGATGGTCTGAGGCCGCCTTGGACGCTGAATAAGGACTGTTGGGCGCATACGGAGTCTCTTCGGTGAAGGCCAGAGCTGTAGGAGTGAGGGAACCATAGACTTCATCGGTAGAAACGTGCAAGAAACGAAACGCACGCTGTTGCGGAGTAGGCAACTCTGACCAGTATCCCCGTACAGCCTCAAGCAACTGGAAGGTTCCCTCGATATTGGTTCGAATGAATTCAGCAGGGCCTAGAATGGATCGATCAACATGGCTTTCGGCCGCAAAATGGACGACTGCTCCAGGGCGTTGCTCATCCAGAAGCTGACGCATCGACCCGCCATCGACGATATCGCCAAGAACAAAATGATACCGTTTGTCCTTCTCCACCGAGGTCAGGTTTTCCAGGTTTCCGGCATACGTGAGGTTGTCAAGAACGGTCACGTTAGTCTGCTGCTCAGCCAGCCATTGCAATACGAAATTGGAGCCGATGAAACCGGCCCCACCGGTTACCACAATAGGCGATTTCAACAACATTGGTTTTCACCTTTAGTGTCAGACGAAGGCTATGGAAGCGCTTTGTTGCGCGTATTTCCACAAAACCTCCTCAGTAGATAGAGTTGATTGACCTGCCCGATTTTAATGGGATGGTCCGCGGCTTGATCCTCTCAGAGAAGAGGGACCTCCTGCAAAATCTTAGGCAATTTTAAACAAAAAACAGAACCTCCTCTTAGAAATCAAGAGAATTTGTCCAAACTAGCGGAGCCATCTCACTAGTTCACGCCAGACAACGATCAACTGTTGCTTTTCGGATCCTCATTCCGCAGGGCCGCAATCTGACTGACGATCCAAGGGTAGGTTTTTGCTAGACCATCATAAAGCCTCTGGCTAGGTCCCCACCCAAGTTTCTCGCGGATCACTTTGTTGTCTGAGTTTCTGCCTCGAACGCCAAGGGGGCCAGGGATGTGCTTAATGGATAGATCCTTCCCCGCAATCTTCATGATCATCCTGGCCATGTTATTAATAGTGACCATCTCTTCCGACCCGATGTTTACTGGCCCTTTGAATGGAGACGCCATGAGCCTCCGTACAGCTTCGATGCACTCATCAATGTACAGGAATGATCGAGTCTGTTCTCCGTCACCCCATATTTCGATTTCGCCACCGTTCGCCTGCTCGGCAACCTTTCTGCACAACGCTGCGGGAGCCTTTTCCTTTCCACCCTGCCACGTCCCCTCCGGGCCAAAGATATTATGGAACCTCGCAATGTGGACATCTAGCCCATAATTTCGTGTAAAAGCAAAATACAGGCGCTCACTAAATAACTTCTCCCATCCATATTCGCTATCGGGCGCGGCAGGATATGCGGTAGATTCGCCGCACTTTGGGTTGGCTGCATCCTCCTGGTTGTAAGAGGGGTAAATGCATGCTGACGAAGAGTAGAATACCTTCTTCACTTTTTGCTTCACCGCAAAGTCCGCCATATGTAGATTGATCATGGCGGAATTGTGCATGATATGTGCGTCATTCGTCCCGGTAAACACATACCCCGCGCCACCCATATCCGCCGCAAACTGATAGACTTCATCTACATTATCATCGAGAACCGCTTCCCAACTCTCACGGTTGCGAAGATCCGCGATAACGAAGTCATTTGCCTTGCTCGGGCTAAAGTCGGGGTACTTCAGATCGACTCCGCGTACCCAGTAGCCCTCGTTTATCAAACGGCAAACCATGTGACTGCCGATAAAGCCGCCTGCACCGCATACCAATGCTGTTTTCAACGCCATGGACTAACTACCTCTCCAATAAATGATTTTTGTTACTTTGCCTCATACATGGTTGACCGAAGTTTGATGTACACGCAACCTGATCACTCGGTGGAAGAGCCAGCTTTTGGTGGGCACAGTTGGCATCTTCGGCGGCGAGGCCAAGGAAAAAACCGCAGCAATGGCGGTGGACCTGAAGTCGCTTCATGCCAAGATCGGCCAGTAACTCTGGAGAATGAATTTTCAGAAGGGACGCTTACGAAAGCCGGATTGCTGAGCGTAAAGCGATGGTTGAACCTACGCACGATCTTCCAATCCAGCAACAGTCCCAGGTGCTGGTCATCAGCCGCAGCAGTGTCTACTACGCGCCGTGCCCGGTTCTTCGTTCTGCATTCACTTGCCTCTGTCAAGAATTAGCACTCGAACTGTGTCAAGCCGAAACGCAACATTTGGACTTACAACGAGCTACTGCTCATCCAGGGATCGCAGTTTGCGGATGTTCAAAGCGAGAAGGATGCCTGCTGTAATTCCGAGCATATTAATCGCTATGCCTTGAAGATCAGTGGCGTGCCTTGAAATCAGCCCACGCAGAACCTGCAAGCCAACAGAAACAATTGCTGTTCCAAGAGAAAGCGCAATCCCTGTTCGAAGCCTCCAAGCGAGCAAAGGAAGAGCCGCAACTGCTGTAAACGCGAGAAAGCATATCCAGTCACCGTTGAAATATACGCTGATGAACGGATGGTGCAAACTGACCTCGGGCATAAGTGACACGAACGCAATAGATCCGATCAGTATGTACCAAGCAAGTCGCAAATAGAAACTATTTGGATTCAGCATACGCCGTCATCTCAGTCCAGCTTGATTCCAATTCATCATACGCAGTCATCTCGAACCGGCTTGATTCCAATTCATCTAGCTTGTCGCCGAAAACGCGTGAAATGCAATCAATGAAAAGTGTGGCTGCTATAATCGTTGTTTTGGCGCTGTACGTGCGAATCAGATTGATATGTCCTTGCCCGGGCAGGTCGATATGGACATACCAACCTCCGGTAGTTTTTCCGTGGCGCAATACACCATCGAGGTCAAGCTCTATTCCCGAAAACCCAAATTGCGGACATGACCGGCAAAGCAATTCCCAGCATTGATCGAGCGTCGTGGCTTCGGAAAGTTTTTCTTCGAACGAAATAAGGGCGAGTTGAGCGTTCAGGTGCCTGTGGAAGGCTCCACCCAGAGCTAGCTTGCCAGCGATGCGAAATTCGCTATAGCCGAGGTGCTGGAGCCCCAACAAGGCGGCGAGGCAGACGAGCACGATAACGAAGCCACGATATTGTTCGCGGGCCTCCATAAACAGGAGGGCCGCGGCCGCGGCTAGCCCACTGACCCCGTAGAGAACGAGCACTACACGCCGTGGTGTCATGCCTCTGGCGAGTAGTTTGTGATGAATATGGGCGCGATCCGCGCTGAAAACTGGCTGCTGTCGGAGATAGCGGCGTGCAATGGCAAGGCCCTCATCGACGAGCGGGAGAGAGAGCGCCAGAAGGGGTGCAGTCATGCTGAGCATGGTAGTAGACTTTTCACTCCAAAGGATGCCGTAACAGCCGAGCAGAAATCCGATGGTCAAGCTGCCGCAATCGCCAAGAAAAATAGATGCCGGACTAAAATTAAAACGGAGAAAGCCCAGCAAAGCTCCAGCCAGCGGCACGGTGGCAAAGGCAAGGCCGATATTATGATGAAGCAGAGCAGCAATGAGCGTCGTGATTGTGGCGAATAAGCCAACCCCTGTGGCGAGCCCGTCTACACCGTCGATGAGATTTACCGCATTGGAACAGGCAACAATCCAAACCACTGTAGCAACAAAGCTGAACAGAACAGAAAATGGATGACCGTCGATGGCGCCTAAACGGATCCCGACACTCCATACAAGAGTCGCCGCGACAACCTCACCAATAAGCTTGGTCCAGGGACGAATATTGAAGATATCGTCCACAAGTCCAACGCCAAAGATGACGATGACGGCCGGCACAAATCGGATAGCAAACGGCACTCCAGACCAGATGATGTGGCCAGCGTGCAACCTAACGAGCAACAACAAGCAATAAGCGCCCATAATTGCGGCGACGATGGCTATGCCGCCTATACGCGGGATGGGCACTTTGTGAACCTTGCGAATGCCATCAGGCTGGTCAACCAGACCCAAATGCAGTGCCA
>PLSM01000110.1 GCA_003165075.1 Acidobacteriaceae bacterium | reverse complement strand
AACTCACCAAAAACTTGCGGCGTGTAAGGTGCTTAGCTTTGCTCATAACTCCTCGTTGATGTTCTGCCTGAGAAACAGTTCCCGATTGAATTGCGATGGCAATTTTGTGCGAAGAAGATCGTCAGAGCCCGCTTGGGCATGCGAAGGCCTATTCAACCGGGCAACCGCTCCACTCCTGTGGAGCGGGATGCGGAGATTACCGAGAGAGCCTTCGCACTTAGATACTGATCCGTCAAAACGAAACTCATCGTCCATGTTTACAACGTCGCGACTTGGCAGCGCCATCAATCAATCGCATCGGGGACCCGCCCGTGCTGGGCCGGTCCCCGATGGGTGCCGCTCGGTTGCTTTCATACCTCCAGGAGGCCGGTTGCAGCGAAATCTAGCAATCCGGTTCCTAGAACTGATACTTCAATGACAGTTGCATCGATCTGAGGCCAGAAGCCTGATAGTTCAACTGGCCCAGAGTCGGAGAACCTGCATTTCCGCCGCCTCCACCGAACTCCGGATGGTTCAAGAGGCTGTACGCGTCGGCCCTGAATATGAGCTGATGCTCGTGATAAAGCGCGAACGCTTTGAACAAGGAGAGATTGGTTGGATAGAGGCCAGGTTGATAGACCGGTATGTTGCGCGTGTGACCGTAAGTACCTGTCGCAGGCTCAGAAAAGCAGGCCGCGTTAAGAAGCTGGAATCTTGTCCTGGTGAATCCAGACTTCGGGTTGCAGGTTTCAATAGCGTAATTCCCATGCTGGGAGCTGGTATCGGACACGTTATTGGACCCTACAGAAACGGGCTGGCCCGAGGCGAGTTGCTGAATGAAGGACAACTGCCACCCACCCAGGATCTCTCTGTTCAACGCGCCGCCTCCAGTGAGGAAACGCCGGCCAGGCCCAAAGGGCAGGTCATATATTCCGGTCAATAGGACATTATTCGTACGATTGAACGAGGCGAGGGAATAAGTATCTTTCGGATGGTAGATGTTCTCGATGTTGCTGTTGTCCCCATCGACGATATCCATCGCCTTCGACCATGTATAGCTGAGCAGGAACTGAAGTCCCGACGTATAGCGGCGCTGCAAGCTCACAGCAAGGCCGTTATAGTTGGCATTAATCGCGTTGCGTTGCGTGTCAACCGGGCCGGCGAGCGGCTGCGGTTTCACATCCAGGATCCCTGAGGTGTTGCCGGCAGACAATGCATAGGGCTGATTGCTATCCCCGCGCGCCGATTGGTGCCTGGTCACATTGCCAATGTAGGCCAGGGTCAGTAGAGTGTTGTCGTTCAAGGATCGCTCTATGTTCAGATTCCACTCGTCCGCCGATTGATCCTTCAGTGTCCTTGCAATGCTAAAACCCGAATTGCCCGAATAAGGGGGAGCAAACAGGTTCTCTATTGTCGTCGGGTTTGCGATGTTGATGGATGAGGATTCGGCAATGGCGTTGGGCGAATAGAGAAGTGCGAATTGCAGGTTGTTATACAGGATGGGAGCGTAGTAAATTCCGTACCCGGCACGGATCACAGTTTTGTTGAGCACACCCCACGAAAAACCTACGCGTGGGCCCCAATCGCCGTAGTTGGTATTCCATGTACCCGGTATGGGCTTATTGAGCAGAACATCGTAAAGGGCTCCTTTAGCGGTGACCGGAGGATTGTCAAAATCGTAGCGAAGGCCCAGGTTGATGGTCAGGCGCGGTGCAATCTTCCAATCATCTTGTATATACCCCGCTACCTGCGATTCATCGAACCACCCCAGGGATGTGCCGATTTCGGCCGTCCCCGACTGGGGAAGGCCGAGCATGAAGTCGGCAAGCCCATTACCGATAGAAGTTGAGCTGCGCTGTCCATTGGCATACTGCGAAGTGGCGCTGCCGTCGAAGCCAAACAGTCCATTGTTGCCCACGGTCCAGTTGCCAAAGAACTTGGTTTTGACAAACTGCCCGCCAATCGCAACGCTATGTTTTCCCAAGGACCAGTTCAGCTCGTCTGCATACTGGTAGCGGTTTTGCAAACCGCCCTGCGGCGACCACGGATCACCCAGTTGGAGATAATTGTTAAAGCCGATCTGAGGAAGCGCCCACTGCGCCTGAGCAGCGTGGATATTCACAAGTCCGTAATTCGCCGCGAAATTCTGCGAACCCTCCCCCTGCTGACTTCTCAGTACGTTTCCTCGGTTGAAGCCGATCTTCAGCACGTTGACTTTGTTCTGCGAAAGCTCCCAGCTGTCCTGCAGCGCAGCGTTCGTTCCCGAGGTGGCGATGAAAATTCCGAACAATCCCGGGACAATTGTGTCGTTGCCGTTGCTATCGCTGAAATGCAGCATCGTGGCATTCAACTGGTTGTTGCCGGCGATGTTCCAGTCTCCACGCGCAATGTACTGATCTGAGTTGTTCGGGCTCGCCAGGTTCGTGATGTAGTTGACGTTGTTCGCGCCCAATGTATGATTGGCAGCCGGGAGGAGCTTGAGGAATTGTTTGGCGAAATTGTCCTCACGGGTCGTCAGGTCAATCTGGTTGTTCTGGAACGGCTGCGACGTTCCTGTGCTCGGATCGTAGGTCGCAGGATCGTAGATGATCGTCGAAATGTTGTTGTCTGAAAAGTCTCCTCCCAGCTCTGCCGTGGTCGGCACTCGGTTCTGGCTCACCGACTGAGAGTGGCTGCGGAGACTTGTGAAGTCGAAAAATCCAAAAACCTTGTTCTTGAGTATCGGGCCGCCCAAATTGGCGCCGAAATTGTTGTACCGCACAGGCGGTTTGCTGCTCGCGTACCAATTGGTAGCGTTGAAGGCGTCGTTCTGAAGGTACTCATAGGCGGAACCGTGAAAGCTGTTCGATCCACCCTTGGTGATAACGTTGACGACCGACGGTTGCCCGAATCGAGCAGGCGAACCATTGAGGGTAGTTGTAACTCCTTGAGCAGCCTCGGTGGGGCTGACAATATTCGCCGTTTCAGACAGCAGATTGACGTTTTCCACGCCATCCTGGAGGAACTGTGTGTGCGCGATTCCAAGCCCGGCAATATTGACTGAGTTCGCTGTCTGCCCGTAGAAGCCTTCATCGCCGACTTCCGGCTCATCCGTACCCGCTTGCGACGCCGGCCCCTGAACGGCAATCCCCAGTACACTAAGCCCCGCGGAGTTCGGAAGTTGGGTCAATTGCGCTTCGGAAAAGGACTGGTCTACCGTCGAGTTTTCAGTCTGCAGCGATACCGCTTCCGATGAAGATGACACCGTGACCGTCTCGCTTGTGCTGCCCACTGTTAAAGCCAGATCCGCGGAGACTCCGTTCAAGGTCAACTCAACAGTCGTCGTTGACGCCTCAAACCCGGGAGCGGATGCCTTAATTGTGTATGCCCCCAAGGGCAACGAAGGAACCGAATAGAACCCATTCTCGCTTGTGGAGAACGAACGCGAGGCGCCGGTTGCCTTGCTGGTCACGATTACTTTGCAATTGGAAATCGTGGCGCCGGCCTTATCGGTGATGGTTCCGGTGATGCTGGCTAGGTTGGTTTGCGCGTGCAACTGGCTTAGCAATCCAAGCCCGACGCATATCTGCAAGATGAAGACTATTAAGCTCTTTCGATTGCGCATCAATGGCTCTCCTTTTTTTCAAGAAAGTTACATGGAACCGTTTCAAATACGTATTCGAAACGGTTCCAAAGTGTACCGGACTGACATGCTAGAGAAGAGATACCTGAACTGTCAACAGACTGCTGCCTGCGCCGTCACGGTTGAACGGTAGTCGGGGGAGGGGTTGCGCGCTTGGGATGCAGAGCATCTCTCACCCCGGTGATCCGGCTATCGAAGCCGGATATTACCTCAAGTGTTTGCTATAACAGCAGTTGTGCTGTGACTCTCTGCATCGTGATGCCAGACCGGCGTTCTCATCCACAAACAGCGCCGGTGTGTGTTCCGGCGGACCGACAAAGTGTCTGACGGTCGCCCCCAACACGCCCGCGAACTGCGTATCTCCACTGATCTCGGAGCGATGAACGGGATGAAGATTGGGTCGGTTGTCAAGCCGGATATGCCATGCTGGATCAGTCCGCTCTTTGTCGTTGTATACAGTTACCCTGATCCTTGAAAGCAGCTTCCTCCACCTTTAGCGTTCGTCTTTTACCCATCGTTTCGTTTTGAGCGCTTGCGGCGCTCGGCTGCCCATTGGTCGTTGGCCTGAAGTTCGGTGCCGGACCCGTCGATTCGCGCACTATGAGTTGGGAGGACAGTGCGATGGCGCTAAAGCTGTTGATACGTTTTTCGATCCGTCCCAGCAGGCGTTCAGCAGCCAAGCGGCCCATCGCTTCCTTGGGTTGAAATACGGTAGTCAGCGTTGGATGGACCATTGAAGCGAGAGGAATATCGTCGATCCCGACTATGCTCATCTCCTCAGGGATGGACACGCCGTGTTCCTGGAGCGCCATCATGGCGCCAATCGCAACCATATCGTTGACCGCCACAATGGCCGTGGGCCGGCGTTGTCTTTGAAACAACTCTTCGGCACGGGAGAAGCCACTCTCCAACGTCGTTTCCCCACGGAAGATCAGTGAATCGGCAATCTTGATCTTGTGTCTGGCAAGCGCGGTTCGGTAGGCCTGCAAGCGCGCCTCAACGACACCCTTGAGAGGCCCAAAATAGGCAATTTCACGATGACCCATCTCTACTAGGTGCTGCATCGCTTCCTTCAGGCCCTCGGGCACTTGACTCGTGATGCAGTCGAAGTCAGGCTTATCGGATGCGACTCCTGGGCCTAATGCGACGATAGGAAACCCCTTGCGCCCCAATCGAAACAGTGCAATTGAGTTGTTGTCGGCGGCGGAGAATCTATCGAATACAACGATAAGGCCATCGATGTACCGGTTTGCTAGCATATCGATGTACTGGGGCACGGCATTGTTGCTGCTATTCGGACTGCAAAGGACCAGCCGAAAATCTGCCGGCTCAAATACCTGTCGTACACCCTCCACAATGGCCGCATAAAAAGGATTGGTTAGTTCGGGCAGTGTAAGCGCGATCAGATGCGTACGGTTGCTGCGCAGAGCACGCGCGGCGGGATTGGGCTTATATCCCAGTTCCTTAATAGCCTTCTGAACGCGTTGTCGCGTGAGATCGGTGACATGGCTGCCTCCGTTTAGGACTCGCGATACCGTTCCAATCGCTACTTCTGCTTGCCGTGCTACATCACGTATCGAAGCCATCTTTCCCCTTGCATGCCCCGGCCCTTGATTGTGCAGGCCACATCCATCCCTCTCGTATTCCTCCTCGAAGAATAGCGCAAAGAAGGAATATGGAACGTAAAACGAATCAGGCAACACGAAGAAGTGGTAACAGTTATACCAACTCTTTCGCCAACCTGCCTCACCAAAATATCATCCGGAATCACCGTGGGACCCAACCTCGGTGTCTCTGCAGGCCATTCCTTCATCTGTGGCCAATCTTCCCCGACGTTTCTCCACCGCCTTACTCCGGCCACCAAAATTTGCGCATTTGTGTTGCCCATCCGCTCTAGCGGCCGCCTGGTCGGCTTCCGTTCCCCGCAGGCGCCATGAGCGGCCCCAAGAATCGCCGCCAACCTCACCAATACATTTGTACTCTTATCACCAGAAAGAGGAGACTCCCATGCGGACATCCTTTTCCCTGGGCTACCGAACTCTGCACCACGTCCGAAACAGTGATTACCACCACACGAAGCCGCCGTCCACGATGAGGTCGATACCGGTCACGAAGGACGCGGCCTTGCTGGACAGGAAGATGGCCGGGCCTGCCACCTCGTCCGGGGTCGTCATCCTATGCAAGGGCGTATCGGCGGCAAACTTCTTCGTCTGCTCAGCTACTTCTGGCCGCAGGTTCATGGGGGTCAGCGTGTAGTCGGGGCTAATGGCGTTCACTCGGATGCCGAGATCGGCCCACTTCATGGCTAAGCTCTTTGAGAGATGGATGACCCCGGCCTTCGATGAATTGTAGTGCACCTGCAGCAGCCCGCGATTGATATCGTTCCGGACATCGAGGCGATGTTAGCGATCGAACCCCGCTTTCGCGGGAGCATCACACGGTTCTCACTCCGGGGAAACCTCGACCTTCGGTGGCAGCAGCCAAAGCGTCGCAACGACCCCGATCAACACAAGAGAAGCAGCAAGCCGGTAATAGGCCACGGGAATCGCTGCGAGATAAAGCGAAACAGACGCGATCTGCTTGCCCCAACTGGCGTGCGCAGGCGCAGCACTCTGCGCGCGTATCTGGGTCCACAGCGCCATATATCCGAGCCCTGGGAAAATGCTGACCGCAGCGTAGAGCGCGGTGGTGAACGATGATAGCCCCTTCACGCCGATCCAGTCCGTGGCGAAGGGAAACAGCGAGAGAAAGAATAGAAACATCAGGTTGGCCCACAAAATACCATGGCTGACCGTTTCCACCTCGTCCACGAGATAGTGATGATTTACCCAGTAAATCCCAATCTGCACGAAGGTGAGCAGATAGAGAAAGATGGTAGGCAGCACCGCTCTCAGACCGGCTATGCCATCAGGCCCCGGCACCTTCAGTTCCAGCACCATGATGGTGATTATGACAGCGATGACACCGTCGGAGAATGCCTCGAGACGGTCCGAACTCAGTCCTTTTCTGCTCATTCTGACACCACCTTAGCACGGAGGCAGGTATCGACCATTTCGACTTATTCACCATGGTAGAGATACCAGCTGACCTGTCAGCCATCTCGTGACGTCGAACAAATGGGAACGAGCTGCTGTTACTCGGAGGAAGCCGCAAAGGGAGCCGTTGCGCACCCAGTCCTGAGCATGTACGCAGCGACTCCCCTTACCGGCTGTTCCGAGTAATCGCGCTCGTTCGGCTATGTTTGATGTCACGAGATATCTGCTGTTTGTCTTTTGCCTGATATCTATATGGGTGGATTCAGCGCGATCCGTAGCACTGAATGAGACGGCCCTCCAGGCTCTCATCCGGCTCAAATCCGAGACACGATCGAAACCGAATGACCGGGTATTCCCCTGCAAGGCTGCCGACTTCGTCCAAAGATGGTGGTTTCAGCCTGCCCTCAAAGAGGCCGGCATCACAGACTACGTCTGGCACTCCAACCGCCATACATTCTGTTCCTGGCTAGCGATGGAAAATGCCTCCCTGAAAGAGATTCAGGAACTGGCCGGCCACAAAACCATTCAGATGAGCGCACGATATGCCCACCTTAGCCCTGCCCATAAACTGGCCGCCGTTGAGCGGATTGCAAAGCCAGCAACCCCAAATCCTCCGGAGATTGCTGAGGAGCCCAACAGCCACCAGAACAGCCACCAGTCAAAATCGCTGCAAGCTAAACGGAGCAAAATTACGAATTTAAGTGACTCATAATAAATAAGTTATCGTGGTGGGCCCGGAGGGATTCGAACCCCCAACCAAGGGATTATGAGTCCCCTGCTCTAACCGTTGAGCTACAGGCCCGGATTGTCGGTAGCTATTTTATCTTGTTGATCTTATATCCATCTCTAGGGCGCCCGCTCCAACGCCTCTTTCGTCCTGGCGTCACGTCTGGTCTCGCTTCGTTTTTCGTTTCCTTGGTCAGTCTTACACAATCTCTCGACAGCTGCGAGTTCATGGGGCTGCGAAATGAGCGCGCCGCATGAACGTCTGCAGGGTCCGGCGCTCCAGCAGCTGCGGAACTTGCGTGATGTGAGTTGTTTGGCCGCTACCGGGGGATCAAACTTATTGAATAGAAATTGGACGCCCCATCGTTGGGAGTTCCAAAGAACCTTGAGTGATCCATCGGCAGCGAAGTGCACCGCGCCATAGACGAGAAGGCGGCCGTTCACTACGTTAAGCGTCCGTTGCTGAAGGATAAGACTCAGGCCACAACTTATGGCCAGCCAAACCGCCGGCGAGTGCGCCACAGGCAGTCGTAACCAGCATCTTTCGCCTGGATAGGTTCACAGCTTTGCCTCCTCTCAAATCCCTCATTATCTTTGCGAAACCCGCCTTGGTATTCCGCGGTCTGCGCGCTACAACAAAGTCGCTTGCACCAACGGTCTCTGCATGTGGTTCAACTCAATCATGCGGTTCCTTCGCTGTTTAGAAATGCCCCTGCCGCAGTCTTAGCGGAGCATCACCACGACGCAGCGGTGTGGCGGAATACTTAGTGAAAGCGGCAGTTTTCCCTTGCTGTCCGCCTGGAACGGCGCGCTGATTTCGACCTCGCGCCCATCCGCACCTGCCAGGTTCGCTACCGCGGACTCCTGCTGGTCACCGTAGTTCACCACCACCAGGGCGCGCGCCGCAGCCTCTTTGTTCTCGAAAACCGAATAGCGCACATCAGGATCACCCGAAACCGAGCCGCCGATGGTGTCCTTGAAGCGCCCATCAAAAAGCACATCCCGGTACTGCTTACGGATGCGGATCAGTTCGCTGACGTAACGCGAGAGGGGACGCATCAGCGGATCATCGAGCGAATCGTTATAGTGGCGCGGCGCAAGTGCCCACACCATGCCGTAGCGCATGCCGTTGTTCATGGGGTTGAAGTCGCCGGGACTTTCGCCGAAGATTGTAGCCTTCCATTCGGGGAAGGTGTAAAGCATCGCCGTAGAGGGCATATCGATGTCGCCCATGCGCAGATAGGAGACGTCGACATACGGCAGCACGCGGTCGATCCAAATCTCAGAAGCCAGGGAAAAAGCAGGATTGATCTGCCTGCCTTTCTGAAGCAGCTCCTGAAACGTGTCGAGCACTCCGTTGAAGAGTGACTTGTCCGGCGAGACCGGAAGTGTCGGATTGAAATCCAGCAATCCGACCAGATTCGTTTTATCGAGCTGGAAGCCTTCAGCGCCATCACGGATCATCTGCAGGTACTGGTCCATGAGAAACTTCCGGAACTCGGGATGCGCCGGGCTGACTGCCGTCATATTGGAGCGCGCAAGTCCCATGCGTGCGCTGATGGTACCCTCGCCCCACCCAAAGATCGGCCAGTCCTGCGCCCATCGCCCTTGCACTGCGTAACGGGACAGCTCAGTTTTGAACAGCGGCGTGGCTGTATCCGCCTCTTGCACATTGGAAAACAGCAGCGGGTGTACTCCCATGGCGTGGATATCCGCCAGCGCGCGGCGAAACTCTTCTGGCGTACCCAGGCGCGGGTTGGGCCTGTATTGCGGATAGCCGCGATCGATGCCGCCCATGTCCCACCCTAAGATTTCAAACGTGGTCACGCCATACTTCTTGGCATCGGCCGCCAGCCGGGGCAAATCGCTGAAACGGTCGACAATCACATCCTCGGGATTGGAGATTATTATTGACTGCCAAGCCATCTCCTCTCTAAGCCAGTCGGAAGGACGCTTTACGGTAAAGTGGCGATCAAACCAGTTACGGTAGATTCCGCTCGCGGTGTGCCAATCGCCCTCGTGCACCTGGAGTGCTACCGGGCCTGCGTGGAAGACGCCTTTGCGCAGGTAGGGCATGTTGAGCCAACCCATGGTCAGTCCAATCGGCTCGCCTTGCGGCACGTCTCCGGGTCCGGGCCAGTTGTCGCGAACCGAGGCGCTCTTGGTGAACGGCCGCATTTCAAAGTAGAGAGCAGAGAGACGTGTGTCAGGATCCTGGTTGGCATAGTAGTATCCCAGCCCGGCCTTCACGTTGTACACATCCATCCAACCCATCGGCATAGACCCTGGGTAGGTGTAGCCTGCCGCATCGTAACGGATTCCGAGATTGCCGCCTCCGTAGCCGCCGGCGCTAAACGAGTGGAAGAGGGCTGGCGCGTTGTTCGCGGTTACGCCGGGAACCATCGACTCCGTCTCCAGCCGGTCTCCAATGCCCTTCAGTCCGCCGAACAGGCCATACAAAACCTCCGCAAGGGGTCTGTCGGTAGGGTTATCGACTCCGATAGAGAACTGTATTTGTCCCTCGACCGCGTGAATTTCGTATCGTACCTTGACCGGTACCTGCTCTCCCTCTCTGCGCAGCGAATCGTAATAGCAGACCGCGCCATCTGCGGTGCTGTCGATCCGGCTCACCTTCTGTTCGCGGCTATTGAAATAGGCAGCTTCATAGCCGGGTTTGGGAAGCAAGAGACGGAAGTTCTCGCCCAGTCGCGGTTCGGAAATGATCTGGAGTGCGGGATTCTTCCAATTCAGCCCAACCAGGTCGCCGGACTCCGCATTCAGCTGCAGAGTCGCATTCGGAGTCTCAATCGTTCGCACCGTGGGTACTGACTGCGCCATCGTCGCCAGCGGAAGCGACAGTGCCAACAACCACAGGCCAATCTTGTAGAACGTCCTCATGCAATACCCTTTCTGTCGACCTGATCTTTTACCTGGGAATCTCGATTCGAAGAGCAATGTGCTTGCTCGAATGCGGGCTGCCTCAAGGCCGCTCGATCTCACGGCTGGAGTAGTGGGAGTGTAGAAGTGAAGACCATGTATTGCAAAGATGCCGCGTGCTTTGAATATCATCTTGGGCCTATATACGCCTCTATTGCCTTCCTTCGCGAGCCGAACTTCGCCTGAGGCAGAAGACGCAGTTGAGCCGTCGCGTGATTTCGAGTCTCGATACACCCTATTGACCGAACATGCTCCCTTTTACGTCTTGAGGCTCTTCGATTGCGAGGCCACTGCTACTTCTGCATCAGGACAACCGCCGATCGCGCGGCGACTGTCAGAATACCGGTAGATGAATGGGCCTCCATTGACTCAGGAGAAGCTAAGACATAGTTCTTTGCTCCGTCCATTTTTACAGTCAGAGCTTCTGGATCTCGCCCATCATTGACGAGCACTACCGCCAACTTTCCTGACGATGTGCGAAAGACGCTGTAGTCCCCATAAGGCTTTCCGTCCCTGGTTACAGTTGCCCCCAGAGTGTCACGGAACTCGGCGTCCCACAGATAGTCTCTGTATCTCTTTCGCAAGGCGTCTACCTTTTTGCCATACTCCAACGTGGTGCTAAAGTCTTTAAGGTCGCCTTTGAATTGGAATGGTTCATAACTCAGAATGTAGCGATCCAGCAGCGCCCGGTTTATGCTCTCCCGATCGTCGAATCCGTTGATCGCAATCATCATTGGGCGGAAGGGAGCAGCATAGCGCTCCGCCGGTATGTTTCCAGGCGAAATCCGGAAATAGGAGAGAGAGTAAGTTTGCTCTTCAAGGTCGTATGGATCCTCGCCTGCGAATAGAAAGTGGTCCTCACCGACGGTTTTTCCAACCATGTTCCGAAACAGGGCGCCCATGCGCAGGTCGCCAGGCCATAAGCTTGCGGGGGAATGGTGGCCGTGCGTCGTGGAGAAACAGTAGAAGGCACCTCCGTGATGGAATACCTCGTCATACAGCATGCCCGATGCGCCTAAGTCGAGAGTCTTCTGGAACTCTCTCCCAGAGAGATCCAGCCACTTCTGGTCGCTAACACAAGATGGTGCAAATCGGCGCGTATTGATTCCATTCAGTTGTTCCGGGGTCTGATATTCATAGCCGCGGAATTGATAGGGGATTCCATAAGGGTCGATGGCCACTTCATTGTGCAGTTCACTCTTGTACCAGTCGGTCGTGATGTCGGCCCATATGTATTTTTGAAACAGGATTACATGGACACCCATCTTTTCAATCGCCGCAATTGAGTTCTTCAAGTCGTCGATTGAGCCCAATCGAGGATCTGTGTCAAAGGATGGATTATCGCGATCCTGACCGCGATTGTTCCATCCAACCAGTTGAATGGCAGAGATACCGTTCTTCGCTGCTTCTTCAGCGCGGCGTGGAAGATCGCGATATTGCGTGCGCAGGTCGTCCTCAGCCGAATTGATTTGAATTTGCTGCCAGGAATTCACATCGTCTACCCAGGCAGGACTCGGAGGAGTCTTGAACCATGTGGATTTCCATTTTTTATAGATGTCCACACCGCTGTGCCAGTCGCCCTCATAGGGATTCAGAACTACTGTCGACAGTGGACCTGCCTCACCGGCATTGAGGAACGGGAAGTGCACCGCCCCCAGCACCATGCGCACAGGATGGCCATCGATCGCGTCCACCTTAGGCACTGTCTTTTGGTAGTTTGTTTCGTAGCCCGGCTTTAGTTCGGTCGTATAACTCACAAGCTCGCGAGCAGTAGTGTCATGCGTTCCAAGGTATAACCCCTGGTTTTGCGCCGAGATAAGGATATAGCGCACAAGTCCGTAGCCGCCATTGTTTGCGGCGAGTGTGGGATAGTTTGTCCCATACTCACCGAGGTCATCCGGCATGTTGGGATAAATCTGGGCGCGCACCATATTGCCGTAGCTTGGATATTCTCGCGTGAGGGACCCGCCTGGAGTTGGTGCCTTGAGGTCTCCCAGGATAGGCCATTCAACCGAAGAGACTGTGTACTGTGTGCGATTGTCGATCTTGCCGCTAAAACTCACCTGCGGTCCATTCAGTGTGATTGTTGCCTCAAAGCGGATATCCAGTTTGCCGGCATATTCGCTTTCCAGGCTGTCCCAGATCAAAGTCAGTTGCATTCCATCTTTTGACTTCACCGCGGATGCGAGTCGATTGCGCACCCCCAACACAGGGTTATAGGCTCGGTCAGGCATCGGAACAAACATGTCGAACGACTCCGCCATCTCGGCTCGAGGAGAAACAGACCAATGAGTGCGCTTGTTCTCGAAATGAGTCAGAGCTCCGGTATCTTGATCGAACTCGACAAGTATCGCGTCGTTTTCAAGAGAGATCCGTTGATGCCCTAGGGAATAGAGCCTGTCAGAATCGTGAACCGGCGAGTCCTCTCCGGATTTCCAATCCTGGGCGGCGGCTGGAGTCACTCCCGCGATTACGGCGAGAAGGAAGCAGGTAGTTAGAAATGAGTAGATGCTCGCCTTCTTTGTCGCAGGATTAATCCCTCGAAACCGCTTGATCGAAAATCTCTCCACGATATTCTCCTGTCCTTTTACGCGAAGCATGAATGCAATCCTCGATGAGTTGTGAATAGAGCCCATCGTAGCCAACACGAATCAGAATATTTCATATTTAACCTGAGTAAGCGCATGGCGTACCTTGCAGGAGAGAATGAGGTCGATCGGCCTGATAGCACCGATCAAAACGGCGCAGAGCTCAAAGTACAAGCCACCATTCTTTTGCGCGCCTTGCTATCGGACTGGAACTATAAACATCGAGAGACGGTCATGTCAAGAGAACGGTCCCTAACTTTTTTTCTGCACTAGGATGATCCCGAATAAGCAATCCAATCTATCGGCTTATCGTATTGATTGTAAGAATGTTGTCTAGACGCAATACGTTACATGCCACGGAACTGTTGACATCCACTTCAGGGCATGTATATCGTTATTCTTCATTTTGAGGGACCGGTCTCTTGATGCAAAGATCCTCGGAATGAAACAGAAACGGAGAACAGAATGAAGACTGCAACGTCGGTAAATTCTTTGACACGAAACGCTTTGGAGGCGGGCGAAGGAATCTTGAGGCTTGCTCCCACATGGGTTCCGAGGTCGTACATGCTTCCTGGACGGAGACTGAAGCTCGATGCACGAGATCTCTACGCCTATGGGACGCATCGTGGAGGAATTGATGAGCGCTGGTTCGCTTCCACAACGCCTGCAATGAATGAAAATCGCACTCCCGATGAAGGACTAAGCTTTGTCGTCTCCGAAGGAGAGCGCTTTACCCTGAAGGAATCCGTCGCGGCCGAAGGTCCCTCCCTAATAGGGGCTGCTATGTGGGACAAGTACCATCGCTGGCCTATCTACAGTAAGTTTTTTGACAATCTCGGCCCCATACCGCATCACCTGCATCAGAGCGAGGAACAGGCAAAGCTTGTGGGCCGCGAAGGCAAGCCGGAGGGCTACTATTTTCCGCCGCAGCTCAATGTGAGTTTTCGGCAAGGATGCGT
>PLSM01000142.1 GCA_003165075.1 Acidobacteriaceae bacterium | reverse complement strand
AATGTCCTGAATCGTGCCACGCATGACTATAGGCTGCCCGGAGGAATCGCGCTCCAGGCTGCCCAGGCCCTGCACCCAGCGCACCGCGTGGTCCGTTGGCCGAATAATGCGGTATTCCTTGTCGAACGGTTGGGACTTGGCGAGAACCTCATCGGCAAAGTAGCTTTCCGTCATCGCCCGATCGTCGGGATGAACCACTGCGGTCCATTCGGCTAGGATGTGCAAATCCTTTTTCGCGATCCCGAGCAGGCTCTCCAGCACATTCGAGCATTTCCACTCACCTTTGTCGAGGAAACCGACATAGCTGCCTATGCCCGCGCTCTCCTGCGACTGGCGTAGAAACTCCTCGCTCTCGCGCAGGGCTTGCGCTGCCTTTATGTGTTCTGTGATGTCCCGGCTCACGCCGAACAAGCCGATGATCCTTCCACTGCGGTCATGGATAGGGTATTTATGGTTGTCGAGCCAGACCATCTTTCCATCTATGGTCTGAGTTTCACGGATTTCACTGGCGACAGGAAGCCCCGCGAAGACCTGCTTTTCAAGCCGGTAATAGATGTCGGCATATTTTTCAGGGAATAGATCGTAGTCCGTCAGACCCAGCAAACTGGGGCCAAACAAATGAGGGTTAAGGCCCGCAGTCATGTTCCTGCTGGCGGCCGTAAACACATGGTTGCGATCTTTGAAAAAGATGAAATCGTCCGTGTTTTCCAGCATCGCTTCCAAGTAGGGAGACAGTCGTTGGCGGCCGGGAGCCTTCCACAGGCTCTTCGCATCCTGCAATTTCACGTCGAGAACGACTTTGCCGCCAAGCGTGGCGCTCTTTTTATAACGGCACCGGACGCAACGGATCCGGCCGTCAGCATGCCGCAGCCGGATGTTAAGCGTGCCAGATTCTTTCGGCGTTTCAACCGAAAACAGCCGCTCGGCAATATCTGCATCGTGGGGGTGAATCAGGTCTGCCAGGGAGACTTTTGAGGAGAGAAAGTCATGCGGAGTGTAACCCAGAAGAGTTTCTACACCTTTGCTGACCGACAAGACTTGCGGCTGGGCCGCCAATGCGATGCCAAAATTGACCTCGGCCATGGGGCACGTTCCACTTCTGTAAGGGGTGCGAGGCTATGTTGTCTCGCAGAGCTAATTGCCACAACTCTAGCACGAATGGAAAAACAAGTTCGGTCTATATTGAACACTCGGCCATGGGTTCATGAGCACAGGCGTTTAGCGGAATTAACTTGGAGGTTCCGTGCCAAATTGACAGCGGGGACCACCAATCGTTTAAGTGCCTTTTGCACTACGTCATAGAGCAGAGGCTCACGCCGGTGGCTGTGCAGTCGAACGTTCTCCCGTACTTCCCCACAAAAGAGAAGGCTGAATTGAGAGAACGGGAGGAGCAGGTCCTCGCTGAGCCGAAGAAGTTACGCGCACGCGAGGTTCTTTCTGACGACAATCTTGATTCTCTGGTTAAAACCTGTCAGGCGGGAGGCCGCCCTAACCGGATCGATGCCGATAGGGTGCAGGTTCATGGGACTCCTCTTCGTTCGTCGTCACAGCCCGGCCACCGAGGGCAAAAGAGGCGGACCATCCCATTCATTACCGATTGCGAGGTGTTATTCCAGGTTTTCTGGAGTGATATCCGGGATGTAGCTCATGACGCTCTTGAAGTCGCCAACTTGTTCGAGGACTCCGACATGTTGACCGCGGAAATGGACATTCAGCTTCATGCACCACCTCGCTCACGCCGCAATTCATTGAGTGTGCCAGCCTTGCCGAATTTCGTGAAGGTCAGCTCCAGCCCGAGTACCGCAAACACGGTCATTAGCTTCCGTGCTCCGAACTCTGATGGTTGCCCCTTCTCTACTCCAAGGCGCGGACTGAAGCATTAGAAAGGCGAAGACCATGCAGGAGGTCGTTGGCGCCGCCTGACAAGGCCGCGCCTTAGCATCAAGCGAGATTCTCATACGTTCTTCAAGGTGTGTCCTGGCCGGTCTGAGGATACGGTTTGGAACTCTGGAATAACAGATTCAAGACGAGCAGTGGAGTGAGAAGCTCATGCCATCCCCGCGACCATGGTCGCGTTGCTGTTTTAATGGTTTAGTCGATAAGAAAACCCAACGTCCTGAAACCGGCGTAGCATGTATACCCCACAGTTTCTAAGTTGAATCTTGTGAGTTGCAACAAGCAAAGCTGGGGAAAAGGTCGTGATGAAGGGTTGCATGCCAGGTATTTACAAAACGGTGCTGGATAGACCCTTCGCTCGTTACGCGACGGCAGTAGGGGCAATTGCCGCGTCGTTTCTGCTGCGGTACGTCCTTTTGAAGGGGCTCGGCGTGCAATTGCCGCCCTATGTCATCTCCTTGCCGGCAGTTATGCTCGTAGCATTTCTGGGCGGTTTCGGACCCGGACTGCTGGCGACCGCCCTAGCCGCGCTGGTATCCGCGTATCTGATTCTTCCTCCAATCGGCAGTTTTGAAATTCGCAGCACTTCGGATGCTTTTGGCCTGGCTGTTTTTTGTGTGATGGGCGCCGCCACAAGCCTTCTGGCAGAGTACTACCGGCGAAGTCAGCGTTCAATCGTACTTCAAAAAGACGAGCAGATCCGGCGGCGGAGCGAGGAAGAACTGCGGAAAGCTTCCGAATACAGTCAGTTGGCACTCGACGCAGCGGAAATGGGTACGTGGGAATTCCAACCGGAAACGGGAGACATATTTTTAGATGATATTTGCCGCAAGCTATTTGGCTTTCTACCTGGTGAAACCTGCGCGAATGCGGTTCTCGGCGAACGCGTCCATCCCGAAGACCTCAACTTGATGGATCAGACCATGAAAAGATCGATGGCCGGAACCGATGGAGGGGCATGGGGCATGGAGTTTCGAGTTGTCTGGCCAGACGACTCGATTCATTGGTTGGCGTCGCATGGCCGGACATACTTTAGCGGCGAGGGCATTAGCCGCCGCGCGGTTCGACTCATCAGCGTGAACATGGACATCACCAAGCGCAAGCGGGCGGAAATGGCGGAGCGCGAAAGGGAAAAGCAGTTCCATACCCTCGCCAATTCAATTCCCCAATTGTGTTGGATGGCGAACGCCGATGGCTGGATCTACTGGTACAACGAGCGCTGGTACGAATACACCGGCACCAACCCGGAACAGATGAGAGGTTGGGGGTGGCAGTCCGTAGTTCACCCGGATGCTTTACTGAAGGTCATGGCACAACGGAAGAACTTCATCGAAACACGAAGTCCGTTCGAGATGACGTTCCAACTGCGGGGCGCCGATGGCATCTTTCGTTCCTTCCTGACTCTAGTAACGCCGGTTTTGGACGATGACGGCAATGTCGGGTGCTGGTTCGGAACCCATACCGACATCACCGAGATAACTCAGGCAGAAGAGCACATTCGGCAACTCAACCGGATCTATGCCGTTCTGAGTGAAATCAACCAAGCCATCGTTCGTGAGAAGGACCCCACGGCGATGCTGGAAGCGGCGTGCCTCATTGCCGTCTACAAGGGAAACTTCCGGATGGCGTGGATCGGAATGATCGACCCGACAACGCAAGTGCTCCACCCCGTCGCATCCAGCGGCGTAGTTGATGGCTATCTTGATCGATTGAGCATTGATCTTCTGGACCCGAACACCGCCGCGGGACCGGCGGGACAATGCTTCCATTCAGGGATACGCGCTACCTGCAACGACATCGAGCGCGATCCTCTCTATGTGAATTGGCGAGATGAGGCATTGCGGCGGGGCTATCGCTCGTCTGGAGGCTTTCCGCTCAAAGTCGATGGCCAGGTTGTCGGCCTGTTCAACCTGTATGCCAGTGAGCCGGGTGTCTTCGTCGGAGACGAGCTTGTACTCCTCGACGAAATTGCAATGGACATTTCCTTGGCACTGGAAATGAATCGGCGCGAAGAGGAGCACGAGCAGGCAACGGAGGCGCTACGCGAGAGCGAGGCCAAACTCCAAGGAATTATCAGCTCCGCGATGGATGCGGTGATCTCGGTAGATGAGGAGCAGCGTATCGTCGTCTTCAATCAGGCGGCTGAGATGATTTTCAAGTGCAAGGCATCCGTAGCATACGGTTCGACGCTCGACCGGTTCATCCCCGCTGACTTTCGCGCTGCCCACGGCGAGCACATCCGGTGCTTTGGAAAGGACGGCGCAACTAGCCGTTCCATGCATGCGCCCGCGGTCTTAAGGGCTCTCCGCTTCAACGGCGAGGAGTTTCCGATTGAAGCAACTATTTCGCATATTCAAGCGGCCGGCGAGAGCCTTTATACCGTCATACTTCGGGATATCACCGAGCGTAAGCGGGTAGAGGATCGTCTGAGTTGGTCGAGGGAACTGCTGCGTGCTTTGGCTATGCGATTGCAAACCGCCGCTGAGAACGAGAGACTTCGGATTTCACGAGAACTGCATGACCAACTTGGGTCGGTGCTCACCGGCATGAAGATGGACCTCGACTGGATCGTGCGGAAACATGGGAAAACCGGAGACACCTGGGTAGCCAAGGTGCAGGATTCAATGAAGGTTATCGATTCTTCCATTGCTCTTGTGCGGAAGATTGCGACCGAATTGCGGCCCGACTTGCTTGATGCGATAGGGCTTCCCGAGGCGATCGAATGGCATGCCGAGCAGTTTCAAGATCGGACCGGAATCAAGTGCTCGGTTCATTTCAGCGAGATGCCACTCAGTATTTCAAGTGACCGGAGGATAGGCGTATTTAGGATCTTTCAGGAAGCCTTAACAAACGTTGCCCGCCACGCCCATGCGAAGAATGTTCTGGTTACTCTTGTACGGGAGGAAGCCGATACAGTCCTGACTATCTCCGACGACGGAATCGGTTTCTCCACAGACTTGCTCGAGCACGCGGGGTCCCTTGGAGTATTGGGAATGCAGGAACGTGCGCTTCTTTTGGGTGCTGACCTTCGAGTGGAGAGCGCTCAGGGAAGTGGCACAACGGTTACGTTGCGGATGCCATTTAAGGACGAAAGCACAACGGAGCAGGATGCCCATGAAGATATTGATCGTTGACGATCACGCCGTCATTCACCAGGGCCTCAAGAGGACTCTTGAAGACGAGTTCAAGGGAGCCATTTTTGGAGATGGGCGAGATTCCAAGCAGGCACTTGAGCTCGTTGGCCGCGAGCGCTGGGACGTTATGATTCTCGATGTTGAAATGCCGGGACGGGGAGGTCTGGATGTGCATAAACAAATTCACATCGAACATCCCAAGCTGCCCGTGATTATTTTCAGCATGCATTCGGAAAGACAGTTTGCGATTCGTGCGCTCAAGGCGGGCGCTTCAGCTTACCTGGCAAAGGAGTGCCCATCCGATCAATTGGTGGAGGCAATCCGCAAGGTAACTGGAGGGGGCAAATACATCAGCCCCGAGTTGGCTGAACAACTGGCAGCCGATCTTGACCATGACTTCACTCGGGATCCGCACGAGATCCTGACGGATCGGGAATTTGAAGTCCTTCGCCTCATCGCAGCCGGAAAGACCTCAACCGCCATCGCGAATGATTTGTCATTAAGTATAAAAACAGTAAGCACATACCGTGCTCGAATCCTCGAAAAGCTCCAGTTGAAAGCGGGCTCTGAGTTGATTCGCTATGCAATTGACCATGGACTCGACCGCTGATTGCAATTTCCGCGCCCGCTGCCCGGTGTAGGAATATTCCTACATCAAGTGCGTAGCGAATTCCTACCGATAATTCAGCTTTCTATGGATAGCCTCGATTTTATTGCGGCGCTATCTTTGTTACCAGTTCCAGGCTGCAACGGTGCATTTCGAGGCGCTAGAGTTCGACTGGTCACTCGTTCGCAGGATTGCGAGACGCTCCACGGAAAAGTGTGGTGCGGGCCAATGATCAGAGCAAGATAGCCTGCGAAAATGAGTTCCGAAAAAATCTCTACCCAAGTGAGAATGGCGAAGCCATGCGCAAATTCCTTGAAGGTCATGATCGCGGTGCAGCCCCGGCAGTGCAGGAACTTTCGACGAGCAGTCGATCGCTCAACTGGTTCGCCGCTTATACCGCTCCCCGGCACGAAAAGCGAATCGCAGAACACTTCCAGCAGCGGCAGATTGACTCGTTTCTTCCGCTTTACCGGAGCAAGCACAAATGGAGCGATGGCTCCAAGGCCATTGTGGATCTACCGCTATTCCCTGGCTACATCTTTGTCCATGTCGCATTGTCGAACCGCGTCCCTGTACTGGAAGTGCCAGGCGTTCTCTGGCTGGTGAGTTGCGGAAGATGTCCAGCGCCGCTGCCCGATGCTGAAGTCGAGGCGCTGCGTGAGGGCCTTCGAGTATGCAAAGCGGAGCCTCACCCTTACTTGGTGATCGGGGAGCGCGTGCGCATCAAGGCGGGGCCGTTCACGGGCATGGAAGGCGTTGTGCTGCGGAAGAACAATATTTTCCGAGTGGTGTTGACGCTAAGCCACATAATGCACAGCATGGCCGTCGAGATTGACGCCTGTGACGTGGAGCAGGTCAACCCAGCGAACGCGCAGAGTCATTGTGCGTAAACTCCTATAGCTAAATTACATATAGTGCCCATGGGCCTAAATTACATGCCGCGTTCATAAATCCACCGGCGCCGCGCGATATTAACACAACAGCGGCGCCGGGTAACAGGCAACTACAGGTTAGCGTTCACCAAATCCATCTTCATGGAGTAAACCGTGACTTCCCTAATGCTCCCAAGCCGTCAAAGTCAGGCCACTTGGGTAGAAACCAATTCGCAACAACGCCAAATCTCATTGGCCGAGATGTGGGCGGTCATATGTAAACGTAAGCTCGTGGTGACGCTCTTCCTTGGCCTCAGCATGGCATCGGCTCTGGTGTATTGCATCATAGCTCCCCGTAGATACGAGGCCACGGCGCGGTTAATGATTAACCCAGACATCTCCAGTCCAATGGTGAATGGCGTGGGCGGGATGAATGCCCCAACTGATCCCTCTGTGATGCAGGAAACTGAAGTGCGCGTCATGCAATCCGACGCTGTAGCATGGGAAGTCATCCGTCAGCAGCGGCTGGACCGGAACCCGGAGTTTGCCGCGACGAAGAAAGGGGAGACTCCCGAGCCGATCGACGCGATCAGTTCCATCCATCGCTTCGATCTACTTACCAACTTTCATAAACGCCTGAACGTCGCCAGCATCCCGAAGACCGCCCTGGTCGAGATACGTTTCTGTAGCAAGGATCCAAAGCTCGCCGCTGATGTTGTGAATGCCATCGCGAACGTCTACATCGAACGCAACTTCCGCGTTCGATACAACGCCAGCATTCAGGATTCCGACTGGCTTTCAAAACAGCTTGTCGATCTGAAAGCGAAGGCCGAATCTTCACAGCAGCAGCTTTCTGACTTCGAGAAGAAGAACAGCATTATCGACATAGGCGAGGCAGAAGCGAATGGAGCGCACGGCTCGACCGGAGGTGCGCACAGCATCATCATCTCCCAGCTCGAAGAGCAGAATCAGCAACTGGTGAACGCGCAGGCCGAACGTATCGTGCGTGAGGCGCGATACCGTGAAGCACTCGACGGCGACCCTGCAGTGATTGCTGAAACTGCGCCTACAGCGATCATGCAGGCGTTACAAACGCAGCAGGCCGATCTTAAGAATCAGTATGCGCAGTTAAGCGATCAGTACGGCAATGCCTATCCGCGGGTGGTTCAGATCCGTACCCAGCTGTCCCAGGTTGAAGCTTCGCTTCAGACAGAAGCAATGACGGTGCAGCGTCGCCTGGAGTCCGAGTTTCAGTCCGCCTCACGAGCGGAGAAGATAGCGTCTGACGAGGTAGAGAAGAGCAAGCGGGCTGCTTACAAGATGAATGAGGCGGGCATTCAGGACTTGATTCTCAGGCGTGACCTAGGAGCCAGCCGTGACTTGTACGAAGACCTGCTCAAGAAATTGAAAGAAGCCGGGGTAGTTGCTGGATTGAAGTCCACCAACGTCAATGTAGTCGACGCAGCCACAATCCCCGTGATTCCGGCCGAGCCGCGCGTCCTGCTCGACTTGCTGGTGGCGTTTATGCTCGGTGCGACGGGCGCCGTGGGTGCGGCCTTCCTGCTGGAAAACCTTGACACGACCATCGGTTCTCCGGATAACGCCGAGATGCTGGCCAACCTGCCAGTACTTGGTGTTGTGCCCCACTTCAGGTTGGAGGGTCGAAATGGCACCAAGCTATTGATTGGAGCAGGGCGCAAGATACCACTTTCGATGGCCTGTCCACAATCAGCTTTCACGGAATCGTTTCGCGCCCTGCGCACTACCCTGCTGCAGAGTGCCGAGGGGAATCCACCGAAAGTGTTGTTGATCACCAGCGCCGTGCCCGGCGAAGGCAAGACAACAATGGCGATTAATCTAGCTATCGCGCTGGCTCAATATGGACGCCGGGTACTGCTCGTGGATGCCGATATGCGCCGCGGATCCCTGCAAAAGCGTCTTGGGCTGGAGGGAATGCCTGGCTTGAGCCAATATCTCACGGAAACGGATGATGATGAGCCCGTTGATTGCGAGCCTGTGGTCGCCACGGATCCTGGTATGTCGGACTTAAGCGTCATGCCGTCAGGTCAGCGTGTCGACTCGCCAGCGGAGTTGCTCGGGTCAGATACGATGCGTCACCTGGCGCAAAAATGGCGTCGACAGTATGACCATATTGTGATCGATACTCCCCCGGTGCTTGCACTCACAGATGCAGCTGTTCTTGCGCAGATAGCCGATGGCGTTTTGCTGGTTGCGCGAGCGGGCCGGACCCGGCTGCAAACGCTGTCCCGGACACGTGATCTGCTCGCCAGGGACCATGCTCACCCGATCGGAGTAGTTCTTACCGATTTTGATAACCATTCTCCCGCCTTTTTCGCTCACTACGGATATCATGGCCGCGCTTACGACAAGTACTATGGCCAGAAAGTGCTGAATCAATGAGGACGAAATTGAAAATCGCCGGCAACATTCTTGCAACACTGATGATCCTCGCGGCATCCGCGGCTGCCCAGAGAAATAGCACGCCGGCACATAACTCTCCCTGGAGTGCAGGATCAACGGTGGAGGCCGGTCGGTCTACTGTAACGCCTATGACAAGTTGGGGAGGACAACCTGCGTCGGCAACACTTCCAACTGTCGATCCCGGCAGCACCTCCGATACACCCCGCTCGGCTAACTCAATGGTGACCACGATGACCTCCGGGCCAGTCAACATCGAGGCTGGTGATCTGCTAGCTATCAGTGTATTTTCTTCTCCCGAGCTGGTAGCCCGGGTGCGAGTAACCAACGAAGGCGACATCAGCTTTCCCCTGTTAGGAAAATTACACGTAAGCGGGATGATGCCGCAGGATGCGCAGGACATGATCCGCGATCAGCTGGTAAAAAATGACTTAGTGAAGAACCCGCAGGTTGATGTGTTCGTTCTCGAGTACGCCAACCAGGTCGTTTACGTCTTAGGTGAAGTGAGTAAGCCCGGCGCATATCCGGTCATGGGCTCCCATCAGCTCTTTGATTTCATAACGATCGCAGGCAGCTTTACGGCGCGAGCAGGAAAAGCAATTACGATCACCCGGCAGGGACATTCAGATGCTCCCGAGGTGATTCCGTTTTCGCGTGATCCGAATGCGAGCGGAATAAATCCCCAAGTGAACGCGGGAGACACCATCTATGTGGGACAAGCCGGATTGGTTTACGTGGTTGGAGATGTCGCTCGTCCGGGTGGATTCGTACTCTACCCTGCCGATAGATTAACTGTGATGAAGGCAATGGCACTGGCGGAAGGCACAAAATCCACTGCGAAGTTGACGAATGCGCGACTGGTACGAATTACCGAAAAGGGCCGTGAAGAGATTCCCTTAGACCTGAAGAAGATCTATCAGGCGAAGGCTGCGGACCAGGAACTGCAGGATCAGGACATCATCTACGTCCCCAACAGCACTGCTCGGAGTGCAGTGGGGCGAAGTGCGGAAGCTGTACTTCAAGTCGCTGTCGGCGCCGCGATCTACAGATTTTAGGTCGATTTTCCACGATGGCAAACAAGATATCAAGCGAAAGGAGGTTCCTATGAAGCCGATGCCAAGAGCGCTGTATAGGAGAGCCATATGCGTCACGATGGGTTACTGCGCCTGCATATCAGCAGTCGTCGTCTTGGTCTGTGGGTTTGGTGCACCGGCGCCGGCAAGAGTCACTGACCCGAAGAGTCCGATTCGTGTGTGCGACCAATATCCAGGAGAGGATGCGGGAGAGAAGATTCAACTCTGCATCAGAGATCTTCCGGTGAGTGGCGGCACTGCTGATGCTCGCGGTCTTAGTGGGTTGCAACGCATCTCCAAGACATTGGTCCTCGATAAACGCGGAATTAATCTGTTGCTTGGACCGGGCACGGAGTTCATCCTTGCCGATGGCGCTTACGTTGATATCACGGGTTACGGCGCAGTCATTAAGGGCGGTGGAAGCACCACTATTTTTCGAGCTGGCAAGAACTCCGGCTTCCGTATCGGCGGCCAAACTTCGCAGACCACACTATGGGTTCTGGAGGGGTTCAAGATATCCGGTTCGACAACCGCACCCAGCGGAATCCTGATGCAGAACTCGACGGCCGGTTTGTTGAAAGACCTATGGATTTCCGGCTTTGCATCAGGCCTCGATATACGGGAGAACTGCTGGAGCATTCGCTCAGTCGACACTTATGTGGTAGAAGACGACATCGGATACAAGTTCTCCGGCGCGAACGCGAATGCCTGGAATATTCGCGGTGGCTGGATCATCAATAATCGCACTGGAATTCAAATCGATATCCGCGACGGAATCATGCAGGGACTATCTATTACAGATGGTACCCAGATGGAAGGCAATCGCGATTCGGCAATCTTGCTTTCGTCGGGCATCATTGATGGCCTGGAGATTTCGGATGTATATGCAGAGACGAAGGCTGGACAGCGATTTCTGACGGTGGCAGGCAATGGGGAATCGCCCGTGAAGATCCCGCTTCTGGCGGTGCGGGGCGGTTTTATCGGTTCCGTCTCGGTCATTCCATTCTTCTTCCGCTTACGTAATACGGATACGCTGAATGCGCTGATCTCGAACTTGTTGATGGTCCACGGTAGCAGCTTGATGCCGGTAGCCGATGTATCGGGAAAGGTTCATTTAAAGATCCAAAACACGATTAGCGTTTCATCTTCCGGCGCATACACGCCTCCCTTTGAGCCCTAACCTGGGAGTTGATGCTAATCGTCCCCGACCAACACTCACAAGACTCGCTATTCGTGGTTTCGTAATTCTTGCCAACTTTGTTAGATACCAACAGTGGAGAACAGGAATCTGCTTATGAGGAAAGTAGCGTTTCTGCTGCTCTGGCTGTACGTGTTTACTATCCCTTGGGAGAACAGTACAAACTATGGCGATGGGATCGGCTCGGCGACCAGGATAATGGGCCTGGTATCAATGCTTGGCGGCATTACCGCAGTAGTAATTGCCGGCTCAGTCAGGCGAATCGTCTTGTTTCATATTTTCCTAGCTCTTCTTCAATCTCTCATCGTCGCTTCCTTCTTCTGGTCTGTCGATCCCGAGGCCACCGTCAAAACAATACGGACTTTTATCAATGTGATTTGGGTAGTGTGGTTGCTATGGGAATTCGCGCCCGATGAAAGCTCGCAGAGGTGGATAATGCTTGCCTATATAACGGGGTCATATATCTCTGCGTTCAATACCTTCTTGGAGATGCACAGAGGGACTTTTCACAAGAGCATGGAGCGCGTTACAGCCATCGGCTGGAACCCCAATGGACTAGCCGTCGTGCTTGCTTTAGGCATTCCAATGGCGTGCTATCTGGGCCTCGATTCGCAATCTTTACGTTGGGTTAGGGCTCTTGTACTGCCGTATCTTATCGTCGCGCCAGTCGCCATCGCCCTAAATGCATCGCGCGGCGGGTCCATTGCAGCAATATTCGCATTGAGTGCTCTGCCGCTGATGCTTTTCCGAAAGGGAATTGGAGTGAAGGTCATGACAGTCGCTCTTGCAATTGCGGCTGTCGGCGTTGCAACAGCAGTTGTTCCGGATGCTGCATGGCAGCGACTGTCGACGACGTCTACCGAGGCATCGCGCGGCAATTTGAATGGACGGACAAAGGTGTGGGCAGCAGGTGTTCGCGCCATTGAGGAGAACCCGCTGGTAGGCGTCGGAAGCGGCGCTTTTGAGCGCGCTGCAAGTGTGAACTATACCGCCCACAACTCGTTCATCTCTATTTTTGCCGAGTTAGGGCTGATCGGTTTCCTCATTTTTGCGTCACTCATTGTGTTGTGCTTGTGTGCTCTTTGGCAAATGGATCCGGCAGCCTCGCGGCTCTGGTGGCCTATGATGCTTTGCCTGCTTACCGCGAGTTGCGTAGGCACCTGGGAGGCTAGACGGCCCACCTGGCTGGTGTTAGGGTTACTAATCGCGCAAGCATTCTCGAAAATTAAGAACAGCGGTTCAGAAGGTTCTGGAGAGCTTGTGCACGAGGCGGGATTACCGGAGGCAGCAGACGGGCAGGCGCAATGATACTTCTGCCGAAGATCCATGAGCGTTTTCGTGGCGCCAGAACCGTGAACTGCAAGATCTTTGTCGCCGCGCTCATTGTCGGTGGCCTATCCTGCGTCGTCAAGATCTCTGCAATGGGAAAGGAACTGCTTGTCGCATCCTTCTTTGGCCGCGGAGATGATATCGAGGCATTCTTAATCGGATTTCTGCTGCCGTCCATGTTTGTGAGTCTCGTCGGAACTACGCTCATGTCGGCCCTGGTGCCTACGTTCATCGAGGTGCAGGAGAAGGATGGGCGAGAGGCCGCCAATAAGGTATTATCGAGCGCCATGCTCGTAACTCTGGCGATGCTATTAGGCGTGACACTTGTGCTTGCAACTGTGGGGCCATTCGCTCTTAGTATCTTGGCGTCCGGCTTCAGTGCAGAGAAGTTGGCGCTGACCCGGCACCTGTATTTTGCGCTTCTGCCGTACGTGATTGTTAACGGGCTGGTGCTGGTGTGGGGCGCCATACTCAACGCGGGAGAGCGGTTTGTGCTCCCGGCCCTGACGCCGGTTCTGACGCCGATATCTATTGCGCTAGTATTGCTTTCATGCAAGTCTCTGGGAGTAGGCTCTCTGGTGATCGGCACCTATGTAGGTGCAGTGCTCGAAGCTGTACTGCTTGCGGTTGCATTGTCGAAGAGTGGGATGAGCTTCAATTGTCGATGGTTTGGAATGAGCTCCTATATTCGACAGATTCTGCGCCAGTATCCACCTCTTCTGCTGGCCGCCACGGTCAGTAGCGGCAATATCATTGTCGATCAGGCAATGGCCGCGATGTTAGTGGGCGGTAGCGTTGCTGCGCTTTCGTATGGAATGAAGATGACATCCATGCTTGGTACTCTGGCCGCAACTTCGCTGAGTACTGCAATCATTCCTTACTTGTCACGCATGACAGCGCAGGAGGACTGGGCTGGGTGCCGTCGAAGCCTGAAGGTATTTACCCGGATTGTGCTCATCGTCTTCATCCCAGTCGCACTTGGAATCGCAGCACTTTCAACGCCCATCGTTCATCTGCTCTTTCAACGAGGGGCCTTCACAAGCGCCGATACGGCGATCGTGGCAAAAGTTCAGGCTATGTCATGCCTTCAAGTGCCATTCATGGCGGCCGGACTAATGTACACACGTTTGCTGTCGGCCATGAAGAGGAACAACATCGTCATGTGGATCGGTTGTTTAAATCTTCTTCTGGACGTTATCTACAACATCGTCTTCATAAGGCTGATGGGCGTGGCTGGAATCGCACTTTCGACGTCGGTGTTTTGCCTGACTTCGTATGCGCTGAAGGCTTACATTGTTCATCGAATGCTGCGGGCCAGGATGGCGCCCGATCCATTTGGGGTTCCGATTCCTACAGGCTTTGCAGACTGAGGCATTCACAAGGACTGGAATTATGTCGCCCATCACATCTCTTAAGATTCGCCTGCTATGGAAGTTTGGCTACCAGGTTGAGGCTGCCCGCGCAAT
Organism: Acidobacteriaceae bacterium; assembly: GCA_003165075.1. Classification (GTDB taxonomy): domain Bacteria; phylum Acidobacteriota; class Terriglobia; order Terriglobales; family Acidobacteriaceae; genus Telmatobacter. Next base: position 6,658 of record PLSM01000142.1, on the reverse strand, counting down.
GGGCGTAAAGGTCGGCCAAGGCTGTAGGATTTACACGCGCAACTTCGGATCGGAACCGTGGCTTATTACAATTGGCAATCGAGTTACGGTCGCATCGGAAGTAATTTTCGTCACCCATGATGGGGCGACCTGGTTGGTTCGGGACGAAAAGGGGCGGCGCTTCCGGTTCTCTCCCGTCGAGATTGGAGACGACGTATTTGTTGGCGTGCGCTCAATCATCATGCCCGGCGTGCGGATTGGCAACCGTTGCATTGTCGGGGCGGGCAGCGTCGTAAATAAATCGGTTCCTTCAGGTTTTGTGGTTGCCGGTGTTCCGGCGCGAATCATCGGCCAGTTCGACGACTTTGAAGAGAGGGCACTGCGGACGTTCATTTCCGAGGCGGAAATGGTGGGCAAGAATCTAAAGGACCGTGTTCAGATGGCCCCGCTGAAAACGGCGTCAGAAATGGCACCGCCGCCAATCGGAACAAGCAAGTGACAGCACAGCAAATTACATACTCGGGAGTTTGTCGTGCTGGAGGCATTTATCAAAGCGATATGCGCTTGATTCACAACCGTTCGTGAGCGATATGGCCGTCTCCGCGCCTCCCTGTAAGACGCAGTGTGTCGAGTTTACTGGAGAATCAAGCACAAAGTCACCGTGGGCTTAATGAGGCCTGCTATGCGCCGCGTTGAATCTCGTCCTCGACGTTGTCCTGAACATTGCCTACGTACGGTACGTCGGTGTGGCGGTTATCGCATTGTCTAGTTCGTTGTTCTATTTCAGTTCATTTCCATTGTGCCGCACGATGGCAAATCGTCTTCTGCACAACAAGGCAACACTCGGTTTGACCTCAGCCGCGCTATGCAGGGAGGCAATCTGAACATGGTCAGTGAGCCCAGAGGAGATTTATGCGATTGACACTGGTACTTCCAGGTCTCCGAGGAGGAGGCGCTGAGCGGGTGCTATCTACACTCGCCAATGCATGGGCCGAGCGGGGTCATGTGGTTACGTTTCTCACCTTTGATTCGGAAGGTCCGGTTGCGTTTGCGATGTCGCGGGCCATCAAATTTCAACCGCTACCTTTATTGTGGACCTCAGCTGGTCTGCTAACGGGGGTCATATCGAATGTGCGACGCTTGCGAATCTTGCGTGCGGCTATTCGCGAGTCGACCCCGGATATTGTAATCAGTTTCGTTACCTGCAGCAATGTGTTGAGTATTGTAGCCAGTGTGGGATTGCATATTCCGGTGATTGTCTCTGAACGCAGCGATCCGCTCCACTTCAAGACCGGCATAATATGGCGCTTGCTGCGCAGCATTACATATTCGAGGGCAGAAGCGGTCGTCTGTTTGACCGGTCACTCAGAGGCGAGTTGTCGGCGATTCGCCAGGGGCAAGACATTGATCATTCGCAACCCGGTTGCGTTCAGGGAGCAGTCAATCCTCGCATGCAAGGTAGGCGCGCCGAAACAGATATTCGCAATGGGTAGGCTAGACCCCGTCAAAGGCTTCGATCTGCTGATTGAAGCATTCCACCTGATCGCCTCTCAGCATCCGGATTGGTCCTTGACTATCCTCGGAGAAGGGCCCGAGCGGGATAAACTAAGAAGCCTGATTGCAGGCTCGGGCCTGACTGGGCGTGTTTCACTACCTGGATGGGCATCTGACCCTTTCCCATTGCTGGCAGCGGCGGACTTGTTCGTGCTGTCATCTCGGGTGGAGGGGTTTCCGAACGCGCTTTGCGAGGCAATGGCTTGCGGAATTCCCGCCATCGCATTTGATTGTCATTCCGGCCCCGCAGAAATCGTGCGGCATGAAGTGGACGGCCTTCTTGTCCCGCCCGGCGATGTGCGCGCTTTGGCTGCTTCAATGGAGCGAGTCATGAGTAATCCAATTGAGCGGGCCCGCTTGGGCCGCCGAGCCTCTGACGTAGTGCAACGTTTCGGCGTCGAAGATATTCTGCGGCGGTGGAATGACTTGTTTCAGCAAGTCCGCTCGGCAAGCGCTATATCTCTCGAGGAGCAAAATGGCTACTGAAGTAGCGACTCTGATTAAGTCGGATCTGTACCGGTACTGCGGACGAACGGACCGTGGCACATTCATTTCCACGTTCTTGAAAATGCCTGGATTTCGCTACTCGTATTACCTGCGCAAGACTCGCAGCAATCGCGATCGCAGAGGATTGTTCTCCAAACTCGCCTTCGCTTACAACAAGATTCTGCTGAACCACTACCGATTCCGCTATGGATTCGAGATTCATGAGACGACAAACATTGGTCCGGGATTTTACCTTGGCCATTTTGGCGGCGTAGTGATTCATCCAGATGCGGTGATTGGCAATAACGTTAACATCGCACAAGGGGTGACAATCGGGCAGACGAGCCGTGGGAATAAGGCTGGCGTTCCGGTGATCGGGGAACGCGTTTGGATCGGAGCGAATGCGATCGTGGTCGGCGCAGTTTCAATCGGAGACGATTGTTTGATCGGCCCAGGGGCCTACGTGAATTTCGATTTGCCACCAAGAGCGGTAGTAATCGGGAACCCAGGCAAGATCGTCTCCTATGCCGGCTCAGCAGGTTATATCGAAAGAACGGTCGAACAGCCGTTGGCCAGCGTTGCGCGGAAGGGTGGCCTAGCTTGATCCCCTGTTCTAAGCCCAAGATAATCGCACTGTTCTCACCATCGCTTGGTGGTGGCGGCGCCGAACGCGTGTTGCTCAATCTCGCCGGCGGATTGATCAACGAAGGCATCGGCGTTGATGTCGTCCTGGCTAGTGCCACAGGTGTATTTCTGGCGCAACTGCCGCCCGAAGTTCGGGTTATTGACCTGAAGGCATCCCGCATTGTCTATTCGGTACTGGCACTGGCGCGTTATCTTCGCGAGGTTCGTCCAGATGCATTACTTGCTTTCCAGGACCATGCGGGTGTCGCTGCCATTGTTGCCGCTATGCTCAGTCGCTCGCACACGCCAATCTTCCCAGCCACTCACCACACGTGGACGAAAATCCTGGAAAATTGCGGTCGCAAGGAACGAGTACTTGCCCGCATCGCGAGCATTGCGTATCGGTATGCTGCTGGCGTAATCACCGTTTCAGAGGGAGCAGCGGCGGCAGTGGTGGGTTGTCTGGGCGTTTGCCGTTCGAGAGTGCATGTTATCTACAACCCAGTCGTTACCGATGACCTGTTCTCCAAAGCGCAAACCGCGATTGAGCATCCCTGGTTCAAGACAGGCCAGCCCCCGGTCATACTTGGCATTGGACGGCTTAACCGTGCGAAGGATTTTACGACCCTAGTGACGAGCTTTGCGCGCTTGCGCATGCAATGCCCAGCACGCCTGATGATTCTAGGTGATGGAGAAGAGCGCAAAGCGCTCGAAGCTCTGACAAGGAAACTGGGCGTGGCTGAGGACGTAGAGTTGCCGGGCTTCGTAGCTAACCCTTATCCCTATCTACGTTGCGCAGCGGTGTTCGTGCTTTCCTCAGCATGGGAAGGATTGCCGACTGTCTTGATCGAGGCACTCGCGCTAGGTGTGCCAATCGTGTCTACCGATTGCCCAAGTGGCCCGACAGAAATACTCAGTAGCGGCAGGTACGGTTCTCTGGTGCCGGTCGGAGATGTCGATGCAATGGCGGATGCAATGCGCAAAGCCATCACGGCTAAGCACTCGCGACCGGATGACGCCTCGTGGACGAGGTTCACCGTCCCCTCAGCCACTGCGACATACATCGACACGCTGCTGCCTGCGTCTTTCCCGATCTAGCGCGTTAGCAAATATTACTTAAAGACTTGGACCGCGCCATCTGTTCTGTCAGCGTTTTTGTTTCATTTTCCGAGAGTCGTCTCAAAGCCGATTGTGCAGAATGTGTAAATCCGAGAGTTCAAGCCAACAACGTGGAGAAACAATGTCTGTCGGATCATCGAACGAGCTGCGCGTCCATTCAAATCCCCGTATCGTCTTCGTCATCACCGGTTTAAGCCTCGGCGGTGCAGAGATGCAAGTACTCGAACTAGCAAGGCGCCTAAACAGCCGTGACTGGCCGATCTCCGTAGTTTCCATGACTGCGCCAATGCCGCTCGCTGAGCGTTTTACCGCAGCAGGCGTGGAGGTGGAGTTTCTGTGTATGAAAGAGGGAGTGCCCGACCCAAGGGGGCTATTTCGGTTGGCTCTCATACTACGACGCCATCGGCCCATGATCGTCCACAGTCATATGGTACATGCGAACCTACTGGTCCGTGCCGTACGCATACTGGTGCAAGTTCCGGTTGTGGTGTGCACCGCCCACAGCATGATTGAAGGTGCGCGTTGGCGCGAGTGGGCTTACCGGCTCAGTGACCGGCTCGCCACCTTGACGACAACTATAAGCAAAGCGGCTGCGGAGCGGTATGTACGAGTCAGAGCCGCGCCACAAAAGCGTTTGCGTTTTCTGCCCAACGGGGTAGACATTCAGCAGTTTCACCCTGATCCGGACTCGCGTACGACGAAGCGCGCAGAACTCCGCCTGGAAAATCATTTCGTGTGGCTCGCGGTAGGGCGCCTCGTGACAGCGAAGAACTACGTGCTGATGCTGCGGGCATTTGCGTCTGCACGAAATCCGAACGCAAGACTTGTCATCGCCGGAGACGGACCCCTGCGGCAACAATTGGAAGATCTCGCGGTACATCTTGACATCTCCAGTCAGGTTCATTTTCTCGGTGCCCGGAATGACGTTAGGGAGCTAATGAACGCCGCTGATGCTTATGTTCTGTCGTCCGATTGGGAGGGAATGCCGATGGTTTTGCTGGAAGCCTCCGCAGTCGGATTACCGATCGTTGCCACTCGTGTTGGAGGTAACGCGGAAGTTGTGCAGCACGGTCTTACCGGCCTACTCGTTCCGTCCCAACAAGAAACTGCTCTAGCTGACGCGATGGGAAAAATGATGAGGATGGATCCCGTGGAGCGTGCCTTGATGGGAAGTTCGGGCCGTGAATTGACCTCTGCGCATTACAACATGGAATCCGTGGTCGATCGCTGGGAATCACTCTATTATGAATTGCTAGACCGTGTGAAGCCTCACGCGGACAAGTTTTCACCGGGGACACACGTGCCACACTGCGAAGCGTGATTCTTCGCGACGCTGGCCTTGAGTGTCGAAAGACACAACGCGGTCGTTAGATGTGATAGGCCTCGTTAGATTGCATTTCCGCAGCACGAGCCAAAGCTCCATACAATCCTTCGAGATCACACGCCCTTGCCTCGTCGCTTGAGAGGACTTCGTGCGAAGACTCGAGCCGAAGCCAATAAAGTTCCAGGAGGGTTTATGAGGATTTTATATGTAATCACGCGCTCTGAAGTCGGCGGCGCACAGGTAGTGGTGCTTACCTATTTGCGGAGCCTGCGAGAGAGTGCTGACCTCGCGTTGGTCACCGGGGAAGAAGGATTCTTGGCGAATGAGGCGCGCGCCTTGGGGATTACTGTCTTTGTGGTGCCTCAATTAGTGCCGCAAGTTTCTCTGCGTATGGACTGGCGAGCCGTGCGTGCACTCTATCAGGTCATCCGCGCATACAAGCCCGACTTGGTCCATGCCCACTCCTCGAAGGCTGGATTAATCGGGCGAGTCGCCGCAAGCCTGGCAAAAGTTCCTTCGGTATTCACCGCGCATGGATTCGCCTTCACCGAAAATGCCGGTGTGATGCGGAGAATCTTGGCAATATCCGGCGAGTGGATTGCCGCCAGACTGGGCGGGGCCGTGATTGCAGTCTCTGACTACGACAGTGATCTAGCGGTACGCTGTCGTGTGCTTTCGCCAAACCAAGTATCCGTAATTCACAACGGCCTTCCGGACATGTCCTTCCGTGCGACTCCAGCAGCCGGTCTCCAGGTGAACATTGTGATGGTTGCACGATTTGCTCCACCGAAGGCGCACGATTCCGTATTGCGCGCATTGAGCGGTCTGCATGTAGATTTTAAACTCTGGTTCATAGGAGATGGTCCAAGCATTGCAAGGGTGCGAGCCGACTCAATCAAATTCGGTCTATCTGAACGCGTCCTTTTCATGGGAACGCGAAGCGATGTTCCGGAATTATTATCGAAGGCGCACATCTTCGTTCTAGCGTCCGAGTATGAAGGGCTTCCCATCAGCATCCTGGAAGCTATGCGGGCGGGTCTGCCCGTGGTTGCAAGTGATGTTGGCGGCACACGCGAGTGCGTGCGCAATCACCACAATGGATTCCTGGTGCAACGTGGGGATGCTGAAGGTTTGCGAGCCAGGTTGAGTGAACTTATCGCCTCATGCACTCTTCGGGAACGAATGGGTCAGGCTGGACGCAAATTGTTTGAAGAAGAATTCACAGAGGCCGCAATGATTCAAAAATCGATAAGAGTGTATGAAGCGGCTCTTGGTAAAGGCCATTCAACGAGGGTTAACCTCGAAGTCGAGAAATGGCCGCCGTTGTTTGCGCGAAACAACCCCCGCGGCGAATACGCCGCAGGGCAGCTTCGTCAGCCTGAACTTGCGCCGACTGGGACATTGCCATCTGCATAACGCATTCCTATCGAGTTACTAAATGGCTTGGATATCTGTGCCCTAGGGATGCTCTGAATAAGTCCGATCTCCACAGCCAGTTTGCGTAAGCTTGTAGTTGAGTGAAGATTGCGATGCGCCAGATAACATTTGCCTGTCAGCCGAGTTTTGAGAAGT
>PLSM01000152.1 GCA_003165075.1 Acidobacteriaceae bacterium | reverse complement strand
CGCTGCGGCCAATCCTCATGCGACCAACATTCTCGATATCGGTTGTGGAGCAGGAAATTACACGCTGAAGCTGCTTCAGAAGCTGCCCAACCTCAGCGTGACCTTAGTTGACTTGAGTCAGCCGATGCTGGAGAGGGCGGTTCAAAGAATCCGCCCCGCCACAAATGGGGATATTGCGACCGCTCAAGCCGATATCCGGCACTTGCCATTGCAACAGTTGCGCTTTGACATTATCTTCGCTGCCGCCGTTTTTCATCATTTGCGCACCGATAACGAGTGGAAGGCCGTGTTTGCTAAGTGCTATGCCGCTTTGAAACCGGGCGGCTCTATGTGGATTTCCGACCTGATTGAGCACTCGACGCCGTCGATTCAGACTCTGATGTGGCGGCGTTATGGGGAGTACTTGGCGCAGGTGAAGGATGCTCAATACCGCGACGACGTGTTCGCCTACATTGAGAGAGAGGACACGCCTCGCCCACTCCTTTTCCAAATAGACCTTTTACGTGAAGTTGGCTTTCACTCAGTTGAGATACTTCACAAGAATAGCTGCTTCGCGGCCTTTGGCGCTCTCAAATAGAAATATCAGCCACAGTGTCACGGCTGGTGCAAAAATCCCCCTAACGCCGGTTGAAGAATCCGCCACCTTGGGGGTGAACGGGCGGCTCGATTCTGGATTCAGAGGAGGGCAGGGTGGGGAGGTAACCTTACCGACATTCCCATGAGTTCGGGGGGTACATCTGGCGGTCGGGGCAACTTCCAATCGGTCAAACTGCAAAGGCCCGGTCGGGTTACCGTGTGCAGTCACTCCGCAAGGGACACGACCGCCAGTATAGACCGGAATTTCCATTTTGCAATCCCGGCTACGAGCCAATATAAACCGTAATCTCCATTTTTAAAACAGATACCCGCATTACCGGGAATGAGCAATCAGCCCCGGTACTAGTCAGCTTGGGTGCCCGAAAGATGGCCAGGACGGGGACGAGCAAGCCGCCTACGCGGTGGCGGCGTGACTGCAACGAAAAACCAACGGATTCATCACTGTTCTTGCCAGACTTCGACTTCGTGAAATACTACTCAAAGTTCTTTGCACTTCGAAGTTGAAAACGCCTACACTAAAATTGAAAAAGGGGGTTCTCGGGTATGAAAAAGTTCCGGTGTAGAGTGTGCGGCTACGTCTACGACGAAGCCATCGGCGATGGTAGCCTTGGTATTGCTCCTGGCACGCCGTTCGAGGAGTTACCGAAGAAGTGGGTCTGCCCAGCGTGCCAAGCTAATAAGTCTTACTTCGACGTAGTCGATGAAAGCACGTTACCTATCTAACCTGAACGATTATGTTCTTCGCTCAGGCGGCAAGAAGCAAGCTATCTGCAAAATGGCTTGCTTGAAGTACCGCTAGCTTAACATGCGCGGCGGCGGTGGAGTGGTTCAAGAGGATATGGGTGATGATTAATGCGTGAGATACCCAGGAAAGTTGAAAGGAGAAGATAACAATGTCAATGTTCTGTTATCAGTGTCAGGAAACTGCCGTCAACAAGGGCTGTGCTGGCAAGCGGGGTGTATGCGGCAAGACCGACCAAGTGGCCGATCTGCAGGATTTGGCAATCCATGTGTCGAAGGGCCTAGCTTACGTCAATGTTCGTGCGCACGAGGTGGGAGTCTACGACAAGGCTGCTAGCATGGTCGTCAACGACCTTCTGTATGCCACGCTGACCAACGTCAACTTTGATCCTGACTACTTCGTAGCGAAGATCGAAGAAATACTTAAGCTGCGCGACGCACTTGAGTCTAAGCTTGGAAATAATCTAGNNCTAGGGGCGACCCTGCCCGAAGCTGTCACTTGGCACGCCAAGGGGTCTGCTACCGACTACGCGCAAAAGGGGTACGAGGTTGGGGTTCTTTCTTATACAAACGAGGACGTGCGCAGTCTACGGTACCTAGTGATTTACGGACTGAAGGGCATGGCAGCTTATGTTCACCATGCCGCGGCGCTGGGTTACGTGGATGATGAGGTCATGTTGTTCATTCAGCAGGCGCTGGCCTCCACGTTGGATGACACACTGTCGGCTGACCAACTCACGGACTGGGTGTTCAAGGTGGGTCAAGTCGGCGTGAGCGTAATGGCGCTGCTGGATCGGGCTCACACCGAGACCTTCGGTCATCCGCAGCTTACGCAGGTCACTCTGTCACCTGGAGACAAACCCGGTATTCTTTTGTCTGGTCATGACCTGGCCGACTTGCGCGAAATCCTCGATCAGAGCGCCGATGCAGGTGTCGATGTCTATACTCATGGCGAGATGTTGCCAGCCCACGCCTATCCGTTTTTCAAGCAATATAAGCATTTTCGCGGCAACTACGGCATGTCGTGGTGGCACCAGCCCGAGGAGTTCGAGGCATTCAACGGTGCAGTAGTGATGACGTCAAACTGCCTGGTGCCGCCAAGCGACTCCTATAAGGATCGGCTATTCACCACTGGCGTAGTCGGCTATCCGGGCGTGCGCCACATTCCTGGCCGTGCGCAGGGCAAGCCCAAGGATTTCTCGACTGTCATTGCACTCGCAAAGCAATGCCAGGCACCAGCAAAGTGCGGCGAAGGCACATTGACAATTGGTTTTGCCAGAAATCAGGTGCTGGCTTTGGCAGACAAGGTGATCGCCGCGGTAAAATCGGGAGCCATCAAGCGTTTTGTGGTGATGGCAGGCTGCGACGGACGCCACAAGACACGGCAGTACTTCACCGACTTCGCGCAGGCGCTGCCCAATGACACCGTGATCCTGACGGCAGGCTGCGCCAAGTACCGTTACAACCAGCTTAACTTGGGCGAGATCGGCGGCATCCCACGGGTGCTGGATGCAGGCCAATGCAATGACTGCTACTCTCTGGTGCAGATCGCGCTGGCTCTCAAAGACGCCTTTGGCCTAGCGGATATCAACGAATTGCCGCTGTCCTTTGATATCGCCTGGTATGAGCAAAAGGCGGCTTTAATCTTGCTGTCCCTGCTTGCGTTGGGAATCCGTAACATCCATCTAGGGCCGACCCTGCCTGCATTCGTTTCACCTACCGTACTCAAACTGCTGGTCGACAAGTTTAATCTCCAGCAGACTACGACAGTGGAAAGTGATCTCCCGCTGGTGATTGCAGGGAAGTAGTCGGTTGTGGCCGCGGTAACACCGCGGCCACAGGTATCTATACTCGGCCCTATAGCACAATTTGTGGGTGAAGAGGGCGGTGGAAGAAGGCGCTCCGAGGAAAAGTCCAAGAGCGGGACTTTTCCACCTCGCTTGGAAATCCCGCAAGTGCGGTGAAATTTCCACTTCTCCCACCATCCTTGCTGCGACGAGCAGTGGTTTGATGGTCAGCGCCGAATATCGGGCTGGGAATGAGACCTTGAAAACCAGCACCAAGGATTCAGTCTCATCGGCCAGTCCCGATTTGGTTCCCGCAGTGTCCTGCACCAGCACTTCACATACAGCTTGAGAAGCATCGTGTTTATTTGCGTATTCCTTTTCTTGGGAGAGCCTTATCCCGGCTTCCATGTTTCATTTGAAATCCTGTTCGCTGGTAATCTTCCACTCCCGACCTACCTTTTTAAGGTACAACTGGGCTGGAATAAGGCGTTCCACAGTGCCCTTGGAACCCGTCGTTACCACTTCCTCGTCAAGCCGGAGTGTTACAGTCGCAGCGGTCTCATTCTCGAAGGTCATGTCTTTAATTTTGAACATGGTCACCCGGCTGTCGTGCTCTTTGAACCAGGTGTCCCAATAATCATGAACAAATGTGTTCGTAACATTCGTCTGAAGGAAGAAACGGTCTACCTGCTCTGCGTAGCAGTTAGCAAGAAGGGTCGGGTCGTTTGATTCGTTAGCCTTAGCCCAATTCTCAAGGGCGCGAGAAACCTCAGTATTGACATTGTCCGTGGCAGCCTCACCTTGAGATTCTGTTGGTGTTGTACTTGCAGGGGCGGGTTGAACGGCGGACGGCTTAGAACTCTCTATCGGCACAGGCGTTGGTTCCTGAGGAGCCTCAGACCCGCCAGCGGGAGAACCCTGTGCCTGCTCCTGCTGATTTGCCCCCTCCTCGCTCTGTTTTTGAATTTTAACATGGGTCGCTGCGATTTTGTAGCAAAGGAGTTTGTCACTAACATTTGAGATCAGCATATCGCCGTAATTGACGCGCAGGTAATACTCCTCGGGGTTAGATTTAACGTCGAGATGCTCCACTAATGAAATCTGCGTTAATCCCCGATTGAGTTCCTGGCTTAAACTTTCAATGGAAGTTTCACAGACGGCACTCATTTCCGTCCTCAGCGAATAGGCAGCAAGCTCCACAGCAGCGTTTCCATAGTGTTCACGCGCCTCCCCAAGGCGGCTAACCGCATATTCCCCCAAATTGTTCGTGAAATCAGGATTTGATTTGTTGAACAAGATAACCGCATTATCAACGGCCACGACCACGAATGTTTCCTGTTCGCCAGCGCTAGCTGATAAAGATTCGTTTTTCTCCTTGTACCCCTTGAGATACTGGTCTCTTGCAATCCGATAAATCTCATCAGCATCCCTGATCGTCAAATCCACTACTTCCTTGTGAGGGGCGAAGATTGGATCAACGCTAGCACGTTTCAACTGCTGCATAAGCGCCGCATATCTTTGATCCCAACAACTCTGCCATCGAGTGTCAGCGGGCCACACATCCAATGGTGAGCACGTAACGGGATTTGAATTGTTGCTGTCAACGGTCGCCTGTCTGCTTCGTGGCGTGTGAGTCATTACTGCAATGGCGACAATGAGAGCAACCACAATCAGTGCGAGGAAGACGAACCTAACCGGGGTGTTGTTCATCTCATTCCCCCTTTTTTGGGGCAAGGTAAGTAGCTATGGTCTTGAGCAGGTCGCGGATGTCAGCCAGTGCAACTATGCAACAGGAGAACAGTGCCCCTATGAATCCGCACTCCACTGCTCCGCGCTTCACTTCCCGCCGCGTGCGGCAGGCGTCTTGCGCTCATACAATGCAGCCACAATCTGGCGTAGCGACGTTGCGCCCTCCACTGTACACTCTGACCACCTCCAGGCACAACCACCGCCAGGTATGGCGGCAAGACAGCGCAGACAGCGTATCGAGCAAGTCAAGGCCAAGCCGTCCGCGTCGTGGTCGCCGCCTACGCTGTCGCCTTGTCGGCCTTCATGTAGCTGTACAGGCTTTGGCGGGAGATGCAGAACTCCCGCGCAAGTGCGGCCTTGTTCTCTCCGGCAGTGGCACGTCTGCGCAATTCAGAGGCTCTTTCATCCGTCAACTTGAACTGACCGCCCCGGTACTTGCCCGCCGCCTTGGCCAGGGCGATTCCTTCCCTCTGGCGCTCTAGGATCAGGGCGCGTTCAAATTCCGCTACAGCGCCCAGCATGGACAGCAGGAGGTTGGCCATGGGGGAATCCTCCCCGGTAAACGTCAGGTGCTCTTTGACAAATTCAACGGCTACGCCCCGGTCTGTCAGTTCATCGACTAGCTGGCGCAGATCGGTCAAGTTTCGGGCTAGACGGTCCATGCTGTGAACGACCAGCGTGTCACCCTCCCGGCAGAACTCCAGGGCGGCTTGTAGTTGAGGCCGTGCCCTGTCCTTGCCGCTGGCCTTGTCCTCGAAGACCTTGTTCACCGCTACGCCCTCAAGTTGGCGGCCTGTGTTCTGCTCAATCGTGGAAACCCGCTTGTACCCGATTCGCTGCCCCGTCATCCCATCACCTCCAATGTGTCAAATTGAAGTCTAAGACGTTTGGCATAATGTGTCAAGTGGAGTGTTTAACTATTTAGAATGGACAGATTCCAGGTCGGGGTTTTACGTCCATTCAGGGTAGA
>PLSM01000079.1 GCA_003165075.1 Acidobacteriaceae bacterium | reverse complement strand
CATCTGGACATGCTGGAACACGATGGCTACTTGGTTGCGCAGGGTTGCGCGCGTGATGACCATCCCCATGCGCCGCCTGACCAAAGCACAATGAACGTAACGCACGAGTGGGGCTCTGATTTTGTGACTGCATCCAACTCCACTGATGTGAGCTACCACGCGGTGCGTGCCTACTATGACATTTATGCGCATACGCGCGCCGAACATCCCGGTCTGCTCTTTGAGATCTGCAACGACGGCGGGCGGATGGTCGATTTCGGCTCGGCGGCTCATGGCGACTACTTCTCCATCACCGATACCTACGACCCATTGTCGAACCGCCGCGCCTTCTACGACACCAGCTACCTGCTGCCCGCGGCGATGCTGGAAAGCTATGTGGAGAAGTGGCCTGCGCCGCGGCTGGAGAACTTCCGCTACATGTTGCGCAGCGGCATGATGGGCTGGCTCACCATCATGATGGACACATCCGCCTGGACCCCAGAACAGCACGACGCCGCGCGGCAGGCCATCGCTCTTTACAAACAGCAGTTACGGCCCCTCATCCGCGATGCGAAGCTCTATCACGTCACGCCGCGGCCCGACGGCATCCACTGGGATGGCATCGAATACTGGGACTCTGCGCGCGGCAAGGGCGTGGTCTTTGCCTTTCGTGGAACAGTCGCGGACCAGGCGGACCACCGTTTTGTGCTGGCCGCTCTCGATTCAGGAAAGCGCTACCGGCTGCACTTCGAGGATGTAACCGCACCGGATAGAGAGGCAACGGGCAAAGACCTCATGGGGCAGGGGCTGGACGTCCATTTGCAGAATCCGCTGAGTTCAGAGCTTGTTTTTCTTGAAGATGCAACCACAAAGCATTGAGAACTGGGGCCAGATGCGCATGGGAAAACCTAGGATGAACGATGAATTCGCTGGAAAGATTGCGGTAGTGACCTGGGCCGCGCAGGGCATTCGGCGCGCCATTACCGGGCAATTACATGCGCGGACTGGAGTAAAAAGCTAGGGGAAGAGAGATAGCAAGGAGATCCTCTTTCCACCGGAAGGGCGGGGAACATTGAGCAATGAAGGAGCGGCTTTGTCAAATCGGCTGGCCGGACGAGTGGCACTGATTAGCGGCGGCACCCTCGGTATTGGACGCGCTATTGCTGAGGTGTTTCAGCGCGAGGGCGCATGCGTTTTCATTCTCGGCCGCGACAGCGTTCAGGGAAACGCCACTGCCGCCGAACTTACCCGGCAGCTTCCCGGCCTGCCCGTGCGCTACATCCCCTCTGATCTGCGCCATTCCCAACAGATCCAGAATGCATTGAGCTGCCTGTCCAAATTCCATTCCAAAGTCGACATTCTCGTCAACAACGCTGGAATCGAGATGGACAAGACGATCGAGAAGCTGACGGCCGAGGATTGGGATCTTATTCTTGATGTGAATCTGCGTGGCGCCTTCCTGCTCACACAGGCTACCCTTCCGTTCTTCCCCGAGTCAGGCGGAGCGATCGTGAATATCGGTTCGATTCATGCTACCCATGCCTTTCCCGGCTGTATCCCCTACGCCTGCTCGAAGGCCGGACTGGTCGCGTTGACGCGCAATTGCGCACTTGAGCTTGCCCATCGTCACATTCGCGTGAACTGTATTTCTCCGGGCTACATCGATACACGCTTGTGGGAGGAATATCTGAAGAGTTCTCCCAACCCTGAAGAATTGGCCGAGCAGACCCGAGCGCTGCACCCGGTCGGGCGTCGCGGCTTGCCGTGCGACGTTGCCGAGGCAACATTGTTTCTCGCCTCCGATAGCTCCGCTTTTATCACCGGCACCGACCTCCTGATCGATGGAGGGCTGACCATCCGTGCTCACCCCTGAGGAAGGCTCGAGCAGGCGAAGGCGTATCAAAATTGCGAAGAAAGATCGCAATAAAGCGATATATCGTGCTGAATTTTCACTATTCCAGACCGTACGCCAAAGATTAATATAGCTGCGCTAACGCAAATGGTGTGGAGGCGGCCCACCATGAAACGACAAAAACAAAATCTCAGCGAGACGCTCAAGCAGGAATTCAAGAAAGATATCGAGCTGTTCGAGTATTTTCTGATACTGCTCAACAGCTCCAGCCCTATCCGCAATGTTGAATTGATGTGGGCTGAAGATCTGGAACTGTTTGACCCCGCGCAACGGCCACGCGTCAATACGGGCGACGCACTGGTGCAGTTGCAACCGGCCGGGGCAGACACTCCGGGGCGCTCCTCTCCCAGTCCCAGTACGCATTTCTGCGACTTGGTGCACGGCTTTGGCGCCCACGAAGAAGAGACCTGTGCGCGCAGCGACAAACCGGCCAAGGAACGATGCCGCGCAACCGGTCGCAGCCACGTGTACCCTTGCCACGTAGGCTTGACCGACATAGCTGTGCCCGTTATTTGTGAGGGACGGTATCTGGGCACGCTGTTCAGTGGGCAGGTGCTAACTGCTCCGCCCACGCCCGAGGGGTTTGCCCACGTCAGGGAGGCTCTCGAAGGGCAGCCGCACATCGACATGGCGCGGCTCGAAGAAGCATACTTTCGCGTCCCCATCGTGACCACCGCGCAACTGGCTGAAATGGTGCGCATGATGGAGGTGTTTGCGCGCTACCTGGGTAATGCCTGGAAGCGCCTAGAGATCATGAGTGAGTTTCAGCAAATGAGGGAGCGTGAGATGGCTCTGGACCGGCGCGAACTTGCCGAGATGCTGCTGTCTGGGCAGGTAGGCAACGGGGTGGCTGGCAATTCTGACGCTCTGCGCTCGCTGGCTCGCAATGTGGGGCTGGAGCGATTCCCTGACCGCGTAATGGTATTGCGCTTGCTGGACGCCATGGAAGATACGGCGGAGGCGGTCCAGGCTCCGCGTGCAAACGAGCTGCCCTCTGCGGAAGCGATCGGCACTCAACTGACGCGGATACGCGTGGAGCACATGATTGAGGACCGGTGCAGGAGCTGGCCAAACACGCTGGCCACAGTATTGACTCCGGCAGAGATGTGCATCTTTACCGCCCAGAAATCGCATACGCCGAGCCATGAGCGGCTGCTGTTGGATGAGATGGGCCAGACGATGTTGCGCATTGCGCGCTCGCAGGGGCTGATGACGGCCCGGATCGGCATCAGCGGTCTGCATCAGCAACCCACCGAACTTCTACGTGCGTATCATGAGGCAGTTTCGGTGCTCGACTCGGGCCACTCCACACTGAATTGGTTTGAAGCTCTGCCGGAACGACAGCAGCGACCCGCCCAGGCGCTGGGGCTGGTGCTGAAAGCATTGCAGGCGGCGGACCCGGTCGCAGTCGCTGTATCGCTGCGGGATTTTTTTGCGGCAGTGGCTCCGGCAGCCACAACCGTGGCGCAATTGCAGCAAGCTCGCGGACTTTTGACCTGGGCTTGCGAACACTTGGCGCAAGAGTCGGCCGCGCTTGGCGTCAATCACGAGTCAGTGAACGCGGCCAAGGGCGACGCCATTCAGATCATTATGAGTTCTCCCAGCTCCTTTGCCATGGCCGAAGCCTTTCGTGCTTTTGTAGAGAGCTTGTGCCGGCAGGTCGTACAGCTCTTTAGCCATCGCGAGCAGAAGATTGTAAGCGAGACACATCGGTTCGTGCATGAAGTGGGTCCGGAAAAAGTGACGATACAGAGCCTTGCCCGGGATCTGCAGCTTTCGGCCGGGCATCTGGGACGGGTATACAGCCGGACAACTGGCCACACATTGGAGGACTATCTCATCCGGCAGAAGCTGGAGATGGCCAAGCGGTTGCTGCTCGACCCTCGACTGCATGTGTCTGAAGTGGCCGACCGTTGCGGCTTCTGTAATCCGGCGTATTTCGCTTCAGTGTTCAAAAAGTACATGCACTGCACTCCCCATGCCTATGCCAGCCAGCCGAAACGCTGGGGCGCATTCGACACTGGAACCAGCGAGCACCCGCGCATTGCCATTTGATCCTGCCCCTGCGACGCCTCGGAGAATTCAATACGCCTTATGGAGAACATCTCGCTACGACAGATGAAACCGGTAGGGATTGGGTCTGCGGGCAGTTTTGCCGGCCGCTGCGGCAACCTACTGAGGTCCCAGCATTGTGATCAGAGATTTGAATACTGCGAGCTTCATTGCTTCGGTGGTTTCACCGGAGGAATTCAAAATGTCACTGCGAACGTTTCTTCTTTTGGCCTTGGTGGTTCTCCGTGCCACAGGAAAGGCTGAACGGCCGCTCCCCCTCGTCCAGGATGGCACCGTGTTGGAGGGTCCCGGGGAGTTTCGCCACGACGGCGAATTATTCATTCAAGGAAGAGTTGTGCTTAGGGAGATGACTCTTCATCTCCACGGGCCGATTCGGGTGGCGGCGGGCGCAACCCTGGAGTTTGACGACGTACATCTTGTTGTCTCTGATCTGGACGGAGCCCCGAACGGCACAAGCGGCCTCCGGTGCGAGGGGCCGGCCCACCTGATTGTCCGCCGCTCGACCATGGTCCCGGCGGGCAGCGCTCACCCGATGTGGCTCCTGCAAGGCGACCTGGAAGTGGATGACTTTGCTACGTCCAACTCGGAGTTTCATCTGAACCGGGTGGAGGCGCGGCTTGACCGGCTGAAGATCTTCGAGCTCGAAATCTCGCACCAGAGCCGGGTTACAGCGCGCGGCCTGGACCTGGTTTTCCTTTCCACCCATACCAGCGACGAAGACCATTTGCGATTCCATGGAATCCCCATAGATCGAGCCTTCACGCGAAATCTTGATCTGGGATCGGGAGCCCGCGCGCAGCTGACGGATTCCCGCCTGCAGATCTTCCTTCTGTACGTGGAAGGTCACACCGAAGCCAGCCTGGCTGATATGGATCGAGTGCAATTGGCGATTTCGCCGCAGTGCAGCGGAAAGTTGAGTCTGCCAAGAGGACGGCTGGGATCAGCGGTCCATCCCGCTGCTTTTCCTGATACAAAGGCCTCGGACTGCTCATTTCGTATCCGTTTGGAGAACGTGTATGTCGATACCTGGGACGTGTATGCTTCCGGGCATGCCAGCTTAACTTTGTACGATTCGCAGATCGATGAACTTGTTGCCAGCGACCACGCAACGATAGTGGTGAACCATTCGAACTTATACGCTGACTGGCTGGCCATCGCGGGGGATGCCAGCGTGACAGTGGAGGACTCCACGGTCGGCGCGCTCACTCTGGCCAAAGAACGCCCTGACCTAGCGACCAGCCAGATTCGCGTCTCAGGTCGAGGCCGCGCCAGCTTTTCACGGGTTCGTTTCGACTGCGGAATCGTGGCGGAGGGTAATGCGACGGTTTCCATCGACCATGCTGTGATGCCGCCGAGGTACGCACGGCACACCGGGAATTCCGTGATTCGAACGGACGGTGACGCAAATCCGGTGCTCCGCTGAAGCCGGTGCCGGAATACCAATGCCGCTATTCCGTCGTTATTGTACGAAACGGTAGCGTTCGATCGTCTCTTCGTTCAGCGTGACTCCCAAACCCGGCGCATGCGGCACTCGCACGCAGCCATCCACCTCGACCGGGAAGTGCTCGCGGGTTGTATTCCAGCGCAGCGGCGAGTGGCTCAGCGAAAATTCCAGCGGTTCCACGTTGGGCTGCGCAGCCAGAAAGTGAAGATTGGCCGCGATTTCGATATTGGTTTTGTATCCGTGTGTAATTACGCGCTTGCTGCGCGCGTAGGCTGCGGCTGCAATCTGCAGTATGCCGGTGAATCCGCCCACCTGCGAGATGTCCGGCTGGCAGATGCCAGCCCCCCCTCTATCCATCATTTCAATGAAGTCATGCACGTGAGTCAGGCCCAGATCGCCCACCCCTATGGTCAGGCCATGTCGGCTCATCTCCAGGTGTCCCTCCACATCGTCCAGGGGTAGCGGTGCTTCAAGAAACCAGATGCCCACGTCCTTAAAAATAGGGTAGAGGCGCAGGCCTTCGGCGGCTGTTCGATAGGAGAGCGCCGCATCAACAATCAGATGCGCATTTTCGCCGGCTTGCGCTCGGGCAGCGGCAAGCAATCGCCCGGTCAAAGCAATGTTGTCCAGCCACCAGGGGTCGGCAGCAAACTTGAAGTTGCGCAGGTTCTTGGCCTGGCCCTCCGCTACCTGTGCGCGAACCTCCTCGGGCGTCTGCGCCATGGGATAGATGGTGCCGTAGGCAGGCAGTCGGTCGCGCTTGGCTCCGCCCAGCAACTCATGCACCGGTTTGCCCTCGATTTTGCCGCACAGGTCCCACAACGCTAAATCGACTCCTCCGATGGCGTGCATTGCCAGGCCACGCCTTCCGACATAGTCGGTGGATTCGTACATGCGATGCCATAAATCCACGGGATCTGAGGGATCGGCGCCCACCAGCACGGCAGACAGCGAGCGTGCATGGTTGTGTGCCGAGGGACCGCGCACAATGGCTTGGATTGCGGGAGCCATGGACTCGGTTTCCCCAATACCGGTCAGTCCGCCGTCGGTGCGCACCACCAGGATGCAGTCGTCATAGGAGCCATCGAACAGCTCGATCAGCGGGTCTTCCGCACGCAGGTGAATAGCTTCAACAGCAGTGATCTTCATGGCAGTTCCCCCAGAGTCCGACGGGGCGATGATAAAGCCCTGCCGCGCCCCTTGTAAGGACTACACCGTCAGAACAAAAGAATGAACCGCAAAACAGGAGCCGTGGGCCGTGGCAGCCATTGCCCGTTGTTCTGTCAGGCCGATATGCTCGGCCAAGAGATTTGAAGGCGGTACACGTGAAGGAAAAAGGCGGATTCAGAAAACTGCCGGCGTGGCTATTCTGGTCGCTGGCGAGCATCGTGCTCTGGGGCACCTGGGGGCTGGTGTCGAAGGTGGCCTCGGCAGGCATGGATGCATATGCGAACCAACTGCTCTACACCGTGGGCCTGGCGCCGCTCATGATCTTCGTTGCATGGTCGGTGCACAAGGAGAACGCCGGCGATAGGCGCGATACGCGGGCCACGGGTATCTTTTGGGCCTTCTTCACCGGAATTCTCGGAGGCGTAGGCAACCTCGCCTTCTTCCAGGCCCTCGTTGTGGGCGGCAAGGCATCGGTGGTGGCGCCGGTCACGGCCTTGTTTCCAATGGTCACGGTCCTGTTGGCTTTGATCGTTTTGAAGGAACGCCTCGGCCGTGTGCAATGGGCCGGCCTGACGCTGGCATTCGTGGCGATCTATCTGCTTAGCGCATGATTCCTGAGGAGAAAACAGCATGCATGCATGGTTAGCATTTGCCATCCTGGCACTGACGCTCTGGGGAGTGACAGGCGTAACTCAAAAGCTGTCGACCAACCGGATTTCCAGCGAGCGCTCTTTCCTCTGGTTCTGCTGGGCCATGGTGGCCCTGTCTGCGTCAGTATTGCTGGTAGCGCACCCTCACTGGGAATTGGGAACAGTGGTTGTACTGTGCTCCATTGCCGGTGGCGCTTTGAACGGCCTCGGAGCCTGGACCAGCTTTCGCGCCCTTGAATCGGGCGGCAAAGCTTCCATTGTCATCTCGCTTATCTCGCTCTACCCGCTGCTGACGGTGATTTTAGCGGTTCTGCTGTTGGGCGAGCGGCTCACCTGGATGCAGTCGGCAGGCGCATGCACGGCGATTACCGCCGCGATCCTGCTGTCACTGGAGGGAGAACCGAAGAAGGCGGCTTGATTCGGCGGCGAGGTTGCGCAATCTTCTAGTTTTCGTCACCGGGCAGAATGTGTCCATCTTCTTCGACGCCGCCGATGGACCGCAGCCCTTCCTGCACCGAGAACAGTACGGTTGTCTCAAGGCTCTTGCCGGGAGCCAGGCGGCGCGCCCGCCCGCTGTCGATCATGGATTGAATCTTGTAAGGGTAGCCGGTGGCCGGTTCCAGAACCACCACATTCAAATCGCGCCAACCGCCGTAGGTGGCGAACAACCAGCAGCTGGAGAAGACCTCGGGATCGAAACGTAAGGCCGAAGCCAGACCGCTGGCGCGATTAGTAACGCCGCACCAGCCCGAAACAAATCCGGTGCCATAGAAGAAATGCGTCGCCCGCGAGGACACATCTGGAACCTGGCGCAGGTCCAGCACCATGTCGTTCAGCGGTGCGTAAGGCCAGGGAAAGATCGGCGGTGCCCCTTCCAATGTGCCGGGGAACTCCAGTTCAGGCATGACCGCCATGGGCGGAAAATCGATACGATGCTCCGCTGAGACGGAAAAAGCAGGATGCAGCTTCCACAGAAACGGAAATGTACCTGCGCCCTGGTTTGTGAATCTATAGCGAACTTCGAGGCTCGCGCTTTCCGGCCTCAATAGCAATGTCTTCTCCACCAGAAAGTTGCTGATGGGCGTGACGAAGCGAAGACGCACTCCCACCGAGCCCTCATCCGGACCAGGTTCTGCCTGCCATTCGCCAGTCCACAATTCACCGTGATCGGGCAGCGCTTTTCCCTCCACAGTCGCTGCTTCGTCGTTTGGAAACAGCTCATCCCAGCCACCGCTCCAAACGTCGTCATACCCGGTGTGGAGAGGCTGTAGCGCCGGCGGCACGGTAGGGTTGTTCCATAACAGATCCGCTTCCAGCGGCTTATAGGTGATTTGCCAAATCCTGCCACCGGCTTCTGGAAGAACCACCACGCGCAGGGATCGGCTTTCGAGAAGGATAGTGCGGAGCCCATGAAGAGTTGTACCGGTGGAGAGGATCAAAGTATCCATTTGTTCGCCGAAAATCAACTCCAGAGTACCTGCAGCAGACCATGTTGGAGGAGAGGAAACCGCTGAATTATGAAGGATTAATTCGTTTTTCCGGCTGGCGGCCGGTACCACGGAGATCGACAATCAGATGAGTGGTTCCCGCAACGGGGTTCCCATCCGAAAATAGTTGGAAGCTATCTACCGGATTCAGAAGGACTTTCGCGAAACAATTGCTAGAGTTGAATTCTATAAGCTGTTGATCGTAAGTGACATGGTCACTTCGGGGTCAGGGGGACAGAGTTTCAAATCCTCTCTCCCCGACCATTCTTGATTTTTGGCCCTTTCGAAGATGATATCAAAGGGCTTTCTATAAGTAGGATAAAGACTTACAGCATCGATTGAGCAGTTCAAAAGTACATTCTTGAGTAATTCTGCCTGTTCCGCCGGTTTCCGCGTAACGTATAGAAAATAAGCATCTTTCGCGAGTTCTAAAATCCTGCGTGCATTTAGCAAACGTTCGTCGCTCTTGTACTCGTTGAGCGACGAAATCAGCGATGTGATTCTAAGTTCCTCTGATTCCCAATCGGTTTGTTTCCGTTGCCAGAATTCCGCTGAAATCTTGCCGTCGAGTTTGTCCGTATAGGCTGCATCCATCCGCACACGCAGCGCAGATAGTTCACGCCCGAGGCGTGCTCGTTCCTGCGCCCCTTTATCCCGCAATTCCTCTTGTACACGCCCCAACGATTCTTCGATGGTCCGTACGACCTCCGCCGGAATGGATACGCCCCTGAGCAAGCCCCCCAATTTCTCAGCGATTTCCTGCTCTCGAAAACGTGGCAAGTCACACGGACCATGTCCACCGCTGCAGCGGTAGTACACGTACTTGTTCTTCTTGAGTTCCGCGGTCACGGTGGAATTGTCATAGGCGCAGGTGAGCATTCCCCGAAAAGCAATGTCGTGCTTGCAGTACGACGGGGCGTGTCCCCCATTCAGGACCGCTTGCGCCCGGGCGTATAGCTCGGGAGTAATAAGGGGAGTGTGAACGCCCCTGTACGTGTGCCCGCCCCATTCGAATTGCCCGATGTAAAAAGGGTTCGTCAGCATCTTGTGCAAGTTCGTTTTCGAGATGGACGCCCCATAGTGTCGCAGCTCCTTGGAGAGTCCCAACAACGAATAACGCCCCGTGGCGTACAGTCCAAACACTTGCTGTGCTATAGCGCCCTTCTCGGGGTGAATTTCGATGGTACGCTCAGCCTTGTTGTTGCGGTATCCGAAGGGGGGGCGTCCGGGGTACGTACCCTGCGACGCCTTTTCGCTCATGCCCTTCTTTACTTCCTCCCGCAAGTTCTCAGAGTAGTTGCGCGCCATCGCGAGACGAATGTCTTGGATGAACTTCACTTGGGACTTGGAATCCTTCGAAAGCCACTCGCCCTCCTTCACGAAATAAACACTGATGTCGAGTTCTTCGAGCGTGAGGGCGTCCCGTTGATTCCGGTATAGTCTGTCCGTCTTTTCTACAAGCAGAATCCGGCACGAACGATTGCGCTTGAAGAATGTCACCATTTCGGCGAACTGTTTGCGACCGGCGGTCTTGGCAGATTCGACCTCCACAAACTCACGCACGATTTCAATTCCCTCGTTCGAGGCAACGGCGCGTAAAAGTTTGATCTGGGCTTCGATAGAGTAGCCTTCTTCGCGCTGTTCACGGCTGGATACACGTGCATAGAGAACGGCTGTACGGGAGGTCATTTCGTACCTTTCTTGTTGGCCTTCGCTGCCCGCTTTGCCCACCGGGCCTGAACCGCCTTCCGGGCTTGCTCGCTGCGCTGCTCGGCGGTCAGATTCGCGGCTCGCTGCCGTCCGCCCTTGCGGCCCTTCTTGCGGAAGAAGTCTAATGCGGCTTCAGGCAATTTGTTCCGAGTGCTCATACGTAGGGGATAAGTGTACTCCCTGCCTGTCGAGATGTGAAGTCTGTAAGAGCGTGGATTGTTTGAAGGACTCTTGAATTTCCTCTGTCGTGAGGGTTCGGGGTCTCACTGGACAGCATTCGGCAAGCGACTGGAGAATCCGCTTTCCATTTCCCTTGCCGTGCTTGAGAACAAATGATCGTGCGAACTGGGCGCTTCCAAGATGCTCCTTTAGCGCCTCAAAACCTAGCGCTGCAAGCCAGTTTCGAACCGGGACTTCCTCTGGAGGGGAATCAATCAAGTGAGCCCGATCTGACCCAACGATTTGAAGCCCGTCGAACGGAGTTAATTCGTGTGCGTAGCGAAGATCATTAAATGTGGCGAGTTCAGGAGGAAGCCTGTTTCCTCCAATTTGGCTTTCAATCCGCGTCAGGATGTTGCCGGTCTGGTAGTCATAGCCGCGTGCTCTGCAATATTCCGTGAAGGTGGGGGGAATGAGTACGCCGTAGTATCTCTGTTCAGCGGTCATGTCCATTCCCTCCATGAGCGCATTGAAACGCCTGTATTCCTTTTCTAACTTGCGAAGTTGCATGCGCCACTCTGCCAGTTTGTCGTAGATCCGCATGAGGGAAGGCCTCTTTCCGGCGTAGAGTGTCTGCGCCTGCGCGGTACCCATACCGACAAATTCCAACTCCTGTTCGAACGACTTCTCAATTCTGGAGGAGAATTGCTTTCGGCTCACGTAAGCGTGATCCTTAAACCATGGAACGGGCACACCATCTAAGTCCGCAGCCAGATCAACTCGCATTAGGCCGAGCGCGAGAGGATCGACGACAAAGAGCTTTGCGATTATGTCGGCCATGTCTTCAACGGTCCTGTCACCCGCATCGATGATTTCGACCTTGTGAGTCGGGCGACCGTGCCGAAGAAAGAGATGGACCACCGCATCGACGTCGAAGTCGTCTCGAAGGTCACACACGTATTGGTAATGACGCGAAGGTCGGAATGGCGGGACCGGGTGCTTCCTCAAGCCTTCGAAGGCCTCCGCCAGGGCCGGTCCAGGCGAGGCGAACTCGGGGATTCGAACATCGACTTTATCGATCACGAGAGGTCGCCTCCTCAGGGATCGAAAGCGGATTAGGGGTTGGCCCGGTCTGCGTAAATTTACGTGAGTTGCAGGCTATTAGACAGAGCCTGCAACTCGGGGCGGCGTCGCCGCCCTGGTGGAGCCCTTCCGCCGATGGGACTAGGCAGAATGGTCCATCTTGGTCGCATAAGGCGCGGGAAGAGGTCTTTGCGAGAGTTATAACGGCACTCTGCAAGACCGCTCCGACTTGAAGGGCCAACCGTGGCCATATTACGGCGCAAATAGGGGTCTCGAAACTGGTTGCAGCGAAAATCCATTTCTCACCTTCTGGGCAAGCGCAGACAGCTGAACGCTGGAGGAAGAGCGAGGAGACCGCTGGTCGAGGGCTTGGGTTACATGGTTTGTGTTCCATGCGCCTCCCTGTCCCAAGGGTCTAAGATTTGGAAGAAATGAATCAGGGCTGCGATATCGGAATCGTCCAAGGCGTAAGGAAGGACCGGCTCGGATTCAATGGGCTCACTAAAGGAGCCCGGCGCTGCGCGCCGGGACTGAACGTCGGGGCTCTGCCCCGAACCCCGACCAGTTTTACGCTGAGTGGCCCCCGCTTCGCGGGGCTTGAAGTGATCATTGGAGTTTGTTTCGGGAAGGAATTGAACTGGAGGGCGAGCCGCTGGCTTTCGACCAGCCGTCGATGGAGGTGTAGGCCGTCTCAGCCCCGGATCGGACTGGTAAACCGACTCCCCGGATTGTGGTCGGACCGCACTCCGCTCGCCCATGAATACGCCAGCCTTCTTGGCGTGGCCGCAGAATAAGCCCAGTTTCCAAAAAAGGCTGGCTTGCTTTAACGCTATGTTTTGCAATTACATGGCGGGAAGTTGGAGTATGGTTTTAATTACCCGGCGGTGAGAGTTGAAAGAGACTGATTTAGCTGGTTACGAAAATTGCGAAATCCCCTTGACAGGATTTTCCCACCAGAAGCAGGGACGGGGACGCCCCCGAGAAATAGGGGATGACGCACTCCGGCGAGCGCTCACGGACTTGCAATTTGTTCTTTAGCAGAACTGGGGGCTAATCGGTTGGGAGCTGCAACAAGCCAAGACGCCTGCCGATATTCGTGCCGCGTTTGGCGCAATCATCGGGTTCAACTGCCCCCGACTCGACGTGTTTCGACGGCGGCCGACAGAGCGCACGACGTCCTCAGCGCTACGGAAGCTTCGACGGGAATTAGCGAATGCGCAGGCCGAGAGCAGGAAGACATACGCGGAACTGGTACAGAGTCAGGAATCTGCCGAGAGAGCGTTCCTGGCTGTTGCCTCCGAAACAGATGATGAGACAAGGACTAAAGTTCAATCTCTGCGGCCCGGATTAGCCAAGAGAATCCATCAAGCGAGCACAGCACTAGCGGCTTGCCGAGAACGAAGCAGTAATCTTCAGTCAAAGCTAGATCAACAGGAAGCCTGGTTCGCGCAGTCGCAAATTGGGAGATTCATTCATAGTGGCAGATGCGAAATAACGCCACTGGGCGTTGCAATGGCAATGGCGGGACTACCATATCTCACGGCAAGAGTTTCCTCCGAGCGCTGTGCAGCACTGAAAGACAATCTCCAGCCGGGACACACTTACAAAATGTTCCAAGCCGTAGAGGCGGTTTTTGCTCACCCGCCGCAGACCGTGATTGAGCGCCTAGAAAAGATGCGTGCGTACTTGCTTGAGCCGCGAAGAGAGAAGCAGGTTCACATTGCCGCACTGCGAGAGAATTGGTACTTTCTGAGGAACCTCTGAACAAGCCCTGTCA
>PLSM01000076.1 GCA_003165075.1 Acidobacteriaceae bacterium | reverse complement strand
CCCTCGAGTCCCGACCGACCTACTCTGCATCCTCGCGCATAACGGCTTAGAAACTTCTCCAGTCATCGCGGCGACACACCACATCGGGGGCTTCAGCCGTTTGGGTCCCGTTGTATCTGCGTTGCCTCGAATGTTACGGGGCGGAGTGGACCAGTTGCTAAGTCGGACTTTCACTCACCGTGGATAAGCTGCGTTTTCACGGGGCACCACACAAGAATCCAGGAAATCCTTTTGTTTCTTGACTATGGACCAATATACAGCAGTTGTCCGACTTGCAGGCCAGTCTCGGCAAGCGCTTGAAGCCGATCGTTTTCGAAGGTTCATCGGTGACGTGGAAGTCGAGCGGGGGAAATACCCGCAAAAGTCAACGCGCGACGTGGTTAGGGGGGAGGGCGGGGTGCCGACTGCATACTTGAGCCGCAAGGAGCAGAAGTTTGTCCAATCCAGCGCGATGCGGTTGCTCACGCGGCACAGCGCGAACAGAATCAAGGAAGAGCGGGAGGCTGAGTATCAGGAGCTGCCTGCTGCCTACGGGTCTTGGAGTATGCGCCTAGCTCGTCGATGTCGCGAATGCGGAAGCAGGCGAGCTGTTGGACGAGGTAGACGATCATGGCTTCTCGCAAGCGGCTACCCGGTGCGTCGTTCAGTACCTGCGGAAGCGTGCCAAGACGCTGGGGTATCGGCGTGTGGAACTGCGCGACTACACCACCGTGCTCTTCTCGGTTGTTTCTCGGAGCAGCTTAATACGCGTACGTTCCTCGCCATGTAACGAGTCCGCAAGCATTTGACTGTCGGCCACACTGGCCGCAGACGTACACACCGAATGCACCACACCTTCTGGAGAACGAGCAAATTCTATTTCAGATAATACGTCTCCAAGGCAGTTACCGGTTGGCCTGCGCCTCGGCGAGGTTGCCAATGATGGGCAGCTTGATGCGCCTGCCGCCAAAGGCGCTGATGAATACGATGAGCCAGACGACGAAGACGGCAAGACCCACCAATTGCAATACCGTCAAGGTCAGGAAGACGGCAGACGGAACCAGATGCTGCACAACCCCGACGAGAATGTCCACTACCGCCCAGGCAACAAAAAAGAAGATCGACTGCCACGCATGGAAGCGTATAAAGGGACTTTTCTTGAAGGGCTCCATGATCAGGAAGACGATTGCTGGGATGATCGTGATGTAGGCAATGCCACCTGCGGCGTTGTCGGAGAGGCCAGACGGATTCTGATCAGACATGGTAGCTCCTTTTGGACAAGGCTCTTGCATCGAGATTGGCGACAGTTGAAATGCCGATAAAGCACCAAGTATATTGGGGGCGTATTCGAGAGAATCTGGCCAGTCAAAATTGCCCAAGCAATTGGGAGTCGTTGTTGCGCACCCGAGACCTGAAACCCGGGTTGGGGGCACCCGCGATGGACTCACAACAGGCTATCAAACCCTAGTTCGCAGCATGGGCCTGTGCTTTTGCGCCCCTGACTGCGTCGAGGAACGATCGTGCCGAGGCCGGCATCTCAACTTCGCCCATCAGAACGCTGCGTGTGGAGACGCCTTGCCCGTAGAAGGCCACCATGGAATCGTCGTCCCGACGAATATCAGCTCCGGTTAGAGTGAGTCCAGCAAAGGCGCCCTTGGCTCGCGAGTAGGTCAGGATCTCGGTATTCAACTTCCAATCGGTATCGGCGGAAGCATGGCGTCCAACCGGTCCGGCTGCCGCGGAGGCGTCCGCTCCGAGTTGGAACTTGGCAGATTGCAATCGCTGCATTCCTTTGTCACCCTGGAAAATCATGACCAGATCCACGCCTTCGATGCCGATCTGTAACCCCCAGCTGCCGCCCGTAATGGCAAAGAACGTCGGCGCACTCCATCCGTTTGCAGTGCGGCATGTGGCTAGGCCCTTGCCATTCTCCGCGCCAAACACAAGGCCACCCTTGATCATGTGGGGGACTACGGCGATGCACTTGGCGTGATCCAGAACTTCTTCCGGAATGCCCTTATCTGGCGCGGCCATGATCTCGTGCAGCACCGTGGCTGCATTATCCAACCTGTTCTGCACTTCCTCGCGAGTCGCCGCCCAGGCGGCGCTTGCCGTACCCAGACTGAGTAATGCCACTAACGTCACAAATTTCTTCATAGGATTCCACCTTTTCCCCACACATGCGCGGGGTCTCTTTCTTTTCGCGCATTTGAGGCGCACACGTTTGTTTACGAGAGTCTCACTATCGCAAGAACCTTGCCAATCTACATATTCAAACTTCAAGCCTTGGAAAGATGGTCAGAATTGAACGTCTCTTGAATCAGAGCTTGTGGCACCTAATACGAGACTAGGAGGAGTGTGGAGAGCCTCCCGGAGACGCAGTTGGACGCAGTTCCTCAAATAGTGAGCAATCCTGTACATCGTCACCGCCGCACAGACAAGTGCCTCTACGCCGGCTCCAACTTTATTGGGCACGGAGATTCCCGAGCCTGCACACCAAACACAGTTCCTCAAGGCCACTCCGGCTGCTGCATCCGCCACGGGTTCCGCAAACCCGAGTCACCTCTTCGCCGTGAACGACGAGAAGGGTTGCTGTTGACATGTATCGCGCCGAAGATTAATACCAACGCCGACACCGATGTGTTCAAGAGTTGCACCCTGGCGGCCCGGACCTTGGACGATGTGATGCACACCTTTGTCCAGGGTACTTGACAAGAACAAGGTGGAAGCACCATGCGCGTTGCAATCGCCTCAGACCATGGTGGGTTCGTTCTGAAAGAACAGATCGCGAACTTGCTGCGCGATGCTGCTCATGAGGTCGTCGACTTCGGTGCGTTTCATTTGAGCCTCGGAGACGATTACCCGGATTACGTGATCCCAATGGCCAGAGCCGTTGCCGCCAACACAGTGGATCGCGGAATAGCACTCTGCGGTAGTGGCGTGGGGCATCCATCTGCGCCAACAAGGTTGCTGGTGTGCGCGCTGGGCTAATCCACGATGTGTTCTCCGCTCATCAGGGCGTTGAAGACGACGAAATGAACGTCTTCTCACTCGGTGGACAGGTTATCGGGCCCGCGTTGGCCTGGGAATTGATCGAGACGTTTCTAAAGGCTCGCTTCAGCGGCGCGATTCGCCACCAGCGCAGCGTCGAGAAAGTAAAGGCTCTTGAAATGCACGAGGCTGCGCGTTGACAGTGTTCATTGAACTGACCGCAGCCCGGTTCGAATTAGGCGTAGTCGTCAATTGTGGATCAAGGAAGTTGAACTTCTTCAGCCCGCAAAGGTGAGGGCAGCATGTCTCCGATACGTACGGCTTCACGTACTCTGCCAGCATCAGGCGTACATCATGCCCTTGATCGCGAAGAGGCCGGCCTAGAAAGTGGGCTCCTCCGCAAGCCTCCATGCCGATCAGGCAAACACGGAGGTTCGGGGTAAAGCGAAGAAGCTGGCTTCGCGAACACTTCCTCTGTACCACCACATCACCGTGCGCATTTAGCCCAACGAGGTGAAAAACTGTTTTCGCTAGATCGATGCCAATCGTGTGGATTTCCATGGGACGCCTCCTGTTCACCCCTTATATCTCCGCTGAGGTTAAAGGCGGCGGACCATCCTATTAGCTACCAGTTGATCGATAGTCCCGCGCTGCTTCTCCATCGATGATATTTTGCTTGCCCTGAATCTTCTGCTGCCGTCACTGTCCTTGATTCACTCTCTTGGCTCGGTTACCTCTTTCGGCAAACCCTGTTCGGTCACCAGCACCTCGACGATGGCCACCTGCAAATAAGGATGCGCAGCAAACGGGTCGGTAAAATCCGCGTCCACAGTGTGGATCGGAAAGGCCAGTGTGTGCGGTAACGGGTTGTGATGCCTGTCCTCCAACTGCGATTCCTCCGGTGGAGGCAGATCTCTCTCTGTGATGAGAACCTGCGGAACGGCCTGGCTGCGGTCGGCGTGAAAGACAACCCGCACGTCGATCCAAGCAGGCACGGTTTTGTCTCCCAGTCTGCCCGGCTCAAACACAGAGTGCTCCACGGCCGCGATCGAGACCTGATCGAATGCGTCCCCGTACGTGTGCAGAACCTGAATGTGTACTGGAGTCCCGTTGCTGTCAATGACCATGGCAAGCACAGTCATTCCCTGAACTCCATTCCTGGATACCCCGTCTGGATAGGGTACAGATACGGTGCGAAGCAGCCGTGGCGAGGTGACCTCTGGGCCTACGTAGTACACGCCATCGCGGTAGGGCACCTGATGACGCTGCCGACTGGAGGAAACTGCATCATGCGCGCAAATGCCGATGGCCGCTAACGCCAAAAAGACACTGCATATCTTGCTCGCAGCATACCATTCTCCGATCTGTCTTACTGCTGTGCGGCCACCCGAATCGATTCTGTTTGTGCATCGCGCACTTCGAATACTATAGCTGAAATGATAGGGAAGTTATGATGAGAACAATGTGCGGGTGTTCGGAACGATGGTTAGGTATCAGGCCACCCGCGGAGGCATTCATGTTACCCACAGAGCTGATCATTACGGATTACTTACAATATGTTCATGTCTTACTCATAACTAAGTGACAAATGCACACATCATCTTTACGGATAGCGTCCTATTGTTGTCAAAAAGCAGCTCCTGTCGGTAATAAGCAACGAGACTGCACTGACCAAGATAACTGAGGCTAGTCAGCCTTAGCTAAATACTGCGCTTCCTTTGCGACTCCTTTATGTCGCTTCGCTTAAGACTTGAGATGGGGGCTGGAACCCAAGAGCTAACCATGCCTCAGAGAGAGCCAAAGCTTCATAACCTGGCGACGACTTGCGTCGTGGAGATCAGATAAGGATGAAAACCGACTTCAGGATGGTCATTGTATTGGGAGCTGCAATGTGCGGCCTCTCTGCGCAGCTAGTGTGTCATGCCCAAAGCCCAGCTTCAGCCTCCAACAAGGCCACCGTGCCGCCCCGCGTAATTTCCACGCCGAAGGCCGAGGCTGCAACCACTTTGCTCGCCTCGCTGGCGGCAGAACTGCCAGGCGATCCGCCTGCTGCCGCGGCCGCTGCTCCCCCGGTTGCCACAGCTCCGCCAAATCCTCCTGCTTCTATAACAGCGCCGCTTACCAACGATGCGGTCATTAAGGAACTCGCGGAGATGAAGGCGCGCATCGCGAAACTTGAAGCGGAGCTAAAGGAAGGCAACGGCGCCACCACGGCAGAGCGGGACGCCAATGCGCTGCGTACTGCGGTGGGGGCTGCTGCAAGCGGCGGTTCGAGCAGTTCGCTGACGCCGGACATGCAGACTGCAACAGCGCCTGCCCCAGCGGCGGCGCCGGCGCCTCCGGAGATCAGCGCGGAGAGGACCACCAAGGAAGCGCCATTCCCCGGCGACTGGACCTGGTTGAACAGCAACGGGCACGCAGTGGACAGTCCCATGAGCACCAAGTATTTCACGCCAGAGTTCCGTGCCGACGCCAACTATATTCTGGACTATAACCATCCCAAAGACGACTCCATGGGCGGGGCGACGGAGAGCTTCCGCTCCGACGAGTGGCAGCTTGAGCAGATCAGCATCGGCGGCGACTTCCGCATCGACAACGTGCGCGGGCGCATCCTGACCATGAACGGCTTGTTCGCCACGACTACCCCGCGCAACGACGCCAGCCCTAGCCGCGGCCAATGGGATCTGGCCGGCGCGTATAAGTACGTATCAGAGGCATGGGGAGGATATCACTTCGATGTGGCCCACGGCCTCAACGTGGATGCCGGCATTTTCGTCTCCTACATCGGCCTTTTCAGCTACTACAACTTCGATAACTGGACCTACCAGCCTTCGTTCGTCTCGTCGAATACGCCGTGGTTCTTTAACGGCCTTCGCATACAGTATTTCCCGACGACGAAGCTGAAGATAGAGCCATGGATCATCAACGGCTGGCAATCGTATGCGCGCGCCAATGGCAAGCCCGGTCTCGGCGGACAGATTCTTTGGCGCCCCAAGCCGTACCTCGACTTCGTATTCAACAATTACGGTCTGGGAGAGGACGCTGTCGGCTTCCCTGGCCGCTCGCGCATCCACGCCGACTACAGCGCGCAGGTCAAATACTACGACAAACCCACAAAACTGCTCGACAAGGCGGCATTTACCGTTACGGGGGATGCTGGTTGCGAATATGGCGGTGGGCCCGCCTCATTTGGCAGCCCGGATGGCGCATTGATCCCCAAGGGCCAATCCCCGGAGATGGGCACCACCGATACCTATAACGGCGGTGTCAACTGCCGTAGCTCCAAAGGTGGCAGGCCCAAGCAGGCCTTTCTGGGCTACATGATCTATGACCGCATGTGGTTCAAGAAGGATCTCTACGCGATAACTCTCGGTGGCGGCGTAATGAACAATCCCGGCCGCTACCTCACTCTGCTGCCGCCCATTAACGGCGCAACAGCGACAACAGGAACCCCATACTTTACCGAGAACGCGGGTGACCGCTCCCAAATGCACGACGGAACCATCACCTTTGATTACATGCCGAGCCAGTTCATCACCTTCACGCTGGAGGAAGGCTATCGCTACTCCGATGTGCCCTACTGGACCGGTCGCGGCGGCATCACGCCTCCGGGAGGGAACAACGGCGCACCGGGGCAGTATGCATGCGCCGGCGGCGCTGCTTCCGGGTTTGGCTATGGCACGGCTGGACTGGCGTCAGCCGAAAAGGCCTGCTTCGCAGCGGGTAATGGGGCGGCGGCGGATACGAGCGCAATCTGGTGGCCAGACCTGCGCACCAACCAAACCAACACAACGCTTGCAATCAAGGTCAGGTTCTAGCCGAGAAGCCAGCAGGACTGCACGCTGTATATGTAGCTTGACCAGCTAACTGAATGAGCAGCACCGGGTTTCCGGTAACCAGGTGCTGCTCCAGGAAATGAGTTCATTCAGAGGGCTACGACCACCTCGCAGCATTACAGCTATGAAGGATGATCGCGCGCCTGAAAGACCGAGACACACAAAGGTCGCAGAGGATCCTATGAAAAGTAAAGCTTTGGGATTAGGCCTGGCGCTGATGGTGATGGCCGCATCTCTGGCCATCAGTGGGTGCAAGAGCGATAAGGTGGATGCGGCAGCGGAAGCGCCGCCGCCTGCCAAGGTGACGCAAGACTTCGATGCCAACTTGTTCTCCGTCGATCATCCGGAGAGCTTCCCGCTGGCCGCAGCAGCAGAGCATCGAGCGCCCGCAAGACTAGCGGTGACTGGCTCCGTGAATCCCGATATTGCGCGTACGGTTCCAGTGATTTCGCTTGCGTCTGGCCGCATCGTGGGTATCTTTGCGCGTCTGGGCGATCAAGTCAAGAAGGGCCAGCTTTTGTTGAAGGTCCGCAGCGACGACATCTCCGGCGGCTATTCAACTTATCAGATGGCAGTAGCCGATGAGACGCTTGCACGCGCTCAATATGAGCGCGCCCGGGAATTGTACAAACATGGCGCAATCGCGCTCAACGATCTCCAAGTGGCGCAGGATACAGAGGACAAGGCCAAGGTGGCCGTGGATACGGCAGCTGAACATCTGCGCCTGTTAGGCAGCAGCACAGATCATCCGTCGGGGATCGTGGACATCACAGCCCCGATTTCAGGTGTAATCACAGATCAGGAGGTTACAAACGCAGCAGGTGTGCAGAGCCTGGGGACAAGTCCCTTCACCATCTCCGATCTCTCAACTGTGTGGATCGTCTGCGATGTCTATGAAAACGATCTTTCCACCGTTCATACCGGCGACCCCGCGGAGATCACGCTGAACGCGTATCCGGGCCAGGTCTTCAATGGAAGAGTCGATAATATCCTTCCTATCCTCGATCCGAATCTGCGCACCGGCAAGGTCCGCATTGAAGTGCGGAATCCCGGCTTCATGAAGGTGGGCATGTTCGTTACCACAACCTTCCGCGGCCAGAAGGATGAAGTGAATTCCGCCGTGCCGGCATCCGCGATTCTGCATCTGCATGACCGGGACTGGGTCTATGTTCCCACGCCCGGCAAGAAATTCCGAAGAGTGGGGGTGGTCGGGGGAGACGCACTGCCAAACGGGATGCAGGAGATCAAGTCGGGCCTTCAAGCAGGACAGCAGGTGGTGACTAATCCGCTCGCGTTACAGAACGAAATCGACAACAAGTAACCGCTGAAAGGGAGCTGGGGGAAGACATCATGATACGCTTTCTTGTCGATTTTGCCCTAAACAATCGCGTCGTCGTGCTGGCGATTGCGCTGCTATTGGCCGCCTGGGGGGCAATATCGTTTCATAATTTGCCGGTTGAAGCCTATCCGGATATTGCGGATAACTATGCAACGATAATTACTCAGTGGCCTGGACAGGCGGCGGAGGAGGTGGAAAAGCAAGTTACAATTCCGGTGGAAATCCAGATGAATGGACTTCCGCACCTGTCCCACCTCCGCTCCGAATCGCTCTTCGGCCTGTCCTTCGTTCTGTTGATCTTCGATGACCAGTCGGACAACGACTGGAACCGCCAGAAGGTGATGGAGCGGCTCGCGGGAGTAAGTCTGCCACCGGGCCTCCAGCCGCAGATGGGCACCGACTGGAGCACGGTAGGCCAGATCTACTGGTACACCATCCACAACACAAATCCGCAATACGATCTGATGGATCTGAAGTCGATTGAAGACTGGACCCTCGAAAAAGAATTCAAGTCGGTCCAGAATGTCGTTGACGTATCGACCTTCGGTGGCACGACGCGCGAATACCAGGTGCGCGTCGATCCGGACAAGCTCGTCTCGTATGGACTGAGCATCGGCCAGGTCGAGCAGCAGTTGACCAGCAACAACATGAATGCCGGAGGAAGTTTTGTTGAGGAGGGGACGCAGCAACTGAATGTTCGCTCCGTCGGCCTCTACACCACAGTGCAGGACATTGAGAATACCGTTTTGACGACAAAAAAAGGGACGGCGCTCAGAGTCAAAGACATAGCAGAGGTGCAACAAGGGCCAAAAATCCTGCTGGGCGCAATGGCAAGGGCAGACCACAAGCCGGATGGAACCATCGTCGATAATCCAGCGGTCATTCAGGGCGTGGTGCTGTTGCGCAAAGGAGCCGATGCAGAGCCTACGCTGGACGCGATCCATAAGAAGGTGGATGAACTCAATAGCACCATCCTGCCGCAGGGAGTGAAGGTCGTTCCGATGCTCGACCGCACCGACCTGCTGCATTACACGCTCCACACAGTGCTTCATAACATGGGCGAAGGAATGATCCTGGTGACGATCATCCTCTTTCTGTTTTTCGGAAATGTTCGCGGGGCCTTTATCGTTGCTCTCACCATTCCATTTGCCTTGCTCTTTGCATCCATATTCCTCAATTTGAGCAAGATACCTGCGAACCTTCTGTCTCTGGGGGCGCTCGACTTCGGAATGGTCGTAGACGGCGCCGTAGTCATGGTGGAAAACATCATGCGGCATTTGTCGCTTCGCGGCAAGAACGGCTCATCGGTGGCTTCGGGCCGCATTACCATGAGCGGAAAGTCGCCGATAGCAACGATTCGTGACGCCTCTCACGAGGTCCAGCGCCCGGTGTTTTTCGCGATTGCCATTATCATCACCGCCTATCTACCGATCTTCACGCTGCAACTTGTGGAAGGCAGACTCTTCAAGCCAATGGCCTGGACGGTGGCCCTCGCGCTTCTCGGTGCCATGACGTTTTCCATTTTCATCGTGCCGGTATTAGCCGCCTTACTCTTCCGGCATGGTGTTAGGGAATGGCGCAACCCGGTCATGGAGTTTCTGAAGGACCGCTACCGGGATTGTCTTAAGTGGGCTATTGAAAATCGCTGGATCACAATCGGCGCAGGTGTTGCGGCCGTTGCTGTCAGTATGTTTCTGGCGTTCAGTGGAGTCATCGGTTCTGAATTCCTGCCGCATCTCGACGAGGGCGCCATCTGGGCGCGCGGCTCGCTGGCCAACAGTACGAGCCTGACGGAAGGCAAGCGGTTCACGGATCAAGCGCGCATTATTTTTTCGTCGTTTCCTGAGGTGAAAACAGTTGTATCGCAAGCCGGACGTCCCGACGATGGGACCGACACGGGAGGATTTGGCAATACGGAGTACTTCGTTGACCTGATACCCAAGGATCAATGGCGGCCCGTCTTTCATCAGAACAAAGACGAATTGATAGGCGCCATGAATCGTGAGGTTTCGAAGCTTCCCGGTGGATTTTGGAATTTCTCGCAACCTATCGAAGACAATGTAGACGAAACGATAAGCGGGGTGAAAGGCGGCCTCGCGGTAAAGCTATTCGGAGCCGATCTGAAAACCCTGGAGGAAAAGGGCGAGGAGATTACCGCCGTGATGGCGACTGTGCCGGGAGTTGAGGACCTCGGGCTCTTTCGGGATATGGGTCAGCCCAACCTTAACTTCGTAGTAGATCGCCAGGCGGCCGCGCGCTTCGGAATCAATGCGTCTGACATACAGGATGCGGTCGCGACAGCCGTCGGTGGCAATGCGGTCACGCAATTGCTGCAGGGCGAAGCAACCTATGGCGTTGTCGTCCGCTATAAGGAGAAGTATCGCAATACCCAGGAGTCTATTCAGAACATCCGTCTACTGTCTCCATCGGGTGAACGTGTCTCTCTCGCGCAACTGACGAAAGTGGAGGTACGCGACGGCGCCTACGATATCTTCCGGGAAGGAAACTCTCGCTATGTCGGTATCCGCTACGAAGTTCGTGGCAGAGATTTGGGAACTACGGTCAGGGAAGCTATCGAAAAGGTCACCAAGCAGGTGAAGGTGCCGCGCGGCTACCACCTCGACTGGGCGGGTGAGTACGAGAGTGAGAAACGAGCCCAGGCCAGGCTTTTTCTCGTGGTTCCCATCACTATCTTCTTGATCTTCGTCCTCCTCTATTTCATGTTCCGTTCGGTTAAGTGGGCATTGCTCATCATGGTGAATGTGGCTCTGGCGCCCTTCGGTGGCACGATGGCTCTTCTGTTAACCGGGACGTTTTTTAGCGTGTCGTCTGGAGTAGGCTTCCTGGCGCTCTTCGGAGTCTCGGTCCAAACCGGCGTCATCATGCTTGAATACATCAATCAATTGCGTGCGCGAGGCTATACGGCCGCGGGCGCAGCCGTCGAGGGCGCCGTTTTGCGGCTTCGTCCCATCATGATGACAATGTTGGTGGCGACCCTCGGACTGCTTCCCGCCGCCATGTCCCATGCCATTGGTTCCGACTCGCAGCGGCCGTTTGCCATCGTCATTGTGGGGGGACTGATCTTCGACCTCCTGATGAGCATCTTCCTTTTGCCGACGCTGTATGTCTGGGTCGCACGAGAGGGCGACAAGCTCCCGAAACAGGAGGTGGCAGTTGAAATCTAGCCTGATTCCTGTTTCTATTCGAAGCATCGTCAGTTGCGCCCTGGGCTTTGCATTGCTTGCGAATTTCGCAAACGCGCAGCAGGCACTTACCTGGGACCAGGTAAAGGCGAAGTTCGAGGCGGTCAACCCGGTTCTCCGAGCCGATCAGATCAACGTGGAAGAAATGAAGGCCGAAGAGATTACGGCCTTTCTCCGCCCTAACCCGCAACTCGCGGGGGCAACGGATGGAACTCAACTTGCCCGTCATGCCGGAGTGTGGCAACCGCTCAGTGGGACTCAGTATCAAGGAAGCTTCAGCTATTTACATGAGCGGGAGCGAAAGCGCGAACTGCGCCTGCAAAGCGCCAAGGAGGGAACGCAGATCACGGCGTCGCAGCATGAGGATCTTGAACGGAACCTGCTGTTCACTCTCCGTTCAATGTTCGTGCAGACCCTCGAGGCAAAGGCCGTTCTCGATCTGGCCAGGGCTGACCTGGACTACTACGACAAGATCATCGACATTAGCCGCGCCCGGTTCAAAGTCGGCGATATCGCCCAGATCGATCTGGACCGCATCGAGTTGCTACGCGTGCAATATGAGGCCGAGATCGAAACTGCAACCGTGAATCTTCGTACTGCAAAGTTCGAACTTCTGGAGCTGCTCAACGAGCGCACGCCGGTGGATAAGTTCGATGTGACGGGAACGTTCGATTGGAGCGACGCTTTGAGGCCTCTGGAGGACTACCATCAGATCGCGCTGGATAACAGGCCCGACCTGCGAGCGGCCATCGAGACCATTCAGCAGTCGGATACGAATCATAAGCTCGCCGTCTCCAATGGTTCCACCGATCCAACCTATAGCGCTTGGGCTACTTACAACCCCTCGTTCAACAATCCCAATGACAAAGAGACGCTGGGGCTGAGCGTGAGCATCCCGCTGCGCATCTTCGATCGCAATCAGGGAGAAAAGAAGCGCACGTTGCTGGATATCGACCGGAGCCGGAGCGCCAAGGACGCGGCACAGGCGCAGGTCTTTGACGACGTAGACTCAACGTACGAGCAGTTGAGGAGCAATATGGCTCTTCTCCGGCCGTACAAGGAAAAGTATCGCGATCAGGCTACGCGTGTGCGAGATACAGTTACTTTCTCCTATGAGCACGGCGCTGCATCGCTGATGGACTTCCTCAATGCCCAAAGCGACTATCGGGTGGTTCAACTCGCCTATGTGCAGTTGATTGGATCCTATCTGACATTTGTCGGCCAAATGAACATGGCCCTGGGGCGTGAAGAAATTCAATGAACTGCATTTGTATTCAGAACCCTTCAGGCAGCCTCATCCTTTTGAAAATCAGCACGAAGAGGTCCGATCAATGAAGAGACATGAAGTTCGAGCTCGCATCGAGGACTCTGGCATTCTGCCTTCTGTACGCGTGAATTCACGGGAACTCGCGCGATATGCGGCAGAGACTGTCTACTCGGCGGGAATACCAGTTGTCGAGATCACGATGACAACGCCCGGCGCGCTGGACGTAATCGACGACCTGGCCAAACGCTATCCGGATATGGCAGTGGGCGCCGGAACCGTGCTCGATGAAGAAGCCGCGCGCCTCTGTGTCGAAGCCGGAGCCCGATTCATCACCAGCCCCGGATTTATTCCGGAGGTAGTTGCCTATACAAACAAAGTA
Organism: Acidobacteriaceae bacterium; assembly: GCA_003165075.1. Taxonomy (GTDB): domain Bacteria; phylum Acidobacteriota; class Terriglobia; order Terriglobales; family Acidobacteriaceae; genus Telmatobacter. The sequence goes on along the minus strand of PLSM01000076.1, from coordinate 4,927 downwards.
AATATCGTGGCCCTCCCGGGAGCTTTAACTCCGACCGAAATCATTGCCGCCTGGAAGGCCGGTTCGGACCTTGTCAAGATTTTCCCTACCGGCCATATTGGGGGCATCCAATATGTGCGCGCGCTCAAGGTGCCACTGCCGCAAATTCCCCTGATTGCCACAGGTGGCGTGAATCAGTTGACAGCCTCGGACTTTATTCTCGCCGGGGCTACAGCGATCGGCCTAGGTGGGGAATTACTGCCCAGGGAAGCTCTGCACTTTCACCAGACAGATCGCATTCATGAGTTAGCTGGCAGGTTCCTTAGCTTGGTGCGGGACGCGCGGTCGTTGCGAGAAACGTATTACTAAGCCATCGGTCCGATTGTGCATTCCCGCGCCGTGATATCGCTGAAAATACAACTCCATTCCTATCATTCTCTTCATGCGCTCCTCACGCATTGTGCACCATATTAAGTTACAGGAGGTAAGGCACACATGATTCGTAGACTACTTGCATTCTCTGTTGTCTCAATCGCCCTTGCAACTGCGGCCAGCGCGCAGGAAGCAGTCTCGCCTTCCGGGAGCCATTCAAGTTACACACACAGCCAGTTGAAGCAGATGATTCGCGAGGCGCATACTCGGGAACAGTACAGCGCGCTCGCGGACTACTATACCGGCCTGCAACGGGAATACCTCCTCAAGGCTGAGGAAGAAAGGCAAGAGTGGGTACGACGGAGCCAGAACGTCATCTGGACGGGAGCCAAAACCCCAAGACCCATGGACTCATCGCGCTATGCTTATCAATCCTATATGTCCAAGGCCACCAAGGCTGAGTCCTCCGCCGCCAAGTATGGCCAATTGGCCGCGGCTAAATCACCTGCACCAGTCAGCTAGACGCAAGACGCGTAAAGAAGAGCAAGCACGCTGCCGTGGCAAGAAAGGACGGGAGCAGGATTTATAGCTCTGCGTCCTTTCTCTTACGAGATAACCATACATTCTTTACCTTTTCTTCATTTATAGAGTGAAACAATCCTTCCTTGAAGACGCCTGCCTTCCTTATATGTTCCTGATGATATTGCCACTATGCTGTCATCAGAGATCACGATATGCGGGAGAGTTGCTGCGAGCTAAATGGCAAAGCCAACTGCAATAAGAAAAACGACATCGCGGCGGAAGTCCCGTGTGTGGGCCGAGTGCCTTACGGGTTGCGCAGTATTGGCCTTGCTCACCTATGGCGGATTTGTCCTTCAGATTAACCTGCTGACAATCAGTCTTCTCTATTTGTTGGTTGTGTTGGCCGTGGCGTCGTTCTTCGGCTTCTGGCAGGCGTCATTTGCGTCGCTTTTGTCCGTGCTCTTGCTCGACTACTACTTTGAGCCGCCATTGTTCAGTTTCGAAGTCGCAAACTCGGGAATATTTGTTGCGCTTGTAACGTTCGAGTTGACGGCGCTCACAATCAGCAGATTGCATGGTCGCGAAATCAGAGTCGCAAAGGAAGCGGATACCCATCGCGCGGGGATGGAGCAACTGTATGAGTTGAGCCGGAGCTCGTTGTTGCTGGATCTGCGTCAACCTCCGGGTCCGCAACTGGCGACTTTGATTCATCGAGTATTTGACCTGAGCGCAGTGGCCTTGTATGACCTGAACTTGAGCCGCCAGGACAGGATGGGCGACTGGGACGCGGGCGAGGAAGATCTGGCCAAAGAATGCTACTTGCGCAATGCACCACTGGATGATTCGGGTACTCTCACCTGGCAACGCGTCCTGCGTGCCGGGCCTGGGCCTGTGGGGGCACTGGCGGTGCGCGGAAATCTGAGTTCTCTTGTTGTCGATGCGCTTGCGTCTCTTGCAGCAATTGCAATCGACCGGTATCAGTGGTTCGAGAAGGAAGAGAGAGCTGAGATTGCGAAAAAGAACGAGCAGTTACGCGCGACGGTATTAGATGCGCTTGCGCATGAGTTAAAGACGCCGCTAACGGCCGTTCAGACTGCTAGTTCAGGACTGCTTGAGCTTGGAGGGTTGACGGAGCCCCAGTGCAATTTGGTTTCACTGATCAATGGAGAAGCTATTCGACTGAACGAATTGTGCACACGGCTGCTAAAAGCTGCGAAGCTCGATGCGAAACAGGCTGGCCTTGAGACTACCGACGTGAACGTGCATGATTTGATATCCGAGATATTGGCCGGGCATCCAACCGAGCCGGAAAGGAACAGCATTCAGATTGAGGTCGAGGACCCTTCGTTGGCCGTGTGCGCGGACCGTGGACTGTTGGCAATGATTCTGGCGCAGTACGTTGACAATGCGCGGAAGTATTCGGCGGCAGGGACGCCGATTGCGATTGCCGCGCGAGCGAGTCATTCCGAAGTTCTCATTTCCGTCCATAACTTCGGATCGACGATTCGGATCGAAGATCGGGAGCGGATATTCGAGCGCTTTTACCGGTCACCTGGGTCGAAGGACGCCGCTCCGGGTACTGGCATCGGGCTCTCTGTAGTCAGGAAAGCAGCCGAGGCTCATCATGGGCATGTGTGGGTCATAAGCGATGATAAGGAAGGCACGACATTTTTCCTTTCCCTTCCCATGGATGCAAGGAGGACGCAGTGAACACGGAGCAGCCCAAGACAAGCGAGGGCACGATCCTCGTGGTGGACGACGACAGTTCTACGCGGCGGGCATTGCGTGTGACTTTGTCTGGCATGGGCTTCACGGTTGTGGAAGCGGCTCGCGGCGAGGAGGCATTATCGCTGGCTCGCGTGACTTGGTTCGATGCGGTGCTGTTGGATGTGGATATGCCGGGGATGGGCGGAGTAGAAGCCTGCCGGTGTATTCGGCGTGCGGTTGCTCGCTTGCCGATCCTCATGTTGACTGTAATGGATAGCGAGGATGACAAGGTGTTAGCGCTGGATGCCGGCGCCGACGACTACATCACCAAACCGTTTCAAGTGCGGGAGTTGACGGCGCGATTGCGCTCGGCTGTGCGTCGAAGAAATGCGGAGGACTTCAATCAGGACTCACCGATTCGTTATGGCCAGCTTGAACTGGACCCGGTGAAATACAGAGTGCTGAAGAGTGGTCGCTCAATCCATCTGACTCCAAAGGAATTCGAGATGCTGCATTACCTGATGATGCACGCCGGTGAGCCTATTCCGCACTCGCGTCTGCTAAAGTCCGTGTGGGGGCCGGGGTATGGAAACGAGCTTGAATACCTAAGAACGTTTGTCCGTCAACTGCGCAAGAAAATCGAAGACGATCCGAGAAATCCGCATTATCTGTTGACCGATGCCTACGTCGGTTACCGGTTCAACGAACAGCCGCCGGAGGCCCAGGACACTTCAGGACGGGTCGTTTGATTTTGCAGTGCCATTGCAATCCGATTGTGTTCAGACGATTGTCGAACGCCAACGGCCAGTACACGGGCACGCTGACCGATAGGGCCAACCAGATGTTCCGCTACACCGTCGAGTTGGTAAAGCAAACCTCAGCTTCCTGCGCCTTGAAGGTCCCGAGTGCATTTAGTGGAGGCCGCGGCCAGGAGCATTTGCGGAGGGAGCGAATGCGTTTTAGGTCGAGCGAAGCGCAGAAGACACTGTGGGGACTTTTGTGGGTAGGCTGCTTCAAAAACATGGGCTATCGTGGGTAGTCCCTACAGTTTCTTGGCAGTAACCCTGCGGTCCTGTCAACTTCACAAAAGATAACCGCCGCATCGCAAGTTGTGCGCAAATCGTTCCTTCACGCTTCATGGTCAGAAATGAGCCTTGCAAGCGAACTGAGCGGAAGTGATGCGCTGGTGCGAGTCCAGACCCGCGTTCAAGCCTACTGGGATCGGCAATTTGAGAAGCGTCTCATCGCATCGTTGATGGGCGTGCTTTATTCCAACGTTGCCAATAACGGCGGTGACATGGTGAATGATATTCACGCGCAGTTCGGCACCGTCACGCTGCCCGGTACGACTGTTACCGTGCCCGCAAATGCATTCAACGGCCTCGCAGTTATCAACACCGCATTGACCATTGGAGATCGTCTCTCGGATATGAAGGCAATTGCGATGCATTCGTACATCTACGGCGAAGCATTGAAGAACAATGAAATTCAATTCTTCAAGCCGTCAGACAATAGCCTACGAATTCCGACATACAAGGGCATGGCCTGTATTGTTGACGACAGCCTGACCACAGCGACCGCTGGCGTCTACGTAACCATTCTCTTTGGTCGCCGTCGGCGGGATGTCCGGTGATCTTCACAAGGCGCCCCAGATGAAAATGGGCTGGGCGGCGGAAGTGTACGAACAATGTAAGAAGCAGAAAGTTCCTTTCCTGTTCAAGCAGGCGAGCAATTTCTTTACCGTGCGCGGAATCAACGCTCTCGGCATCTTCCTGGCAGCGCGCGAAGGTCACCGCCTTGATGTGCAGCCAGATACGCCTCCCCGCGCATGTAGACGGGATGCAGAGCGGGCAAGTAGGCACCGCCAAGGAGTCCGTTGACTTCTGTCCCCAATTCGTAAGGAGCGGCGGCCAGAAGAGATTCGATGGATTGGGAAGCATCGTTGCGGCTCAGCGCGAGTTGGGCGTGAATCGTCGGGAAGTAGTTGAATTGGACCACCGTATCTTCCGGGAAGCGCCTGGCCAGATCAGCTCCCAGTGCATCAGCCCGAGACGCGTCCCCTGCAAGGGCTACTGTGGCGTCGAGTGCGTGGCGTTTTGAGTAGGAAGCTCGGAGGCCGCCATACGGCGGGCGTGGCCCAGCATGGACCCGGACTAAACCAAGGGGCTGCTCGCGAAATAAGTCTCGTTTCTGCGCAATATCTTTCTCGGAGTTTTTTCTTCTTATGGCAAGACTCAGAGATTTCGCACGCCTTATTCAAAAGCCTTAAGAGCGTCCAGACATGCTCTGAGCTGCTGTAGCTGTTCATCCGCGCTATCTCTAATCTTGAGAATCTCCCTGAGAATCT
>PLSM01000099.1 GCA_003165075.1 Acidobacteriaceae bacterium | reverse complement strand
GGAGGGGAAGATCAAGTACCGGACGTTCGAGGAAGATGTCGAGGGCAAGCCGTTCAAGCACACCATCGTCGAGATCCACGCTTCCAGCATGAGGCGCCTCTCGAAAGTCGAAGCCGCCGACGGCGCGGACGAGGAGTAGTCCTCGCCGCACAGCCTAGGGGCGAGTTGGTCGCCCTTGGGCGGCCTTCGAGCCTACAAGCTTGGTTGGGAACAAGTCCTGCTCCTGCCGAGTGCAGGCCAGAGGCATCAGTTTTTACCGAAACCATCGCTTGACAGACAGATGGTGAATTCGCCACCGCCTAACAGGCGGTGGCTTCGGGTTACGGCTGGAAGCCGGGTCGATCGGCCATGCGGCCGATTGGACCACCTTTTTGAAATCATCGTCTGACTCGGGCGGCTTTTGCTCCTCGTTATATGGTGAGCGCAATATAAAGCCCATCTTGTTTGGATCTTTGGATCTATGTCAGGTCACAATCTTGAGGAATGAAACAGCTCAGGGCAGAACTATGGACGAAGTGGCGAGGGTTGGTATCAGAGCAGAGTCAAAGCGGTCAGACGGTGAGTGGATTCTGTCGTGACCGTGGTTTTCGTGATTCGCTTTTTTACGATTGGAAGAAACGGATTCGCGAGGGCGAAGCGGCGAAGTTTGTGGAAGTGAAATTGAAGGAGCCGAGNNGCCTGGATTCGATGCGAGTCATCTGCGTGCTTTGCTGGCAGTGCTGGAGACGGAAGCATGATCGGTCTTCCGAGCATGCATGCGTTGGATCATTCGCAGGGTCCGCGCATTTGGCTGGCCATAGAGGCGACGGACATGCGCTGTGGTTTTGATCGGCTGGCGGAGCGAGTGAAGTCGGTGATCGGCCAGGACCCTTCCGGGAACAGTCTGTTCGTGTTCCGCTCGCGTCGTGGAGACAGGTTGAAGATTTTGGCGTGGGATCGTGACGGATTTGTTCTGTGGTACAAGCGTCTTGAGGCGGGAGTTTTCAAGCTGCCGCGATTAGATGCCGGAACGCGTTCGGTTGAGTTGCGTGCGAGCGAGTTGGCGACGATCCTTGATGGGATCGATATGTCGAACCTGAAGCGCGTGCCGCGCTATGAACGTGCAGCCGGAACCAACAAAAACAACCTGCAAAGAGTTAGTGCGTGAGGTAACTTGCGAGGCTCGACTTACTTCCAATATGGAAGTGGACAGCGAAGCCAATCTTGTTGCTCTGCCCGATGACAGCCAGGCGCTGAAAGCAATGCTGCGCACGCTGATCAATGAGCGCGACCAAGAGAAGCGACGTGCCGATGTACACGAGCAGCTTGCCGAAGAGCAGAACAGGCGTGCCAACGATCTTCACGTTGAAAATCTGCGGCTCCAGTTGGAGTTGGAGCGGTATCGGAAGTGGTACTACGGTCCTCGCGCCGATCGTCTGCAATCCCCTGGCGATCTGGCGCAGATGCTTCTGACGTTCGCCGAGGAGATGGATCGCAAGCCGGTTAATCCGGACGACGTTCCATCGCGCAGCGAACCGGCAGAAGAACTTCGGCGCGTGAAGCGGCGCAAGGGACGGCGTAATCTCGCTAACTTCGAAAATCTTCCTGTAACCACCTGCGTCCACGAGCTGAGCGAGCAGGAGCGGGCTTGCCCATGCTGCGGCATCGAGCGCAAGGAAATCGGCACGGACCAGAGCTGGCAGGTCGAATATCTTCCCGGCCACTTCGAACGCATCCATCATTTGCGCAAGAAATATGCCTGCCCGGGCTGCGAGAGCAATGGAAACAACCCGCAGATGGAAACCGCAGCCAAGCCGGAGACAACGATCGACAAGGGCATGGCCGGATCGGGGCTGCTGGCTTACATCGTAACGAGCAAGTTCGCTGATTACCTGCCTTTATATAGGTTGGAGGACATCTTTCAACGGCAAGGGTTCGAGATCTCGCGGGCGACGCAATCGGTGTGGTGCGGAGATATAGCCGATCTGGCGGAACCGTTGTACGAACTGATGGCGGAGCGAGTGCGAGCTTCGCATGTTGTGGCCACCGATGACACCATCATGCCCATGCTGAGCAAAGGTAAGACAGCGAATGCACGAATGTGGGTCTATGTTGGCGACGATGGCTATCCGTATAACGTCTTCGACTTCACGTTGAATCGAGGACGCGACGGACCGAAGTATTTTCTGAAGGATTACCGGCAGGTTCTTCTTGCAGACGCTTACGGCGGCTACAACGGCGTCGTCGCGGGCAACGAGATTACGCGTGCCGGATGCTGGGCGCACCTGAGACGGAAGGTGATCGAGGCCGAGAAGGCCGCTCCCGAGATCGCTCGGGAAGCGATCGAGTTGGTGCGTGCACTCTACGTTGTAGAAAAGCAAGCCAGGGATCTATCTGTAATGGCACGGCTAGAACTGCGCCAGGAAGAGTCGGCGCCGGTGCTGGCGCTACTGCGTGAGAAGCTTCTTGAGTGGAAAGAACAGTTGCTGCCAAAGCATCCCATGGCCGAAGCGGTGAACTACGCTCTGGGCCAATGGACGGAACTGAACGTGTTCTGCTCGGACGGTGCGGTGGCTATCGACAACAACGTCTCGGAACGAGAGATGAAGCGCGTCGTTCTCAATCGAAAAAACAGCCTCTTCGTTGGAAATCCGCGTGGCGGCAGAACAGGGGCTATCCTGGCCAGCCTGACCAGCACTTGCCGCCGGCACGATATAGACCCGCAACTGTATCTCACGCAGTTGCTGACGAACCTCTCGCAGGTGCGCAAAAGCGAACTGCCCAACTGGCTCCCCGACCACTGGAAACGGCTTCAGGTGGCACGCCTGCCTTCGTAGCACCTGTACTTCACATACCGCTCACCCAATTCTGCCTTTCCAGTCCTTCTCTATCGCTTAAATTTGAAGCCCGCATACTTGGTCATGAGGAAGGTTGGCGAACTGTTATTTCCGCAATTCCAAGAAGATGGGTAGCGGTTTCCAGGGTCAGCTTCCCAATACCCGGCGGCCCCGGAGGGAGCGTCACCTTTAAGTGATTGATATCAATAAATTGGATTTTGTCGTCTGGAATTGTCTGAGACTTCTTCGAGGCGTCGACCCAGGTTCCAAGGAAACCAGGAGCGAAGTTCCTACCCACAAGTGCGATCTCAGCAGGAGCGTTGCCAGAATTGATTGGGTCTACTGGATCAAGGCTAAGGGCGTTTAGTGGGAAGGACTCACAAGCCGATTGACCATCATCATTCACAAGGAATACGAGATGCGACCCAGCAAGGTACTCACCTGCGTCCAAAAGGTCCACCTCCACCTTAGTGTAAAAAGTTGTTCCAGAGCTTTGATCCTGTTTAATCAGCCCTTTCACGGTGAACTGATCCATGCGCAACTCGTTTTCGTCCACCTTGACGACGGCGGAGTCGGACAGATTTTGGCCCTTCACCTCCATCCTGATTACGGCTTTATGTCCAACGGCCGGTGGAATGACTTCGATTATCGTCAGCAATTCGATAATTGGGCCGGGTTGTCGGACAAACTTGCCCGCCAAATACCCCGCGGAACTGATGCCCATCAAGGCAAGGAACGCGCTCGGAACATCAGGCAATTGGGTGAGAGCAGCGGGGTCGCTTGAGAGGATGATTCCGAGAAAGCCCAGACACCCGACGAGGGTCCAAATGAAAAATTGGAAGCGTTCGCCGGCAACCACACCGCCTGTGCTGATGAAGTCTGCCATGGAAGGGTGAAGTGGTCCAGACCCTTTTGAGCCTCGATTGACTGTTATTCCCACTGCGGCAACCGTCGTCCCCGCGCTCACGCCAAGTAGTGTCGGAAGGTTGTCGGGAATCGATGGAAAAGAAAACGTCCATTGGATGAACATGCGACAGAAAAACAGATATACGTATCCAAAGACGGCGACTGATGTCCACGCCAGGAGTTGGAATTTGGACAGGCTAAACGAGTTGGATTGCCTATCGAGAAAGAACGCCGCGAGTGGCCCCGTCTTTTCGCCAGCCAGCTTGCTTTCTTTGACACCCCGGAGTACCAACAGGAAAACAAGGGCAGCCAGGACGAAAAACACTGCAACTGCCGCGATCCGCAACCTCTCCGCCCGCATTCCCGAAAAAGTAATCTTTTGAGCGTTGGAGATGTTGTTTCCGACCTTGATCTCGAAGCTAACTGGGCCTTCATAATGCCCGGGATGATAACCGGAGACGTTGAGTTTCTGCCCTTCCATACCAGGATCGTAGGACAGACACACCTTTTGGTATGCTTTCGCCTCTTTCCATATTGCACAGTCGCTGTCCAACCCAACGTCCACCGGTCCGTAGCCGACCGCGATAAGCGTATTGTCCGAAGCCTGATGGGCAAGGTTTTGCCCAGCGATGACAAAGTTGAAACTCTTACTATCGGGATCGGAATAGTCGGTCGCAGGCGCAATCGCGTCTATGGTTACTTTGGCCGAGGCGTCGGGGACAATCCGCAACTCGCCAGGAACAGGTAGTTCAATCGAGTCGAATCCAAGAAAAACGAGATAGTCCCCGGTTGGAGCGTCGTCGGGCAGCTTGAAGGTGACGCTCTTTTGATCCGCGCTGGCTGTACCAAGGATTTGGTAGCCGAGATCCCCTTTTGTCTCCTTCCCAGTGCGCAAGAATACCTTGATCTGCTCTTGCGGGAAGCCATCGCCATACACCACGACTGACTGCCCGCGAGTAGTTACAGGAAGACTCGGCTGAGGAGAAATCGTGGCCGCGCGAGCCACGCCGATCAAACCGAAAAAGGCCGCCAGCAAGTACAGACACCGCAGTTTCATAGACGCTCCAGCGGAATGACAAATCAGCGTGGTGGGAAGGCAATCAATGAGTGCCAAAAACATTACACTTGTTGTTAACTGTTTGCAAGAGAAACGTTTGGCAGACCTCTCGAACCGAAACCCTTGACAAGTTAAAAGGCCCGTGCAAGATTAGTCACACCTATTCTGTTCCCAATGCACTGACAACGAAGCAGAGCCTTTTCTCACTCTAGGCGCTTCAAATGCCGAAAGATTTCGGATATCTCCAGATACTGGCCGAAATCGATTGGCTGTTCATTCAACCTGCAAAAGCAACAGCGAGAATCATCTATGCCCGATCCGATCCCAACGACGCCTGCAGCGTTCCCTCGAAACAAGCGCCGTCTGCTCTTTGTCTCCGCAGTCGCTACACTTCTCTCCATCTCCGGCTGCGTGTCTGATGATGAAGTCGACAAGGCCACTAACCAGTTCGTACAGGCCGCCACAACACTCACGCACGACTATCAGTCCCTGCTGGCAAACGCAAACACTGTCGAAGCCAACAACTACATCGTCAACCAGACCTTCGCCGCCGAGCCGATCAACGATCCAGGCATCAAAGGCAGCGCGGTCCTAAGCGCCGACGAGATCAAGTCCCGCGGGGATGCCATCAAGGCTCTCACCGATTACACAACCGCTCTCGCCACTCTCGCCGCCGGCAAGCCCGGCGATCAAATTCAAGCCGACGTGGCCACTGCCAGCACCAGCGCCAAGTCTGTCACCACGGGAATCACAACGCTGGTCGTCACTCCGCCCAAGGGCGCCAAGGCCCCCGACTTCGGCACACCGGCCGCTGCAGCCGCCACGGCCATCGGCGATGTGCTGAAGGTCATTGAAAACCACCGTAGCGCCTCGGAGATTCGCGCAAGCATCAAGGAGAATGATGCGAAGATTACTCCGCTGTATAAGGCGCTGGAGGACGAATCCACCTTCTATTTCGAACGCCAGACTTCCCAAATGCGCCTAGTGGAGATCACTCTTCTCCATACGTACAACGTCGCGATCGCCGCCAAACCCGTCGATCAGGCGCAGTTGCTCCAGTTGAGCGATCACCTCGAGCAATACGAAAAAGACTCGGCAGCACTTGAGACCTCCGACCCCACTGCAGCGATCAAGGGCTTTGAAAGCGCGCACGCGGCACTCGTTGACCTCGTTACTGCCGTGAAGCCTGAAGAAAAGAAGAAATTTCTCGCCGAGCTCATCGCGCAGGTCAAGTCTTTCGCTGCTGAGGTCAAAACCCCATCAAAGAGTTCCAGCACCACAACGAATCCCACCTCGTAAAGTAGGAGATCTCTCGTGAATCCATCTGATCTGTCGGCTTCCATCTCCAACAGCCTTACACAAATGGACACCATTCTCGCAAGTGGGAATCCGCCCTTCACTTCCCCACAATGGCAGCAGCTCTTTGCCCTGAGGAAGCATCTCGACGATCAGCAAAGAACCCTCCTCCAGCAAACCATTCAATCTGACGACGCCGCTGTCGAGCAAGCCGCCGGTGACGTCAAAACCGCAACCACCAGTCTGACATCTGCCATCGCCCAGCAAGCCAAGATCGACTCCATCATCAAAATCGTCTCGGAAGTCTCATCCGCCGTCGACGCAGTCCTGAAAGCGCTATAGGCCGCCGGATGTTCATGCAAAGCGCCACTTCCCCCCTTCGGGATCGTAATCAACGATGCTCGTTTCGAGCCACGTCGGCGTTGGAAACGTGCTAAGGCCTGTTAACCGGCCAAAGCACTCATCCACCACCGTTTTTAGGAGTTCTAGGAGATAGGTCCTCGCAAACGCCGATTGCGACGGCCATATCTTCTTCACTTCACTTTGTCGCTGCATCGCGGGCGTAGTGTCGGCTTGTGTGCAGGCATTTTTCTGACTGGTTTCCTTCCTGAGAGCCTCAGATCAGTTGTGCCGCAGCAGTCAACTTCGGAAACCTGGATCTGGTTCTTCCTGCACTCCGCTATGCGGTGCCATCGGCATGTTGCGAAGGCGTATCCCGGAGGCGGCAAAGATCGCGTTGCCAACTGCAGGCGCCAGGCCCACAAGGCCGGTTTCGCCTGCGCCGGCCGAAGGCAAGTCCTTGCGGTCGATGAGCACGATCTCAACCTGCGGCGTGTCACTGAACCGGGGAACGCGGTACTGCGCGAAGTGGGGGTTCAGAATGCGGCCATCGGCAAAGAGGATTCTCTCGAAAAGTGCGCCGCCGATGCCCTGAACAATCGCGCCCGTAAGCTGATTGCGCAAGCCATCGGGATTCACGATGGCGCCGGATTCCCAGGCTTGAACGACACGGCGGACGCGCACTTGCTTGCTGGCGACATCGATTCCCACTTCGGCGCAAGTGGCGACGTAGCCTCCCTTGTCCACTCCGCCAGCGATGCCAAAGCCGCGCTCGGGCGTGGACTTCAAGCGGCCCCATCCGAACTTGGTGGCCGCCGCGTGGAATACAGCCCGCAGCCTGGAGTCGGCCAGGTTCTTCAAGCGGAACTCCAGCGGGTCCATGCCCGCAACATGGGCCAAGCCGTCCATGTGCGACTCGCGGGCGAAGTGGTTGGCTGTTGAGGCAAGCCCGCGATAGGAACCCTGGCGCAGAGGAGACTTGGCCGCATGATATTGAATGAGTTGATTGGCCACGTTGTACGGAGTGCCGATAGCGGCGGGGCCCGAATTGAAATTGTGATGCTCCCAGGCGACCAGGGTTCCGTCGCGCCGCGCACCGGCTTTGATCTGGATCAGACCAGCAGGGCGGAAATAGGCCCAGGTGAATTCTTCGCTCCGTGTCCAGACAACCTTGACGGGTTTGCCGGCGGCTTTGGCCAGGCGGGCCGCTTCAATGGCCGCCTCGCCGGTATGCTTGCCGCCATAGCCGCTGCCCATGTCGGGTTGGATCACGCGCACCTGGGAAGGAGACAAGTGAAACGCCTGCACGAGTTCGTCGCGAACGCCAAAAGGGCGCTGGGTTCCGGTCCAAACAGTCAACTTGCCATCGGTCCACTCGGCCACAACGGCGCGCGGCTCAAGAGGCGCGTGGGCGATGTACGCGACGGTGTACTGCTCCTCCAGCTCCAGGTCAGGACCGTCATAAAATAGTTTTCAACGCGCTCTACTGAGAGTCCTTCGCTGGTTGACGGTGTCTGCATAAAGAAATTGGGGAAGCAACTTTACGCTGGAGAGTTTTATGGTCGGACACTCCTGCGTCATTCTTGCGGTGATCTTACTCTTGCCGATGTCGAATACCGCGCCCACAGTAATCTACTGCGTCACTCGCACGAGCGCGCATACTTCTGTCTAATACGCAGGGGAACCTATGTCGAAAACAATTCGCGGAGGGTCCGCGTTTGCGGGCCTGGGATGCTGGTCTTTCATCCCCCGGAGAGCCGCACTCACAATCGTTTGGACATGAGCCGGTTGCCTCCTTCAATATTGAACTCGGCGCAGAATGGCTGGACCGCCTCCGTGAATTGGGAGGCATATTGGACCAGCCTGTCGAATGCCGGGCCGGGAGGGTCACTAGGCTCGTTCTGCAACTCTTCCAGGAATTCATCAGCGCTGATACTGACTCCAGCCTGTCGATCGAGCGCATCGTGCTGGAGATTTTCGCCGCTTACATCGGCAAACAATCGACTGCGGTCGATTCCCGCAGACCTGATTGGCTCAGACGAGCTTGCAACAATCTGGACTCTTGCCTTGATAAGTCTCTCTCGCGTTGCCGCCTGGCTCAAAGCGCCGGCGTGCATCCCATCTATTTCGCGGAGGTGTTTCGCCGGTTCAATGGATGCTGGGTAGGAAAGTACATGCGCCGTCGTCGCATCGAATGTGCGCGCCGGTTACTGGCGAATCCTGGAAGCGTATCGGCTGCGATGACAAGTGGAACTGACCTTCAAACGGTTGAAATCCATCGCACACATCGGCCATGTGCCCAAACATGATGACCAGAGCAGCCGGGCCTGGTTGTATGGAAAACTCTTCGTAGCCTTGCTCAGTCAGAAACTGGCGCACGTAGGAAAAACCATTTCCACCTGGGGCTACATGCTCGACGAAACCGCGAACTCGAAGTGCGTGGCGTGAGTTTCAGTTCCTCTTCCACCAAATACTCGCTGCCATCCACCCGCCTCTACTCCTGCAGGCTGTCTTGCAAAGTTGGAATCAAGTGGCTGCAGCCCTGAGCGAGCCAAACCGCAAACGAAGACCACAGCTCGATACTTTATCTTAGCGCTTATGGGGCCAGAGCCCCGCCCCTCCGGCCAGGGTCCCCGGCCTGTCCCGCCCGGCATCCCGGTCCGTGGCCAGCCCAGCCCGACAGTTCATCCTCTATATGTTTCTCTATCAGCCAGGATGAACTTCTTTCAGACTGGTTCTGTTCCGAAACAAGTACAGCACCGTCCCGCCCAGGGCCGACGCATATAAATAGCTATATGCAGCGGGCATGTGGAGGAGCGAGAAGGGGATATGAAAAATCCCCTGGAGTATTTTGCAGAGTTGCGTGATCCGCGTGTGGAGCGAAACCGGGAACATCTGCTGGAAGAGATTCTGTTGATTTCGATAGCCGCGGTGTTGAGTGGGGCCGAGAGTTGGAACGACATTGCCGATTATGGCGAAGACAAGCAGGAGTGGTTGAAGACGTTTCTGACTTTACCATCCGGTATTCCGTCGCACGATACGTTCAACCGGGTGTTTGCGGCGCTGGACCCGGAAGAGATGGAAAAGGGCTTTGTGGCGTGGGTTTCGTCGATTGCCAAGCTGACCGCGGGCGAGGTGGTGGCCATCGACGGCAAGGCCTTGTGCGGCACGCACGAGAGCGGCAAGAAGACCTTGGTGCATATGGTTTCGGCCTGGACCGAGACAAATGGCCTAGTGCTAGCACAGCGTAAGGTGGATGAAAAATCGAATGAGATTACGGCCATTCCAAAGCTGCTGGACGCGCTGGAGTTGACAGGAACCGTGGTGACCATCGATGCGATGGGCTGCCAGCGCGAGATTGCCAGCCGGATCATCGACAAGAAGGCCGACTACGTACTGGCGGTCAAGAACAACCAAGGGCTGCTGGCCGAGCAGGTGAGAGACTCGTTTCTGCTACTGGAGTCCGACGCCGTGGCCGAGCAAATCGACTATGGCCACGGGCGGGTCGAGCAACGCAAGTGCTCGGTGATCGCCGACCTGAGCCTGATCGAAAAAGCTGTGGAATGGGCTTCATTACAAGGGTTGGTGCGCATCGAGTCAGAACGCTACCACAAGACATCAGGCAAGATCGAGCGCGAAATCCGTTACTACATCACCGGTCTCAGGCCCGATGCCGCCCGGCTGAACTCGGTGATCCGCCAGCACTGGGGCATCGAAAACAAATTGCATTGGGTGCTCGATGTGGGCTTCGGTGAAGACCTCGACCGCAAACGCGCCGGACACGCCGCGCAGAACTTCTCCGTCCTCAATCGCATCGCCCTCAACCTGCTCAAACAGGACAAATCTTCCAAACGAGGGATCAAGGGAAAGCGCCTCAAAGCCGCCTGGAACCATCCCTACCTGCTCAAACTAATCGGGATTTGGTATGCGTCGGCCCTGCCGTCCCGCCTGATGGCTTTGGCAGTTCGAGGGAACTGTGCTATGGATCCCCGGGGTTCGGCGTCAGTCGAAGGAGTTCTTTCCCAACCCTGACGCTTCTGCCCGCGCCCCCGGCTTAACCGGAACACCGGCCGGCGGGGACGCCGGCCCCGGTCACTGACCAAGCCAGAACGGTTCAGGGAACGGGTCATTTTGGCAGTTCGGCCCGGGTGGGATTGGAACTGGATATCTTTATTGACGCTGGATCTCTAAGCAGACTGTGCTGCGCTGTTGCCGGCTTCGAACAGGTTTGCCTCGGCCTGTCGACGTCGCAGCAATCCGGCGACGATTGCACCGCCTGCGTGATCCCACAGGTCAAACTGGGCAGCAGCGCTTGCAAAGTCTCCGGTGTTGAGCTCTCGGAGCATCGTGGATCCCCTGAAGGACTCGGCCCCGAGGTTGAAGACGAAATCGACGAGCGCATCGAATTCGTCCTGGGCGAGTTGAACGGTCACATCGTTGTTAACGCAGGCTGCCGCAGTGCTTACATCCTTTGCCAGCAGGGCTTGCGCTTGATCATTGGTAATTCTGAGTCCAGGTGTAACATCGGGCCCCGTGTGGCCATATCCGATTGTCCAAACGCCGACTTGATCCTGATAAGCAGTGAGACTGCAACCTTCAAACTGCTCCGTCAAAGCGAGGCCGTTGGCACTATAGGTCAGGTTATTCAAGCTCATCAGCGCATTCCTCCGATCAATCATGCTTAGCTGTGATTCACAGCGGTGCTATGTCAAAACGTGCCTATTTTCCTTGATAATCAAAGAGCGTCGACTCAAGACACAGTTGAATGTTCAAAATGTCATTGATCGACATTCTGTGGTGACAAAAGCGCCGCGAAGTATGGATTCAACATCCGACCGTTCGGGTCTGCGGTCCGAATGAATGTGGAGAACTGAAGCCAGCGTTGCCCGTAGGCCGCTTGCACCTGCGCTTGCGTCACGAAGGGGCTCTGGTTCAGCAATGGAATGCCATTCTGCTGCGATGCGAAATTGTTAAATGCTTGGAGAAAGGCTTGCCAGGTGGTAAGGTCCGTAGGGGCGTGAATAGGATCGATGGAAAAGATCTCCTGATCCTGCGTATACGACAGTAAGGAACTGGAGTCCTGGCGGATATGGTAGGCACCCAGCGGCATGTTGCAACGGAAGCCTGTGTCCTTGAAGTATTGATCGGCAAAGTCGAGGTAAGCGAGGTACGTTGTCAGCCACTGTGAACGCGGAAATGCCCAGAATGTGAAGGCGTATTTGGCGTCGCCCGGCGTTGCGTGGTAATCGATGATCTTGTCGGGGGCAAGCAGCGTAATGCCCCCAGTAAGATGGAGCGCGGAGTAGAGCAGGTTTGCGGCGTCGAAGTCTCCTTGCTGAAGGGCATTGCGCAGAGTGGGATCGGCGGCGAATCGATCGATGAGCTGGCCCTCATGGGCTCCCGCGTAGCTCCAGAGCGAGCGGCGAGCGTCTGCTAGCAGCGAGGAAAGAATTCCAGGCTCCGCAACCTGAAAGCGCTGCTGGAAAATCGCTGTCCTGCCCACCGTCCAGCAAATCAGGCCCTCCGAGGTATCGAGAAGATTGTCGACTTCTGCCTGGGTAAGCTGGTCTGCAGGACGCGGCAGATAAGTGAAATGAAGCGCCTCAATGGGTTTTATTTGCAGAGTGACTTCGTACACGATGCCGCAGAGGCCATAGCTTGACCGCATCAGGTACAACAAGTCGGGGTTATCCGCTTCAGAGGCTTCGGCGAGGTCGCCCGTTGGCGTGACCCACTTCATTCGCGTGACGTAGGAACTGACCTGGCCAAAATGAATGCCGTCGAGAGCATCTTTGCTGTGGCAACAGGCCGCTGAACCGAGCGTCATATTTCCGATCTCGATGTTGAGCATCATCTGCAGCTTTTGAGCGCGCAGAGCGTTTGCCGCGTCGATAATCTGCATGCCGGCCTGGGCGGTAAATGTCAGGTTTGTGGCGTCGATCGCGACCACGCTGGCCATCTTTGTCATGTTGACCATGGTGCCGTCGGATGAAGCGCACGGAGTCAGAGAGTGGTAGTTCCCCACGGCGCGAACGGGACTCGGATAGGTAACTGGGTCGCGTAATATGGCCTGAATCTCATCGACCGACTGCGGGTGGGGGAGTTGCTGGGGAGAGGCGGTAATGCTGCCGTCGTAATTCACAATCTGGCTGGCCATCATGAATCTCCTCAAGATGTCATTTCTGAAGTCTCCAATTCAAAATCGTTCTATACCGCTCGCATCCTATGAGACGACGACCTCAGTACCGTAAGCCGGCCCGGGCGAGCCATTGACAAGCGAAAGATTGTCCGGCCGGTAAGTGTTGTCCGACTGACAGCGGACGATCACGCTATTGGCGAGAGTGGCGTTTTGAGCAATGTCTATCGATTTCGGGAACAGCCAGAATGGACTCCACGACTCATGCTTCGTGTCTAGTGCGTCCTTACTGTCAATGGGGCTGGGGTACGTGGACAAGACGCCGGGGTCGAATACGAGGCCCAATGACTGGGCTTTGGCCATCATCCAGCTGAACGTGATGTCGGAGAGCGCGGTTCCCGAGCCTGCATCGTCGGCGTATCCGCCGCCAACATCGCAATGGACGCCGCAGAAGTAGACCTGTTCCATGACCTGTCCTTGAGCAGGTGCTGAGGACCATAGCGTCGAGGGAAACTCCGCCCGGCGCTCGTCGACGGCCACTGCATGGTAGGCATTCAGAATTAGCGGCGACAGGCTTGTGTCGAGGAATCCATAGAGCAGCGGACTGACCGCGCCAAAAATAGCCGGAATTCCCAGTGACCCAACCGTGTCCCACACACCCACCATGGTCATTGTTGCTGGGACCAAGCCGTAGGCGCCAAGCGTCGCCAGAATCGTTGCCCTCTGGCCCTTGTTTCGATACGCCTGAAATGCCATATCCACGAGATTTGTGTCTGGATTCTTGGTCGGAAGGCCACACGTGGCGATCATTCCCGCCAAACTGCGGGCCGTGTATGCGCCGCGGCTGAAACCGAAGATGAAGACTTCATCGCCGGCCTCGTAAACACTGGAAATCGTAGAATACCCATCCTTGATCTTCTGGAAGATTCCCGTTCGGAACGCTCCGCCAAGCAGTTTTTGGATCGGCGTCCCGTCTGAACCGACGCCGTCATCGTAGAACGAATATTGTTCGCCAGGAATGGCGACAATCACCTTTGACAGCCTGTAAACGTTGGTGTCGTTGTTGACGGTGTCCCACGTACCGTCCGCGCAAAATGCGATTCGTCTGCCCATAAGCTTCGACCTCCCTTTCAATGCACTGCATCCCTGGAGGGATGCGGTGCAACTGCTGAATCAACAAGTCAGGCTGAGCCAAGCGGGAAACTGGACCGCGGCGCTGGGTGCGCATTCCATACCTCAATTGCCCTCTTGTCTTACTGGTTCGCAAACGAATCATCGGACTCGGCTCCGGGGCGCGGCTTCCATGCCAAGCTGTAGTATTGGCCTCGATCGCGCGCCCACGGATCGAATGCATTGATTACCGGGTCCAACTCGTTGGTCAATTCAGGAATGTTTCTTAGCAGAATGCGCTTCATCGGAGATACTGGTTGTTTATGCCCGTTTGGAGTTCCCTTTTCCATCACCACCGGACCGGGACCGTTATGGTTTACCCAGTCGACACCAAGCGTGGTGTAGAACTCTGGACGGAAACAGGAAGTGAAGAAGCGATCGCTGAAGAGCCGTCGCGAAGCATTCAGAATAAAGACGACAAACTGAGTTTCGGAAATAGCAAACCCATGTGGGCGCCGATACTCCGCCAGGTATCCCACCGCAGTATCCACGTCCTCGATGTTGTCAATGAGCGTTCCGTCGGAATGACCGAGGCAGTCGTTGATTGGCGATCCGTCTTCATTCACTTGCGCATCGGTAATGACTTTCGAGGCATCACATACGTGTTGGCCATAGAGCTCTCGCAAAGCCCGTACTGCGTCCTGCTGTTCAAGCTGCGCGGGGGAACCCGGCGCAACTCCAGGATCCATGAAATCGTCGAAGCTGGTCATCTGGTGCAGCCCATATTGCCGCCGGAATTCATTGAAGCGCGGAACTCCATGTTCGCGGTCGCGAATGATGTCGAGCGCCACGACATCGATCTGTTGCGTCGTGCTGTCCAGCCTGCCCAGTTTCAGGTTTTGCAGAAACATGGGGGAATTGTGCAGCGTGAGCAGTCCCAGCCTTTGGCGACCCAATGTCAGTCCCCAGTTTTCAAGCCCCATGGTCTGCGTAAAAGGGGTTGCGTTGCCCTGAAAGGTTTCGACCACGGGAATGCGTTTGGCAATCTTGTTCGGGTCGACTTTCAAATCACGATACTCGAGCAGATCGGGCACGAGCGGATGCAAGCGATACACGGATACGAATTCCTCAGGAAAATTGAAGGGCGAGCCGAAATGATTCACGCCTCCATTGGTGAATTTCGGATTCGTAATGTCGTATCCATGAACCTTGCTGCCAAGACCGAAAATCCCCGGTCCGGACGCGAAGACTGAATACCACTCCGTAGCTTTGACAGCATCCTCTGACTTGCCAAAATTGCGAACCACGACATCGCCTAATGCCTTCGACAGTAATCCGCCGCTCTCACCCAAAAGTCCGTTCCAGTTGCCATTCATCCCGAGGTAGAGAGGCTCGTTATAGAGCAGCTGCGGAGTCCATTCCGTGGTGTGTATTTTGGCAATCTCCGCCGCCACGACCAAACGAGCAATTTCGAACAGCTCATCGGGAGTTACATCCCGATAGCGAATGACCTTCTTGGGTTCTGCCGGATCGCGAAGCCCGCAATCCGCGTCCGGCGTCTCTGCCGCGACACGCTGGAACTCCGAGACGAACGAGTTGTGTTCGCGAGCGAACAGGTTGTGCAGAAAACTGAGGCCAACCGTCCAATTGTCAGGAAAGGCTGCCGCTTCCTGGCCAGTCCACTCAGGATTGATGGGATCGTTCGGCCCGAAAACTGGCAGGTACCTGGGTCCCGACTGGCCAGCGGCGGGGACCAGGAGCACCTTTGCAGTATCGGCCGGATCGCGTTTCACCCGCTGGCGAGAGGTGTCATCGAAACCGTAGAGTTGTGAGGCGTCCCACCATGCCGTGTTGGTGTTGGCCATGGTCTTGGGCGCGCGCGCAAGATAGGTATGTTCACCGGAATCAAATGTGCCGGGAGGGGCATCCTGGGCAACATAGCCCTTATCCATCCTGTCATCGGGGCGGCAACCAAGTTTCGCAATGTCCTCGGGCGTGAGCGGCACCTCGACATTGTTCACAAGCTTGGTTTCACATCCAACCTTCATATACTGCGGTGCATTGTGCCCGTTCTCAAGATGCGAAAACCAGTCGTGTGTCATGAACTGGATCCAATACGCAGCGAGCACATTGAAGAAGGGGGCCTTCTGGAAATCGCAGTTTGCATCCTTCGAATCGTTGGGAAGGCCATAGCCTGTCTGGCATTTGTCCGGATTGGATTGGATTCGTGTAAATAAACGGCGGCTGATTACCTGGGGATCGGGCTCCAGAAGCGAGAGACGATTTCCGTGGCGATTCCGTGTGAGTTGATCCAGTCCCAAATCAGGGAATGAAGTCTCGAATTCCACGTTGCGCGCAAACAACATGCCCGACGAACCCATCGCTGGATTCAGGATGTCATTGCAAATTCCTGTGACCGTTCGCCAACGGATCAGGTTGCCTTTGCAAACCTGAACTCCATCGCCACCGACCGCTTTGTAATTTGGGTCGCTCGGCTGAAGCCGCATCTCCGGCCACACCTTGATTGCAGGACCGGCCACTCCATTGTGGCCCTGCACGAACTCAGAGAAGCTTCCCGAGTTATCAAAGAGATTGAATTTGATTAGTTCGATTCTCTGCAGCTCCAGATCCACCAGAGCCCCAGCAACACCGCGTTGGGCGGGCAGCTTCTTTGAGATGAAGCCCGTTGGTAAGGAGGTCATATCGCCCGTGCCCCAATAATTGCCCCAATCGACCCACGGGGTTCCTCGAAACTGAAGCGCTTGCGCGCCGCCCCGGCAGAGTGCAGTAGCTTCGGAAACCTTCCCTTGAAAACGGAGCCCGCGCGCATCCGGGATCTTGAGGGCGGCGAATTGGTCCGCGACCATCTGGCCGCATGCCAACAGAGCCTTCGTCTCCTCCTGCTTGTCCGAGGTCCCATCAGAAGGACTCTGGCTTAAAGTGGGAGCGGATTGCGCATTGAGCAGGCACGCGGCGGCCAACACGAAGAGCACAAAACTGCGAGGCTTCATAACTCCTCCCATTGTTCCCAAAGCCAGCCTCGGGTACAGTAGCTTCCGAAGACCGCACATAGGTGAGACGAAATCGCCCTTATCAAAGGAGTGCGACGGTTTGCGAAGCTCCAGCAGGAGATTTCCTGCGACGCCACAACTCCAGGAAGCATTGCGCAAAAGAAGATAAGTACATCCAGCCGCATCGCGATTGAACGCACCCCTTGGGGGCCTAATTCGTTCATCTGAATGATTACCTGGCCAA
Source organism: Acidobacteriaceae bacterium (assembly GCA_003165075.1). Taxonomy (GTDB): domain Bacteria; phylum Acidobacteriota; class Terriglobia; order Terriglobales; family Acidobacteriaceae; genus Telmatobacter. The sequence continues at coordinate 22,089 of PLSM01000099.1, read as the reverse complement.
TGACAGCTGGTAAGTTGTCGAGCGAACACAAACTGGAGAGGTGAACGGCCAGATTTCTTCGATTCCGATGTTATCGAATTACGCGAACCCAGCAACGAATGTCAAGTCATATTTTCCATGCCGGTCAACGGGAAGTTGCGAATGAGAGGGCAAACTAGGGCACCCCGATGGAGCCTGCCAGCAATCAGTCTACTTGTCCTCGATGCGGGCGCGAGACCATAGCGAATCGCTGAAGAGTTCAGAGATCTCCGGCGATCCGTGCCAAGGATTGAATCGCCAGCCAGTACAAGGCTAACTGCGTACCGGCTGTAACCTAAACCAATCGAAGGCTAACATTGCGATTGGTTCAAAAAGACTGGGCCTCTCATTTTGCCCCCTGCGGCGGCAGCCTGACTCCATCGATTACTATAACGACTACAACTTGGCGGCTCCCAATGGTCAAATTACCTTCTCGCCAATCGCTTCGTGCACTTCCACGACCTATGACTCTGGAACGAACACGTGGGAAGCGACCGTTCCTATCAGGGGCGACAACGAGATATTCCTCGCGTGTCTGGCCTTTCCATTCCTGTACCCGGAGGCTTGCCGGGTGGAATCAGTCCGGTGGACTGGACGGGATCCTTCGGTGTTTCGCCAAGTAGCCCGGGCGTGCAGATCCAGTGGCAATGGGGCGCGGCTGTCTGCTCCAAGTTCACAACCAATTACAACGCTCTCGGCATCAAAGCCGGGCACCAAACGGCGTGTGGACCGAGCGACGGAGACCACGCAGGGACGCCGGAAGGCGCGAACAGCAGCGATGTGCCCTGGAAGAACTACGTTGTTGGTGGTGCGCGGGGCGGCGGCGGCTCGAACTGGACGGGTTCGTGGAGCAGCACGAATAAGGTCCAACTTAGTTGTGCACCATAATTGTTTTGAATGCTTTTTTAGAATGCTCTGTGACGATGACTTCCTGATATATTGCGCTGTTTCAATCCGTGCAGGGTCGCTTTTTCGGAAGCGAAAGGCCGCCCTTCGAGTTGTGGACTTGGTCGTCTGCCCGATGCTATATGCCAGCGTGAGTGTTAGTGCAACGCAGTTATCGAGTTAGTCAGATAGCGCAGTCGGGGGCATGGAAAAGTGGGAAGCGGTTTTCGCCTTCCACTTTTCGATGCCCCATATTTCTTTCCACTTCCCAGGCCGCAGGCGCAAGTGGCCGGTATCCCAACGACGAGTGAGGCCTGGCGGTGTTGTAGTAGACGCGCCACCGTTCAGCCAGCAGCTGCCCCTCCTTCAACGAGTAAATGATCTCCCCGTTCAGGAACTCGTCCCGCAGCTTGGAGTTGAAGCTCTCGCAATAGCCCTTCTCCCAGGGAGAGCCGAATTCGATATACAACGTCTTGGCTTCGGTGTGATCCAGCCATTTGCGCAGTACCCTGGCCACGAACTCGGGGCCATTGGAGCGAATGTACTCTCGTATCCCGTGCTGGATCATGGCCTCGGGAAGTACTTCGATCACATCTCGGCTGTTGAGCCGGCGCCGAGGGCGAATCGCCAGGCACTCCCGGGTCAACTCATCGATTAGGTTCAGCATCCGTACGGCCCTTCCATTGTGTGTGAATGTGCTGACGAAGTCGTACGACCAGACGTGATTGGCCACCTGGCAAGATAACGAGCAATGCCAGGCCAGCGACAGAGTAGTTGCAGCTCCGACGCAAGTTCACGGGAGTCTCTTTCTTCGATACATAATTGATTACGGATGCCTTCACGTGCTCGAAAGGGGCAGCAACGAACTGGTCCTCTTCTCTTTCTCCGCCTTATCGCAGGAAATTTCTTCCACACGAAGCGGTTTGTGCATGCGCCGGTAAGGCGACGGAGAGGGCGAGGAGGGAAACTGCTGCGGCTTTCAGATTGAAACTCAAGGTGTGCCCCTTGCGTCGATGCTTCGGCTCATTCGCTCACTTGGTCGGATATATAGCTGTTCTCCAATTGCTGTAGAGCGAAGATGCAGCAGCTAAGTGGCTCTTTCATCAAGGAAAATCCACTCTGTTCGGCACTCAAAACGCCACATACAAATTGGAGAACAGCTCTAGAACTGATAATGCTTCACCCTCATGACGCAAGCTCTGCTACGTTGACGGAGTGGGCCACCTTCCCCCTATTTGACGATTAGGCTGACTACGCCCGAACTTGTTGCCTGGTGGGTCTGATTTGCTTTAGAGCCTGCCCCACCGCAACTGGTACTGAAAGTCGTCGCAACTAACAGGAGTAGCCCCACGCAAGCAGAAAGCCAGATGCCCCGTGCAGCTAATTTCCTCCTCAGAACCAAGAGGGGCAGCAAAAGGATTGGTAGCAGAATTCCAGCGGTGGCCGCACCCGGTACAGCTTCTGTAAAGACAACTGTCACCTGATAAGTTCCTGTGGGTGTCGTCGCCGATGTCGCAATTGGCACCGCATTGCTTGAAGAGGAATAGCTGCAGGTTGCTCCAGCGGGAAGGTTTAGGCATGTTATGGAGTCAATCGTCACACCCGTAGGCGCGGTCACCGGATAGCTAGCTGTGGAACCGGCAGCCACCGTCGCCGTCAATGAGGTAAATGTTGGCGTCGTTGACGTTCCAGACCCGGCCGTATCCACCTCAAACTGCAGTGAATTGGAAGTGCCACCGCCTGGAGTTGGATTTCGCACGGTAATTGTGGTGATTCCTGTATTTGCAATTTCGGCCGCTGTGATCTGTGCCGTGAGTTGCGTCGCACTCACGTACTGCGAGGCGAGAGCGGAAGTCCCCCAATACGCCGTCGAACTTGCTGCAAATCCAGATCCGGTGATTGTAAGCGTGAAGGCTGTACCACCGGCGCTGGTAAATGCCGGCGACATGCTACTCATGACTGGCATGGGATTCGCTGGAATATTGATGACGTAGGCGGCTGTCGCCGCGGCACTGTTGGAATAACCGCTGGCTGTCGCAATCGCCTCAAGCGTTTCTGATGACGAGACGGTGATTGCGCCCGTGTACTTGGTAGATGAAGTTGTCGGCGTTGTTCCATTGGTGGTGTAGTAGAGAGTTGCGCCAACCGTCGCATCGCTGACCGTCACCGATTGCGCTGCAGTGTAGGTCCCTGCCGGAACGCTGAAAGTTGGCGTCGCCGCGGACGGTGGAGTGTTCACCACCTGGGTCACCGCGTTTGACGTGCTCCCGGCAAAGTTCGGATCGCCGCTGTACACCGCTGTGATCGAATCCGTACCCACCGGCAACGCCGTTGTCGTTAAGCCTGCGGAATTTCCGCTCAGAGATGCAGTCCCCAGGCTCGTGCTCCCGTTGCTGAACGTCACCGTGCCGGTGGCTGTGCCGCCAAACTGTCCGGTAACGGTAGCCGTTAGAATCGCGGATTGTCCAAAGGTGGAGGGATTCACCGACGAAGTCAACTTTGCATAGGACTTGGCCTTTTCAACCGCCTCGCTGACCGGACTCGACGTGCTGCCGGAAAAGTCCGTGTCGCCGCTGTAGGCCGCCGTGATCGAGTCCGTGCCAGTCGGTAGCGCCGTGGTGGTCAGACTGGCTGTGCCGCTCGTTAACTTCGCTGTTCCCAGTATGGTGGTGCCGCTTAGGAACGTGACGTTCTCGCCGTTCGGAGGCGCGCTGCCGCTCGAAGAGACGGTTGCAGTCAAAGTGACGGGCTCTTGATAAATCGACGGATTCGGCGCGGGAACCGGCGTGAGCATCGTCGTTGTTGCGGTCAGAGCCGGCATATAGATAAAGCCATGGAATACGGAATTGGCGTCGAGGTAGCTTCCGGCGATTTCGATCCCGCCGGTCTGCGAGTTTATGGCTATGCCAAGGGTTCCGTTCAATGCGCCGCTGGCGTATGCGTTGGGATCGTCAAAGGATGTAAAGATCCCGGTTTCGGCGGTGCGCAGGAAGCCGTGGATTGTTCCGTTGGTGTCTACGTAACTTCCGGTCAGGTCGCCCACCGCGTCCGACACAACGAAAAACGTGCCGCAGATTTTTTCGCCGCTCCCCCCACCGGTGGTACACGGGTTTATGTCTGCTCCAGGCACATCGAATGAAGTAATGGTTCCATTCACGCTGCGGATGAAGCCATGCTGTGCGCAGCTTGTGTCGAGATAAGTTCCCGCCACATCACCCGCCGCGTCGATGCCCGAAGCAAAAGTGCCACCGAAGTTCGAGCCGTTGTTGTGGTTGACGCATGTGCCCACGCCCGTAGGGTCAATCGGCGTATACGCGCCGCTGGCCGAGCGCACGAAACCATGTTGCACGGTACTGGAATCGATATAGTAGCCGGTAATCACTCCGGAAGCACTTATGGCAACGGGTGTTGTACCCTGTTTCTTGCTATTCGTGCCCTCGCCGGTTCCCGCACTTGGGTCGTTAATGGGAGTGAACGTCGTTCCATCGGCGGAACGCATAAATCCGCCGTAGACAGAGGTCGTTGAATAGTTCCCTGTGGTATAGGTTCCGATGATCACACCCGAGTCATTGATGCTAAGAACCGTAGTTCCGCGGTTTTTAGATTGGCTTGCGGCCGGAGCGTCGAATTTTATTATTGTGCCATTGACGGCGCGCACAAAGCCGTGAGAAATCTGGCTTCCGTCAATATATGATCCCGCGACCACTCCGGAGGTATTGATGGTCGTAGGAATGGTTCCTTCCCCCGAACTGGAGCCCGCACCAGAAACGTCGCAGTTTGAAATTGAGCCCCCGGCAGGGCGCACAAAGCAATGCATCACGCTGGTCGTGTCGATATAGACACCCGCGATGTCGCCCACCGCGTCGACGGCGGTGACAGCGGTTCCTTGCTGCGCCCCCGTTCCTGCGCCTGGAACGTCGATGGTGGTGAGGGTACTACTGCCCTGCGACGCGGCAGGCGTGGTTAGGCCAAGAGGCAACCAAAAGAGGGAAACAACGACTAGAGCACGACGAAAACTGACAGTCTTACCGTTCCCGTACATTTTGACTCCTTGCGCCCTGTTCAGGTGTGAACCCCAGCACAATCTATCCGATTGCAGAATTGACGGTTGACTGAGCAGAGGCGATCTATCATCGCCCTCGGGCGGTTGTAATGGGATCTCTGAATTGCAGTCACGTACCCCGTGAAACTAGCATGGAGTCGCACGTATGGACTCTGAATCAAGCGCAGTTCATATTAAATTGGTATGGAATCTGACGGACGGCGACTCAGGAATTACCAACAGGCAACTTTAGTCATTCATTGTGATTACCCACAGACGGGTATTCTGGGAACGCTTGTCGATGTGGCAGTCTTCTGGGTCCCGGAAGTCGATGATCGGCATGTGGTCGCAAGGGCCATTTCCACAGATATAACTGCTCCAATACCAATCCGTCGGAGTCAAGGGATCTCGACGGAAACGAACGCTGTCTTGCATCCGACCAGGCATCGGACTTTTTGGAATTCAGCCTCTTCCTGGGCGCTAAACGGATGATCGTCTTTGCGGTTCAGATAGAACTCTTTATGAGCGCTTCGAAAGAAGTCAGCCGGCGTGACGGCGCGCAGATGAAAGCTCTTGTCGAATTCATACAAAATGACGCAATTCGGGTTGAGCGAGCATTCCGAGACAAGCAATCGAATCCGGCCCTCATCAATGGTCATATCTCCACTTTGGTTATAAACCTCCAGATCCTTGTTCAAATCGCTGCGAGGAAACAGCAGGCGAGCTCGCTCTTGGGCAACGCCCACGCCGTGAAGTTGAACCTCAGGCCGGACAGCTTCCGTCGAAGCACCAAAGACCTTGTCCGAATCCAGAACGATCAATGTCGCCTGACGGTATCCATTGCTGATTCCAGAGGCGATGATCTCTTCCCGCCCCTCGCCATCAAGGTCGGCCAAGGCAAGGTGGTTTAGAATTCCCGAGTGCCAATACTCTGAGACCGTCTTGCCTTTGGAATCGACGATAGCTATCTGATCGGGGTAAAAAGGGTGACATTGGCTTGAAACGACGATTCGTCGATGACCGGATTGCCCTGCCTTCAGAACCACAAAGCCAAACGTAAAATATATCACCGGGGTGCCAACGAACTCGGGCAGAGCTCTTCCAGGCGTCCAACGCCATATCTCTTGGCCCCGGTCCGAAAAGCAGATCAGCGTCGTCGAGTGAGAATAGGGGTTGCCGGCGGGGTGGTAAAGGAAGAGAGCCTCTATGCGGCCATCACCGTCCAAATCCCCAATCCATAGACGCTGCCCCAGACCGTGGTCGTAGTATTCAGGCCAGAATTCGTCAGAAAAGCTCTTGTGCCAAAGTTCCTTTCCCTTCGCATTGAAAATTGTAAGTGTTGTACTGTCCAGACGCCCAAATTGAGGTCGGCGATCTCCCGATTCGATTTGGATGACGTTGTACGTCACAACGCAAATGGCAACTGCGGCAGCAACCGTCTTCAGCCATCTGCGGGGGTTCGCCGATGGTGCCGGCGGAGGCTCCAAATCCTCGACAACATCCCGAGGTTCGGCTACGATCCACCGCTTTTCCTTCGAACCGTCTAGAGTTGGCATTGAGCGATTTGGAAGGCTAATCCCGATGGGGTCGGTCGTGCCTTCCATCTCGTAATAGGACTTCAGCGCTTTTCGTAGCCTGTTTATTTCAGTCGCTACATCGGCAGATCGCTTTGTCTTAGTCTCTTCTGGCCACAGTTCCTTTATTACCCGGTCCGGCTTGAGGCTAGTTTGAGAGTCCATGTTGTTGAACAGGACTTCCAGCAGTTTCTTGAGCTGGTCTTTGCCCGTGAAGCTCTCACTTTGGAGGATTCTGCCGATCTGTTCCCAGATATCTTTGCGATCCATAGTCGTGACGACCTCCCGTTGTTCGGGCTTCCGCATTAGCACTGCAACTAGATGTCAGCCGATGATGAGGCCAATTATTGCATAGCACTTAGCAGTTGTCCGTTGGGCTCATAACTCAAAGGTCAGCTCAGAATTGGTTGGCCATCTCAACCAGAGGAAATCCAGCGCTGCGTCAGTAAAGGGGTTCCCACAGTGGGGTTCCCAATGGAAAGGAACTGAAATTTATCTATAAGAATAAGAAGCGTTTATGCGATTGAAGCGCCATGATTACGATTCACAAGTTGTTGATTCTACAAGACATTGCCAGTTCGGGACCAAGGGTCGGAGGTTCAAATCCTCTCTCCCCGACCATCGTAGGTACAGCATGACCTTGCCCTCAGAATGCGTATCTCTTAACCGGCCGGTTTAGGGGGATGTTTGTTCATCCCCGTCGCCGTTGTGGCGGTGGTAATGTGGGAATCGCCGCAGCGATTTCCAAGGTCTGGGGGAAGGGTGGGAAAACAGCTTCATCGTTTTCCCATGCTTTCCACGGACCGGCATTTCCACGGCCTCTCTCGGTCGTCTCTGCACTCAGGCCGCGATCTCCGTCGTGGCGCCCTCCCAGTCTTGCTCGAACTGGACCGGGCTGACGTAGTTCAGCGTCGAGTGCATGCGTGTTTGGTTATACCAGAGCAACCAGGCGATGGTTTCATCCTTAGCCTCGCGGATGGTTCGAAAGCGCTGGCCGTGCAGCCGCTCCACCTTCAGCGAGCCGAACAGCGTCTCACTGCAGGCGTTGTCCCAGCAGTCGCCCTTGCGGCTCATCGACGGCGTAATGCCGCACCTTTTGAGCAGCTTGTTGAAGTCGTCGCTGGCGTACTGGCTGCCTCGGTCGCTATGAAAGATCAGTCCCACCTTCTTGTCCGGACAGCGACGGAACCAGGCCATCTCCAAGGCGTCGATGACCAGATCACGCTGCATGTCTGGCCGCATCGACCAGCCCACCACTTTACGACTGAACAGATCAATGACCACGGCCAGGAACAGCCAGCCCTCGTCGGTCGCGATATACGTGAAGTCACCCACCCATGCCTGGTTGGGCACGGCCACGGTGAAGTTGCGATTCAAAAGGTTGGGCGCAATCGGCAGATCGTGCCGACTGTCGGTGGTGGTGACGCGGAATCGCCGCTTGCCGCGGGCCTGAATGCCGTGCTGATGCATCAGCCGTTGCACCCGCAGCTTGCCCACGCGAATGCCCTGGGTCCGCAGTTGCCGCCAGATGCGCGGCCAACCGTAGGCTCCGCGATTCTCCGCATAGGCCGCGCTGATGTGCACCAGCNNACGCGGCACTGCACCCGGATCGGCCAGATCCGCTTGTGACGTTGAATAAAGGCATATTTCACTTCTGGCCCTTTGCGAAGAATGCCGTCGCTTTTCCCAGGATGTCGCGCTCCATCCTCACCCGCGCCAACTCCGCCCGCAGACGGCTGATCTCCATCTGTTCCGCACTCACCTGCGGCTTGCCGCTGGCTCCCTTCAACCTCCCGGACCGATGCAGCCTGATCCAGTTGCCCAAGGTCTGCTCAACCACTCCCAGGCTGCGTGCTGCTGCTGCCATCGTCTGGCCCGACTCCACAAATCCAACCGCCTCCTGCTTGAACTCAAGCGTGTACCGTCCCCGCTTCGCCTGCGTCATCTTCCTGTCCCTTTCGCCATTAAAGCAGCTGGCTAAGGGATACGTTTTGCGGGGGCAAGGTCAAACAGCCAAGAGAAGTGGAAGCCGTGGGCCAAGCAGAAGTCGCTCTGTCGCGGTGTAAATACAAACTCAGAAACTCGATTGTTTGGCAAAATAAGTCACCTGATTAGGCGAACGGAGATCCGGTTTTCATCTGAAACACACAGCGTAAACCACTCATATGCGGCCTCGCAAGGAAGAGTGGCTTCCCGCATGACCGCAAGCTAAAACGCAGTTTCGGTGGCATTGAGAGACAGATGTTCGAATTCCCAGACCTTGGTAGTCGGCTTCAGAGTCACCCGGCGGATTCAAGATGTGCTCTTAGTTGCGCACCAAAGGCGTCGCTTCCCAGGCGTCCGATTTGGCGCATCTGAAAACCGATTCCGATTACGGTCTCGCCTGCAGCGGGGTTTTTCCCGGTCAGCGCCACTAGATCAGTGTGAATGCTCCTGACAACAACGATTGGCTTCTGCGCGGACACTGCGATACTCCCCGGAATTCTGGACAACCCGTTGAGTTGCCTATCAAAACAGTGGAGCGACAGCAACAGCCGTCAGTCCGCATAGGAAGAAGATAAACATCCAAACCAGTGCTGCTTTTGAGCGCGCTGGCGCTGTGCTGAACTCGCGCCAGATAAATACGCCCCAGCACGCTGAGATCATGGTTGCGCCCTGGCCGATTGAGTAGGACACGGCAGGCCCGACGACCTGCGCCCGCGAGGCCACAAAGTTCGCGATTGTGCCCGTGCACCAGATTGCCCCTCCCACAACGCCCCAGAGGTGCCAGATTCCCGGCGCACTCCAGTACCCTTTCATCGCAGCCGGCTCGCGACCGTCTAGCGGTATTCGCATCAGAAGGTAATTTACGGGAACGGAACATGCCGCCACACCAATTGCGAAGAAGAGGACCGCCGCATATGGGCCCGGTGCGCCCTCTCCCGTCATGGCTTTGGCGACGAATGGATAGAATGTGCCCATCAGGAGCCCGCCAACCAGGCTGATTACGATGCCCCTCCGGCTCGTCGCGCGACGGCTTGACTCGCGCAGCCGATACGCAATCGCGTCGAGCACAATCGCCGTCACCACCAGCACAATCCCGCCAAACAAAAGACGCGGATTTCCTTTAGGCGAAATCACGTAGTTGGCGATCGCGCCTTCCACGAGCGCCAGCCCAATGCCAATGGGAAATGCAACCGCCAAGCCGGCGATGTCGATGGCGGCCACCACCAGCAGATTGGCGATGTTGAATACCACCCCGCCGACGAACGCCAACACGATGGGTTGTAGACCGGCGTGCACAATGTCTTCATAGAAAGGCCTGCCCGCGCTTCCGAAGCTCCCTAACGTCAAGCCCCAAAAGATAGCTCCTGCCACCAAACCAATAACATAGTCCCAATAAAACAATTGAAACCTGTACTCCGGACAAAGCTTCAGGGTGTTGGCCCACGATCCCCAGCACAGCATGGTCAGAATCATGAATGAGAGAGCAATGAAGTACGTTTCAGGTTGATACATGCGTAGGCTCCAAGTCAGTTAAAGAACATCCAAGATTAGCAGACGGAATGCATCATCTTCGGCATTGCCATCGAACCCTTCTCGTATTTTCTATTTCCGAGTCTCAACTCCCGGAACGCGAACGGTTCATAAACCCAATCCACCTCGGCGGACAGAGCTTATATCTGGCCACGCGGGCGTATCCTCTGTCTCGCCCTAAAGTACCAGCTTCGCCCCCTCCTGGCTGATGTGGGCTTCTCGCGCCCCACTCACCATTCCAAAGAGGAATTGCGTGCTGCCGCTGGGATAGGTCGTATTCACATTATTCCACCGGGTGTGATTGAGGGCGTTGAAAGCGTCAGCCCGGAACTCAATGTGGAGGCTCTCATAGACAGGGAATGTATTGGCCAGCGATAGAGATGCCCCAACCAGAACGATCCAGGGTCCATCCAGGCGCACGAATAGAAAAACACGAGCACGAACACTTGCTTATGCATAGCGACGAAGGTCTCAATGACAAACTGCCTGCTATGCGCAGGAAGTATTCACATTCCTCCATCTCGCGGCCGGATCACGTGATCCTCGACATGCGGTTCCGAACCCCGGTAAAGTCTCTGCATGACGATGTTACTTGACCTCTTGAATTCGTCCATTTGGGAATACTCGTCATCGATGGCTCATTGGGTCCGGTGAATCGGCTTGGAGGCCCGAACAGCAGCCGGCTTTGAACCGACGACTCCTTGGCCCTCGCGCACAGTATAAAAGCGATCTGCAGGAAGTTGAGTCAGGTTCTCTTTCGCCCCTGACGGCCACAGAATCTCAACCTTGTCCAGATGGTCGTGGCTGCCCAGCCCAAAGTGCAGGCGCAAATCGTGTTGCGACAGATAGCTTCCGCCACTCAACACTTCGCCCAATTGCACCAGATCTCCCGCCGTCGCTCGTACGCGTGCATTCAAGGCCAGACGATTGCTCTTTACGCCTTCCAGTTGAAAGCTGACCCAATGGTTTTGCGGACCTCCTTCTGGCCGAAGGATCATCGGCGCATCCACCAGGTTTTCAACCACCGCCTCCATCCTCCCGTCGTTAAAGAGATCGCCCACAGCCATCCCGCGGCTTACCTGGGGCAACTGAATCGCGGCGCCTACCTGTTTGCTGATGTTTTTGAACCTCCCTTCATGCTGGTTCAAGAACAGAAACTTCGGTTCAAGATACTTGCTTGCTGTATGGAAGCTATCCACCTGCGGATATACGTGTCCGTTCACCAGGAAGTAATCCTCCCAGCCATTGTTCGCAAAATCCACAAATGCGCTTCCCCAACCCACATAGCCCTGGGTGCCTCTGGCAATTCCCGATGCAATCGACACATCGGTGAAGTTCATTCCTCCCTCATTTCGATAGAGGGCAGCATATTCAATGTCAAAATGCGAAAGCAGCAGCGACATGCGCCCTGTGTGTAGGTAGTCGCCCAGGGCCACTCCCATATTGGCTTGTTCAACTCCATCCTCGTTCGCCGCCACTCCGGAAGAGAGGCCCACATCCTCGAACTTTCCTTTACCGTCGCCTTGGTAGAGGTAGTTCGCTTGGCCGTCGTTTGTAACAAAGAGGTCCAGTTTCCCATCATTATCAAAATCTGACCATATCGCAGTCAGGCCGTAACGGCGCTCCGGATCGTCCACCCCAGACTTCTTTGCTACATCAGTAAACGTTCCGTCGCCGTTGTTATGGTAAAGATTGTCCGAGGATCCCTTCAGTCCGCGAGGGCCACACTGCACATCGAAGCCCATGTACTTACACGATTTGCCTGAACCGAATGCAGGCAGATCGTCGAGATGAAAGTCGACATAATGTGACACAAACAAATCGGCCCAGCCATCGCTGTCGTAGTCTCCAAAGGCCGCTCCCGTCGCCCATCCGGAGTCGCCCCCAAGTCCACTTGCCTTGGTTACATCGGTAAATGTCCCGTCGCCATTGTTGCGATAAAGCACCACACCGCCCAGGCAAGTCACCAACAGGTCGGGCCATCCGTCGTTGTTGTAGTCACCCACCACCGCGCCCATAGCCCAGCAGGGATAACCTACCGCTGCCTCTTCCGTAACATCGCTGAATGTCCCATCGTGATTGTTATGAAACAGAGCGCTCCGAGCCTGTACTCCGCGTTGGGCTGTCTCCACGCTCTGCGCATTCGTGAAATAGATGTCCGGCCAGCCATCTTGGTCGTAATCAATCAGCGCGACTCCCCCACTCATCGACTCCACAATGTATTTCGCCTCGGGGCTGGATAAGTGCTCAAAATGGATGCCCGTCGACGCCGTAATATCCACCAACTGTGGATAGTTGGCAAGGATACCAGTGGCCTTTCTCTCGGCCGCCCCTTTTTCGCGCTCGGCTGCAGGCAGCGGGGTTGCCGTCCCCATCTGACCTACTGCTGCGGTGTGCAGACACAGTATTGAAAGACCCACGCACGATTTCAGAAACATCGTCCGCAGTGACGACGACTTCCCCACGATGCTATGTGCTCCGACCCTATTTCTCATCCCGATCATCGGCTTCGTGTTGACCCGAGAGGACTCGCATATCGTGAAACACCTTTTCCAGCTTTGCCTTCATCTGCTTGTATTTCAGATACTCATCAACCTGCTGTTTTGCCTCGTCCGTCTTCCCTTCTTGGCGATAGAGGGTGCCCAGCCGATAGTGCGCAACATAGTCTGTAGGATCGATTTGAATTGCCCTCTCAAGCATTTGCCGTGCCTGTTCGCGCTGGTTCTTCGCCACCAGCAGCTTGGCCAGTTCTGTGCAGGCGTCGCTGTCGTTTGGGTTGATCTCCAGCGCTTGGGAAAAAGCTGCATATGCGGCATCCATGTCGCCACGCTTTGCTGCAACCAATCCCAACATCAAATGAGCCTTTTCGTCCCTCGGATTCACTGCCAAAGCAGCCTTGAACTCGGGTTCAGCCTCCGCTTGGAGTTTCGCGTCGGCCGAGTGATAGAGAAAGTCTCCCAGCTCAGAGTGGAGGCCGGGAAGCCGCGGATTCAATCGGATGGCTTCGCGGAAGTTTGCGATGGCTGGCGCCTCGTCTCCGTGCCGGGCCAGCTCGCGCGCCATCGCCTGGCGCATCTCTGCGCTACCCGGTGCCGTCAAGGCCATCGTCAGCATTGTCTTGCCAGCCAGGTCTGAGTAAAGCCGGTAGGCCAAGTAGAGCAGAGATGTATCGGTTGGTTGTGCTGCCAGTAATGCGGATGCTACGGTTGCGGCCTTCTCCAGATCCCCGGTAGCTGTGTAGTTACCGATCAAAGCCTTTCCGACTTCGCTCTGAGTCTTTTCTTCCTTTAGATGAGGGAAAGTAGCTTCCAAATCCCCGCGGCTCGCGTTGTTGTCTCCCAACCTGCCCTCCGAGAGACCCAGCAACGCCTGAAGCTTCCATAACTCCGGCTGTAACTTGATAGCTGCACGTAACTCTGGAACAGCATTCTTGTAATCACCGCGAAAGAATAGGAGGACTCCCAGGTTTCCGCGCGCATCCACATTGTCAGGGTCGAGAGCAATCAGCTTCTGCAACTCCGGAATCGCCAGGTCCGGCCGCTTCTCTTGTAGATATTGCTGCGCCGTACGCGAATGCAGATTGATCTCGTCCTGCTTGCTCGGGGTGGTCTGGCAGACAGAGACAACAGATATGGCGGCAAGCAATGACGCGGTAAACAGTACAGATTTAGCGGACATGGCAATCACATCATACCAATGGGAATCGCCGTAGGAGACAGAATGAAGAAAGAGGGGCTCTGCGTCTGCGCAATCAGACCCCAAGCCGCGCTGAGTGGCATAGAAGGCGCCTTATCCCAACGGTGCAGGTTCATACTATAAGAAAGGGCGGCGACATGCGCCGTCCTTTCCTGTTGCGGGCTGAACCTGGATTAGAAGGTTATCCTGCCGATTAGCTCCACCGCGCGGCCACCCACCGTCAACGAAGTAACCGAAGGTGTGTGACCCGGGCCCATGACACCGTCCGGTAATCCGAAGCTCGGATGGTTCAGCACATTACTGGCATCAGCGCGAAGCTGGAACTTCGACTCGCGCCAGATGGTGAAGTTCTTACCCAGCGAGAAGTTGATGTTCGAGAGCGACGGACCACGCAGGCTGTTTCTGCCCGCATCTCCATACGTTCCCGCGGGCGGGTTACTGAAGGCATTCGCGTTGTACCAACTCGCGTTGGGCCCGATTTTGCGGCCCCCTGCGTATGGATTTACTCCCGGAACTACGTTGGCAAACAAGCCTCCCCCCTGAGAGTAGGTATTCCAGTAATCCCATTCCTCAGGAGTGAACGGGTTACCTGACTGCCACTGAACCGTTGCTGCAGTCTGCCATCCGCCGATAACTTCATCCAGAATGGAGTTGCTGTTCAGAAACTGTGCGCCCTTGCCGAAGGGCAGTTTGTAGACGATACGTCCCTTGAACATGCTGCGGATATCGTACGCTGCAGGCCCATAGTTCGAGCGCAGGTCCCATCCGTTTTGGCCAGTATTGTAAGCGCAATTCCATGCGCAATTGTCCGCCTCGTCCAAGTACTTTGACCAGGTGTAGTTGAAGTTGAATTGAAGCCCAGAGCTCACACGTTTTTCAATTGTTGTTTGAAGCGCGTTGTAGTTGGATATCGCATCCCACTGCTCCCCCGAGACCGATTGGAAATTCGGATACTGCCGGGCGTCGGTGAGGCCAGTCGTGTCGTTAGGACCAAGGGCAGCCACCGGTATCTGGTTCAGATCCAGCCAGCGCTCCTGGTGGTAGCCGTGGCTACCGACATAAGCGACCTTGAGCGCCATGTTGGGACCAAGTTCACGTTGAATTTCCAGATTGTATTGCCAGATCTCTTGAGGCGGCGTATGAAGAAGGTTGTAATGGACCGATGTTCCGTTGAGAGCATCAGGAGCGGTAGGAGCGGACTTATACAGGGAGTTGATGGATGAGCCGTAACTTCCCTGATCGTTCACGGAGCCGTCCTGGTCGAGAAGCAGAAGCGGCAATATGCCATTGGTGTTATCGCCCACGTTGGCTGAGGAACCAAAGAGCGATCCAGTGCCCTGAGAGCCGATCTGGTCGTTATACGCATAGAGGCCAATTGCGCCCCGGACCACCATATTAGGTCTCGCCTGCCAGGAAGCGCCAAAGCGCGGCAGGAAGATATTCCATATGGACGAGATGTCATCCATGCGGCCGTTGGTATGAGTGGTTCCATACCACATGGCCCCCAGCGTATTCACAACTCCAAAGGGATTGACTCCAGGATTCACAATGGTCGGATCGAATAAACGCGAATTACCATATTTTTCATGGTTTGGCGTCCATCCCTCCCAGCGCAAACCTGCGTTAAACGTAAAGTTGGGACGAATTTTGATATCGTCCTGCACGAAGCCCTGTAGGGATTTGTACCTGGTATAGAATTCCGGTGTGTTCGTGGCGCTCCAGCTGTTTACCTGTCCAAGCAAGAAATCCGCATAGGCTAGTCCCGTGTTTGTGTCCGGGCATGCCTGTCCGGGAAAGCTCGGATTGCTGCAGGTGGCGGGCGTCCAGTTTTCCGTATACGCGCCGGTAAAGTTCGTGGCGCCCGCATCGACATTGCCCCAGTTTGTTGCGTTCACCTGCATCGCCAGAAATTCACCGCCGAAGTGGAGAATATGCTTGCCTTTAACGACTGTAACCACGTCGGAAGGTTCGATCATGGTCTGGTGTTGAATTGCGTTCGTTCCCGGCCCAAATCCCCAAACTCCATTAATGTTGACTTCGGGGAAAAGGTCTGCCTTAGCCCACTGAATTCCAAGCTTGGCCGGATAGCCTTGGCCAATCGTTTGAGGTATGTAGAGATTGTTCTGGGTAGACAGCCCTGCGCGGAATTCGTTGTTCATGTCCGCACTGAACGTCCATACGTCTGAAACCTGTGCGGTAATGGCGGTATTGCCGGCATTGGTGCAATTGATAGGGCAGTCGTTGCTTAACTCATTGGCTTGGCCACTGGTATAGAACTCCGTTGCTGTGAGCCGGTTTTTGGGCGTGATGTCGTAATCCGCCCGGTAGAAAAGCGCCCAACCTGGGTTGTTGACCGGAATATTGTAATAGACGTTATTCGTAGTAATACCCAGGTTTACTGTTGGGTTACTAACATTGGGTGCCGGAAAATACTTCTGGATATTCTGGGCCACGGCAGAGATCATCTTGCTGGGAATCTTGTTGCCGGTATCGTAATTGCAGCCGGCATATTCACAGGCGAAGGACTCCCGCACTAAATTGCCGCTGGCGTCAATGATCTGCGTCGTCGGGTCATAAAGGATCAGCGGTCCTATCGTTCCGTCTGCTCTTTGAACCTGCATCCCCGTAAAATCGCCATTCATCATGTTCGTAGTAGGAACCGTTTCAAATCCGTACGAACTGCCACCATAGTTCTGGGTGCGGTTATAGTTGAAGTAGAAAAACAACTTCTTCGTGAAGGGCTTCCATGGCACGGGGCCGCCAAAGGAGCCGCCATAATAGTTGGCGCGCTGGATTGGCACTGACGTGGGCTCACCGAAACCGTAGGGTGCCGCATTCAGGTCGTTGTTCTGGAAATATTCGAAAAGATCTCCGTGAAAATGGCTGGTGCCACCCTTGCTGATCTGGTTGTAGAGCACGCCGCCATTTTCATACTGCGCCGAGCCGGCATTGGTGATCATCTGGACTTCTTGCAGAGTGTCGAAATTGTAGTCGTAGGAGTTTCCGTTGGACGGCAGCGACATCGTGACGCCGTCACCTAGCACGTTATAAAAGACCGCATTGCCATTAACCGACGCTGTCTGGCCGGGGGTCACGTTGCTGTTGCCGCCCGTCGGAGAGCCAGATGTGCCGGGCATCAGGATTACGAAGTACTCCCAACTCGCGAAATTCGGCAGATCCTGCATCTCTTGCTCGGGTAGAATCGTCGCCTGCGTCCCGGTTTCGGTCTGCATCAAGGGAACATCGTCGGTGACCTGCACCGTCTCCGTTGCAGCGCCAACCTTCAGGATTCCGTTAATGGTGAGCGTCTCAACCTGGAGAGTGACAGGCCCGCGCACATAGGTGTCGAAACCATCCTTGGTAAATGTGATGGTGTAATGGTCCGTCACGATCGAGCCCGTGTCATACAGGCCCGCGCCGTCACTCTTGTAGGTGGTCACGACACCCTTGTCGACATCCAGAACGGTAACGGTCGCACCTTGGATTACCGCGCCGGTCACATCGGTCACAGTTCCTCGAATGTCGCCGGAATTTGAGTTCTGAGCAAACACTGGGCTCACGCACAGCGCGACGGCAAGCACGATTCCCAATCGAATCATGTTTCGCATACATGCCTCCTGAATATTTAACGGTTGTACCCAACCACCAGGTTGGGGTTCATCGTGAATGGTTCTCCAGATGGTCCCTGGCATTCCGGATTTCACTGCTTGCTGCTCTGCCTGCATTTCGTGTCTCGCATCAGCTTGTGATTCCCGGCTCTACAAAGTTGTCGCGTTCTGTCGTGTTTCCCGATTCTTTGATCGCCCGTATGGATCGCGCGAGCTATTACGGCTCGCGCGATCCAACGCGCGGCGAATAAAGTAATTGGTCAGTGATTCCCTTCTGGTCCGGTCTTGGGGTTGTCCAATCGCTCTCCAGAGTTCCATCTGTCTGTTCGCCTGGAAAGTAGCCCCAAAGCCACCAGCTTCCGGCCACAGGTTGATCGTCGCCTTTGAAAACCGGTCCCCCCTGCGCTCCATCTTTGCCGTTCATGTAGTCCAACAAGGTTTGCGCCCAAACTCGGTCTTGCGGCTTATCAAGATTCGATCCCATTTCCCCAATCCACACTGGCGCGATATTCCGGGTATACAGATAGCCCCAATCGTTGTTCATATGAGGAATCAGGGTCGACGGCTGATCATTTGCTCCGAAGTCGTAGACGTTGGTGTCGTACTCGTGCACCGAGTAAACCACTTGATTGGGGATCTTCAAAATCACCGGCTTGGCAGGGACGCCACCCACGCCGCCGACAGCACTCAGATCCCCCTCCGGGCCTATCCCGGCCAGGCCGTTTCCGGTGTTGGCCGTGCCTTGAGGGCCCTCGCAGACGATCAGTAATTTGGGGTTCAGCGCTAGGATCGCATCGCCCAGTTCGGTGTACATCTTCCAGATGTCCGTGGGACCGCCCTGTCCCCAATTCAGCGATACTCCGCCGACGCCACGACTTAACGGCTCATTGTCCAGGTCATAGCCAATTACCGTGGGGTCGTTCCGATATCGTTTCACCAGCGTGAGCGTATTCTCCTGGAACTGCTCCGCAGTGATTGTGCCGGGGTTGCTGCCGTCTGTTCCATCCGAACCGGGTCCCTTATCAAACCAGAGACCATTAGTCTGCTGCCCACCCCAGCCGTGGTCTCCGCCGTCATTCGTGTGGTGATCGAAGATAACTCGCAAGCCGACCACGCCTGCATAGTCAACAATCTTGTCCATGACTTGCATACTGGACAGACCTTTGAGGTCAGGATTCAGGTCGTAATTAATCGCTCCAGGTTTGGGAGATGCAGCCAGAGTGAGATCGGACCACGCAATGCGTACGGTGTTGAAGCCGTCGGAAACAATCCCCCGCATGGTCGTCTTATAGTTGACGAATCTCAGAAAGCGCAGGGCGTTATCGGTTCCGTCGCATCCCGGCAGGCCTACAGATGCGATTCGCACCGGCTTTCCCCGCGCGTCAACAATCTGCGCCCCTTTTGTGCTGAACCAACCCTTGGGCAAGAGATAGCCACGTCTGCCGGGCGTTGTCGTACTATCAGAAATGCCAGACGTTATAACTAGAGCCTTGCTCCCGGACTTGGCGGTGCCATTCGCAAAGCGCAGCTGTGAGTAGATTGCGAGTTGGCCGAACCTCAGCGTACTCCCTTGCAGGGTCCCATCGGGAGTTTGTCCGCTCAGGTCACCCCACGCCCACCAATCTGTGCCAAAGGGTTGTTCGGCAGCGGTAAATGTGGGACCTCCCGGCGCTTTGCCGTTTAAGTAAGTAACAAGTGCTGTGGCCCATTCCGTTTGCTGTTCAACTGTCACGCCATCTGAATGTGGCTGGTCGAGGCTGGAACCCATCTCACCAATCCACACCGGGGCGATGTATCGCATCTCGAGAAAGCCCCACGCGGCATTTCGATCCGCAATGGATGGACCTTCATTATTTGGGCCGATGTTCGGATAATCATGTATCGAATACACGAACTTTGGAGCAGGCGGATTCAGAATCGCGGGCTTGGACTGGGCCATGCTGCAATCCATGATCCCTTTCGTTCCTTCTGCACTACCGTCCAAGAGCTTCCCGCTGTAATTAACAGGGCATTCTGCGACAATCAGCACGCCTGGGTCCGCAGCCTCTATCGCGGAACCAACATCCTCCCACATCTTCAGGATGTCAGTGGGGCCACCAGTTCCCCACGTGATCGGCGTGGCGTGGAGGCCGAGAACAAGAGGCTCATTGTCAAGATCGAAGGCGATCACCGTACTGTTTCCGGCATAATGCCCCGCCACAGCTACCCAGTCAGCTTTGAATTTGTCAGGGGTTGTTTTGCCCTTATTGCCGCATCCGTCTGTGTTATCGGTTCCGTCACCAACGTCGAACCATAGGCCATTCTGCTGTTGCCCGCCACACAGGTCCTCGGCATCGTCTACATGATGATCAAAAATCACCTTCATGCCAAGTGGCGCAGCGGCGGCGACGATGGCGTCCATCATGGGAAACGTAGTACCAAGCGCACCTTCGTCAAACGGGAAGCGCGCGCAGTTAAACCCCGCCTTCTTCATGCCTGCAAGGTCGCCCGGAATATCATGGCTAGGTTCGTTATAACCGGCGCACGCAAGACGCTGCGGAATTCCCTTTGAATCCACAATCTGGTTGCCTGATGTGCTCAGAAACCCGAGGGAGAGCAGGCCACCATACGGCGCCGAGGCTCCTTGGGGGGCCGACGCGTCGGGCGTCGCCGTCGTCGCTGGGGCCACAGACGTCGCCCTGAGCCTGGGGGAGTACGCCACCAAGGAACCCACAAGAAGCAGGAGTATCCCGGCACTCCGCGTCGTCGTTCCGGCACGGTTTGTCGCATGACCCGATACCAGAATCGCCGGGGAAATCGCCGCCAATGCCGGACCCGATTTCATTCCTGGAAATGTCTCCTCAACGGCTAGGACAAGAAAGTGAGGACAATAGCAACACAGTCCCGATGAATAGAAGCACTCAATCATCCAAGTGCACTTTATGTGGCCAAGCCGTCACGTCCTTTGCAAACTTATCAAGATGGGTAACCGGTAACCTTAGTTTGCGTGTAAATTTTATTGCGACATTAAACAGATTGTCAAGAACTTATTCTTGATCTTTTCGCTGTTTATTAGTAGTAAATGTTGCAACCCGGATTACACCGAACTCCAGGGTCTTTGCTACTGCAGCAGCGAATGGACACCACTCAACAAAAGTCGCGCTTAGGTGCTGTACCTCCAAATGCGGTGCGGGTTGCACCGCAAGCTGTTTTCGCTTGACCGTTGGGCAGAGATTAATTCGCAATCACGAGGTGTGAAACAAAGACAGTTATCGCCACGCTCACAACCCTTCTCACGTAGATCGAAGAACGAAGGGTGAAAGCGAAAGTGAGACTGCATCAGGCTACGAGTTGGGCTTAGTGGTGCCCTTTGGCAATGCAATTAGGTTCGTAGTATTGCTCGGCACATGAAGAATGCAGGGCAGTATGGTCGTCCGCGCTCGGGCATGGAACACAATCCGTGCGCACCGTTTCACATCGGGCACACTGGCGACCCGGGAAGCAGCGATCGACACCCAACTCAGGGTTTGGCGTCCGAGTCCAACTGCTGTGGTGTGATCTCCTCGCCGGCATTCGACTTGCGCAGAGTCACCGGAGTGGAATTATGGAGCTTC
This sequence comes from Acidobacteriaceae bacterium, assembly GCA_003165075.1. GTDB lineage: Bacteria > Acidobacteriota > Terriglobia > Terriglobales > Acidobacteriaceae > Telmatobacter. Next base: position 1,157 of record PLSM01000099.1, on the reverse strand, counting down.
CTGAATTCTGCCAATGCCTTCGCCTGCTCTTCCCTGTTTCCTGCTGCTCGCTCGGCTTGTGCCAGTCGGTACCATGCAACTTTGTCCTCTGGTCGCAGCCGTGTCGCGTGTTGCAGCGGGTCCACCGCATCCTTCGCCTGTTGGCTATCGAGGTAGACGCCGCCCAGGCCCACAAGCGCTTCTTCAAAGTCGGGGTACTTCTCAATGACCTGCGCGAATTGCTTGCGAGCTTCATCCAGGTTTCCAAGCTCTACTTGGATGTTCGCCAACTCATACCCCGCATTTCCATTGCTGGGATCGACGCCCAGTTCGGCCGTAAACTCCCGTACGGCGGCCTCTCGATCTTCGGGCTTGTGTCCTTCCCTGAACTGGGACAGATAGATCCGCCCCATCCGATAGTGAATGCCGGGGCGTTGAGGGTCAAGCTGGAGCACGTGATTGAAGGCGATGATGGCCGCGTCATAGAGTTTTTGACTCTCGTTGGCCTCGCCTTGGGCCTGTAACATCCAGATCGACCCCGCTGCCTTGTCGTGCAATCTCTCCATTACGATGTAGGCGAAGTTTCCATAGATGCGACCCGTGTGATACAGGACCTCGGGGTCGTCGGGATAGAGCTTGTTGAGTGCCAGCGCCGCCTCCACAGCATCGGAATCGCGGCTGAGTCCAGTGTAGGCGCGCAGAAGCTGCAGACCGCACATGTGCCTCACATCGGGGTCCGCAGACTGCTTGAAACCCTTCTCCAGGTGCGGCAGCGCCTCTTGAAACTGGCCCAGTTCCGACAACGAAAGGCCCAACAGAGTATCCAGTCTCGGCAGGCTTGGCTTGAGCCTTTGCGCCGCGCGCACCTCGCGCACCGCCAACTCATACTCGTGCTGTTGAAAATAGATCGCGGCCAGGGTGGCGTGCACTTCAGCGACGCCAGGTTGCAGCTTGGCCAATTGCTCAAAGTCGGTGCGGGCAGTGTCAAACTGGCCGGCCGCCAATGCCTGCTGTCCCTCAGCAGCATATCGCTCTGACTGATCTTCTTTGCTTGCTTGTGCCAGGGCAATCAGCGGAACGATGCAACAGAAGGCCAGCAACCAACTCAGCTTCGATGGCTTACTCATGATTGATTTAGTGTATCTCCTGCACATAAGGAACCTCTGAACAAGCCCTGT
>PLSM01000004.1 GCA_003165075.1 Acidobacteriaceae bacterium | reverse complement strand
GCTCGACAACCACTGGGTACAGATCCGCTCCGGCCGCTCGAACACCAAGATGGTCGGCATGGCGCGCGCCAACTAGCCGCAGGTTCCCGAGTTTCCCTCGGTCGCCGCCACCAGCATCCCGGCTCTGGTGCTGAAGACGCTCATCAACCGCACCATCTTCGCCATCTCGAATGAGGAGTCGCGCTACACGCTCAACGGCGCCCTGCTGGTTATCAAGGCCGAGTCGCTGGCCATGGTCGCCACCGACGGCCACCGGCTTGCCTACGTCGAAAAGCCCAACGAAGCCCTCGAAGGCATCAGCGGCGAGAAGCGTGTCCTCATCCCCCGCAAGGCCCTCCAGGAGCTGCAACAGTTGCTCTCTGTCTCCGAGGCCGAAAAGGTCGAGTTCGCCGACGACGAGCACACGCTCTTCTTCCGNNTGCCGCGCGACAACACCAAGTTCGCCGTCGTCCGTTCGAGCGAGCTGTCGGCTGCCATCGGCCGCGTGGCGCAGTTTGCCGACGAGCGTTCGGGCGCCATCCGCATGCGCCTGGAGAGCAACGAGCTGAAGATCAGCGCCAACTCGGCCGAGAGCGGAGAGAGCGAAGACACCATCGACACGCCCTACGCGAGCGAGCCCATCGCCGTTGGTTTCAACTCCGGCTACATCCTGGATTTCCTGAAGGCCCTGGGCAACGAGGGCGAGGTGCGCTTGGAGTTCAAGGACTCGCAATCGGCCGGCCAGATGCGTCCCGAGGACCCCGACGCCGAGTACAAGTACCGCTACGTGCTGATGCCCATGCGCATCTGAAAAGGCCTTCGCCCTGGCGAGGGCGCGCTGTGCGCCGGGGCTGCTAACCTTGATAAAGGCAATGTCAGCAGGCGGCCGATCTGTGCCCGGATGGCGAAACTGGCAGACGCAGCGGACTTAAAATCCGCAGACCGCAAGGTCGTGGGGGTTCAANNGTTCAATTCCCCCTCCGGGCACCAATTATATCAATAACTTACATAGAGTCTGCCTCTAAACCGATATCCACTAATTGACCATGGTGATACTTAGGGTGATACTTGGTGTTACAGGGGATATATGGAACAGATTAAGGCAACCAAGAAGAAGGATGAAGCCAAAGTGCGGGGGGTCTGGGAACGGATACCCGGAAGTGGCGTTTGGTGGATACGGTTCCGGGATGCAGGCGGCAAGCTCAGGCGCGAAAAAGTGGGCCGGAAATCTGACGCCATCGACTTGTTCCGCAAACGCACAGAGGAGCGACGGAAAGGCATCAAGCTGCCGGAGAATTTTCGCGCCGTGGGCATCAAGTTCGGTGCCCTGTGTGACGACATTGAGTCATTCAGCTTGGCTCACCACCGTGACCAGCGGAACATCTTGGGGAGACTGGCACGGATAAGACCAGACTTCGATGACCGTGAAGCGGACAGCATCAAGCCACAAGAGATTGACGATTGGTTGACGCGGAACACCAAAACATCGGCGACTAGCAATCGGTACAGGGCTCTCTTCTCCCTCATCTTCCGTGAAGCGTTGAAGAATAGAAAGGTCACGAGCAACCCTGCCAGACTTGTTCAGCAAAAGCATGAGGACAACGCTGTCATCCGTTGGTTGACGGACGAGGAAGAGAATGCACTTCGCGCCGTAATTCCACCGGATCACCTCCCTGAACTGGATATCAGCCTTGGCACCGGCATGAGGCTCTCAGAACAATATGAGTTGACGTGGAACCAGATTGACTTCGTGAGGCGTGAAGTCCGGCTCACGAAGACGAAGAACAATAGTGGCCGATCAATCCCGATGAATGCCAGCATTGAAGCAGCGTTTAAAGAGATACGCGCTCGAATGGCGGCTGTGAAGCGTACAGGCAAAGTATTTGATACGTCACCACGTGCATGGTGGAAAGCTGCTCTTACTGAGTCTGGCGTCGTACACTATCGCTGGCACGATAACAGGCACACATTTTGTAGCCGTCTGGCGATGCGGGGCGTAAACCTGAAAGTCATTCAGACCCTAGCCGGTCACAAGACGATTTCTATGACTGCCCGTTATGCACACTTGGATGATGCGTCCTTGAGGGCGGCTGTGGACTCGCTCATGACTTCCTTGACGGCATCATAGTGATTAGCCGCCGCATAGCGCACGAGGGATGCATGAGTTACAAGCACCTTGCGTCCTATTCGGCGAGTATCCAGTCCCTTGGAAGCAATTATGTAGTCAAGCGCACGCACGGAAATGGATAATTGCCGTGCAGCCTCCTTGCGGTCATATAGTAGTCGAGTCTCCATAAAAGGTATCCAATCTTCTCTCTTCCAATACTGTGTTTCAGCAGGTAGATAATCGCACTGCCGCGTGCGGTAAAGTTCTCCACCCGCCTATGCACCTTTAATACTGAGAAAAAGACAGAGTTGGTCACGAGTTTTCCGGTATTTTTGCCCATCAGCCCCAAAAAACGGCCTCACCAGAGGCGCGTGGCGGGCTTTCTGAGGCTAGGGTGGTACGTTTGCCTATCCCTTTTTGCCTGCGCCAAGGCACAGTGGCGGGTACTCGCGGTATATTTCATTATTCTTTTTATAATATGGCGTCCGCTGGGCCACAGGATCACGATAATAAATGCAAAATAGAATGATAATTCTGCCGATTTCGCAGTATTACATAGTAAGTAAGAAATCAACTATTACATTCTTACATAGGAAAGGAAAAACATGGAAAAATACAGCAAAGCAAAACAAGCCCAACGGGAACTGGCCGCGTACATTAAGGATCATTTTGAGTTAACGTGGCAGGAAATCGCCGTCAATCAGCAGGTGTCATACTCCCAAGTGAGCAAAGTGGCCAGATTATTTGGGCTGCAACGGCACATCCAATCGAAGTACAACAATGTAGATGCCCAGCAGGAGGTGCTATAAATATGTTTGATCCACATCAGAATATTATAGACGCAATCAATACCCTGTTTTTTGAACCTTGTGTGGTAGAAGTCAGGGCACCCAAAACACTTAAACTAGGGACGGTATCGGGCTACTTTGAACTGCCGGAACACTTGGACGAGATGGCGGCTGCCGTGGAAGAGTACAGCGGCAAGTCCAACATCTATTGGACGATCAACCCTGTCCATCCTGATCTGCTTTCCAGAGCCTTTAATCGCACCAAACCCTATCAGATCAACACCACCGATGATCTAGCTGTCACCAAGCGTAACTGGCTGCCCATCGACATCGATCCGCAGCGCTTTGCAGGAATTTCCAGTAGTGACGAAGAGAAGGCCACGGCCAAGAAAGTAATGTATCAGGTCATCGAATGGTTGTCTGGCCAGGGATGGCCACAGCCGGTACGCGCCAGTAGCGGGAATGGTTACCATCTATTATATCGAATCGACTTACCCTCTACCGGAGCCGATGATGCCAGCACGGACTTGGTACAGCGCGTCCTGGTAGCCTTGGCGACGCGGTTTGACAACAAAGCCGCCCATGTAGATCGGACACTGTACAATGCCAGCAGAATCCTGAAGGCTTATGGCACCATCGCGTGCAAGGGGGATTCCACGCCCACGCGCCCGCATCGTTATGCCCAGATGACGGTGCCACAGGAACCTGTCCGGGTGGTTACTCTGGAGCAACTACAAGCAGTCGCTGATCTGGCCCCCAAGGCTGAGCAGAAAACAACCGGCGGCGGCGGTTGGACTAAAGAATTGGTGCAAGCAGGGCTTAAGGCAGCAGAAATTGGATTTAGAGCACCGATTGCATATAAAGGTGGCCTCAAGTGGCAGCACGGCTGCTTTTTGAATACTGACCATACCAGCCCCGATGCCTTCACCCAATTAGATAAAGATGGCTGGGTAAGTTACAAATGCAGCCATAACTCCTGCGGCGCTGGACTGAACTCTCGTGAGTGGGTGGACATGATCGAAGCCAAGACTGGCAAGATTGAAAAGCCGATCCGTGCGCATAAAAGTCTGGCAGAAGCCATGGCTAAGTTTGAAATTGATTTAGACGTACAGTAGCTAAGGAGAGAAATGGAAGATAAAGCAGCAGATTTGGAAGTAACTAGCGGAAATATATATACTGAACTAGGAAACGCACGAAGGTTTGCGGAGGCGTTCAAGGGGAAGTTTATATGGACAAAGCCCACCGATTGGTTGGTCTGCAGTAAAGGGCACTGGGTTAGGGACAGCCAGAAACTTGTAGTCAAGGCGATGATGGTTATAGCGGAGAGCGCGGATGACGGCAGTAAGGAAGGGATGGCATGGGCAAAATCCAGTATGGCGAGTAAAGTTATCACCGGATCACTTGCCCTGGCATCGGCGCTCTTAGCTCGTGACTACGCAGCATTTGACCAGCACCCAGAGTTATTCAATGTGGCCAATGGCACTTGTAACCTGGAAACGGGTGTGTTCCAGAAGCACAATCCCGACGATCTGCTCACCAAGCAAAGTCCCATCAAATATGATCCCGATGCAAAGTGCCCCAAATTTGAAAAGTTCATATCAGAGGTAATGGCGGGAAAAGAGCCTATGCGGCTCTTCCTCCAACGAGCCTCGGGCTACAGCATCTCGGCTTACACATCGGAAACAGCGATGTTGATGCCTTATGGCCCACGAGGCGCGGGGAAATCACAATTCCAGCTAATAATGCGGGGTGTAATGGGAAGCTATGCGGCTACTGCGGATTCAGAAATGCTGATGGTTAAGCATGGTGACTCAGGGCAGCCTTTTGAGATGGCAGGAATGGATGGAATCCGCGCCCTTTTCGCCAGTGAAGTGGAGGAAGGAAAAAAGTTAGCCCAAGCTAAGGTGAAGCGGATGACAGGAGGTGACCCCATCAATGCGTGCTACAAAGGCAAGCAAGCCTATGAGTTTATCCCGCAATGGAAGCTGTGGCTGGCTGCCAATGACATGCCTACGGCGTCTGCCGAAGATGAGGCACTGTGGGATCGCCTGAAACCCATTCCGTTTAACATCACGTTTCGTAACCAGCCTGGGCAAATTATGGATATAGCTAAGGTGTTGTTAGCTGAAGAAAGCAGTGGGATACTCAACTGGTTTATTACTGGCTTCAATATGTGGCGGCAGGAAGGATTGAATTACCCTGCAGAAGTGCAAGCTGCAGCGGATAAGTGGCGTGAATCTGAAGACTATATCGGCAGGTATCTTGCGGAGCACACGGTTGCCACTGAGGATCAGAATCAGTTCGTAAAGAAAGCTGACCTATTTGCCCACTTTGCCGAATGGGCGAAGGAGAACAAAGAAGGGCGCGGCGTCAGTGACAAGAAGTTCACTGAGAAGCTGGAGCAGAAGAAGTATACCCACAAGCAAGTTAGACAATTGGTGGATAAAGTCCGGCAGGAAAGTAAAAACAACAGATGTTGGATTGGACTGAGATTGGCTGATCCCTTGGAAACCATCGGTAGCCGAATGGAAAAAACAGCTACCTTGGAAGATGTTGAAGACCCCATCTTTGTTCGTAAACCCACCATCAATTAGTTTGTAGCAGATTTGTAGCAGCAAAGTAGCAGATTTGTAGCACGTTAAGTGCTTTGTTTAAAACATTGTAGCAGATGTAGCAGATTATTAAGGTAAAGGTCTATATAGAAAGACTATTTAAATATGTATGTAGCGCGTGGGGGGTGGTTTTTGCTGCTACATCTGCTACAACTGGTTAACTCACGTAGTTCCACTGGGTTACAGGAGCAGAATTCTGCTACAAATCTGCTACAGAATCTGCTACAACCGAGAATCGCCAGCCGAACGATATTATTCGCTACGAAAATAATTTGTAGGGGCGTCCATGCCCCAGCAGCGCAATTTATTTCGAGGTTCCCATATGCAAAGATCAATTTTAGAATCTGATCCTTCCCGTCTCGCGGCACGATGCGATTATTGGTCGCCCGGTGACGATACCTACCTCGCCGGAGAAATCGTCTCGCAGTGGTCGCATCGCGAATCATTCCGCCGCGACATGTGCCGTCAACAGGCAGAAGTCCTGAAGCGTGATGCCCTTCTCGGTGAGTTGTTGTACGCGATGAAAAAAAAGCTTTGCCACCTTGGACGAAATGGCAACTGGAGCGCGTGGCTTCGGCAGCAAAGGATTGCCCGGAGTACCGCCGACCGGCTCGTTCTTGATTACGCAGAGGCCCACGGCCTAAGTGGCGAATTTCCTCACCGTCAAGGGGAGCCCATTGTCGGCAATATTTGCATCGCCGCGCACCGTACCAACGATAGATTGTGCAATATGTTGAAATCACCCACTTCTAGGATGACTTTCATCCGGGCTCTTGCCGACCTGTTTGGGCTGACGGCTGAGTGGGAAGGAGAAGGGACGCGCCTGAGCATCCCGCCACCGCCTGATGAGGACGCCGATGTGAACGATGTTGCGCCCAACGTCATCGAGATGGAGGCGGATGGAAATGTTAAGCCGGTCAATTATGAGCTTAGGGATGAAGCTGAAGAGGACTATTCCGTTCTCTGAAGCCGAATCGG
>PLSM01000115.1 GCA_003165075.1 Acidobacteriaceae bacterium | reverse complement strand
GCACACCGCTGAACGGAGTCCTCGATCTAAGCTGGGCCGATCAACTCGGCATCCCCCGTCTCTGTTGACCTCAACTCCTTGAACCGCCGGATGCGGACCCGCATGTCCGGTGGTGTGGGAGGGGAGAGGCCGTCAGGCCTCCCCCTATCCCGATTGTGATGAGGAACATGAACTCCAAGTGGAATGGTTTATTGGCAGCAGCACTATTGGCGCTGGCGGCCAGCGCAGACGCAGACACACCAACCATCGCCGCCGGTTCTACGCTGCAGCAAATTGAGGCGGCTGGGGTCCTGCACTGCGGTGTGGTCGTGGCGCGAGAAGACTGGAACAAGGTCGACCTGCATGGGGACCTGAGCTCACTTCATGCCGAGATCTGCAAGGCTGTGGGTATCGCAGTTCTAGGCACGCGCGCAAAGATCGACATCCATACTTATAATTCCGAGGCCGAGGCCGAAGAGGGACTCAGTCAATCGCGTGTTGAGCTGGTGGTCGGAGTGACTCCGAGCGTTTCAGCGGCCGCGAAATGGAAGCTGGCCTTTGGCCCGCCGGTCTTTTACGACGGCCTCGGCATTCTGGTGCAGCCGGAACTGCCAGCGATGCACGTAAAAGATCTTGTCGGCCGCAAGCTTTGCGTGATCGACGGTACCGACAACGATCGCGTGCTGGAAGCGCGCGCCAATGCGGGCGTGCTGAAGATGCGGGTGTCGACGTGGCAGGAAGAGGGTGAGATGGACGATGCCATGGCGACTCACTGGTGCGATGCTGTGGGTGCCTATGTAACGCGGCTGGCACCGCTGCGTCAGCAATATCGACAGCTTGCGAACGCGCGCATTTTACCGGAACTGTTGACGCTCTCGCCCGTTGTTCCGGCTTACCGGCGCGACGACGCGCAATGGGGCCTGTTGGTCGACTGGACGATCCATGCGCTTGTCCAGGCCGAGGCGAGCGGCGTGACTCGTGCCAACGTGGTCGCACAAAAGACGAGCGAAGACCCGGTGGTGCAGCGGTTGCTTGGAGTGGATTGGGGTACGAGTCAGGCGCTGGGGCTGCCGAATAAGGATTGGGCCGCCACGGTGATCTCCGCGGTGGGCAATTACGGCGAAATCTACCAGCGCACCGTCGGCGCTTCTCTCGGGCTACCGCGTGGAGTGAATGCGCTGTGGCTGGACGGTGGGCTGATGCATGCACTTCCCATTCAATGAAGGCGCAGACTGCCGTGATCCGCTGAAACTTTAGAACTACAGTTGATCGATCAGGTTGACCTGGTGGGCATCGACAGCGGTGCCGGTATTGCTCAGGTATTCGCGGCAACGCATCTGGAACACGTGCGTAGCTTCACGCTTACTGACGGTGACACGCGCGACAACTGGCCGCCCGACACCATCTGTCGTTAGAACAGATCACAAAGCCAGCCTACAACCAGTTGAAAACAAAGGCAGAGTGAGCAATGCAATCGGATTTGTAGTCTACAAATACACCGGCTTCAACAAGTCTCAACATGTGTCTCTCCCAAGCCATTGATTTTGCTTGGCTTATTTTGGGCACTCCCTCTGCTCCCAAAGCAGATCGGACCGTCTATGGAACCCTGTTGAAATCCATAGGAAACAAGCGCTTTTGATTGAAAGTCTTACGGCAGGACAGCCAACCCTTGTTGATCGTTGTGGCTCTTGGGAGCTTTGGGTGGCATGATATTTACTCCGAGGCAGACTTCGAATGCAGCAATCCTTGGAAACGTTAGATCCCAATCGGGACCGCCCCGGAAGTTGAGGCGGAATTCGGCGCAGGTTCCGCGACCGAGGCGGTTTCGATAGGGTTCTAACGTTCACGGTACCAATCGGGTCAATGAGTGACTTGGCGATTTACCAACAACTGAGGCTGAGAAGTTATCCCAAATACCAAACAATTGATAGCGTCTTGAAGAAGCTCTTGGTGCTTTGCGAACAGCAACGCCAAAATTACGTGCACGCTTTCGGCTTACGGAAGGCGGGGCGAGCGACGCACGCTGGAAGTTTGGAGGTAAGCCCATACGGCAAAGATGGTTCCTACCATGATCACAATGTAGGAGGGGATATGGATGATTGTTGCCAACAAGGTGAGTCCAACGAGAGGCAACCACGGTGCACTTGATCGCCACGCTGTTATGCGTGACCTTGTTTCGTGCAATTCCAGAAGGAACAAGAATGTGAGGAATGTCACGATTCCACTGCACGCCGATCCCATATGAAATTGCCATCCCGGGAACTTGTTCATCTGGCTACCCCACACATCCATAACGTCTGGAAGTGTCGTCTCCACGGCAATGAAGGCACACGAACCTCCAAGCAACGCTAACAGCAGCGTTGTAGCGGTGTAATCGTATTCGTAACTCGGACGGTTCTTCCGTCTTCCCATCTAATTCTCCGGCAAAGCGATCCACTTCTCAGCTTCTAATCGTCAGGACCGGGCAAGGAGCATCTACTATGATCCGAAAGGCCCCAGATGTTCTCATCTCCATGCTGATATGCGAAGTATTCCGGATACCGAGCACCAGGAGTTCGATCGATCGTTCTCTGATGTGTTCAAGGATTTTGTCGTGCGCCCCGCCGACAGCCACATAGGTTCTCGGATCGCAGAACTCTCTGGCAGACTGAGGCACGAGGGAGTCAAGAGCGTTGAAGAAGCGGGTCTGAAGATCGAGCAATCGATCCGGATGTTCAATGGCATCGTTCTGAATCACATTGAGCACATCAATCTTCGCCGCGAAAGCCTCAGCGAATGTAACCGCATAGGTCGCAGCAACGGCGGCCGCCTCAGTAAAGTCGGTCGCAAAGAGAATTCTCTCGAAGCGGAACGTATGTGAAGTCAAGGGCGGAATCTGGGGTCCAACGGTAAGCGCGGGCCAGCGGGTGGACCTTAGGATTTTCTCCGCGACCGAGCCAATGATTCCCCGCTCGAGCCGACCTCCACCGTGCGTTCCCAGAACGATCATGGACGGCTCATGCTTATCTGCCAGATCTGGAATCACATCTTCCGGATTTCCTTCCAAAAGTGTGGGAATGACCTCGATCGAACTTGCTCCCAGGAAATCAGCCGCCCTCGATAGAAGATGCGTCAACTTCTGTCTCTGCTGGCTTAATCGACGGTCACCCACTTCAACTTCCAACGCGGCTTGTTCCAGCGTGAAGGCGTGAGTTATCAGCAGCTTTGCTGAGAAATAGGCGGCCATGCGCGCAGCGTAAAGGCCGGCGTTCTTGGAGCAAAGAGAAAAATCTGTTGCATAGATAATGGTCTTCAGGTTCAATTCGGGCCTGTCGCCAATCACTGGCATGGTGGCAATCTCCTCGAAAAAGAGCTCAACATCAGAATGATTAGTACGATCGCCTCTCACGGAGATATGGATACGCTCCGGTAGAGGGGAGAATCCAACCACGCCGAAGAGGCCATGGCAAGTTCCACAAGGCTACTGGCCCATCTGGAACCGTACTACCGCCAGCGCAGTTTGATAGGCGTAGCGAGCATTGGTATAGGCGATCTCTGCCTGCGTTTGTGCAAGTTGTGCCTGGGTCAGCTCCACGATCCCGCTCAAGCCGATCTTGTACCGTGCCTCTGATAGATCGAGGGCCATGTTCGACTCGTTCAGCATTTCCTGCGTGACGCCGATGCGCTGGAACGCATTCTGCGCATTCAGGACCGCGGTGCGCAAATCGCGCGCAATCACATCGCGCAAGTTCCTCACTTGTTCCCCGGCAGCATTGGCGCGCAGCTTTGCCTCCTGTGCGCGGGCGTTGTACAGAAATCCATTGAAGACCGGGATGCTAATGTTTGCGCCAGCGGCGCCGTACCACGAGGATTGAATCTGATCCGCGCGCACCGGAGTACCGCCCACAGCGGCTAGCGCCGAAACGGTCGGCATCCATAGATCGCGTTCGGCGGTGCTGAACTGGCGGGCAGCGGTGTAGTTGTAATTGAGCGCTGCAAGATCGGGACGCGTGGAATAAGCCTTTGGCAGCAACGCCTCGGCGTCCTGGGGCGCCGGTTCAGGGTTTTCCCTAGTCTCATCCACGAGCGTGTATTGCTCATCCCGTTCGGAGCCCAACACGGTGTTCAGGCTCGCCATGGCGTCGGCGGCGTCATTCTGGGCGTCCAACAAAAGCAATTTGGCTTGAGAGAGTTGCACATCCGCAAAGCTCAGATCGAGATCCGACCGCAGCTTCGCCTTGGTGAGGGCTCCAACCTGGTCCACCGTCGCCTGGCGCTGATTTACCGTTTCTTCCGCCACCTTCAGCACCGCCTGGCTCGTCAACACCTGATAGAACGCCTGATCCACGGTCAGCGTGATGTCGAGTTCCGTGGCACGCTCGTTTTCGAGTTGCACCTTTGCGTTCGATTGCGCGCTCCGCACCAGGTTGTGCGTGCGCCCAAAGTCGGTGATCAGTTGGCTTACCGTCAAGCCGCCCGCGGCGCGGTCGTAAACTGATGGGTTGTTCAGTAGACCCGCGGTGATGCGGCTGTTTTCGTGCGCGCCCACAGCGGTCAAGTCACCCTGTGCCGTGGGCAGTTCGGCAGAACGCACTTCGCGCGTCACCTGGGCCTGCGCTAGCGCAATGAGCCGCGCCACGCTGATGTTTGGGTTGTGCTCGATCGCCAAACGCTCTGCATCCGCCAGCGTCAGTCTCGGTCCCAGGGACGCAACAGGACCAGTGGGCGCTTGTGCAGCCGGCAGTTGCAGGGAGGGCATTTGTGCTATCGGCGCCTGCGTCTGTTGCGAGCGCATTGCACACGGCAAATAGACCAGTAACGATAACGCGCACGCGGCAGGGATCAATCTCCTTTTTACGGATTCAGCCATGTCTATTCCTCCGCGACCGCGGTCTTGGGTTCGTCCCGTCCATGGATCACCAGGTACACCGCTGGAACCAGGAACATGGTGACAACAACAGATAGCGCCAATCCGCCGATGATGGCCCGCGCCAATGGCGCATACTGTTCGCTACCCGCCTCCAGCCCCAGGGCCATCGGAATCATGCCCAGCAGCGTCGCCAGCGAGGTCATCAAAATGGGGCGCAGACGAACCTTGCACGACTCCACCACCGCTGCCTTAAGCCCCATGCCCTGCTGGTGAAGAATCCCCGCGAACTCGACGATCAGAATGCTGTTCGACACCACGATGCCGGCCATCATGATCACTCCCATCAGCGACATGATGTTCAGTGAACTACCGGTCACCAGGAGGATGAGGGCCACGCCAGCCAGCCCCGGTGGAATCGCCATCAGGATGATGAAAGGGTCGATGAACGAGGCGAACTGGGCCATCAGAATCAGGTAGACAAGCAGGATGGCAATGATGAGGCCAACGCCGAAGTCGTGGAATGCCTGGTTCATGCTCACCACAGCCCCCCTCACATCGATCACCGTGTTCTTGTCGTGCTTCGTGTCAGCCAGCAGGCGGCCGATTTGCGTGCCCACACCCTGCAGTGCCTCGCTCTTGGTGGCCACATAAATGTCGATCACGCGGCGAATCTGATTGTGGTCCACTTCGGTGGGCGTGTTGATCTGCTGGATATCGGCCACCGCGCCCAAGGGCACGTAGCCCGCCGAATCGCCGTTGCCGGGCGTCTGCGATGAGGCTGGATCCGACTGCCCGCCCTCCTGCATCGGGCTGTAGCCGGCTGGGCGCACGCCGCGCAGCGGAATGCTCTTCATATCCTCCATCGACATGTTGTCGATCCAGCTGTTTGCGTATTGCACCGTGACCATGTAGTTGTTACCGCTCTTCGGATCGATCCAATAACTGGGCGCCACCATGCCGTCTGAAGTGAGCGCCGTAATCACGTCGTCCACCACGTCTTTGGCTGAAAGCCCGATCAGGCTGGCTCTCTCGCGGTCGATGTTCAGCGCCAGGCCGGGATAATCGATGCTTTGCGGGATATACACACTGCTCACGTTGGGCATCGCCTTGATCTTCGCTGCCAGTTGCGTGGCCAGGGCATACGAGCCATCCATATCCTGCGACTTGATCTGAATGTCGATGGGAGCCGGCAGCCCCTGATTGATGACTGAATCGACCAGACCGCCGGCCTGGAAATAGGTCGATATCTCCGGCATCTCGCGCGCAAGCTTTTCATGTACACGGCGCATGTACTCGTAGCTCCCGGTACTGTGGCCCTCCTTCAGGCTGGTCTGCACGAAGGCGGTGTCCATCGACGCGTTGGTGGTGTAGATGGCCGAGAGATCGGGATAGACGCCAATGTTGGAGACGATCATATCCAGATCCTTTGCTGGCACCACACTGCGGATGATGCCTTCGACTTTTGCGATGTAGTCGTTACTCACTTCAAGACGCGTGCCGCTTGGCATGCGCACGTCGATGATGAATTGGCCTGGGTCAGTGCGGGGAAAGTACGCGCGGCCGATGAAGGGAACCGTAACCAACAGAAGCAGCACTACACCGCCGAGGATCGCTGCGACGGTAAAGC
>PLSM01000184.1 GCA_003165075.1 Acidobacteriaceae bacterium | reverse complement strand
GACAAGGCCCGCGGCGTCCACGAAGGCTATCTTGTAACTCCCATCACCAAGTTCGAGTTAGTATTCGGACTTAATGCCGCCGGGGCCATCAAGGCCACGCTAAGTGGCATCTCGCTCACCGTCATAGGTTCCCTCATGGCCGGACTGGGCATCATCTTCCACCCCATGGTGCTGTTGGAACTCCTGCTGCTTATCCTCGCGTCTTCCATTGCCTTCAACGGCATGATGTTTCTTCTCATGGTCCGCGTCGACGATCCGCTTGTCCCCCGCGCCATGTTCGGTGTTCTCAACACACTGCTCTTCTACCCCTCCGGCGCCATGTATCCCATCGCTGCCTTCCCCAAGTGGCTGCGCGCCATCGCCGTTGTCGATCCGTTTACCTACGTGATCCATGGATTCAAGGCCATCCTGCTCAAGGACGGCGGCTTCCAGGCTATTCAGTTCGACCTCTTCTTCCTTTTCACCTTCGGCTTCGCCACTTTGTTGATCGCGATCCCGCTCTTCAAGCGCACGTTGTAACTGGATTTGCTTCAAGACGAGAAGAAGATCGAGATAAGGAATTTCCGGCGGGCAAGCTTCACGGTCCGGAATGCAATGAGGCGGTCCACTCCTTGTGGGAGGGTGGGCCGCCTCGGCGCGTTTGCGCAGCTGCGTTCGCCTATCGTTGTCGCAGCTCTATCGCGGCAAAGTCGGGACACTAATAATTCCCGGATAGCCGGCACCGTGGTCGAAAATAATCCTTCCCCGCGGAGATTGGGATGGTATATTTCCTTGTCTCAGTGCCCTTTGGGCCGGGTAGAGGAGGTGCTATGGCGATTTCCCGGGCGTCTGGTTCTCCGCGCTCCAGTTTTCTGCTTGTCCTGGCGATTCTGGCCATGCTGGCTGTTCCTGCCGCGCTCACACTGCACACTGTGCGCGTATCGCCGCAGGCGGCCGCGTCGGTGGCCAGTCCATCGCCGTATGGATACACCGTCAGCCTGCTTCTCTTTATCGTGCCCATTCTCGTGATCGGTCTCTGGTTCGTGCCCCGCGAAGGTGTTCGCATATCCAAGCGCTCCTTCGTGCGCACCATCGCTATCCTCTTCCCGATGGGCGTCATCCTCGACTTCTTCTTCGCGCGATCCTTTCTCAAGTTTCCCGATCCCGGCGCGACGTTAGGCATTGCAGCTCCCGCACTGGGCGGCAGCGTCCCGGTTGAGGAGTATCTCTTCTACTTCACCGGGTTCGTGACCGTGCTTCTGCTCTACATCTGGCTCGATGAGTACTGGCTGGCTGCATACAGCATCCCCGTCGATGCCCGCGAACGCACAACCTTCAAGCGCCTGCTGCAATTTCACCCGCAATCGTTATTCTGGGCTATCATCCTGATCGCCGCGGCTATCTTCTTCCGCGGACGCTTCGTCCAAACCCCCGGTTTTCCCGGCTATTTCACGTTTCTGGTTGTCGCCGCCCTGGGCCCATCGGCCGCTCTGCTCCCCTCGGCGCTGCCGGTCATCAACTGGCGCGCCTTCAGCCTCACCCTGTTCATCATCCTTCTCACCAGCCTGCTCTGGGAGGCGACTCTCGGCATTCCCTACGGATGGTGGGGCTATCAGGATTCGCAAATGACCGGCATTCGCATCACTGCCTGGAGCGGCTTGCCTATCGAGGCGGTCTTTGTCTGGGTCGCCGTCACCTATGCCACTGCCATCGTCTATGAAATCGTTCGCCGCTGGCAGTCGTCCGGCAAGCCCGCCCACCGCGCTTTCCTCGGCTAACTTGCCGCGTTCGCCTCCCCGGTGCTCCAGCTTCGATTCTGTGCATTGGCGGTCCGCTCAATCAGCTCAAACAAATTCCAGTATCTCGTGCCTATGGCGGTGTAGAATTGCGCACCCCGGGATTCCCAAATCAAGACCCGGCGAAAGAGGAGGTTCATCATGTTAGGCGAACAAATAGGTGTAACTACAGGCAAAAGAATCGTGAGGCGAGTGCTGTCAGTCGACCCGCCTACCGCGGAAGTGTCATTTGAAGACAGCGGCACCTTGTTCGGAGTTGCCGTTACCGGCATCGGCACCTACACATCCGTCATTCGCGCGGATGGCTCCATTTATGGCCACGGCCAGGGCCTGGAGACTACATCCGATGGAGAAGGGATTACCTGGACGGGGACTGGTATTGGCAAATTCGGTCCGGGCGGCTCCATCAGCTACCGCGGTATGCTGTTCTTCCGCACCACTTCGCAGAAACTCGCTCGTCTCAACAACGCGTGCGGAGCCTTCGAATACGATGTGGATTCATCCGGCCACACAGTTTCCAAGATGTGGGAGTGGAAGTAACTCCAAAGCCATAGGTGCTGCCCGGCATCATCCGAACCCTCCCCCGGATGACGACATTTCCAACCATCACCTATGCCGTCGTCTTTCCCCTGCGTTACACTGGCAATTCCACAGTTCGAAGGCTCCGGCCGGACTTATCCTTGAGAGAGATTTGCCGACTGGACTTATGTGGATGTTCGCGCCGCATTGGCGCTACCCCTAAGCCGATAGAACGAGGAGAGAACGCGTGAAGAAGCTTCTGGTTATCGCAGTCGCAATGGTTTTTATGGTCATGGCTCGCCCCGTCGCGCATGCGCAGGATGCCGGGATCAATGGTAAGTGGCACTTCGTATTGGATACTCCGGGCGGCGACCGCGAAATGGATGCCGAATTTTCAGTCGATGCGGATGGCAAGGTCACGGGCAAGTTTGGCGCGACCGATGTGGCCGGCACGTACAAGGATGGCCAACTGAATCTGGAATTCTCGATGACCTCCGACGAGACAGGCGAAACCGCGCCGCTCAAGATCGCCGGCAAGATCGATGACACTGCGGCCATGACCGGCACGTGGGAGTTCTCTTCCTACGACGGCACCTTCAAGGCCACCCGTCCCAAAGCGTAGGTACGCTTTGTTTGCAGCTCACGCGGCGCCGCAACCGCTCGCATACGGGTGACTTGTCTGCCGATTTCGAGTGCGGAGGCTACGACGGATAGGCACCCGTAATGTAGCCCTCCAGCGCATAAATGGTCTGCGCCTGACCGGAGATCACCCACTTCACCAGATCGCCGATAGAGACCACGCCCACCACAGCATCGCCCTCGAGCACCGGCAGGTGGCGATAATGATGTTCGGCCATCAGGGCCATGCATTCATCCACCGTGTGCTGCGGGCTCACGAATGCAACCGGGCTGGTCATAATCTGGCTGACCTTGGTTTCTCTCGACAGGTGGCCCAGCAGGACTCCTTTGCGCGTGTAGTCACGCTCCGAGAGGAGGCCGACCAGACGATGGTTTGAAATTACCAGCAAGGCGCCGACGTTGTGTTCGGCCATCTTCTCCAGCGCCTCGTAAACCAACTGCTCCGGTGCTATGGACAGCACGCTATTGCCGGCTTTGCTTTTCAGCACCATTCCAATCGTGTCGGTAACCTTCATTAGACCCTCCTGGCCAGTGGCAGATCCATACGCCCTTGTATGCATCGCGTCCCGAGCAGCCCTTGTCGTCACGGAACGGCGATGAATGTTGATTTGTGAAAGACCTAGCGATTGGCATCGAGGCCGAATACCTTGCTCAGTTTCCGGGGTCAGCGAATCGTTCAGGGCGCAGGCGAACCGCTGCCTATTCGACAGGTAGTCCAATATAGCTCATAAAGACTACGGCAGGACAGTGCAGAAATCGACTATTGCCAGCCCTTCCACCGGGGTACCGCCATTTCCTGGTAATCTGCAAGCCGCTTCGCCCCGCCTTTCCCCCGGCCAACCGTACCGCCTACAATAAAAGGGAACTTCACCACCGAGGAAAAAGCATGCCGCTCTCCGGAGAAGCCATCCGCTTAATGAACTATATCGACGACGTCGCTGTTACCCTTCGCCGCGTCCTGGCGACCATACCCTCTCTTACCCCCGAAGAGCGCGCCCGCGTTGCCGACCACCTGCTCAATGCCAAGCCCAACGCCGAAGACGTGGCCCAGGCTCTTAACGCCAAGTAAGGCGCACTCATTGCTTACAGTCGCGATCATCGGAGCCGGACCCCTGGGCCGCTGGCTCGCCCTTTCGGCTGCCCGTGCCGGCTTCCGCGTCCTGCTGGAAGACGTGATGCCCGCCAATCTTCAGCACGCACAGGAACTACTTCGCCAGGAACTCAGCTCCGCGGCCATGCGCCAAGAGCCAAACCCCGCGGCGCTGCCCATGGTCACCTTTGTCTCTACCATCGAAGATGCTGTGCGGGAGGCCGACCTGGCGATCGACTGTGTTCCCGATGAGTTGGAGTCCAAGCTGGAGATTCTCTGGCTGCTCGACCGCATGGCTCCGCCGCGCACTGTGCTGGCCACGCCGACCACCCGGCTTTCCATTGCCGACCTGGCCGCCTGCACCTACCGCCCCGACAAGTGCGTGGCCATTGCCGCCGAAGCCCGCGACCTGGCCCAAAGCGCCGGCTCCCAGATCCTGTTGCGTTCCACTTCCAAGACCTCAGCGGAGACGGTGGCGATGCTCACCGACTTCTGGCAGCGGCTCGGCTTTACGCCCAGATTTGCCCCCGACCCCGCCGAGCAGCCCACGGCCTGAGCGCCCGAATCGAAACGGGCGCCGCGGATGCCTACCCCTGTGCCAGCACTTGCTCGTAGTACTTGACATATTGCGGTATCACCAGCGTGGAGCAGAACCGCTTCTGCGCCGTCTTTCGGGCCGCCTCGCGCATGGTTTCCAACCGCGCGCGGTCGCCGAGCAACGTCAGCGCCCCGGCCGCCATCGCGTCCACGTCTCCCACCGGATACAGCAGGCCCGTCTCCCCGTCGTCGATCAGCTCCGGCACACCACCCACTCCCGTCGCAATGGCCGGAACTTTGCACGCCATGGCCTCCAGAGCCGCCAGCCCGAACGACTCCAACTCGCTCGGCATCAGCATCAGGTCAGCCAGGGGCAGCAGCTCATTTACCCGCTCCTGCTTGCCCATGAAGTGAACTTTGTCCTGGATCTGCAGGTCATGCGCCAGCCATTCCGCTGACGACCGGTCCGGTCCGTCGCCCACCAGAACCAGTTGCGCCGGAACCTCCCGCACCACCCGGGCAAACACCTTGACCACGTCCACCACCCGCTTCACCGGCCTGAAATTCGAGAGATGCATCAGGATGGCTTCGTCCGGTTTGGCCAGCCGCCGCCGCACCTCTGCCCGCGCTGCTTCATCGCGAATCGGCTGGTACACGTCGCAGTTCACAAAGTTGGGAATCACCTCGATAGGCCGCGTGACGCCAAAATCTTCTAACGTTTTTGCCTTCAGATAGCTTGAGATGCTGCTGACGCCGTCGCTCTCCTGGATGGCATAGCGCGTAATGGGCAGATAGCTGCGGTCCAACCCCACCAGCGTGATGTCGGTGCCGTGCAGCGTGGTCACAAATGGCAGCCGTCGTCCTTTCGCCGCCAGCATCTGGCGCGCCAGCAGCGCGCTGACTGAGTGGGGAATCGCATAATGCACATGCAGTAAATCAAGTTCATAAAATTCAGCCACTTCCGCCATCCGGGAAGCCAGCGCCAGGTCGTAGGGCGGGAACTCGAATAGCGGATAACTAGATACCGGAACCTCGTGATAGAAGAGGCCGCCGTCCCGCCCGTTGAGGCGGAAGGGCTGGGAATAGGAGATAAAGTGGATCTCGTGGCCCTGGGCTGCCAATTCGATGCCCAGTTCCGTGGCCACCACGCCTGAACCGCCGTACGTGGGGTAACACGTAATGCCGATGCGCATAGCGCCTTCTCGCTCCGTTTCTTATTATCTTTCTTGCGGTTGGACGTACCCAGGGGCGGCGAAGATGCAGAAGCGCAGGTTAAACCTTGGCGCGGGCGACGGCAGCCGGTCTCAAATCCGCAAAGGAAATTAGCTTCACCGCTGCAAACTGCTTTAACGTCTCGAGCGCCCCGCGCTCGGTTTCGCGCGAGGCCAGCAGCCGTGTGTGCGCCTGGGCGAGATCGCTGTCGTTGTATCCGGGATGCGAAACCAATTCGAACGTTCCCTCCGGCATTGCCGAAAGCAGGGAAGCGACAGTTGCCGAATCCAGCGTACCGGTGGCCAGCACCCCGACCGAGCCGCCTGTGGTGACGAAACCCTCCTCTGTCACGATGCGCAAAAAGGTGGACTCAAGCCGCCGCAGCAGCGCCACCTGGACCCGTCGCACCCAGGGAGCGCCGGGCGTAGCGCGACTGCTCCATGCCGGTTCGAAGGGATTGCGCACCGCTCCGATGCCAGCCGCACGCGCCGCCCGCAGCACGGGGCGCAACACCGCCGGAAACATATGCGTGTGCTTGTGCGTATCCACGTGGGTGAGGCGAACGCCGCGGCTCTGCAGGAAAGCAATTTGCGCTCCTGCCTCGGCCTCAATCTCCCCCAACAACTTCCTGCGCGGCCCACGGCGGTACAAATCGCCAAGGAAGCCGCTCAAGGAGGGCCTGAAGCGCCCGACTCTCGGGTCGGCTAACCACACAAGGTCCTGGCGCGGCCGTAGCACCGGCTCGCCATCCACCAGCACCACGTGGCAACCCACGCCCAGCGATGGCGTGGCGCGAGCGATTTCAATCGCCTCATCGGTGGCCGCGGCCCGCGCCATCAGGGTTGTGCTGGTCAGCACTCCGGCCAGGTGCAGTTCCACAATGGCCCGGTTGACCCCGGCGGTCAGCCCAAAGTCGTCTGCGTTCACAATGAGGCGGCTCACCGGGCAAGTCTATCAACCCAGGCCAACAAAGAACGCGCGCTGCTATGATGTCAAAAGGCCGTAACGGCCTTCCCACCGCACGTGGGCGGTTAGCTCAGCTGGTTAGAGCGCCTGCCTTACAAGCAGGAAGTCGGGGGTTCGAGTCCCTCACTGCCCACCAAATCCATTACGTTCTACGATTCTGAAGTCTCTATGGGATTCTGAAGAATCTACAGACACCTCATGGTTATTGACTATTTGCTAATTACCTGTTCGCCACCCTTCGCCAAAACCCGCTTGCAATCGGATTTATAAGGTGCTACTTGTGGTGGTACGAATTCTCGGATGTGGTGGTATTTCTGTAAGAACAGGTTTTGTGAGGAATCATGCCGTTGACAGATGTGAAGGTTCGCAATGCCGATCCGCAACAGAGGGCTTACAGGATTCCCGATGCTAAAGGGCTGCACTTGTTTGTGACGCCTTCTGGTGGCAAGCTGTGGCGCTGGAAATACCGCTTCGGTGGCGCTCAGAAGCTCATGGCGCTTGGCAAATACCCTGAAGTGTCCCTGGCGGCTGCCAGAGAGCGCCACGCTGCGGCTCGCAGGCAACTCGCCGCAGGTTCGGACCCTATGGCTGTTCGGAAGGCTGAGAAGGTCGGCACGAGAGCGAGTGCAGAAAGCTCGTTTCAAGCCGTTGCAGCCGAGTGGATGAAGCATTGGAGAGTGGACAAGAGCGCACAGCACATTGATGCAACGTGGAGACGCATTGAAGCTAATGTGCTACCCCATATTGGCTCCAGACCCATCGGTGAAATCGAACCTCCCGAACTTGTAGCGATGGTCAAGGTAATCGAAGCAAGAGGCGTAGCAGACTTGGCAAAGCGTGCATTGCAGGCTACCGGCCAGATATTTCGCTATGCCATTGCGCATGGACTGGCAAAACGCAATCCTGTCGCTGAATCCAAGCCTTCAGATGTATTGAAGCCAACCAAAAAGGTCAATCTTGCTCGGGTTGATACCGCTGAACTTCCCGCTTTGCTTCGTGCAATTGAAGTCTACCGTGGAACACAAGTTACGCGGCTTGCAATGAAACTCATGGCGCTAACTTTTGTGCGCACAAGCGAGTTGATCGAAGCACGATGGTCTGAATTTGATCTTGAAAATGCGCGTTGGAATATTCCTGCTGAACGTATGAAGAAGGACACACCGCATATTGTCCCGCTTTCCTGTCAAGCTATTGAAGTTCTGGAACTGCTCAAGACGTTAACAGGCAGTGGCGACTTATTGTTCCCAGGCGAGCGCAATTCCAAGAAGCCGATGAGCAACAATACCATTCTGTTTGCTCTGGATCGTATCCGCGACATCACCGCGCGCAAGAAGGCAGAACCGTTTCTCACAGAGATGGAAGCGAAGTATCGTGGACTGTTGGAGGCGGCTCCGGATGCGATGGTTGTGGTGAACCAGGGCGGGGAGATCGTCCTGCTGAATGTTCAGGCGGAGAAGCAGTTCGGATACCGTCGCGACGAGTTGATAGGCCAAATGGTGAAGAACATCATTCCGGAGGGCTTCGCGGAACGCTTGATTGCGGACGCACATCGATCTGCAGAAGACGCTCTGGCGCAGCAGATCGGCTCGGGGATCGAACTCAACGGACGACGGAAGGACGGAAGCGAGTTTCCGATTGAAATCATGCTGAGCCCCCTGGAAAGCGCCGAGGGGATGCTAGTGACGGCGGCGATCCGCGATATCACGACGCGCAAGAATGCTGAAGCTAATCTATTTCAGAAGATTGAAGCACTAAACCGCTCGAATGAAGAATTGGTGCGACTTGCCCATGCGGCGTGGACGATGACTCAGCAGATGACCCATGCGGCTGAGCATGACGCACTGACCGGTTTGCCCAATCGACTACTCCTGAACGATCGGATTGGCCAGGCGATCGCCTTTGCGCAGCGTCACGAGAACCAGGCCGCCGTGCTCTTCCTTGACTTGGATGGCTTCAAACATATCAACGACTCCCTGGGACATCCGATTGGTGACAAACTCCTTCAATTGCTTGCAAAGCGTCTCGTGAATTGCGTGCGTACCACAGACACGGTAAGCCGGCAGGGAGGGGACGAATTCGTCGTGCTGATATCTGAAGGACATCAACCGGAATACGCTGCCGCCGTGTCGAGAAGGTTGCTGCATGTTGTGGCAGAAGCTAGTTCCATTGAAAAGCACGATCTTCACATTACGGCGAGTATCGGTATCAGCATTTATCCAGACGACGGCCGGGATGCAGAAACACTCATCAAGAACGCGGACACCGCGATGTACCATGCAAAGGAAGATGGGCATCAGAGCTTTCAGTTCTTTACACCGGCCATGAATACCCAAGCTGTGGAACGGCAATCAATCGAGGAGTACCTGCGGCGGGCCTTGGAAAGGCAGGAATTTACCCTGCACTATCAGCCGAAGATCAATATCAGGACGGGAGCGATTACAGGAGTGGAAGCGTTGATACGATGGACACATCCCACTCTGGGGTCGGTCCCTCCATTGCAGTTTATTCCCGTCGCCGAAGACTGCGGCCTTATTCAGCCGATCGGAGCCTGGGTGCTTCGTGAAGCGTGTGCGCAGGCAAAAGCATGGGCGAATGCAGGCCTGCCAATGATGACGATGGCCGTAAACGTTTCTGCATCGCAGTTCAGGAACGAGGGCTTTCTGGATGACCTGTTCACAATCCTCAGCGAAACCGGCCTCGATCCAAGCTACCTGGAGTTGGAACTGACCGAGAGTGCCCTCATGAAACGTGTCGAAATTACCGCGTCCATCTTGTCAACATTGAGAGGAAAGGGAGTAAGGGTGGCAATCGATGACTTCGGCACCGGTTACTCCAGTCTGAGCTATCTTAGAAAATTTCCGCTCGATGCCCTTAAGATCGACCAGTCATTCGTGCAGCAGATCACTACCATCCCCGATGAGACGACAATTGTCAGGGCAATTATCAGCATGGGCCGAAGCCTCAATCTGCGGGTCATTGCCGAGGGTGTGGAGACGCCGGATCAACTCGACTTTCTCAAGGCCCACGAGTGTGAGGAAGCGCAAGGGTACTATTTCAGCCGGCCAGTGCCTCCCGAGAAACTCGTAAAGTTGCTTGAAACACGTTGACCCTGTCCGAAGTGCTCCAGCGAAGACAGCAAATCATAGGAAACCGGCGATTGCAGAGAGGTTGCAAATGCGGGCCTCAGCATTAGCTCGCAGGCAAAGGTCACGCTTGACGAAAGAGAACCTGCCGCAGGCAAGGGTCCTTCTGAGGAAGATCGAGACTATTTACATCGTTGATTCGAGACAAGCGAAGTTCGGTCCCAGGCACGCGATATGTTCCTTGCGCTTCCGGGCTAAGTGGAGAATTTCGCGGCAGGCGAATCTCATCGCCGCCCAAGTGCACGAGCATGAGTGGTCCGGCACGGAATGAGTAGTAATTGAGAATGCTGTGCGGATTGCGTGTACCGTGCGCCCTCACGATGAGCGAGCAATTGTATTCGACAATATCTCCCGGCTTTGGAAGAATGTGCGCCGACGCAAAACCATCTTTGATGAGCGGGCGAATGGCTTGACCATTTAGGTTAATCCGTTGATGCGCCATCCATTCCGCGGCCAGGAATCGGAAGGCGATCGGAGACTTCAGAGTTGTTGAAAGCACTTCTAAACGGACATGGCCGCGATAAGGGTATTCCGTGGTTTGACGAAGGGCGAGATGTTCCCCTCCGACCTCAAGATGAGCGGTCGAATCGTTGAAAAATGGGATGAAGACTTCTCCGGGCCGAGTGAAATAGGAGTATTGAATTGAGCGTGCATGACCTTCTCCGCCGCGCATTGTGCAGCACCAGGTCGCCTCATACACGAGAATCTTGAGGAACGGATTGGCTACACCGGAGCATGAGTCGGTGCCATAGCCTCCGTTGGGCCTCTGCCCACGCCCGATGCCATTGAACCAGATGAGATGAGCGTCTTCAAGATAATGAGGGTTCATGGTGAATCGCCATAGCTGGGTGGCCACAATAAAGGAGTCGATGATCGCGCACGGTTCTGTCCATGAATCCGGTCTGTCAAACCAGTTATAGTTTGCGAAGTGCTCGTTCATTGCCAAGGTCCGGTAGAGTGCATAGCGCTCTTCCACGGCAAACAACAAGCGTGAATCTTGAGATTGCTCGTAGACGCGCAAGAGCGCCCGCATGCTGGTTAAACTGGCGTGGGTCTGTGCCTTGACAACAATTAAGTCCAGTGGCAGGAAGCGCTCGATCATCTCGTCGATGAGATCTTTCAACTCCCGCGTTCTCAGGATGGTCCATGCATGCGTAACTCCATCCAGAAAGATGAAAGCGCAACCGATGTCGGAGGACAGCATCCAGCCGGACTGGCTGGCGTCAAGATTGCCTATCACACCGCCGCGAGTGACCCTGTGCGAAGGCTCGATAGGGTAATTGCGATAAGCCCCGCGCGTGGGCAGTGCCAGGTTGTCAACAATTGCGCGAATCATGTGGAGCACCGCGGGATCATGCTTCCACTCGTATAACTCGCACAGCCCACGCAAGACCCACCCATGGCCGGACAATTGCTGCTCATTGATGGAGTTTGTGTCGAGAGCTTTTCCAAAGTACCCGAACTCATTCATATGCCGGGGATAGTCCTGGATCATTTTCGCCAGGGAAGGGGCCGTGGTTCCAGTGGCCCTGGAGAGAAGGGTCAACCCCAGGAGAATGCGGCCTTCCCAATCTCCGGGCCACTCAGCCTCGGCGCCCTTGAAGATCTGCGGCGATCGGTAGATGTCGCCTTGGAGCCTTTGAAAACTCATATCGGCGCGGATTGCGAGATCTCCGCCCGCCTTGATCTGCTCGAAATCCAAAGGCCGGACGACGCCCACCGGTTCGCCAATTGAGGCAAGCAATGGATACCGCATGGCGATGGTTGCGGCACCTGCCGTAACAAAGGTCCGACGATCCAGGTGAAACAAAGAGGCATTTGCTTTGCTGGTCACCGATCTACCTCACGCTTCGAATGAATGATTGGGTGTTTGACTCAACTTGCTTCATTGCTGAGTCACACTCGATATCTCCAAAGGCCCTAAGAGCCCCGACGGCAGGAGGGGCGACTTTGCGTCGTAGGGCTGTATGTCAGTGAACGTGTATTTCCAGACAGCGTAGGGTTGCTGATCGCCGATCAGGCGGTTAACCCATAGGTTCGTCACCTGGATCGTCACCTGGTTGCTTCCAGGCTCGATGGATCCGGTGAGATCAACCTTGTAAGGCGCCTTCCACAGGATACCGAGAGACTTGCCGTTCAGGATCACTTCGGCAACATTCTCCACGTCACCAAGATTGAGCCAAAGATGAGCGCCCGGTGTGAACCAGTTGGCAGGGACCTGAATAGTCCTGGAATACGTGGCCGTTCCGGAGAAGTACTTAACGCCGTCAACTGGGTTGTCGGTCCAGGAGGCGAGACGGTCGAACTCCATCTTTTCCGGTGCGCCGCGGCCCGGCTGAAAACTAACACTCCAGTTGCGATCCAGGGAGTTATCGGCATCTAAGATTGGAGTCTCCACCGGCTGTGGTAATTGCCGGGACGGCGCGTGTGCCGGCGCACGGAAGGCGACGAAGACCGTTCCGTAGGGGTCAAGATGCAGCGGGACAGTTGTGCGTCCATTTGCGATGCGATACGAAGCCGGGTTTGAAGTGCCCGTCGCAGCATCCCACAATTCAGGGGCTTTGCCATCTACCCGAAACGTTGCATCGACAGACTCAGCGCGGCCTTTGCGATTATCGACAAAATAGACATCTCCATCGGCCAGCCGGCGGTGAACGAACATCAACGTGGTATCCGGCTCAGGCCGCGTGTACTCGAAGTCCTGCGCGACAGCGAGCAATGCAAGGACTTCGTTCGCTGTCTTGCCGCTGTAAACCCTTCCTTTTCCGAAATGGTGCAAGGAGGCAGGTTGAGATGCACCGCCTCCCCATAGCTTGCCGGCGATAGCACGGAATTCTGTTTCATCATCGGAGAGACTTGGTGAATCGACGGGCTTGCTGCCCACGATCACCGCTCCCTGTGCAACCAGGTCCCTCAGCCGACGCAGGACAGGCAGCGTCATCCGTCGGCTGGTTCCACCGAGATAGAGTATGCGATAGCTCGTTCCGCCAGTCGTGACCAACCGGTCATTGTCGAAAGAAAGGTGGTTCAATATCACGTCGCTGTTCACGAAGTCGAAGCCGTATCCCTCTGGCGCATCGCCCTGGAGTTGCCAGCCAAATACCGCGGTCAATGGCCCCTCCTCGCCGTAGAAGTATGCGACATCGCCGTAAAAGTGTCCTTGTTGAAGCAGATAGGATGAGCGGGCCAGGTAGGTGATCCACGGACCGGCTTCCTCTGCCCATGTTTCATTGCGCGTAAAAAACTGTCCGGCAATTCCGAGGGTCAGTCCGGGCGCTTTGTCCAGTACCGGTTCATGCGTCGATTCATGAATAAGGAACCGGTTGACCCCAAGGGCAAGCTGCAGGTCGGCAACTCTTTTCAGGTTACCGGGGCACCAACTCCATGCCGGGCCTGCGCTGGTCATAGACTCAGCGCCGACCAGGTTCTGACCGTAGATGTGGGCGATCGACGCTGCTCCCCGGAGATCGGCAACGTAAGTGGGTTGGGGGCCGTCCTTCTCTGCGTACGTCCACATGGCGCCCATTGGAATATCCGTCTTGCTTCTCATCTCCATGTCGTCGCCCAAGGACGGACGATGATACTCTAACGCCTCTCCGTAGTAAGTCAACCCATGGCGGTGCAGTCCGTCGGAGATCTCACCATAGTGGTTCTGAGCAATCAGTTGCGCAATGGTGCGACGGAAGTCCCAAAGAAATCTGTCGGTATCCGCCGGGCTCTTAATCACCACTCCCGTGAGGGCGGGAAGCCATAGATGCGGATCGTAGCCACGCCGCTGCTTGAACTCGTCCAGGATGTTGTCGGTCCAGTTCTGCGGGCCGACCTCGATGCTGTCTGTAAGCAGGTGAGAGATGCCGGAGCTACCCATCATCGAGGCCCCGACCGCATCGGAGTACATCTTCAGATAACCGTCCAGATAGTTCCTGACATACCGACGATTGAGCTTATCGACCTCGAGACCGGTAGCCTCCGCTGGTGCGGGCCCATTCTGATGCCCAGTCAGCGAATAGCCGATTCGCAAAACCATCCATGTTCCTGCGGGCGGAGTCCAGTCCAGAGTGCCATCGGGTTTCAACTTGCCGCTCAGGTCGATCACGTCTCGCGTCGGTACGATGAATGCGGGTTCGATGTCTGGATTGGGAATGGCATAGAAGTCACGGGCATTTGCATAACCTGCTCGCTTCTCGAATTCGTTGACGCGCGCTCCGCTGCTCAGGACCAATTCAGTGATTCTGTGATCGGGAACTGGATTCGCAGACTTTGGCGCGATAAAACTGAGCCTGAAATAGCGCGCTGTTATGGCATTGAAAGCAGTCGTGCGCTGCGGCACACTGCTCGATGGGATATCCACGATCTTGCGGAAGTGTACTCCGTCATCGCTTGCTTCCAGACGTGGTGGAACGCGATCTTCCTCGAAGTCGAACACGCTTCTCATGTCGTCCAACGTGGCCAGCGTGATGGCTTGAATCGTCTGGGGTTTTCCATAGTCGAATTGCACCCAGGCATCGCTGCCCGGTGCAGCAGCCGGCAGCAGCAGCGCAACTTTGTCCACATCCCCGTCGGACAAGCCAGGCACGTCCACGGAGCCCCCACTGGAGGTTACACGTGGATTCAATTCTGATTGAGATTTGTCTCCTTCGGGAATTCGATAGGCTACCACGGTGGCGTCTGCATAAAAGTGCGGAAGGATGGAGGCAGTTTCGTAGTTTTGAAAGTCTCCGGTCGCTTCAGAGGGATGAGGTAAATTCCCCACAAATGGGCTGCCACCCACAATGCGCTTTGCGCTCCAGACCATCTTTTTCATCGCCTGCGATGGAGGAACCCAGGGTCCACCTGTTTCGCTCCATCCCGGCGAACTGGCGATCGCTACCTCCATCCCGAGGCCTTTGGCCAAGGCGACGGCATCATTGAAGGCCTGCTTCCATTCCGGTGTCATAAAGACGAGCCGGTGCGGCACTACTTGAGGCGTGTCGATTGCGCCTTCGAAGATCGTCACTCCTCCGATACCCACGCGATGCATCCAGTCCAGATCGAGCCTGATGCCCTCCCGGTCGATGTTGCCGTTCATCCAGTGCCACCAAACCCGCGGTTTGGCGCTGTCGGGTGGATTTTCGAATGAACGCAGTAGCGTGTCGCTGGGAAAAGGAGCCGGCGCCTGCGCTTTGAGGATAGAGGATACAACCAGGATGAGAGAGAAAATGGCCAAACTACTTGACTTGCACTTCATGAGTCGACTCCATCATTTGAACTGTCCGCCCAAAATGCGATCGGAGCATCCACCGCATTGGGCGAGCCTGGATCTGGCCGAAGCGGAACAGAAGCTGGGGGACCTAGGGGCCGCCATCAAGATACTGGTCGCGGCGGAACGTCAGGGAGGCTCGGATAAACTCCTGCACTACCGCCTGATGCACCTCTATTCGCTAGCTTGCCAATCTGATGATGCGAAGCGCGAACAGGCGATCTTTCAAGTTGCATCCCAAGAATAGAACACCCCTATTGGTACCAGCTTCGACTGAGAATAGAGAGTTAGGGCAGTCGTCCTACCTGCCACGGTTTTACTCGCCGTTCGCTGTGGTGAGTTTTGTGGGGAGTCTGTATCGAAAATGGCACACATTCAACCCTCCCCACGCAGCCCAAACTCGTCTCTAGTTTTGAAACCACAGATTATGTCAGCACTCAGGAGCGAACCGCCGCTCGGCCCATCTTTGTCGCAGCGGTACTTCTCCTCATGCTTACGGAACGAGCAGCGTCAGTTCAGTTTTTTGAGCCACACATTCCGTACTTCGACCTTGGCATTGGCTTCGAGCTCTATGCCGAAATATCCAGACTGGTTGTTGAGCGAGTTAGGATCGTCATCCACCATGACCGACATCAACTGGCCGTTGATAATCTGAACGAAAGTCCCGCCCCGGGCGATGACGGTGTATTCATTCCAGCCAGCCGGATTCACAGCGTTATAGAGGGCCGTCGGGTCTCCGATATTGCCCATCAGCCGCTTTGGCCCGAGGCCGGCGCCTTCCACCACGTTTCCGCGGGCCGCCATAATCCGCATCGGATCGTTTTCGGAATAGAACTGGCCGGTGAAACGCGAAGCGGGGTCCGTGGAAGGCCAGAAGTCGGCCTGCGGCCCAGTCATCATCCAGTTCAGATTCACCGGGCCGACATTCGCGGTTACATCGAGCGGAATGGGCGGCACCCAGGGAATTCCGGTCTTGCTGCGGTATTGAATTCCGCTGCCTCCGGCGTTATCGATCTTGATTTCGAGCTTCAACGTGAAGTCGTGAGCCTCAACGTCGCGGTAAACCAGATATTGATTGCCGCTGGGATTCCGGGCTGTGGACTCACCAATGATTTCTCCACATTCAGCCCGCCAAAACTTCGAATTGCCATCCCAGCCCTTCAGACTCACGCCATCGAACAGGGAGACATACCCTTTGTGATCGTTGAAATCAAGCGGCTCGAGCGGCGTCGGCCCGTTGAGGGGCCCGAGGCCTCTGAATACGTTGAACGCTCCACCCATTGCGGTGAATGCCGCGACCTGTGCCGGAGACAGTTTTTCCGCTGAAGCCTGCAGTTGGGCGAATGCGCCTGCGCGCGCTTTTGCGAGTGCCAGTTCTGCCTTGCCGAAGGCCTCAGCCGCCGCCTGAATGCCCAAGGCGTTTCGGTCCAAAAGGGAGGCGCCTGCCAATGCGGAACTCGCCGCGGTCACGTTCGTGATGAGCGGCTGCAGCCCTGTGGTCATCTGTTCCAAACTGGCCGACTGCTGCTGAGAGAGGTCTGGGATGCTTCCCCTGCCAAATCCACTCAAGGGCGTGGTTGTGGCTCCCATGCCGGCAAAAGCTGCCACTTGGTCCGTTCTCAGTCGATTGCTTGACTTCTGCAATTTGGCAAACGCGATCTCTCGGGAGTTCGCCAACGCCAATTCAGCGGCCTGGAGGTTTTTCACTTGTGTCTCGATCGCCGCATCATTCCGCGGTTCCAGAAAAACAGCGGTGGACAAGGCTACCCGGGACACGGTGGCAATCTGCGCCAGCGGCCGCAAATCTTCATCCATTTGAAGCAGCGCGATCGCCTGTTGCTGAGAAACGTCGGGTATGCCGCGGCCCCAAAAGGACGCGACCGGCGGTTTGGGTGCATTTGTGGCAGCAGATTGTGCCCATGCTGAGGGTCCCAGGCTGGCAGTTGCCGAAATCACGACCGCCAGTACCGCGAAAATAGCGGTTTGTCCGACCGGGTTAACCTTAAATCCCATTACGTTCCTCCTGTGGAATCTCATTCTGAGCCTGATACTCTTCGGCTAGTTCGGCACGGCGAGCTTCGGTTTCCACGCCGCCAATGGAGAGCCAAAGTCTGCATAGCCTGGTCGCACGCGGTCATCGGCGCGGTTTCAGAAGACGATCGAAGTCGGCATCGGGCCTGCTTGCTGCAAGAACAAGTCTACTGCCGCAGATCGGAGCGCAAGCGTCCTTAATATATGTTGCGAAGCTCCAAATCACGAAGGGTCGGCATCGCGCCCCAGCCCCAACCTCCTTATGGAAGGTCTGCCCAATCCAAAAGGGCTAGAATGATCGGGATAAGATACTGGCGGCGCAAATCGGCGTCAGATCAGTTCTGATTCTGGAGATAGATTGATGAGGAAAAGCATTTGGGTAGCTGTTAGTCTTGCACTGATGGCAAGCACAGGTTTTGCGCAGAATCACCCACAAACGGATCTCACCAACGGCCTGCTTCACCTGAAGGTCTACCTGCCCAATGCCACCACCGGCTACTACCGGGGGACGCGCTTTGATTGGTCGGGCGTGATCGCGAACCTCGAATACGCGGGACACAATTACTACCCCGAATGGTTCCAGCGCTCGGACCCCAAGGTCCACGATTTCATTTACGATGGTGCGGATATTGTGCCGGGTGCTTGCAGCGCGATCACCGGTGTGCCCGAGGAGTTCGTCACGGGTGACGATGCCCTGGGCTTCAACGAGGCCAAGGCCGGCGGAACATTCATCAAGATCGGCGTCGGTGTGCTGCGCAGGCCGGACGATTCGCCCTACGACAAATTCCGCCTCTACGACATCGTGAACGGCGGCACGTGGACGGTCAAGCAGACCAGCGACTCGATAGTATTCACCCAGACTTTGTCCGACCCTTCAACCGGCTACGGCTACATCTATCGCAAGACCCTGTCCCTCACCAAGGGCAAACCACAAATGGTGCTCGAACACAGCCTCCGCAACACTGGAACAAAGGCAATTCAGAGCAGCGTTTACGATCACAATTTCCTCTATCTCGACCGGCAGGCGCCGGGGCCAGGCACAGTGATTACGGTGCCCTTTCAGATTCAAGCCAGCCAACTTCCTGACAAGAATCTCGCAGAAGTTCGCGGGAACCAAATCGCGTACATGAAATCCCTGGGCGGCGAAGATCGCGTTTACTTCGGCATCCAGGGCTTTGGCGCCGCGCCCAAGGACTACGACATCCTCGTAGCGAATAGCAAGCTCGGAGCCGGCGTTCACATTACGGGCGACCGCCCGCTCTCCCGGCTAATGCTGTGGTCTATTCGCGCGCCGCTCTCTATGGAACCCTACATCGACATGAACATTGCACCCGGCGCTGAATTCACCTGGAAGATTACATACGACTACTACGCTTCTGGCACAAGTGCCAAGTAGCACTCTGACCGCTTGAGGTTGTATTAGTACTACAGTTGTAGATAG
>PLSM01000113.1 GCA_003165075.1 Acidobacteriaceae bacterium | reverse complement strand
CTTTTCATCGAATTCTTGCCCCTTTGCTATTGAGTTGAATGATCTTTGATAGAAAGTGGCCCGTGACGTTGGATAAAGCCGAAAGTGCCAATCTCAGTCTTGCGGTGCAGGTCAGCCTGTCATCTCTGATGGCAGGCTGACCCAATTCAAACGGCGAATCATTCCGGTCTTAGAAATAGAATTTTCCGCCGAGTTGCACGATACGTCCCGGGTTCGCGGCCAGAATCTTTCCATACTGCGCCGCATTGGAAGAATCGCCAGCTTCGCCACTGAGGCCGTATTCTGCATGGTTCAGTGCATTGAAAGCCTCTGCGCGTAGTTCAAATCTGAGACCTTCAGTGAAATTGACCGTTTTGAATAGTGAGAAATCCAGATTGTTCCAGCTTGGAGAGCGGATGATGTTTCTACCAGTCGTCCCATACTCGTAGTTGGGCGCCGCGACGAATGCCGCGGTGTTGAACCAGTTGTTGATGGACTTATGGAATCCGCTTGGGTACGGACTTCCCACCTGGTTCGTCCGATTGGGCGCTCCGTTGGTTTGCAGTACACCCAGCGCGTCAGGTGCGGTTACAGAAAATGGGAGTCCACTTTGCCAGTTGAAAATGCCGTTCATCTGCCAGCCGCCGACCGCGAGATCGGCCGCCTTGTTGACGCTGCCAAGGAATTGCTTTCCGCGGCCAAAGGGCAGTTGGTAAATCGCGCTGAGAACAAAGCGCTGTGGCACATTGAAATCTGAGCGTCCATAATCCTTTCTCGGATTATGGTTGTCGAGAAAACCCTGCCAACCGTTGTTCGTGGCGCCGACCGCCGCCGCCGCCGATTTGTCGTCGAGGCTGTTAGCGAACGTATAGAACGTCGTAACTGCAAGACCGCGCGATTGGTGCTCGAGCTTTACAGTCCCCGCACTGTAGTTAGAGAACCCCTCAAACTGCTCTTCAATATACAAATTGAAGTTTGGAAATGGCTCGCGGTCGGCGACCGGGCAGCCCGATGCGTTTGGATCGGCCTGACAAGCGGCCGGGTTAGTCGGAGCAAACGCCTGCGCTACATTGTTCCGCGAAAGGAGGCGTGTTCCGCGATTGCCAACATAGTTGAGTTCTACTGTTGTTTCGCGAGCTAACTGGTGTTCAACCGATAAAGAATACTGTTGAACATAAGGGTTATGCCAGACGGGAGGAATCAGGTTGTAGGTCCCTAGCGGACTGCTGGCGCTGAACTCGCAACTCGGGCTTTGGACCGGCCACAGCGTATCGGTCGTAATCAGGGAAGCCTGTCCCGTGGACTGTGCCAGGTTAACCTGGTTCGAGAAGGGGCATAGATTTTGAGAGTTGTCGAACTCGCGACCTTCGTAGTTGTCGAAGAAGATCCCGTAACCGCCGCGAATAACTAGCGGCCTGCCCACGCGATACGCAAATCCGATTCGCGGAGCAAAGGGCTCCTTGGGGGTGGGCGGATGGGATTCTCCGCAATACCTGTAGACCCCGGCCCCGTATTTGCCGATTAGACTTTGGTCCGCAGTGCATATCCCTCCGGATGTGTTATCCGGGTCTCTCCAGAAGAAATAATTGTGAGCGTCGTGCGGGGTTGGCTTGTAGTCGTAGCGCACACCCAGATTGAGCGTGAGCTTGCCGTTCACCTTCCAGTCGTCCTGGACAAAGGGGGCAAGATACGAGAAGACCAACGATGTGGGATTCCCAGCCGCACCTGGCGTAGTGGTGCTAGACAGAGGTCCCGGCACATAGGCATTGCCTCCCTTGTAGAAGTAACCGAGCAGAAAATCAGCTACTTCGCTTTCTACTGTGGGGGTATCGCCCCCCGTAGCAAATCCGCTGAAGGTGAAGAGCCCAAGGAAGTTCTGGTTGTAATTGCGATTTAACTTGTAATTGCGATAGTCCACTCCAGTGGTGATGGTGTGTCTGCCGCGATTGATGGTCAGCGAATCGCCGATATCCCACTCCGGTTGCTGGTTGGCAAGATAAGCATTTACATCTCCGCCCCCATTCGAAAGTCCTCCGAGGTTGAAGGCGATATTGGGGTAAGCTGCTTGCAGGCCGGCGATGTTTGAGAAGTAGTTTGTAAACCCAAGCGTTTGCAGGTCAGCGTTTGTGATAGGATCTCCCGTGCCCTCGTCAAAGTAGAAATTCAGGTGGGAGAAATACGCTCGGTTTATAGCGTTTGCACCGAAGCTCTTGGTGTGTGAAATCGCCCATGAAGTGACGGCCTGGTCGTATAAAGTGTTTCCAATCGGCACGGATAGATTGTTAGCCTGAGATTGAATGTAGGTTCCGTACGTGCCTCTACCGAAGATGGTGCCGAATCGGCCGAGGTCCTGGTCAACACGGTAGTCTTGCTCATTTTGATGCAGGGGCGCGCTGCCGACTTGCTGAAAATTACCGGAAGCGCTGGTGGAATTCGGCGCGGGAAAGAACTTGTCCGCAATCGCAACGTTCGCAAGCCGGGACCAACGCGCCTGTGGAATACACGAGACATAGCTGACACCATTGGCCGTGCAGCCCGCGAACGGATTACCCGTGGTCGGGTCGATGATGGATTGGGTGAAATCTCCCGCCAGAGCGTCGGGCGATGGAACGTTAAAGAAATTGTCGGAACTTGAATTGATTCGCCAGCCTTCATAACTGGCAAACCAGAAGGTTCTGTTCCTGCCGTTATAAAGGTGCGGAAGGTATACCGGTCCGCCCGCGGCATAGCCGAATTGGTTCTGGCGCAGAGGTGGCAGCGCGGTCTGAAAGGGGCCCTTTGAATCGAATGCGTCATTCCGGTCGAACTCATAGAGCGTCCCATGCAGGTTGTTTGTTCCGCTCTTGGTCACCAGGTTCACCTGGTTCGCACTGAATCCAAACTGAGCGCCGTAAGTGGATGCTTGCTCGGCAAACTCCTGGATCGCGTCCACTGAGAGAATTACAGCAGCTTGAGACTCGGACGCATCCACATTCGGCATTCCATCCAGTGTGTAGCTGTTCGATGTAGCCCGCTGACCGTTAACGCTGATGCCTGATTCGGCCCCTTGCCGGAAGGCCGACGCTTCAGTGGTTGTTGTGACTTGCCCGGGAGTCAAACGGAGAAGGTCAAGGAAATTACGGCCATTGAGTGGCAGGTCATTCACCTGCGCCTGACTGATTTCCTGCGAAATCGAAGGAGTATCTGTATCCAACGCAACTTGACTGGCGGAAACTTCGATACTCTGGGTAACCGAGCCCGGCACCATCTGGACATTCACGCGCACCTGTTGGGCGACGGCCAGTTGGACACCATCAGTCACCGCCTTTTGGAAGCCAGCTGATTGGACGGTGATCCGGTAGACGCCCGGCGGCAAGTAAGGGGCAGTGAAATCGCCCGCTGAACTTGTTTGGGTGTGAGTGGTAACGGCTGTCCCGATATTCGTAATATCAACGCCGGCGCTCGCGATGACAGCGCCGGAATTGTCGGTGACCGTCCCAAGTATCGTTCCCGTGGAACCGCCTTGTGCGAAGAGTAGATTCGCTGGTATCCACAGCAGCAGACTCATCAAGAGCATTCGCAACTTCATTTTTGAATGTCCTCCTAGAATTCCGCTCAAAGCCGCGCGTGCGTTCAACAGCGGTTCAGCCAACGGGAAGGAATGAACGCAACCGCACCGGCCCTGTCCGGTAAAGCCGACTTGTGCAATTCATGTCAATCATGGGATTGATCAACCGCGCCGATTCGCTTGCGGCCACCCCAAGTGTTCGACAGTGGTGTGGAGCTTTCCATCGGAATGAAACGCTTGTCAACGAGGGGCAGGAAAATTTTGGGGATTCCGCTTTGTGAAATGCGGAAGGCGATTTTACTCAATGGCGAGATATACCCTTTAACTGCAATAATCGGTCATATTAGTCCATATCTTGTGGAAATGAGCTGCACCGTAGAAGAGGTCCCTGCGCATTTAGATACACGAGGACAATTGCGCAATGTGAAATGAGTGCCGCCCGATTATCTGCGAGTTCATGCGCCTATCTCAATTCAAACCTCAGCGGGAAAGTGAATTGCTCAGGTAGAGGCATGGATGCGATATATGAAAATTCGTATTCAAACCACCACAGGTCCATTAGTCGCTCATATAGAACCAAACTCCAATAGAAACAGACGCAGACCGACGCTGAGGAACCTGATGAAGAGTGGCCGCCTTGAGGGCCTCAGGAAGCGGGACTTATGCAGTAATACACTCCACCATGGCGACATACTGCGTCCGGACCATTGGGCCCCAACTATAGTAAGTCGCACCTCTGTTGTTATGCAGTTGTCAAGCTGTCGTTCGGATAATAGTGATCGACGGTGGAGGGTGTGACGAGTTTATGTTCCACAAAGACTGCCGGCGGTACGGGTCGGCCAGACAGGATATCGAGGCTCACTCGAATCACGTTCTCCCCATAGCGCTCTGGGAAAAAGGCTACTGACCCCACTAACCGCGTATTCGGCTGTCGCAGTTCCTGCCGTCCTTCAGGCGAAGCATTCTGCCCCATAATTGCACAACATTCAGTGCGACCCGCCTCTTGAAATGCCCGCAGGGCGCCGAGAGCGCTCATATCGTTGTTGGCGCCGACGAGAACCCTATGACCATGAGAGAACCGGAGATGCCGGCGCATCGCCTCAAAGCTGGGAACCAATTCTCCATCCCCGTCAAGGTAGGTGACCCGGCAGCTTTTCGTATTTGGGAGCACCAGGTTGATGCCCATCAACATGCCCGTGAGGCGCATCTTGGGAAGATTACCAGCGCGGCGCAGCTCCAGAAGAATGATCTCGTCGACTTCTGATTGCCACCTCTCCTTCGCCCATCGACCGAGGTGTTTCCCTCCAATCAACCCAGCCTCGTAATTATTGGCCCCGTAAAACGTCGCGCCAGGGTGGGGAATATCGATAGCGATCATGGGGATATTCGCCTCTCGATACTTGGCGGCTATAATGGGCGCAACTTCTTCTCCAATCTGATACTCAATGGCCAAATCTACTTTCTCGCGAACCAGCAGATCGGTATTGCGCAGGGCGGTTTTCGCGTTGTAACGGTTATCTGTCGAAATGAGCTCTATCCCTTCGGCATCTGCGGCGCGCTGCAGACTCGCTGTCACCTCCCGAGAGAATTGATAGTCATCCCCGAGCGAGGCATATCCGAGACGGTAGAGCCTGTGCCTGAACGGCCGAAGGCATGTTCGATAGAGGTTTCCACCGACCTTTTCAACCATGCCGCATCTTTCAAGCGTATAGAGCAGGCGAAAAGCTTTGGTCTTCGTCAGTCCGCTCCGCGCCTCAACCTCCTTAAGCGGCAGAGCTTCACTGGGAGAGCGAAATGCAGCGAGTAAACGAGATGCGTACACGATCGACTTGATCAGGTACTGATCACGTGAGTTCCCGGCGGTCATGACAAAAAGACGCTATATCAGTGACACCATATTTCGCAACCCGAAACTTGATTCAATTCATTTTGGTGCTCTTGATAGGCATAAGCCTTTAATTCAATTGAATTTGTCGATCCTTCCCTGGACCTACAGGGTCATAGAATGGAAAGGAGACCATTCCATATTGCAAAATGGGCGCAGCGTCGGCTGATAGCGGGCGGTCCACCGCCAAGAACTTGAGAAACTGAGATGTTCCTGGGAATATCTCCTCTGAACGCCCAGGCCTCTTGCAGGCGAAATGCCCGTCAATTCTGATGTCGCTTGGTTTCTTGTGTTCAACACAGGCTTCGTGCGTGAACGTGCGTGGGATATTTGTCTAATGTATTGATAATATTGCCGTTATTTGCGCCGACTTTGGTGCACGCGTTACCGCGTTGAATGTATGGAAATACGGTTAGGAGCGGCCGCACGCAGCCACCGCATCAGCCTCCTATTCATAGACGGTGAACAAGCTCAGGATGCCAACCATTTTGAACGTCTTGGATACGAAAGAAGTGGGGTTGACCAGCTTTGCGCTGCCTCCCAGTTTTGTCGAAAGCCGAAGCGCATTCACGATAGAACCGATGCCGGATGAGTCAATATAGGGCAACGCTTCAAGGTCGAGAATCAGAAAGACATGCCCGCTGGCGAGTGCGGACTGGAACGCATTCTCAAACCGACTCACAGGCTCTCCGCTTTCGCCACAGACAATGGCTGGAGTTTAGCGCACACCGTTGTGGTCGCGATGCTGCTGGCAATTTTATTCCTGCCCTTCTGGCGAGATCGAGTGGACGCCTTTTATGTGATTGAGCCAATACATTCGCACACCCTGCATGCCGCGGTGATGGGTCGGGTGAATGAGGTAATGGTCCGGGAAGGGGAGCGGGTGCATGCTGGGCAGCCGCTGCTGCGCATGAGCAGCCCCATGGCTGCGTCGATGCAGTCCTCGGCTGCTGCCCAGGTGGGCAGCGCCAGGTTCCAGACTTTCAATGCCCAACTCCAGGGCCAGAGCATCGGCCCCGCAGCCGCCGAACAAACTGGCGCCGCCCATTTCGCCGGACTTGCCCATGAAGCGCAGTCTTCCCTTTTGATTGCCGCGCCAAGCGACGGGATCATCATGACACAGAATCCCGGCCTGCTACTCGATCAGGACGTTGCCTCAGGCCAACCTATGCTCGATCTGGCTGACGCCGGACCCCGGGTTCTCCGAATCTTCATTCCGGCGTGGGGATTGGACCGCATTTCGCGCGACGCCAAAGTCTCACTCTCGCTGCCGGGTGAATTCTCGGTCCTGCACCAGCCGCTCCCTCTTCCCGGAGCCGACGCTGAAACTCTTCCCCCAGGTTTGATTCCTCAACAGAATTTCAAAGGAATTCAGCTGGCAGTCTATTACTGTTCTCGCGTGACTTTGCCCGCCACCGACGGCAATCCGATGTTTGGAGCCTCGGGCCGGGCTAAGATTTTTGGCGTGAGACGGAGTATTGCGGAGCGGGCCGTCTTTATACTCTTGAACTTGATCAAGTCCCATGTCTGGTGAAACTGAACGGCGGCCAAATGTGCGGCCGCCGCTTAAACTTCAATTCAATTAGGGCGCCAGGCCAGATTGGCCTAAGATGTGCAAGCCGCCTTCTACCAATGCGCTGCAAGCGCTCCCCAATCCTGGTAACGACTTGCGAGCTTTCTATCATTTCATAAGCATCGTGCTGTGGAGGCGCATTGCGGCCACCACTTTGCTGGCGGTCTGCTTGGTGTTGTCGAGCTTGCTCGCTGCTGACCGGCCTTTGGAGTCGGCGGCCTTCACGGTCGAGGACTTTGCAGATGTGCTCTTGCCGATCAGTGACTTCTTCGTGATTGCCATTGTCTTCACCCCCAAAGTTTTTTTGAATTCCTTGTTACGCCATACCCTGATGCAACCCGCGTGCCAAACTCAGGCCATACCAGGGGGAAATTCTAAACGGCTGAAACAATTCCATTTATTTTGAAGGAGTATTTCTGGCTCACGAGGTGAGCCCTTTCGCGAGGTTAATAATTAATCTACTTAGGGTAAATTTCTCACCCGAACACGCTAGAGCGAGTTCTTGCGGCAGAGATATTTCATCCGTTGAATATCTAGATTCAAGAGTCGTGCGGCCGCGGTCTTGCTGCCCATTGTTCGCCGCAACGCTGTGCTTAACAATGCCGTCTCAATCTGGCGAATCTGTTGGTCAAAGTCGGTGCCGTCCTCAGGGAGCAGAATTGCCTCCTGCGCGGCAATGCTTTGAGCCAGCACACGAGGCGGCAAATCACTCGCGGCAATCTCATCTCCGCGTGTGGTCACAATCAAGCGCTGGATGAGATTTTCAAGCTCGCGCACGTTGCCCGGCCACGTATGTTCCTCAAGCGCGGACAATGCATCGGCGGTAAACCGCTTCAACAGCATGCCATTGGCCACGCAGTGAACTTGAAGAAAATGCTCGCAAAGCAAGGGAATATCTGCGATTCGCTCCCGAAGCGGAGGCAGGTGGATGGGAATAACGTGAATCCGATAATAGAGGTCTTCGCGGAAGCGCCCCGTCCGGGCCATCTCTTCCAGCGGTTCATTGGTGGCGGAGATGAGCCGGAAATCAATCTTGCGCAGCGTGCGCCCGCCCAGGCGCTGCACGTGATGGTCTTCAAGCACGCGCAGCAGCTTGGTTTGCAGCGGCAGAGTTAAAGTTGCGATCTCGTCCAGAAAGAGCGTGCCGCCGTCAGCCAGCTCAATGTGTCCGGGGCGCGCCTCGGTGGCTCCCGTAAATGCGCCGCGCTCGCTGCCAAAGAGCTCTGACTCAATCAGGTTTTCAGGTAATGCGGCGCAATTCAGGCGAATGAATGGTTTGGTAGCCCTGCGGCTGAGCGCAACAATGGCGCGTGCAGCCAACTCCTTGCCCGTGCCGCTCTCGCCCCTGATGAGCACGTTGATGTTGCTGGCGGCAACCTGCTGAATGGCGTCATAGACGAGCCGCATCGGCTCGCTTACGCCAATGAAGTCCTGAAAGCGGCTGAATTCGAGTGCCTTCTTGCGTTCGGCCTCTTCGCGTCGCTGGCGCAGCCTGTCCACAAGAGTCGTGCGCAGCTCTGCTACGTCGACCGGATTGCGAAAGTGCGCGTCGGCCCCGGCGCTGAGAGCCTGCTTCTCCACGGATCGCGCCCGCGCCCGGCTCAACGAAATCAGCGTGAGATTCTCATTCAGATGACGCAATTCGTCCAACACGTGCAGACCGCCGTATGGATCTTCGCCTTGGGTATCGATGTCGAGCAGGACCGCTGCGAAATGAGATTCACGAGTCAAGCGCGCCAAGTCGTAATAGCCGTCTCGAGCCACTACCTTGAACCAGGGCGAGAGTTCATGGGTCAGCACATCGAGGAATTCATCGTCGGCCGTGACAATGCAAACAGTCGGCAGCGGAGCCTGCGACGTCAAAGATGACCCTGTCCCAGATGCGCTCTGTCCTGAGGGCATATCGAATTCCACCCGTGAAAAAACCTAAGTCCACAACAGATTTCTTTTTGTATAGGAAGATGGTGCACAAAGCGTACTGCTTGTCTCTGCCCAGCCGGTGGGTCAGGGAGAGCTGGCTCTGCGGGCTATAATTTCGCATACTCTATCTGTGGCCCAGGCATCCAAAGGTCAACGTTCACCGGCCTTCGAGTTGTTCGAGCACTGAGGTCGGATTTTGAATGAATAGCGAAGAAC
Source organism: Acidobacteriaceae bacterium (assembly GCA_003165075.1). GTDB lineage: Bacteria > Acidobacteriota > Terriglobia > Terriglobales > Acidobacteriaceae > Telmatobacter. The sequence continues at coordinate 13,522 of PLSM01000113.1, read as the reverse complement.
TCATCCTTGTCACCGGTGCGACAGGCTTTCTTGGAACACAACTGGTGCGCGAACTGTTGAATCGTCTGCCGCATGCCAGATTAGCTCTGCTAATCCGGTCGAAACCGAACCAATCGTGCCAGCAACGCGCCGACGCAATCGTCCCTTTAGCCGACCGGTCACGTGTTCAGGTCTATTCCGGAGATGTCGGCCAGCCCAATTGCGGATTGGATGCAGTTGTCTGGCAGCGCCTTTCATCGGAGACGACCCGGGTAATTCACTGCGCCGCCACTGTACGCTTCGATCATTCGCTGGACGAGGCGCGCCGCATTAACGTGGAGGGTACTCGCCGCGTGTTGGATTTCGCGGCCGGCGCGCGCCAGCTTCGGAGCTTCGCATACGTTGGTACAGCCTATGTGGCCGGTGAGCGCGCGGGCCTTGTGCGCGAAGACGAACTCGCTGTGGGGCAAGGTTACCGCAACACCTACGAGCAGACCAAGGCCGAGGCTGAGGCGCTGGTTCGCTCGCGCCTGGTTTCCCTGCCCGGAGTGATTCTGCGTCCGAGCATCATCGTTGGCGACTCCCGCACCGGTGTGACCTCCAGCTTCAAGATGATGTATTGGCCGCTAAAGATCTACGCGCGGCGCTTGTGGCGCACTGTGCCCGGCTACCCGGATGCTGTGCTGGACATTGTGCCGGTCGATTTTGTCGCCACTGCTGTGGCCCAGCTTGCTTTTGATGAGGCAGCCCTGGGCAGCACAGTCCACCTCTGCGCCGGGCCACGCGGCAGCGCCACCATCCAACAGGTCGCGCGACGCGCAATGGAGTACTTCAACGCCCCCGAGCCGCGTTATGTCGATCCCAAATTCTTCTTCGCGGCGGTGCGGCCGCTGCTGTTTCTCGCTTTATGGGGGCGCAAGCGCCGGGTGCTGCGCGATGGCCGCGCCTACCGAGACTACTTCACCATGCGCATGCAGTTTGACACCAGCAATGCAGAGCGGCTGCTCGGGCCTAGCGGAGTGTGCCCGCCGCCGGTGCTGGACTACCTTGACCGCTTATTCAACTACTGCGTCGCAAGCGACTGGGGTCGCAGGCCGGTTAGCACACAATGAACATTTTCCGTCGCTTTCAACTCGCACGCGACCGCGACGTCACTGTGGCCAACCTTGTGGACGAACTGGTCCGACGGGAAGGCGATTGCGAAGTCTCCGTCGACAGCGGCGGTGCTTTTCATCTCGCTGAATTGCACGACGAAGTCTGCTCCATCGATGCTTTTCTCCGCCGTTCGATTGCGCTCCAACCAGGTCAGCCTGTCGCCATTTATCGCACGAACAACCGGCAATGCTTTCATTGGTTCCTGGCGATCATCCGGGCCGGGGGCATCGCAGTTCCACTGAATCCGCTTCTCTCGCTCGCCGAGGTGCGCCGCATTCTGGCCAATAGCGGCACGGAAATTCTGGTCACTGATAAGGTGGTTTTCGAACGCGCTATCTGTGACCGTCAGGCGCTGGGTGTACGCACCTGGATACAGGCAGACGACGAGCCAGAGACAATGGAGGGATTCCAGCGTGTTGTTCCTACTGGGGCGCCGTTCCCGCCAGTGGCTATCGATCCGGCTGCAACTGTGGCTGTATTCCATACCTCCGGCACCAGCGGTTTTCCTAAAGGCGCAGCCCTCTCCAGCAACGCTCTGCTCGGCGCGCGTGTCTCCACGGTGCTGGCAGGACTTTTTCTCGGACCCAGGGACCTTGCGCTTGTCGCGCTGCCCTGGTCTCACATTATGGCCGTAAGCATCGCGCTCTACGGCATGATGGCAGGGATCCGCGGCTGCTTTTTGGATCATTTCGATGTCGCGAGCGCGCTTGAACTTGTTGAACGCCTGGGTGTCACTGCCTTCGTAGGTGTGCCCGCCATGTTCTCCCGCCTCGTCAATAGCGATCCGGACCCCGCCCGGCTCAAGAACATTCGTCTATGGCTCTCGGCCAGCGATCACCTGCCCTCTGAAGTTTGGCAGCGTCTGCGAGAGTTCGGCGCCCTGCTCCGGTTGCCGGGTGGTGGGCGGGTTCCGCCGGTGCTGCTGAACGGCTATGGAATGGTGGAGTTGGGCGGCCTCGCCATGATGGGTATCGAGTTGTCGTTCGCACCTGGAAGCGGCGACTTATGCTTTCCCATGCCTCCGTTTCGCATTCGCGTAGTCGATGAATACAACCACCCTGTGCCGGCCGGCGTCGCGGGCGAGTGCCAGGTCCGCCGTCGCGGTCTCGCTCCCCACTATTGGAAGGACAATGACCATGGCCAGAGCCTGCTTACCAATGACGGATGGCTGCGCACAGGCGACCTGGCCACGCGAAATCGCCTCGGCCTGATCCGCCTGGTTGGACGCATGAAGGATGTGATTAAGTCGGGCGGCTACTCGGTGTATGTCCGCGAACTGGAAGAGGCCATCCTGGCTCATCCGGCTGTGGCCCGCGCCGTCGCCTTCGGCCTGCCCCACAAGGAGAAGGGCGAGTTTCCCGCAGCAGCGGTCGAACTGCAAAAGGGCGCCAAGGCCAGCGAAGATGAGTTGCTGGATTGGTGCCGGCAAAATCTCGCGGGCTACAAGGCGCCGCGCCGTATCTGGATTTTCGAATCAGGCGGCTTACCGCAAAATCCCAACGGCAAGCTGCTCCGGCGAGCCCTGCAAGAGCGTTTTTCTCGGCCGGTCGACTGATGCTGCGGTCGTCGTTCGGCGGCTGTGGATTATGGATCCTTCACGACGGAAACTAGTCATGCCGCAGAGCTTCGACCGGGGAAAGTTGCGCGCCGCGCCATGCAGGAATCGCTCCCGCGATGAGCCCGGCCAGGACGGCAATGCCCAGCGCTTCAGCCAGAAGTGGCCAGGGAAGCGACGCCGAGACGATGCTCGCGGTTTGCGGCAGGATTGCCAGCAGATGCAAGGCGCACCATCCAACGCCGATGCCAAGGAATCCGCCGCCGAGGCCTAGCACGGCCGCCTCAAGCTGGATGAGAATCAGCACCTGCCACCGTTTCCAGCCCAGCGCACGCAAAACGCCGATCTCCCGGGTGCGCTCGAAGACCGACATGGCCATGGTGTTGGCAATCCCCAGGATGCCGATCAGCAAAGCGATCAAAGAGGTGCCCCAGGCAGACGCTTGTGCCATCCTGACAAGCTGATTGTTGCTGGCGCGCTCGGCGGCAGGAACTGCGCGCAGGCCCGGAAGAGCGCCCTCGATTTGCGCCTGTGCGCGCTTCAGGTAATGGTCCTGTGCCTCTCCACGAGGCGCAGGCTTGAGCCGCACATGGATTGTGGAGACCTTGCCCTGCAGGCTGCTCAGTTGCTGCAACTGGTCAAGGGGCAGAATCACCGCATCGGCTTCCAGCGCCGAGCTGCCATGGTAGACAGCGGCAATCGCGAAAGTCGAGCCTTGAATTTCAAGCGTATCGCCAGGTTTCTTCTTCAAGTTCTCTGCCAACAGGTCGCCCAGCATCAATTCGCGCTGGCCGTCGCGAAAGCGTCGACCCGATAGAATCCGCAACGACTCGAATTCATAAGAGTCGGCCTCCCAGCCGTAAGCCAGTGCGTTCACGTCCGGGGTCAGATCCATTACGTTGTAGATCATGGGCGCAGTCTGGCTTACCGTGGACAACGCCTTGAGCTTGGTGACCGCCGACTCATCCAACGAGGTACTCAGAAAGGTCCCCTCTATGACGGCGATGTCGGTTCCGCTGCTGGAGTAAATCCGCATCCATTCGTGCTCAAACGCGCGAGAAAAGCCCACTAGGCCCACAAATGCGCCGATTGCCATTCCAACGCCGCAAAGTGTCAGCAGAGTCCTCAGGCGGCGGCGCCAGAGATTCTTCCAGGCAAATCTCGTAAATGTAAGTTCAGAAGTCATCAGTGTGACGTGCGTCCTCAACTCTTCGTCCTTAGTGAGGGCGGACTACCAGTTTATCCGACTGCAACTGCGTTTCATTCATGATATGGGTTCGAGCCGGCATTGGAGTACCCGGCGTTTGTCGTAGCCGAAGATCAGAGACAAGCCGGGAGCACCCGGCAGCTTCGATCCACCAATGCTCTCGGAGGCGCTAAAAGGCTCATCACGGGTCGCACCTTTCCCTCGAAAATTAGGTGCGGATTCATTAGTGTCCGTTGCTCCATCCTCACCTCCTCATCGGCATCGCGTGCCTCTTCACTATCACCAATCAACTCGCAGCTCCGTCGCGCATCGAATGAACCCACCGGCGTACGGTTTCTCTTTCAACATGCCAACGCAGCCCCCTCTAGTATGATTTCTGCCGAGTATGAAATGCTCGCCACGGTGTGATATCAGAAGGCGGGATCAGGGAGAAAGCACGTGAACGGCGATTGGACGAGACGGCAGTTTCTCACGGGGGTGGCGGGGTCAGCGGCGTCTCTTGCGCTTGCGGAGCCGGCAGGAGGCTCCTTGGCTTGGGCTGTTCCACTGTCCCCCTTGCGTGGCAGATTCCTGACCCATGTATCGGTGGTGCGCGTGAACCAGATTGAGGTCACCCCGGACCACTCGATCGGCGAGGACGAAGCTGCCGATAACCACCCTGATCGCGTTCGCGCCCGGCGAGAAGCCTTTGCCAGGGGCTGCCCGGATGGCAAGATGACTTGGGCAATCAGTTGGCTGGCCCTGAATGACAGCCGGAAGGAATACCAGGAGACGCGGCGGCTGCTTGCCTCCTATCACGATCAATATGGCGACGAGATCACCTTCATTCCGGGCGGTTATTTTGCGCCGATGTACGACACCCGTGAACATATCCGGGTAACAATTCACAAGGCGCTCGGGCTCATCTCCGGGATGGTGGGAGGCGGTTATCGCCCGCAATGCCTGGTGGCCGGCTTTCTTGACGCGGAAAATCAGAGATTCCTCGCCGCCGATGAGGGCATTCATGTATGCCAGGGCCAGATCTGGAGCCAGCATGCCATCGATAACGGCGACGGCGATGGCGGCATCTGCTATCCCTATTACCCCAGCCGCGAGCACTATCTGAAGCCCGCGCAGGGCACGGCCGATTTTATTGACTGCGTTTGCCTTGACGGTTGGACTTGTGACTTTCTGGCCGCCCGGCGCGACGGATTCCAGGGTGGGTTCAACAGCCGGATTGGTGTGGGCCCGATCGAAACCGTCGGTAATCTTGGAACGGTGCGGGGCCGCAAGGAGATGATGGATACCAGCGCAATGCACTTCGACCAAGGCCATGCTCTCAACGGCTTTGGCTGGGTGACGGGCATCTGGGAGATCTCGGTCGGCCACGATGAAGACTTGACTTACTGGCTTCAGGCCGTACGGGAAAGATGGCCCGATACCCAGGTCATGACCGAAGGAGCGTTCGGCCTGGAGTGGCGCAAGCATACCCCCAGCAATGTTTCGCTCAACTACCGTTTTGATGCCAAAGGAACCGGGGCGCCGGGCTCGGAAAAGGAGCTGGAAATCGAGTGGTTCATGAACCGCGAGTTTCGCCTCGCGCTCCTGCACGACTGGACCAAAAGCAATCCTCCCCTGGCCATCGACTTCACCCGCTACGACTTGAAGGCCGAAGAGCCCCACGGACTGCAGCGTGAATGGAGCCTGATGAATGTATTGAATCAGAAAGGCTCGCGGCCGCAGGACAAACCGATACGGCTGGGCCAGCTCAGTCCTGACGACCAGCGCCGCATCTACGCACGCTACCCTGAGTTGAAGAACCGGGCCTAACAAGAATTACAAGCCTGAACCTCTGCGCACGTCAATGCAAGCCGGGAATCACCCGCCAAATCATTGCAGTGCATGCGCGAGCGGCACGCCCATTGGCTTCCTCGGCCACTCACTCTTGCCGGTACTCCGGGGCGAGGTCCGTCGTTCTATCGGTATGCCAGATGATGATTTGTTCATTTTGCCTGGTTGTGGCTTCCATTTTCGCGATTCCGATAGTCAGATAAAGTATTGAACTTTCTATGAATATTCCTATCGAATACTCTATGAAGCGAATTATGCTACGGTGCGGGAAGCTCGGGATTCGATCTCTGGCCCGCACTGCCCTGTATTCGTTGCCGTTTGCCTGCGTCCTGACATCTTCGTCTAACATGGCAGCACAACAAAACACAATCCCTGCCAACTCCCTCGAAGGCGTCACGGAGAATTCTGCTGCCCGTAAGCCAGCCAGCGACGACTCGTCGCCTGCCGCCTCGCCGGTCGCACTTGCCGGCGCAGCCGAACTGCCACAAGCCGCACAGAACAGCGTCCCGGACGCGCCTGTCCCGCAGAAAGTGCCTGATGATCCCCGAGCGCCTCAAACGAAGCGGATCCTTGGCATTATTCCGAACTTTCGCGCCGTCAGCACCGACGAGAAGCTGCCGGCGCAATCAGTGAAAGACAAATTTGTCACCGCGACCGAGGACTCCTTCGACTACTCTTCCATATTTATCCCTGTAATTCTCGCCGGCTACTCGATGGAAGAGAACGCAACTCCGGAGTTCCATCAGGGCGCGGCAGGATATGCCCGCTACTTCTGGCACGCTGCCGTCGATCAGACCAGTGAAAACTATATGGTTGAATTCGTGGTGCCCACCATCACACATGAGGACACGCGCTTCTACACATTGAGCAGGGGAGGATTCCTTAAACGGACCGGCTACGCGTTGAGCCGCGCCGTGATCACGCGATCGGACTCCGGAGCTGAAGTCTTCAACATAAGTGAGGTTGTCGGTGCAGGTGCGGCTGCGGGCCTGTCTAGTCTCTACTATCCGTCCAGGGAACGCAGCTTTGCCAACACAGGCACAGAGTGGGGACTGGATGTTGGAATCGATGCGGCGTCATTTTTCTTCAAGGAGTTCTGGCCCGATATCAACCACAGTATTTTCCACTCCGACAAGCCTTCCAGCCACACGCAGCGGTAAACATTGACGGGTTACGCAGCGCCGGTGCTGGCAAAGTCCGATCCCATGTCGTCGAATCGGTATTCGCACCTGGCAATAAAACTGCCTTAAACTACTCTCGTATGCGCCTCTTTGTCGGAATTCCTCTGGCGGCCACGGTTATCGACCAGCTTTCGGCAATCACGGCGCGCCTTCGATCCGGCGGGGACGGGCTCCGTTGGTCGACGCCGGAATCCTGGCATATCACTCTGCAGTTCCTGGGCAATACCGATCAGGAACATTACGTATGCGTTGTCGCGAGATTGCGCGAGTTGAATGCGCCGCCCGTGCCCGTATCGCTTGAGGAACTGGGCCTTTTTGATCGCTCTGGAATTCTCTTTGCCGGAGTCAGGCTCACGCCCGAGTTGCTCTCTCTCCATGCGCAGATCAGCGCGGCGACTGCGGTTTGCGGATTCCTTCCCGAGGCTCGACCCTATCAACCGCACATCACTCTCGCGCGCGGCAAACGCAACGGCCAGCCGCAAAGTCTTCAGGAGCTCAAAGCCAAATTAAACCACCATCCGAATTTCACCAGGTTCGTCTCTCAGCAATTTTTTCTCTACGAGAGCTTCCTCGGCCCTGCCGGCTCACGCTATGAAGTCCGCGAGCGCTTTAACCTCGATGGCCGGTAGATGCTCTGATCCCGATGCTTTTTCTAAGAACCTGTTTAGAAACTTAGAGGGATTCGAAGAAGAAATATCCGAGATCGGATTTTTGCGGTTAAGTTCAGCGCAAGCGGTCAACACCCGAGGCAGTGTGATGACTGCAGTGGTGAACACGGCCGGGGTGCAGAATCGAATACGCCACTTCGCCCTGCAGTGCTCTTCCCTTCGAAACCTGAGAATGGCTGCCCTTTTGCATGAAATTATGTCGATGCGGCGCATAATTGGACTTGAGTAGAGTGCCAATAGTCGATTGCAAGAGCGGGAAACATCTTCAACCGGCTCACCCGTTGTGAACCCGCGAGCGGACCGGCGCGGACGGGTATCTGTCTTCCTGAATCTGCCAGGAGCAACAATCGACCGCGTCTCGAAAAATCTTCGCAACCCCTTTGTTTTCTATATTCTGTGGCTAACTCATGCAGAATCAATATTATACAGCGGAACCCCCTACTCTACCCGCATGAAAATAAAGAATTTACCCCCAGAATAGGGGGGGGAGGGGGTGGGGTTACTCATCGGTTAACAGACGCTCCAGGTCCTGATTTTGGGACCTGGGATGGCTAGGAGCTGGCAGCTAGAAGCTGTCTCTCAGGGCACCCTAGCCGTAATCGGTGTCAAGGTTTGGGATGCAATATTCCAACCCTCGATTTGAACGATGGCCGCGCCACTGACGCTCTCTGGCAGCAGTGCGGTCATCACGGTTGATTCACCTGGAATCAGTTCGATCCAATTGTCTGACCAGAAGACCGGGGCGATCAGGCCGCCTGACGGCGTGCGGACAGCGGCGTGTAATTGAAATGCCAGTGCGGCCGATGTGTTTTGAAGGTGTACGCGAATCTCGCGGCCGCGCGGCGTGGTTTCAATCTCCGCGTGCGCAGCCACGCTCGCGGGTGGAAGATTAGTGAGCGCAGTCAGGTCTTCGTGACGTTGCGCCGGTGTGTGAGTATAGTCAGTGTTCTCCCAATCGAAGGTGGTAAGCGTGCATGGCACCCAATAGAAGTTGTGACTCACCACGCGTCCGGTGGCATCCGTCAGGGACAAATTGATAAAGAAGACCCTCTCTGGGCCCGAATAGAGACTGTCTGGTATCGAAAGAACACGCTGTGCGCTATCCAGGCTGGCATTCACGGCCGCTTCGGCGCTGTACAGCTCTTTCCAGGCCAGGTTATAGACGTGAACACTTGCATGCAGTCCTGCCACGGACTCATAGTTGCTATTCACCACGACGATCGACCGGTCGTCGTAAGAGTACTGAATGTGCAACGGTTCACAAGCCTTCTTCGTTGCGAAGTATCCGGCGCCCGCGTCAAGGTAGTAGTCGTAGAGGTGCCAGATCATTGACGGCCACGCATTGTTGAGCATCCACTGAATCACACCGGTGGATACATATTTATTCTTGCTGTAGGACTCAAACATCGCGCGCTCTGAGTCGTACTCCATGGTCTGTGCCATGCGCTCGTACTCGGCTGCCGAGTGCGGCTTGGCGTAGATGGCCTCCATGGCCGCGTCGAATACCTTGAGAGTCGCGAATTCACTGCCGCCGTTATGCAGGCTCCAAGTGGCTGTGGGCGGCCAAGCCTCTGCATCGGGCAGGAACTTTTGCCGGCTGGCAAGAGAGGGAATGGCCGGCCCCGGGCTGGTTTCCGTATTAAACCCGGAGGCTCCTCCGTAGCGAGTCCCAACATACCAGTAGCTGGGAGCAACGTAATCGTAGGGTCCATTCATCTTGACACCGCTGGCGCCGGTGACGGTGGTGGGCGTACCCGATGCGGACGAAAGAATCGGATTGGGCCAATGCGTGTCGGACTCGATCTGCAGATAGGCGCGCTCCACATCCGCGGGCGGAGGGTTGTCACTGCCATTCAGCCAGACCAGCAGGCTGGCGTGTTGGCGAAGGCGCAGCATCTGCGCCCGCAGCGATGCTGTGGCAATGGTCAGATCCTCTGCGGTCCAGTCCTTCCAATGCTCCCAGTGGTCGCAGCAACACCAGCCAAGCATCACCAAGATTCCCTGCTCGTCCGCTAGATGGAAAAACTCTTCAGTTTCGAGCTTGCCCTCCAGGCGGATGGTATTCAGGTTCATGTCGCGTACCATGCGGAACTGGTCGCGCAGGCGGCTTTCATCGGTTCGCAGCAGCATATCCTGCGACCAGCCGGCGCCCCGAATCAGGATGGGCTTGCCGTTGACGCGAAACAGCCGGCTGCCATTGGCAGTAAGTTCCGAGGTAATCTCGCGAATTCCGAATTCCACGCTTTGCTCATCGGTCTGCCTGCCTTGCGCGGCAAAGCTCATGGTCAGCCGTTCGAGATGCGGCTGGCCCATCTGGTAGGGCCACCAGACTCTTGGGTCGCGAATATGCAGCGCAGGAAACTGTTGCGGAGTGAAGATCACGGTACGGTCTTCATGGGCCACCAGCTCGACCGGTTGTTCAAATCGAACTCCTGCCACCGAGCCGGAAACCACGCCCCTGACCGTGCTCCCCGTGGCGTTGTGCAACTCGGCGTACACGGTCAGGTCCGCGGAACTGAGTGTGTTGTCGCTAAAGTGAGTAACCGCCATCGGTGAGCGCAACGTGACTCCACCCGTCGTCACCAGATCCACTGCGCCCCAGAGACCCATATCCTTATCCGGCGGGCAGGGATTCCAGTCGACCCAGTTGATGCCCAGGTCCTTTTCCGTGGGGGCAAAGGCCTCGACCGCAAGTACGTTTGCCTTACCGGAATTCAGCAGATCTGTCACGTCAAAGTCGTACGTGCGATAGGCGCCTGCAACCGTCGTCGTATCTGCGATGCGATGACCGTTGAACCAGATATCGGCGCGATAATTGATGCCTCCAAAGTGAAGCCAAAAGCGCTCGTCCTTTTCAGAGGCTGCCGGAGCCGTGAACTCGTTGCGATACCACCACCCACAGTGATATGGGCTATCCGCGGGCATGGGAAGGTTGGAAAAGTCCTGCCCGATGGGATAGCTGGCGCCCGGAATCTGGCGCAAGTTGGCGCCGTAGTAGGGATCGGGGACCGAACCTGCGGCAGCCTGCGCGGCCAGCACCGTGCTGGGCACTGAAGTATTCAGCCAACCGTCAACCGAAAACCCGGCAGCCGTAACGGAGTCGCCCCCTGCCTGGAGTTTGCAGGCCGATTGCACCCGCCATCCTTCACGAAGGGGCGTGACATTTCCCGCCTGCAGAGCCAACGGTAATGCCAGCAGGGCAACGAGACATGACAAAACCTTTCCGTTCATAGCCACCAACTTCCCTCGTTCAAGCACGTTATAGATTTCTAGCTGAGTTGCCACAAAGGTCTACTTCCAAACGGGAATCTCGCGGATGGATCGGAATTCAAACGTTTGAATTCTGAAAATATCCTCCGACCTGCCTAACATTGTCAAGTGCCGCGTTCACCCCGTTTCCTGCCTCTCCTACTCTTTTGTGGCGGGTGAGCCGAGGATGTCCGTACCACCAGTTCCGGCTGTGCCTCGTACAACTGTGGTGCCTTGTCAATTCCTCTCTCCTGCGCTTCGATTGCTTTCAATGTCCAATCTGCCGCAAGCAATCCCATCTCAGTTAACGGCTGTCGGATGGTGGTGATTCCCGGTGTAGCCACCACCGCCGGCAGTACGTCGTCAAAGCCTACGACGGAGCAATCTTCCGGAACCCTCAACCCTGCGCCAATGAGCCCGCGCACCACGCCAAGAGCGGTCAAATCGTCGAAGGCAAGGACGGCCGTGAACAAGCGGCCCGAGTTCAGCATCTGTCTTGCGAGGCGCAGTCCACCTTCGAAGCTGGAGATGGAATCCGTCGCCCCCGGCAGTTGAAAGATCAACTTCGGATCGAATTGAACGCCGGCTTCCGCGGCAGCCTGCCTTACTCCCGCCCACCGAGGCTCACTGTCGAAAAGCTCTTCTGGCCCGCGGACGACCGCGATCCGACGGTGGCCAAGTTCCAGCAGGTGACGCATCGCCAGTGTGCCTCCCGCCTGGTTGTCCACCGCCATTGAGTTGATTCCGCGGCCGGTCAGGTCCCGGCCCACCATAACGATTGGGACGTGATTCTTCTCGATGTCAGCCAGCAGGTTGGTCTCTTCGAATACCCAACTGGCAACCACAATCACACCTTCGGCGCGCCGCTCCAGAACCATGCTCAAGTAGCTGTCAAAAAGCTTGCGTTGGGTTTGTGCGTCCATCAGGAGCGGCAGAAAGTTCGCTCGGTGCAATCCAGATTGAATCCCGCGCATGATGGGAACGCAGAATGGGTCGGAAAGATCATAGGCCAGAACTGCGATGGTTTGGCTGCGCCGCCGGCGGAGCGATCGGGCGAACGCGTCAGGATGATAGCCAAGTTTTCGCGCCATGGCCCGTATCTTTTCGCGCGTTGTCGCCGCCACATTCTGCGAGAGCGGCGCCTCGCTCAACACAATGGAAACCGTGGATACCGAGAATCCACAGGCACGGGCAATGTCGAGCAACGTGACGTGGCCGGATCTTCGTTCAACCACTTCTCTGCCTCCCCGGCCCCTTCAAGGCTGGCGGCTCTGCGCCATTCTGCCACAATGACATCGGTCATGGCTCGTTGGGCTGGTCTGCGGATAAGAAGTAAATTCCACCAACGCGCACCCTCTTGAACTCGCAACCACTGTCGCCCTGAAAGACGCAGACATTGAATTTACACCGTTTTATCCGCAATCGACGAGAGACCTCGTTGCAATGCGTGAGTGGCTGGTGTGCGCAGAGTCACGGATAACCCTCAGGCAGATTAGGAGTTGCCTCGATTTTTCGCTTGACAGCCAAGCGAATAAATCCTACATTGTCTCTCCGGGTATTTCAAACGTTTGAATAGGAGCTTCGCGGGAGGTTGGGCAATGAACAACGGAATTGCGGATACCTCGTTTGTGCGCACATTCTTCTGTTTCTGGATACTTGTATTTTGTATGGCCATTGCCGCATTCGCCCAGGCCGGCAGGGGCGGAATCAACGGTTTGGTGACTGACCCTAGCGGCGCCGTGGTGCCCGGAGCCAATGTGACTGCACTCAACCACGCGACCGGGGTCACGCGATCTACAGTCACCACCGCGGCCGGCCTCTACTCGTTTGTTTCCCTAAACCCAGGCGATTATCAGGTAACTGCCAGCCGCAATGGCTTTGAAACTGTCGCCCAGGATAAGGTGAGCGTGACCGTGGACCAAGTCATCACCGTGAACATTGCCCTGCGTGTGGGCAGCGTTACCGATACGGTAACCGTTTCTGAGTCCGTCGACCTCGTAGAAACCGGCAACTCCACCGTCGGCCAACTCATCTCCGCCGAAACCATTGACCGCGTCCCGCTGTTAAACCGCGACGTCTTTGACCTGGTACAACTGAGTGCCGGCGTCACCCCAGCCAATGGATCACCCAACTCGTCCAACTCCCAGGCCATCATCAACATCTCCAGCGGGCGCCCGGGGGTTGATGTCTCCTCGTACACCATCAACGGCGCCATCATTGGCTCTGTCTATTACATGATTGACGGCAGTCCGCTGGGCGTTGCGGAACAGAACGTCGGAGCCATCATCCCAGCCCTGGAAATTCCCGAGGATGGGGTGGACGAATCCCGCGTTGAGACCCAGAACACTCCCGCTTCCTATCAGAGTGGCGGAGCGGGCGTCATCAGCCTGGCCAGCAAGTCTGGCGGCGACCAGTTCCACGGCGACGCCTTCGTGGTGCTTCGGCCCAATGTGCTGGCCGCAAACGATTACTTCAATAAGCTAAGCCAGTTTCAGCAGGGCCTCAAGAACACGTCACCGGACTTTCATCGTTATCAGGAAGGCGGTTCGATCAGCGGTCCCATCCTGCACAAGAAGCTGTTCTTCTTCGGCGACTACGAGGCCACGCAACAGCAAATGTTCGATGGTTCCAACACTTTCACTGTTCCCACCAGCGCCGAGCGGACCGGTGACTTTTCAGCTGATTCCTTCACTATTTA
>PLSM01000042.1 GCA_003165075.1 Acidobacteriaceae bacterium | reverse complement strand
AGACGCGGTGCCATTCGGTGCGGGCTTCGTACTCGCCCTTGTCGTTCTTCCAGCTCTCGCTGGTGGCGGCGCTCGGGATGGCGTAGTCTTTCTTGTTCTGCGCGGCCTTGACTTCTGCATTCTTTCCGAGACGGCCGATGAGGATGACTTTGTTGAACATGGTTTGTAGCTCCTTTTTTGGAGTTTGTCCGCTGGATGCGGTACATGCTTGCCCGGTGGTGTGCCGTCGCGGCCCACTCCCGAGGCGAGTGGAAGAGATTTGTGGAAGGGGACGCGAGCTTGCCTCGGGGGAGGAGTCCACACCTGAAAGGCTCGAATCTCTGGANNAGAAAGGCAAACTGAATTGGAGCTGCGTGTTCAAACTCCTCACATTCAGTCGTAGGGGTTGCAGAGGTCTCGCTGCGGCGGGAAGGAGCCGGACCAGCGGAGTCACGGGCGGCGGACAGGGCTGGATGAGGGTGCGGAATTCACCACTCATCAGACGGGGCTGCGACTATCATCGCTCAGAAACTGACTCTGAGATACAGGAGAGGCACAACAGTTTCAATTAACTGCAACTTATTTGATTCTTGAGAACTGACCACTCTATTCCGAAATAAGTAATGTAAAGTCGCCCGGCGTCCTGCGATCTCATGACCGAGTAGGAGCTGGAAGATCATAGATACTGCGGCGTTCGATACTAATCCGGAGCATAGTCGCGGCACGGCCGAAGCTCGGGTATCTAGCTCAAGCACATGGGACAGTTCGCCCCGTCCAACTTCGTTCCAATTTCTGATTAGGCCCCGCCATTCCCTAGCTTCGCCTCGCTCAGCCGCCCAGAGATCTTATCCCCGAATGGCTTGACGAGTGTTCCGGCTGATCGTTCATGTGCGTTACGCATGAAGAGTTGCCGGATCGTGTCCGTTTGCTCGAAGACCTTCTTTCCGTCCTTGTCCGTCAGCCAATAGTGGATCTTGGCGTTCTCCCGTCCCGCCACCGAACCAGCGGCAATGAGCATCCGTTCTGCGGTATTGCCTTTGTGCCATTCAGTCACTTCGCCGTCGAGAACATACACGCGTGCCTGGCTGGAGGCGGCCTCATTGACAACGTTGAATTGCCCCCCATTCTTGCTCTTGAGTTCCACAATTGCCTGGGTCCGCAAGTCCTTCATATCGTAGGGGAAATTCGCGCCTGAAGCGACAGTGAAGGCATGAACCACAAGGACAGGTTTGTCTTGCGCACACGCCGGAACAAGCCCCAGAAAAACTGCGAAAGCTAGCGAAATCAAGATTGAAGATGCACGTCTCGTCATTGGATTTCTCCCAGTAAGCGGTTGTCTTAGAGCCCTGCGCCGCGGGGACAAGACCCTACACTTTCATTTAGACAGCGCAATTCAACAAGAAAGTGCCTCACTCTTCGACCAGATTCATCTCTTCAGCTGTGCCTGAGCTTCGAGGAGCTTGCGCAGGTTCGATTGTGCGTTAGCTCGCTGCGGAGCAGGCAGCAGGGCCAATCCTTCCTTACCAGCGGCGCGGCTCTTCTCGATCTGGCCAGCAGCCCGATACGCCTGCGCCAGCGTCAACAGCATGGAAGGCATTCTTCGATGGCTCAGAGTAACGGCGCGCTCGGCGCAGGCCTCGGCCAATACCGGGTCGCGCAGTGAAACTGGCACGACCACCGTCAGGGCTCTTGCAGCCTGGTCGAGAATCATGGGAGAAGCCTGGTCTTTGCTAGCCAGATCCTTGAAGGTGTCGATGCCTGCCCTGGCGAGCGCCGCGGAGTCTACGGCCGTGCACAGGCGTGACCTGACGACGGCGAGACGAACCTGCGCATCGGCCAGGACCGACCTCCAGTTCTCATTGAAGGGATCCTGCTTCAACATCTTCTGCGTGAGGTCGATGGTCTGCGTTAAAGCGTTTGCCGCGGCGGCAAAGTTGCGGACACCGTCTTGCGCAGACGCGCCAACGACGGGATCGGAAGCGGATTCGAAGGCGGCCGCTTCGTCATTCAGAACTACTTCCAGGTCTGCCAACGCGCGCAAATCCTGGGGGTCTGCTGCCGCAAGGTTCTTGTACGAAGGAGCAATCTCACCATACAGCGCAATTGCCTCGGCGTACTCTCCCAACTGAACCAGGGCATTGGCCTCTTTGCGCACTATCATCGAGTGCATTCGTATCGTGGACAGCGTGCTTTGTTCTGCGGCGGGCAAAGCGTCGGCGCTCTGCAAGGCAGTCCGGAAGTCCTTGAGCGCCTGCGCCGGGTCGGTTCCCAACTCCACGCTACCGATCTTCATCTGGTTTATCGCCAGACCACGCAGGGCACGAAGGAAACCCGGATCGATGCGCAGGGCGCGATCGTCCAGCGCAATCGAGCGGCGAAATGCTGAAAGTGCAGCCGCTGTGTCATGAAGACTGGCTGTGCCGGTCTGTCCAAACTCATCACCCAGAGTGCCGTAGGCGCTCGCCACGTCGCAGATCATGGCGGCCGTGGCATCGGGAGAAGCGATCAGCCGCTCGTACGTCTTGGTAGCTGCCTGCATGAAAACGATGGCCTCTTGCGTCCGCGCTGTCCCAAAGCGGATCTCACTGGCAGCCACCTGCGAGGTTGCGAGTGCGCGCAGGGCCTCTTTATCCCCGGAACCATTCGCCACCAGAGGAAGAGCCAGGGCAATCGCCTTGTCGAGACTGGCAAGCCCGCCCGCCGGGTCGCCCAGGTTCTGGTCGTAGGGGTTGCCCTGGATATTTCCCAGCCGCGTATACGCATCGACGAGATCCAACTGCGTAACGCGATCGCCGTGTGCATCCCTGGCCATGCGATCCAGATGTTCGAGCACCCGTGTGACGAGCAGTTTCTGCGCACCGGTTGACCCGGGAAGCTGTTTGATCGCCTCGTCCAACTCAGACAGGAGACTGTTGCTGAGTTGTCGCAGGTCCGCTGAGCGCGCCTCCGCTCGCCGCCGTTCTTCATTGGCCACGCGTGCCTGCCATACCACGCCCGCAGCGCCTGCCAGCAGCGTGCCGACCAACACTACAGTCGCTGCAAGGCCGAACCGGTGCCGTCGCATGAACTTCATGGATCGATAACGAATAGTTCCATGGCGCGCCCCCACCGGCTGGCCGTCAAGATAGGCACACACATCGGAGGCGAGCTTGTCCGCGGAGAAATAACGCTCCTGCGGTTCCTTGCGCAGGGCCTTCAGGAGAATGGCCTCCAGATCGCCGTCGAGCCGCTTTTGCGCGTTCGCTGGATGGTGCGGGCGGCGCGGCGGTTCTTCGCAGATAACGCGCAGCATCTCCGCTGTTGTGTGCTCCTTCAATTCATAGGGCGGGGCTCCCGTGAGCAGAACATACAATAGTACGCCGAGCGAATAGGTGTCTGATGCGGTGGTGATGGTCTTGCCCAATACCTGTTCCGGACTGGCATACTGCGGTGTAAACGATTGGAAGCCTTCGCGCGTAAGTTCACTGTCCGATTTGGTGAGAGCAGGAGACAGTAGCTTGGCAGTTCCAAAGTCTAACAACCTGGGAGTGCCGTCGCCGGAGACAAGAATGTTGTCCGGCTTCAAGTCACGATGCACCACAAAATGCTGATGGGCAAACTGGACGGCCTCGCAGACGCGCAGAAAGAGCGCGAGTCGCTGGGCTAAGGAGAGATACTTCTCGTCGCAGAATCGGTGGATGGGAACTCCATCCACATATTCCATGACCAGGTAGAGGTCGCCATTTTCGGTGACTCCTCCATCCAGCAAGCGGGCTATATATGGATGCTGCAGTCCGGCAAGAATCTGCCTCTCCTGGCGAAATCTCTCCCGAAACAGATCGGTTGCAAGCGGCAGATCGATCAATTTGATGGCGACCTGCTGTTCAAATTGCCCGTCAGCACGATGTGCCAGGAACACAGTGCCCATTCCGCCGCGCCCCAGCAACCGATCCAGCGAATAGGGACCGATGTGCGTGGAGATTCGATCCCGACTACCTGGCAATTCCAGACGGAAACTATCCGTCAACTGCTCTACGGCCTCACACGCGTCAAGAAGCAAATGCACTTCGGCAGCGACTTCCCAATCTCCCCGGCACCGCGCATCGATCAATTCCTCCCGCGCTGTTCCTGAAACTGCGAGCGCTTCATGGAAGATCGCTTCGATGCGCAGGAAAACGTCCGTTGACTGGTTCATCGTGGCCGCCCCGTCTGTGGCTTGTG
The DNA here is from genome assembly GCA_003165075.1 of Acidobacteriaceae bacterium. Lineage (GTDB taxonomy): Bacteria > Acidobacteriota > Terriglobia > Terriglobales > Acidobacteriaceae > Telmatobacter. The sequence goes on along the minus strand of PLSM01000042.1, from coordinate 33,253 downwards.
GTCCTTGCTTCAGACTGCGGAATCGGAATAGAGACTGAATCACGAGATCAATATGTTCTTAGCCACTCCCGGGTGAATACGGCTATAGAGCCAGCTCTTGATGAATTTCAATTCGCGATCGACTGTGGCCTTCGATACTCCCATGACAGATGCAGTTTCCTCGGCTGTGCATCCCAGAAAATAACGCAGTTCGACCATCTGGGCCTTTCCGGCGTCCAGTGTGTTCAACTCATCGAGTGCCCGGTTCAGGTCAAGCAACTCGGGACCGCCAATGTTGATCCACGGCAGATCGTCGTTCAGCGGGACCTGCTGGCTTCCGCCCCCGCGTTTCTGCGCCAGGTTTTCACGCGCGTGATCGATGAGGATCATGCGCATCACCTTGGCTGAGAACGTAAAAAAGTGCCGGCGATCCTCCCCCACAGCTTTTTTCTGGTGCAGGAGCCGAAGATAAAACTCGTGGACCAGCGCAGTCGCCTGCAGAGTATCCGGGTTGCGCTCGCGGCGAACATAGGCCGCGGCCACCTCGCGAAGGTGGGGATACACGAGCGGCATCAACTCATCAAACGCTGACTTCTCCCCATCGCGCCACTTTGCCAGAAGCAAAGTAATTTCTCTCCCGGCCGGCTCCAAAGGCTCTCTCCCTCGCGAGAATCGTCCCCGTGCGGTTTTGCTAGATATGCTACTACTTCCGCCGCTCCGATTGCAGTGAAAAGTTGAATTGTTCATGGAAATCCGCGTTCCGGATCGAAGCCTTGAGGCATTTTCCACTTCCTTTGCGCACTCTTGGTGAATCGCCTGAAGTGAAAAACCCAAAGGCGAGGGAGGAGAAAGTGCTCAATCACCTGTTCGACCATGCCCTGAATCTGCTTCGTATGCATCCCAATACGAAACGATTGCCCAACCTTGAAGGATGGACACTTCTCGTTGCCTTGATTCCCTCGTCCTTTCTGGCCTGCGCAACTGCGGCTTATGCGGCTCCCCTCGCGGGCGCCTCTGCCGGCAGCAAGCAGTTGTCCGCCACGTTCGGAAAGATTCCTCTCAGTTTTCAACCCAATCAGGGCCAGGCGGATGCCAGTGTCCAATTCCTGTCGCGCGGTCCCGGCTACTCGCTCTTCCTTGTCCATGGTGAAGTCATTCTGAACCTGGAGCAGCAGCCGGTTTCATCCGCAATTCCGCCGCCGGGCAGCAAGCCCATGGCGGGGGCAGTCGATACGCTAAGCATGAAGCTGCTTGGCGCCAATCCCGACGCGGCCGTCGTGGGGGTCGACCCTCAAAGCGGCGTCGTGAGCTATCTGATCGGTAACGACCCGAAGAAATGGCGCTCGGGCATTCCAACATACGGCAAAGTAAACTACGCGCAGATCTATCCCGGCGTGGACCTGGTCTTCTATGGCAACCAGCGCCAACTGGAGTACGACTTCGTTGTCGCGCCCGGCGCCGACCCCAGCCGCATCGCATGGCAGATCCAGGGCGCCAATGCGGCCCTCGATGCGGACGGAAACCTTCTGTTGAACGCGGAAAATGGGCCCGCCAGTTTCAAGAAACCCGTTGTTTACCAGGCGGATGGCGACAAGAAGATTCCAATCCAGGGCTCGTATGAAGTAGCCGGTAACCAGGTCCGCTTCCGGCTCGGCAACTACGACCACGCCAAACCGCTGATTATCGATCCCGTATTAAGTTACGCCACCTATCTGGGCGGGACTGGCATTGATGGCATCGGATTCTTCATCGGCCCGGGGCTCGCCAATCTTCCTTCACAGGCGATCGCTGTCGATGCTGAGGGCAGCGTTTACGTGACTGGGTATACGTATTCCTCAGATTTCCCCACCCAGAATTCTTACAAGAACACGCAGCCGGCAAAGTTGTCGGGTTCTAGCTGGCCTTCAGCCTTTGTAACCAAGTTCAGTCCCGACGGCAGTTCCCTCGTCTATTCCACGTATCTCGGTGGCAACGGCTATGACTACGGCTACGCCATTGCTGTGGACTCCAGCGGCTCAGCGTTTGTTACAGGTTCGACAGCCTCGCCTGATTTTCCTGTGACCGCAGGAGCGTTCCAGACAGTTTGCTCCCCGCAGCCGAACAATTTTGGTGGACCACCCTACTCTCCAGCCTGCAACTCCTTCAATGAGCCATCTGCATTTGTGACCAAGCTGAACCCCACAGGAACCGGCTTGGTCTACTCCACATTCCTCGGTGGTTTCGGGAACGCTGGCGCGGTTGCCATTGCTCTTGATGCGGCGGGGCGTGCCTATGTCGCTGGCAACATGCAGGAGGAATGCGACACAAACTATCTTTTCGAGTCCTGCTTCCCGACAACGGCTGGAGCGGTCATCCCCGCGAGTGCTCTCTCAACGAAGGCCGTCGGCTTCCTCTCCGTGTTTGATCCGAGCGGCGCAAAATTGCTCTATTCTACGGCTTTCGGCGACTTGATTAGCACCGGGCCGAACGCGGCTGAGGCAGGCGACACCTACGCGGTCGGCGTGACGGTGGATGCAAACGGCTACATCTACCTGGTTGGGCATACCGAAGCCGGCGATCTGCCGACCACCACCGGCGTGATCCAGCCTACCCAAGGACCGGCCTACAACGGATTCAGGTTGTATGCCTGGCGGGGCTTCGTCGCCAAATTCTACCCCATCGCCTCAAGCGGCGGTACGTCACTGGTTTACTCCACCTATCTCGGCGCGCCGGCACTGAACTCAACTTCCAACCTTGGCGATTTCATCGGTGGTGTTGCAGCGGATAGCGACGGCAGTGTCTATGTTGACGGTCTCACGGAATCGCCTAACTACCCGGTAACGACAGGCGCATATCAGACTACATGCTACGGAGCCCCAGGTAGCTCGGCCTGCTCCGCAGCCTACGTCACCAAGCTGAACTCCACCGGCAGCGCTATCGTATGGGCCACTTACCTCGGAGGCTTTTCAATTAGCGACGCCCTGGCCATGGTCGGACCCATGCAACTGGATGGAAACGGTAACGTCTACATCGAAGGCCAGATGTCCGGGGCCGACTACACCTTTCCCCTGATCAATCCCGTCGAGCCTTACGCAGGGGGGAATTGGGAGACGTTCGTCGCCGAGCTCAACCCCACGGGCTCCAAGTTGCTCTTTTCCACTGCCATCGGCAACGGTGGCACAGGCGGGGGGACCTATGCTCCTGCAGGGCTTGCGGTCGATGCCCAGGGCAACATCTATTCCGCCGGCAATACCAACGATACGGGATTACTCTTCACCCCCGGAGCATTCCAGACCCCCACTGATTTCGGCACCCAGTGCTGCGTACCTGAAAACGGCGTAGTGGCCAAAATTTCTGCACAGAGTACGGCCACGGTCGCTCTGGCCGTTTCCTCGTCTCCTGCGCAAGCGGGCCAGGCGGTCACTCTTACGGCCACCGTCACCCAGGCGCAACAATACGCATCCATGCCCACGGGGACCGTCGAGTTTCAGGACGGATCCACAACATTGAACACCGCTACCGTCAACGCCTCGGGAGTTGCGGCCTACACCACCACATCGCTCACCCCGGGCAGCCATAATCTGACTGCGGTTTACAGCGGCGACACAACCTATCCGACCGTCAACGCCACGCAAACGCTAACCGTGAATGGCCTGACGGCAACCGTAACGGTCACTCCGGCGGCGACCGCGATCAGCACGGCCGCGGCATTGCAGGTAACTGTCGCAGTAACCGGATCGGGCGCGGCGCCCACCGGGACAGTCACTCTGCTGGCCGGTAGCTACGCGCCTGCAGCCGCAACACTTTCCAGCGGCAGCGCCACCTTCACCATTCCGGCCAACAGCCTGACCGTCGGAACCGACACTCTCACCGTCAGCTACAGCGGGGATGCAAACTACAACTCGGCGACAGGCACTACGTCAGTCGCGGTGACAGCGGCTCCGCTGACGCCCACCGTGACAGTCACTCCGGCCGCAACAACCGTCGATTCCGGTTCGTCCCTTAGCGTGGTTGCTTCGGTCACTGGCGCCGGCGTCACGCCGTCCGGTACGGTAACGCTCTCGGGAGGAAGCTACACTGCGTCCGCAGGAACGCTGTCCAGCGGAACATACACTTTCTCCATTCCTGCCAATAGCCTCAGCGCTGGTAATGACACTCTCACCGTGACATACAGCGGCGACACAAATTACGTCGCCGGCACGGGAACAGCCTCGGTTACCGTGACACCGTCAGCATTCACCGTGGCTGCATCCACACCCGCCGCTGTCAACCCCGGCTCGCCTGCGACATCAACTGTAACCGTCAGCACGGCGACCGACTACGCCGGAGCGGTCACTCTGACCTGCGCATTGACCACGTCTCCTGCCGGTGCAACCGAATTGCCCACTTGTTCGGTTGGCAGTTCAACAATCACTCTGAGCAGCGGCACAAGCACTGGCACCGCGACCGTCACGGTAAACTCGACCGCCGCCACCACTGCGCTGATGTTGCAGAGGGAACACAAACCCAGCGGCTGGGCAGCGTCGGGCGGTTTGGTCCTGGCTGTGTTGATGCTCTTTGGCATTCCGGCTCGGCGGCGCAGTTGGCGTTCCATGATCTGCGCCATGGTCTTGATGGTCGCGCTCGGCGCGCTGGCCGGTTGCGGCGGAGGAAACAGCAAACATGTTAGCTCCGGCAATGCAGGAACAACTGCAGGCAACTACACTTTTACCGTAACAGCAACGGGCAGCCCTTCGGTAACTCCGGCGCCTGCAACCACATTCACGCTCACCATCAATTAAGGCTGATGCTGGACGCGTCTGGCGCGGCCTTTTCACCTGCCGCAGGACGGCCGATCATTTCGACCGGCCGTCCTACGGCAAAACCATAGCGGTTCTCCAATTGCTCTCCATCCGGAACCGGGATCGATGTATATTTTTCGCAAGGAGGAAAAGTTATGCGGAAGGCTTTCAGACTGCTCGCCGTCAGCGCCATGATCCTTATGCCCGGCATTTCGATTGCTGCGGACCGCTTTGACGGTAATTGGCAAACCAAGCTCACTTGCCCACCGAAGGGAAACACCGAGGGCTACACCTGGATATTACCCAGCGTCATTCAGAACAGCAATTTCCGCGGAGAGCATGGCACAGCCGGAGAAAAGGGCTATCTGCTGCTGGAGGGCCAGATCAAGGCAGACGGCAGCGCCAAGCTGTCGGCCAACGGTATTGTCACTTCCAGGAAATATGCGCGTGGAGTCTTTGCGCACGGAGGGGCGGACTACAGCTACGACGTCAAGGCGCAGTTCAAAGATACTGAGGGTACAGGCGCCAGGAGCGAAGGCCTTGGCATTGTCGGCCGTGCGTGCACGTTCGAGTTTGTAAAGCAGCTGGCAACAACTCAATCGAATAGTCAGTAGAGGCCGACGATCGCCAATCTCAATTCCAGACAGCCCATCGGGGTTGCTTCCAAGATGACCGGATCGGTATGCTGCCCGTTTACCCGCGACTCATTGGAGACAGAACCATTTTGGCTGGAATTCATCGATGACCAGCGTCAATGTACCCTCTCGATTGATGGCGCCCTTGGCGTTGGCTGCTAAGCAGCGCGTCCGTTTGCATATCACACACGAGTCACGGGCTGTTCGTAAGTAGCTACGACACACCAGAGACGCGTTGGGCGTCGTGGGCGCCCTGGCAGTGTCGGTGGCAGCAATTCAACGTTCTTGATGGCAAAATCGACTTCCGCCAGAATCTGGAGGCCAGCGCAAGCAACAGGGGCAGAATCGTAATAACTACACTACATTCTGCTTGTTACAGATTCTTCCAGGATTACTCCTCAAGTCGGCCAGTGTTCAGAAATCTGGCTGGGAGCCACACAACATCGCGCAGTTGCGGGTGAAACCTCGTTTGCTTATGCTCTCAAGCGTTTTGATGAACTGCTCGATACCCCAATGCGTTTCTCTATCCGGTGCATCGGAAAGGAAGGCCACATCAAGCTGACTTAACGCTGACCAAAGACCCTCCTTTCGAGACTTGTTCGCATACCCGACAAGCCACTTCAAGCCGGCAAGTTCTGCTGCCGCGCTACCCTGCTCTTGCACAGCGCATTGTGACTCTCTAATTACTGAAGAAATAGTAATCCGGATCGCCTCTCCAACTGACTCGATGAAGTTAACGCAGTCAGCCTTCGTTCTATCACGAACGCCATTGAGTTCTCGCTGCCGCTCTCGAGAAAGCTGCGACTCCCGCATCAACAACGATTGTTTGTTTTCAAGAACCTGTTTCCGAATCAACAAAATATCTTTGCCGCCGGTAAACAGCTTCGGCTCCCCACCAAACAGACCAGAGGTCATGTAAGACCTCCAGTCCTGACTAAATTTGTCGACCTCGTGCCGGAATTGCTCGCGCTTTAGTCTCGACGCAGATAACTCATGGTTGATGGCCGATTGCTTTTCGTCGATTGCGAGCAGGGCTCCCGTGAGCGCCTGACGCTTTAGCCCTAGTTCAGTTGCGCCCTCCCAATAATCCTCAATTGATAAGGAATGCATTACATCGACAACGTCTGGCGATTTGTGAATTGCGCGTTCGGAATTAGCCAGCCACTTAACTTGGTTTCAAGGCTGTCGTAAAACTCTTTACCACCTCTAGCCTTTAGCCGAAACCGATCAACTTCTCGCAAGCGCCAAGAAATATCTGCATGGAGTATCCCGACCAAAGTACGAACATATTTATGCGCACGTTTTAGCCGCTCTGCTGTATCAAGATGAAAGATCTTACGATCACAATCTTCAAGGAATGACGGCCACAAGCTTGCGCTGAGACGCTAGCTGCGTGCATGAATGAAAGCTGTTTTGCATAAGTGTTCTTCATTCACAATTCTCACTCAGCGCATCTATTTCATTAGACTGGCGCTGCCGTGCTGAACATGAGTCCACTAGGCTCACAAACTTCCAGAATTGGTAGGCAAAACGGGACAGGTCCTTCTTAATCGCACATATCTCGTCGCTGTTTAGAAAAGTGAGATCGAGCTTTAGGGACTCAGAATCGAAGTCACAAAATGCGAAGTCGAGCCGATTGACGAGCGAGGTCAAATAGCGCTTATCAAGTGGCAGATCGGATATGGTTGTGAGTTGATCGGAAGAGTCGTAATTCGAATAGGTGGCCGTGAAATAGCGAATATAAGGGTCGGCGACCATTTCAAGGTCGATTAGAACCCCTTGAATCATCGATGTACTGTGATCCAGTCTGATTTTGGCTTTTGTGCTCTGTGACATTGAATGTGCTCCTGACAGCTAGTTGCCGTCGCACATTCACACTAAGGGCTCAAGTCTTCCTGGAACAGGACGTTTCCGTGACAATTTTCGGATGAGATGTGTCCAGAAGTTAGTGCAATATCTCGTTGAGCACTTGGGGGAAATACTTCTTGCGCTTGGCCCCCTGCCGTTTCAGCGCCTTGTTCCTGACGGCATACTCGTCGATGTCTCTCTTCATGCCCACATACAAACTAGCGTTGTTCTTGGCGAACCGTATGATGCGCTTTCTTGCCGCTTCTTCTTTAATCGCTGGTTCTGATCCGCGCAAATCATCGGCAATATTCAGCAGATATTCAAAGTTTTCCCAAGTCACGCCACCATATTTCTTCAGATACAAATGCAGGTAAACTGCATCGTGGTTCCGGCTCTCTCTTGCAGAAAGGGTTCTCCACTCGGGTGGCGGCCAGTCTGCTACAGTACCTGCGTAGAAGCGTAGTGCCGCTGGAAGTTCTTTAAATTCCTCAGCATATTCGTGCAGTTGATTTTCAGTGGCATGGGTCCACGCACCGGGCAAGTTCGGAGAATTGAATTTCTCGATATCGTCAGCCACCGACCTAATGCGCTTTGCCATCGCCTGCAAAGCCTTCTTATTTAGACCTGCTCTGGTAAGTAAAGACACCACTTCATCGCTGCTTTGCTCCGACGCCATGAAGAGCAAGTATGCGATGTCAAACGGCTCCCCACCATGCTCAAAGCAATTCTGGAGCAGCCGCACGATCTTCGGATATTCGGACAGGGTCTTCTTCGCGTTGACCGCACAAGCAGATAGCCGCCTGTTAAGCGGGATTCGTGGAGACCTGTCAGTCGAAAACCATGGCGTCTTCGGCGAAAAACTCGCGAGGCCAAACGAACGCAGTGCTAATTTCTTGAGCCACGTTATTCGTAGTCATCTGATGCGCCCGTTTCCCTTCCCAAAAATGACTTTTAAGTGGGCGTGTAATCCCGCAGACCACTCCTTATTGTTATTTGTGCGAGAGCGGGAAATCAGAAATTAGCCGCGCATCGCAGGCGAAGAAATCATAACACCGTGAAAAGAATGACAGCCCGGGTGTGAACAATGCGGGCCGATGAAGAACGGATAAATATGTCTCAGGCTCAATTATTGGTTCAGCACGGGTGCACCGGTGACGGCTCATGTGATTTCATTCTCACGCCGCCGGAGATTGCATTCCTCCTTCGCGTTCCCGCAAGTTGGGTGTACCAGCACAAAGCTGTTCTGCCGCTCTTCAACATCGGGCGTTACGTCCGCTGCCGCTGCGGCGGTTTGCGTGCGTTCCTGCGCGCCCATGGGGGGCAGAGTTCATGATGGCAAGCAGCTTGAAGTGTTTCGACTTTACTGGTACCTCTCCGGACGTGAAACCGAGGAGGGTTTTCGTGAGGGAACGGTATCAGGACGTGAAAGTAAAGGACTTCCGGGACAAGTGGAGAATCGATTACTGGGATTACACGACTACCCCGCGCACGAAGCGCGGCAAGAAATGGTCGAAGCAATACGTGCCATCCAAAAGGGAAGCGCAGAAGCGTGCAGATGAATTCATAGAGCAGGTGAATGAAAAGAACAATTCACCTCAGCTCTGTTCCAACGATGGCGATACATTGTCGTCGCTGGCAAAGATGTACAGGGAGAAGATTTCCTGCCATCTAAGAAACTCAACCCGGCTGAACTACGACTTCTATCTGGACACATATCTCGTTCCCAAATTCCAAGACACAAAGCTCAATCGGATTCGGCGGGTTGCGGTACAGGATTTCATCAACGCACAAACGAACCTCTCACCGAAGACCATTCGTAATCTTCACGGCTGCTTCCGTGTCGTCCTCAACGAAGGGATACGCTGGGGGCTGCTTAGGGAAAATCCATCGGTCGGAGTTCGCCTGCCTCGCTTGGTACGGAAGCAGCATAGCCTTATGACCCCAACGGAGATTCGGAGTGTGCTGGAAGCCCTACCGTCTCCCACGAATGCAATTGCCACATTGATGATTAACGGCTCGCTACGGTTCGGGGAAGTGGCGGCATTGCGGTGGAAGCGCATTCTGAAGGACCGTATCCAAATTTCGGAACGTTTCTATGAAGGAGAGTTCGACGACACGAAGACCGATGCCGGTGACCGGGAGATTCCCTTGAATGCTGCCATGAGGAAATGCTTGGAAGCTGCGTGGAAGGACACGAAGTACCGTAAGCCTGATGACCTAGTATTCTGCGCTCGCAACGGCGCGTCGCTTAACAGGCGCAACCTACTCAAACGTCATCTCAAGCCCACTCTAGAAAAGCTAAAGCTTCCACACTGCACGTTCCATGATCTGAGGCACCTGCATTCAAGCCTTTCCATGAGGACGGGTGCAAGCCCCGAAGTGACCCGCGACAACATGGGACATTCCACCGTGGACGTGACACAGAACATCTACCGGGGACATGGTGGGAACAGCGGAAAGCAGCCGTCGAAGGGATCAGCTCGTTGATTTGGAATGGTTGACGTAATAACAACGAAACTTCAAAGAAACATAAACAAAGGAGAAAATCATGTCTCAATATACTGGCCCTGCAAGGTGCCCTCAATGTGGGTTCGAAGAAACCCGCTCCAACGTCGACACCAGAGAACGTTCCGGCACGCTGATATGTTGGATGTGCGGGTACGTGGCGAACTATTCGTCCCCTCGCAACGCAGATGGAGAATTCATCTGTGACTCGGGCGGAGAAGTCCTGACTTCAATCGAAAAACATAAGGGGTTCGATGTGTTCGTTTACGCCTCGAAGGAATGCTGCGCAAGCGTTTCCATTATGACTGAAGACATCGCCAACGATGTAAAGGCGGACTTGGAGAAGGCACTGGCTGAAGGGGAGTTGGAAGAATCGCCGCTTTACGTCACACGCTGGAATGAAGAATCGAAGAAAGCTGACGTCATCCTAGGGACATTCAAAGAGGTCTGGCAGCGGCGCATTATGGTTTGCCCATCGTTGGACCCCCAGTGTTGACCATATGCGGAACGCGCTCGGAAACGGGCGGCAGCGGCTTGCGCAGCTTATGCGGGCCCGATTGATACCAGTAAGCGACGGTGTAAAAGTTATCGGAACGGTGATTGGCATTTCCGTGTTCAATGGTCATTTTGAAGTACTTCTCAAACGGAACGGGGGAGTCGAGGTGAAAACGATAGACGCTCCATTTGGCCCCTCGATCATCCCCGCCATTGACTGGGTTGCCGTAAAGTTTGTATGAAAAAGTTGGGTGGCTTGAGCCGAATGGATTGATGCCGCAATTGCCGTAACACCACGCACCGAGGTAGTAATCCTCCGATCCGGTTCCGAGGACCTTCGGGGTTCTTTGGTCGTCGACGAACATCATGTCGTCTCCTTCGCCCCACCAGTCGCCCTGGTTCTGAATGATGCTCTGCGTCACTCCGACATACTGGCCTGGACCTTCAGCTTCAAACATGACGTAGTTTGCCTGACCATCAGTGTTGCGTGCATCGTTGACCTTAGACTCGTCGTTGGACTTCCAGTCATTGGTCCACCCCTGGTTGGGTTGCGCTTGGCGATACTCGGCGAAGAAGTGGAACATGCCAGGCGGGAGTTCTTTGTATTTTTGCCAATCGATGTTGTAGTAAAAGGCAGAGATATCCTTTTCACCTTCGTTAGTGATGGTGATTCGCGCAGATTTGTAGAATGGCATAGGGAAGAAGCAATTGAGCGCACGCTGCGACCCGACCGAAAGCGGCCCCGATTCATAATTGACATATTCGCCTAGGCCCAAGCCGAAGAAGTCACCGATGGGCGATTCGACTGCGGGCAGCGGGTCACCGTCCCAATACATGCGCAGAACGATCTTCTTCAAGTGGTAAGGTTCGCCGGATGCTATCGTGAACCAGAGATGAGTGACGATTCCCGGCCCGGTGAGATCCGCGATCGTTCGTTGTTCTCCGGCCTTGATGGGGTGCGTCCAGTTTCCATCGTCGTTCGCGCCTGTCGGATCGGCCGATGAAACGCGCTCTTGCGAATAGTGTTTCTCGAACGGAAGCGTGGACAGATCCTGCGCGAAGGCATGGCAGAAAAAAGGTGCAGTGAGAAATAGCAACAGTGCCGAGCAAGAGCGAAGACGAAGTGCGCCGGGCCAGAAAGAAGGTGCTGAACAATGCCGCATAGGTAGTTTCCTTCCGTTTTGGTGAATCGTTTTACTGCAAAACTGCATGACCGGCCAGCGACTGAAAACGCAGCGTTGATCGAAGGTTCCGAAAAGCGGGCGCCAGCACGTGCAAGTTGCGCGTGCCGAATGCTTGGTGGTTTGCAGGTCAGGTAATTCTGTCACAGTCCGCCAAGAAACTTCAAAAAATCTATTCCCAAAGGAGTTCAGATCCGACGAGGTGGACGTTCCTTGGCAGTTCCAGATAAGTTCTTCTGGGTGATGTCGCGCCGACTGTGGCTAGGATGGATGTGGGCATCGATCCTGGTCCAATCGGAGACCGTCGATCGTTGGCATTGTGCAGGCTTCAGGCTGTAATGGGCCCGGAGCCGACGTCGGGTACGCCGCGCATTCATGGGGAGCTAAAAATGCTCGGTTTCGATATTTCAGAGCGAACCGTATCTCGCTGGATGCGAAGAGCGCCTCGGAATCCCGAGCCAGCAAAACGATGGACAGCCTTTCTGAGCAGCCATCGTGAGGCGATTGCAGCAATGGATTTATTCACAGTGCCGAAGCTGACCTTCGGTGTTTCGGCGTTCTTTCCTGCTTCTTAGTCATTGCACATGACCGGCGGCGCGTTCTAACTTGATCTCTTTACTGTTGCAGTGACGCGATGATAGCCGGTTGCAGGTTCTGGACCTGCCGGCTTGTCTACTCCGGACTGAAGGACGCCAGTTCCATCAATCGCGCGAACTGCGAGACGATACACGCCAGCCTCATCCGGTTGCCATTGATATTTCCATTGAACCCACGCCAGAGCGGAGCTTCGGTATGTTATTTCAGCAGGATTCCAGGTTGCGCCGTCGTCCGTACTCACTTCCACGCTCCGAACTCCGCGAGCGCCACCAAACGCAATGCCGCGGAGATTGATTGGTGTCCCAAGGTCGAGTGGCTTATGAAAATCCGGCGCGTCAAATCGGGAGGACGTATTGATTTCAAACTTTGGTCCCCACCCCTGTTTTTCGTAAAACTGCTTTGCCGTTCGGTCCCGCAACTCAATCCGAGTAAGCCACTTGATGCTTTTTTCGCCTACGACGCCGGGCACAATCATCCTAAGAGGAAAGCCATGACGCATCGGCAATGGGTCACCATTCATTTCATATGCGAGAATGGTCGTCGGGCGCATTGCAAGCTCGACAGAAATATCGTCAGAGTATGCATCTGCACCGTGAAATACTACCTCCACAACATCCGCCTTCGGGCCAGCCGCTTGAATCACTTGCTGAAGTGACACGCCCTTCCAGAAGGCGTTACTAATCAGACCACCCCCGACTCGATTGCTGATGCACTCCAGCGTCGTTTCCTGGGAAGTCGACGGCATTGCTTTTATCTCTTCCAGGCGGTACATCTTCGGAGTGGTCACCGAGCCCACAACCTCGACCCTCCAAAGACTTTCATCCGGCTGGGGATCCACACTGTTCTTGGTAACATCGTAAAAGTCTTCGTTTGGCGTGATCGGTGGCAAGTGGGATCCAATCGTTTCGGTCCCGTCGTAGCTGTATGCTGCGAAGCCGAAAAATCTTCTCAGCATAACCACTACGGCTACGATTCCTGTGCTGCAAAGGACAGCGGATAGGATCTTGCGTCGGTTCTGTAACAAGCCACGGGACTCTTCTTCTTTATGTTGGCCAACGAGCATGCGGTGGACAGCAACCAATACCATTCCACCAGCAACGAAAATCAAGAGCAAAGATAGTGGATTCAGAACAAGCGCCTTCGCAGGGGAACGCCCGCTATAATTCGCTCCAAGCGCGGGCCATAGAAATCCAATCGACAATCCCCAGGTGATCGCCAGCACCAGAAGCAAGAAGCGGATACCGGCACGGTAATGCGAAGAAGATGATACAGAAGATATATTTCGCGACCAGGCGCGCTCAACCGTTAACGCATATCCCATTCCGGCCGCTCCGGCAAATGTGATTATGGTCAATAGGGTGGAAACGACGCCGATTTCCTTCAGGTGATTGTAGCCACCGACTGCGTCCAGCATTCCAAAAAAAACGGGTATGGGCAGGAGAGGGGTGGCGCAATCGAGAATCAATTCGGCTAAAGTGGGCACGCCCATAAAATACCGAAACAATAACATCAGAAAAACCACAAACACGCCGCCCGTTAAGCCTGAGATGAAGCCTATTGTCAGGGTTCGACGACGACCAGTCATATGCTTTCGACCTCCAGCTTGGCGAAACCATCTTGTATCCGCTTTTCGCGTCTCGGTGCCTAAGTGTATATGCCGCTCAATCTTCAGAGCAACTCAAATGGCTTAGCACTGGCTCAACACATGTATTTGCAGCCTTACCGCGAGCTAACTTGCCGAGCGCTACAGGCCCTCGGCCTTGGCGCTCGAGTGTACTGCCTCAAGCCGGACAGCTTTCAAGTCGTCTTCGGAGATCGCAAGGTTCTGGCGCATGAGGGTCTCTATGCCGCCAACCAGCGAAAAGGCATCAAAGCCGTAGAAGCGCATGAGATATGGCCGAGATCCACCATGAGCGTAAGTGTCCCTCAAGCCGAGGCGCAAGAGACGCTTACCACTGCCGGCATCGGCAATCGTCTCGGCCACGAGCGAACCTATCCCACCCACCGTCAAGTGGTTCTCCATCGTGATGACACCATAGCGGACTGCGTTGATGTGGTCGAGCAAAGCCTCTGTGTTGAAAGGCTTGATAGTGTTAAGGTGCAGATGACGAACGGAGACGCCTCGCTTTTCGAGAACATCGCGTGCGCGCATCGCCTCTTCGGTGGTGATGCCCGACGTCACGACCAGGACATCCGAACCCAGGGAGAGCTCGCGCATCTCGCCCATCCTGATAGACGTTGAGAACAGCCTCGGGACCGACCCGCGCAGCACGCGGCAATATACGGGCCCGTCGATGGAATCGGCTGCTTCGCAGATACTCTCGACCTCGGTGGCGTCGCCAGTTTCGAGAATGGTCATGTTGGGGATGGAGCGCATGACTGAAATGTCATCGATAGCCTGGTGCGTCATGCCGCCTGGTGTGGTGATGCCCGGCAGAAAACCCATGAGCCTTACTTTTCGCCGCGGATAGGCGACGCAGGCCATCAATTGGTCGTAGGGACGCCGATAGAGAAAGACGCCGAAGGTGTGAAGGAAAGGCCGGTACCCCGCCAGGCCGAGCCCGCCCGCAAAGCTCATCATGTTCTGTTCGGCCATGCCCAACGAGAGGAACCGGTCCGGATGCCTGTCGCGGAATCCGTCGATCTCGCAGGAGGACGTGAGGTCGGCAGAAAGACACAGCACGTCCGGATTGGCCAAGGCGTATTTTTCGAATGCCGTCGCATAGGGACGGGTTACCATGACGATCATAGGCTTGCCCCACATCTAGGATGCATTGAATTTGATCGGGGCGATCCCCAACTCCGCGGAAATCGCCGCATTCATTTCGGTGCGCTCCTCCTCCGACTTAAACCGGACGTAGTGCAGACGAGGAAACCGGCGCTCCAGAAACTTCATTCCCCGGAAAGGACTCGAATTTGCGAGGATGATCAGGGGCTTGCGCGAATGCGGCGTCTTAACGGCCCGGCGCATCGCCTCAATATCGTGGCCATCGATCTCGACGACGACGGCACCAAAATCCTCCAGTTTGCGCGCGATGTTGCCCACGCTCATTACGCTCTCCATAGCGCCGTCACATTGCTGCTTGTTGACGTCCATGATCGCGAATAGGTTGTCGATCCCGTGATAGGCCGCCGCCTGGACCGCCTCCCAGGTCTGCCCTTCCTCGACCTCGCCGTCGGACATGTAGACCCATACTCGGCCGGACTCGCCCCGGCGCTTGCGGCCAAAGGCCAGACCGGCGCCGGTGGATAAACCGATGCCCAGTGTGCCATTGTGCACTTCCATCCCCGGGGAGTGTTCCGCTCCGATCATCTCGACAGACGAACCGTCCTTGTTGAACATCTCCAAGCCTGCGGGCGCCATGCGACCGACCTCGATCAGCGTCGCATACGCGACCAACGCATAGTGAGCCGGAGCGATGATGAGGCGATCGTAAATTGGTTCGGCGGGCCCGTTGTAGCCCGCGCCGGTGTGATAGCTTACATTGGTTGCAGACGGCACGCCAGTGAAGGGCTTCGGAACCATCGGCAAGGTTGGCTCGCCCAGATTGAGCTCCTCGTTGTAAAGCCACGCGAACTGCTCCGCGGCCGAGCAGGCCTGGCTCAAATACCCGCCACCGTTGCGCATTGTGTGCTCGAAAACGCGACGACGAATGCCCAAGGCAATATCTTCTGTCGCCTGGCGGTTCTTCATGTCACGACTCTCCGGAAACACCAATTTATGCTAGCCCGAGATATTACAATTGTCAACATGCATTGATAAATGATATATGTTTGGTGCGATTTTGAGCGCGCCGTGCATCGGACTCCTGGGCCAATAACGTGCCCAGCGTTGCCGGAAAGGACTAGCCGTTAGGAACGACGACTAGGACGAGCGTTGCGCCGCCGCCCCCCGCGGGATCATCGTCGTCATTGCCCCAGCTTTCTGGCCGAACCACCGGTTTGACCATGATGCGCACCTCGCAGCCGGCATAGGGAGCCGGCGTTGTGTGAAGGCGCACAAGGCGCCCTCAGGCGATCTTCAGGATGGCCTTTGCGAGCTTCTCGTCAAGAACCATGCACTCCGCGTAGCCGCCTCGGAGGACCGAGAGTGCAGGAGTTGCCTTGTTCATCCCGCTTACTACCAGCATGCCTTTCATCCGTCGCAGATCGCGGAGTTGCACGCTGAACAGGCGATCGTCAAGCTCCCCATTTACGGCGTTTCCTCCCGCATCCAGAAAGCGGCCTGCGAGATTACAGACTGCCCCACGCTTTTCATAGGCCTTCAATTCTTCGCGCGTGCCGACCTTGAAACGGATCACATGGGTGTCCGGCGTGCAAGTGCTCACCGAGTAGACGGCCTTGTTGCAGTCCCGCAGTCTTTCCAGTTGTTGGCTGATGATGTGCTCACTGCGCATGGCCACCGCCAGCTTGACATTCGAGCACACAGCGGGAAGGTTGAGGTTGACGCACTTGGCGTTGAGCCGTCGGGCGATCTCGGTCGTGCAATTTTCTGCAGACATTACCATCGGGTTTGCCATGGATCCGATCAGCTGTCGGACCACGAGCCCAGGGATCGGAATGAACGGGACCATGTCCGCCATGATTGACAGGGTCTGCCCCCATGACACGCCGAGCTGATCGTTCGGATCGAGAAAATCCGGAATCACGTGTGCCGCGAGCTCGCAGACCGCCTCAAGCGTCTCGAGGTCGCCCTCCTGTTCGTCGGCGATCACATACACCGTTTTGAGATTGAAACGCTCCTGCATCTGGTCGGCGATATCGTTCATGCGACCGTGAACCGGGTCCAGCTTTATGCTGACGATCCCCCGGTTCTTGGCCAGTTTCAGATAGGACATGACCGTCGGCCGAGAGAGTTCTTTCTTCTTCGCGACTTCGCCCTGCGTTAGGCCTTTGATGTAGTACAGCCAGGCAATCTCAGATATCAAACGATCTGTCGGTTGGTTGGCTCGTATTTTCATGGGCGATCCTCATGGCCTTTCCGATCGAAAAATCCAACATCCGTTCCCAGCGGCTGACCATGTCGCAGTCCCGCACGCGTGGATGCGTCCTGCCAAAGCCGACCCATCACAGGCTGAGCGCCGCTCTCAGCTCCTTGACGCCGGACGCAATCCTGTCTTTGTACCGCATCGCTCCGCCACCGAAGAGAAAGACGGCGTCATCACCATACATTTCGCGGAGCAGCTTTGCGAGTTCTATTGTCATGCCGCCGCCAGGCGCAGGCAGGATGGGTTGGAATAGTCCATTCGGGTTTCGGCAGTCGTTCGCAACCTGAACGCACAGTTCCTTGCTGAACCCGTACCGGCCGCCGAAGCTCGGATAGATCGACACGTCGGCGCCGACGAGTCGTGGATAGATTGCGTAAAGCATCGAATGGCTGAGGCCGTTCGTGCCGGCATTCGGGATCGAGCCCATGCCCGATGGATGGGCCATGATCGGAAGAGACAGTTCCTTGCTCGACGCGAGGAAACGGATTGAATCCCAGCCGGTCAGTCCGGGCATCACAAGATAGGCGCCGGCGCCGGCCTGGACGGCAAATCGTGCATGTTCCTCGAACTTGTCGAGCGAACAGTTCATACTGGGTGCGTAGAGAGTAGAATTGCCGGTCTCGGCGTTTCCCTTCGCAACCGCGGCCGCGATGGTCTCGACCCTTTTCTCGAAGGGCGCCCACTTCTGCATGCCGAAGCTGTGATCATCCTTGATAATGTCAACGCCGCCGAGCACGCACTGATACGCCAGTTCCGCAAGTTCCTTCGGCGTCAAGCCCACGGGTTTGAGCACCGTGCACAGAAGCGGACCTGTCTGTCGCTTGGTCTTCTCGCGCACACCTTTCGCGCCGTATCGAGGTCCCGGGAATGCTTTGAGTGTGTCTTCGGGGATGCTGATGTCAACGAGCTTTACACCCACGTGCATGGATGAATTTCCGTAGAGGATGTTGAGAAGTTGTGGAAGTTCGTTGCCCGTTATCTCGCGATTGTAAAAAATCACGGCGTTATAGCCTGAGGGGCCGCGCTCAGAGACTGTGACCACCTTCCCAAGGACCTCATCTAAGATGAAGGCATGCGGGACCCCTTCGTCTATGCATTCGATGGTCTCTTCGCGAGCTACGCTCGCGGCCCAATTCTTGGCATCCTCCAGTGAGGAAGCTTGAATCTGGTAGGTGGCAGTAAATCCGTGCATGTCGACTCCCTCACCGCTTAGAATAAGTATTTCATTATATAAAGCAACTTTTCCAAATGTAAAGCTCCAATAACGCACCAGCGATCTACGCAGCCTTCCGTCAGAGTTTCCAATACTCTCACCGGCACAAAATACCGGGCAGGCCACAATTGATCTGAAGCCCTGAATTCGGCCGAATTGGAATACGATTTGTACGAAGGAAAGGGGAAGGACGATGAGCCGACCCAGCACACGGAAGCGCAGATGATGGCGGCTTTGAAGCAAATGGAAGCAGGCCGCACGGTCAAGCACACTCTGCTCAGAGATACATGGCGCCGAACGAGTTCGCGAAGCAGCAAACAAATTCGCCTGATGATTTCAGACACCGAATCGAACAGAGAAAAAGGTCAGATCAGGACAATAACTACTTGCTCTAATTAACAATTCAGATTCAGATATGCGTTTGCTCTGTTTCAACACTCTTTCCGAGGGACAAGGCCGTTGTCGGAGATAGGTACTCCATACGTATAGCCGAGGTCGGGCCTGGTCGGTGACCCGGTGCAACGCGACTCTCATTCCGCCCGAGAATACTTACCGCCTTCCCAAATGCGAATCGACTGGTCAACGCTCAAGTTGCGTAGGACATCCAAATGTCCGCTCGGCCATTGCACCTCGATCCGATCCACTTTTTCCGCAGCGCCCAGGCCGAAATGAATCCGAAGGTCGTTTTGAGAAATGAAGCTGCCACCGCTACGGACCTCATCAATTTGAACATGGTCACCGGTAACGCATTTCAATCGGGCGCCAATCCCACTGCGATTGGACTTTGTCCCTATCGCTCGAACCGTAATCCAATGGTTGTTGTTCCTGCGCTGACAGCGAAGAAGGGAAGGATAATCATTCATCCGGTTAATGAGGATATCGATGTTTCCGTCATTGTCGAAATCGCCGAAGGCACAGCCCATACTCCTGGAACGGGCAGTAATACAGGCTCCAGCTCGTGCCGAAACGTCTTCAAAGCTACCGTCACGGAGATTGCGGTAAAGCACGGATGGCTCTAGATACTTGTCTTCGATATGGGCACTCTCAAGTTCAGGATACACAGAGCCGTTGCAGTAAAAAATATCCAGCCAGCCGTCATTGTCAAAGTCGACGAACCCACACCCCCACCCAACGAAGCGATCGTACTTGGCCACTCCAGCCTTACGGGTAACCTCCGTGAAAATCGCTCTGCCATCGTTGTGGTAGAGAGTCGGCGTCTCCTCGGAGAAATTAGTCCTGAAAATGTCAAGCCAACCATCACAGTTATAGTCCCCAACGCCAATCCCCATACCCGACATCGCCCGTCCGTTGTCATCGTAGGCGCACCCCGCCAGTACTCCTGCTTCAGTAAAGGTTCCGTCATGATTGTTTTGGTACAAAAGGCTTGGGGTCACATCATTGGCAACAAAAATGTCTGGCCACCCGTCGTTATCGAAGTCGGCGGCCACGGCCGTTAAGCCATAGTAATGACTGGTCTTGGTGATGCCTGCTCTTTCGGAGACGTCCGTGAATGTCCCATCACCATTATTGTGAAAGAGAAGATCTGTTTCGGGTTTCAATCCACGCGGACCACAGTTCACCGCCAATCCCTCGAAGAAACAGTACGGATTGGTTCCTGGATCCATCGCAGTCTTGAAGTCAAAGTCGAGATAATTTGAGACGAAGAGATCCAGATGACCATCTCGGTCGTAGTCAAGAAAAGTGCAACCGGTGCCCCAGCGCGGAGCTCCTCCTGACAGACCTGCCTCGCGAGTGACATCTGTGAAAGTGCCATCTCCATTGTTGTGGTAGAGAACGTTTTGCCCCCAGTAAGTAACGAAGAGGTCTTCAAAACCGTCATTATCGTAATCGCCAATGCATACACCTTGGCTCCAACCGTGCCGAACCAATCCGGCCTTTTCAGTCCGATCACCGAAAGTCCCGTCCCGGTTGTTATGCAGGAGGTGGTTGGTAGGCTCCTGCCCAGGAGGAAAACCTTCTATCCGAGATCCGTTGAGCAGAAAGATATCCAGCCAACCATCGTTGTCATAGTCAAAGAAGGCAACCCCACATCCGTTAGCTTCCAGGATGTATCGCTTGCTCTTCTCCCCGCCGTAGTAGTTTCGGAAATTGAGCCCCGCGGACCGAGCAACGTCGGCGAAGTCAAAACCCAAGTCGATTTGCGTGGTGTCGAGAGCCGCTAACACCTTGCTCATTCTCGTGAACTGCCGAATGGAAGGAAGAAGCAGAGATCCTCCAGCTATGGAGCGAAGAAAAGATCGCCGGGAGGAGCTCATAACGTCCCGCCTGTGATTGATTGAAGTATTTTCATACAATAGCCGCGAAAACCACGGAGGCACGCTCATCGAGATTTCTCTGGCCCGGAATCTCCCTCTGCCAAAAGCGCCTGCAACTTCGACCTGAAGTCTTTGTCCTCGTCAGCTTTCAGGTTCCTGAACACCTCCATTTCGCGGGTGGCTTGTTGCTTCTCGCCAAGATCACGGTAAACCAGCATGAGAGTGTAATGAGCGGAAGGATTCTTGGGTTGGAGTTGGATTGCGCGCTCAAGCTCTTTTAGGGCCATTTTCGGTTGATGATCTTCCAATTCAATCTTCGCCAAGCCAACATGTGCTTCTGCGAAATCAGGAGATAACTCCAGAGCACGAAGAAACTGTTGCCTCGATTCTTCGTAGCGTTGGCCCCTTAAGAAGATTTCGCCGATCTGATATTCGGAGGCCTCATCCACCGGATTGATGACCCGTTCCTTTTGAAACTCAACAAGGGCCTGCGCGTCTGCCTCTGTCCCTCCTACCGACTCTGTCCCTCCTGCCGTGAGGAGGATCAACCTGCCGATCCGGTAGTGAAGACCTAAAGCCCTCGGATTAATCTCGAGGGCTTTGCGATATTCTTTTATGGCTTGCTTGTAGTTGCTTTCTGCTTCGAGTGTCTCTCCGGCTATCTGATGGAACCGGTAGGACTCGGGGTGCTTTTTCAACAGCTCGTTAACCGTCGTGTTCAACAAGCTGGAGTAAACCTCCGCTAGATGGAACAACACTTCGGGGTCATCGGGGTATGACCGATTCAGGGCCTGTGCTGCGTCACGCGCGTGGTCTAAGTCAGATCGATTTTCATAGCAGGTAACCAAATTTAGCCCCTCAAGGCGACGTAACTTCGGTTCCGTGCCTTCATCAAAGTATTTATTCAATAGGGGAATGGCTTCAACACACTGACCCAGGGCTGCCTTGCTCAGGGCGAGGAACACTTGGGCCGTGATTTGGCCCGCGTCAAGCTGGAGAGCAGATTGGAGTGCCGCCGCAGCCTCCTTGGGTTTTCCCATCCCGTAGAGCGTGACTCCCATCCCGGTGTAAGCCTCCACATTTCGCGGATCAAGCTTTAGGATCTCTGCGTATTCATGGGAAGCGCCTTCAAGATCCTGCGTCGTTATCGCATTACGGGCGCGCTGCAGATAGGTTTGAATCTCAGCGGAATTACCCTGTGCCTGTCCGATCATTGCGCCGCTGACTAAAAGTGCGATCACTAATACTCCCGCCTTACTCCAGTCCCATCCACAAGAAATTGAAGGAGCATCTTCTTTCACTATTCGAAAAAAAGTCCTCATAACGACTCCTAGCACATCGTACACCAGGCTGAATTAGCACGTGATCTATCCGCTTGGCGGGCGGCGAAAGCACGCGAACATGCGAAGCATGGACGTTTATGCGATGGCCGCGCAGAGCGGGCGATGAAGGGGCAGGAAGTGATATCGCGGCCATAGCGAAGAAGATCACGCGGTGGCAGGCAGCGGAGATTATTGGCATCAGCGACCTTGTCGATCCGGCGCTGACGGAAGCGGTAGGAACGACACGGCTATGAAGGGCTGATGAACCGGCGGCGAGGCAAACCCAACAGCAAGCGGGTGCCCCCGGCGCGAGTGGAGCGGGTTCTGGACCGTGTACCGGTCGAGGTACTTTGAGTCGAGCGTACGCCACTTTCACGAGAAAAGTGCCAAGAGAACGGGAATGAACTGAGCGATACCTCGGTGAAGTTGGCCCTGCAGGGAGCCAGGCTAGTAGGCTTCAGCCGGAAGCGTGACCCACCCATGAGCTGGCGCGGGCATAGTAGTTGCCTGGGCGTGGGCGTAAGCCTAGACGCCAGCGACTGCTAGAAGACAGGCGATTCCGAGGGCTTTAATTTGAATGGTTTACCTCGCGATAAAACCGAAGTAGATCGAGAGGCTGAGGCGGCGTACACATGGCGACGCCCTAATAGGACAGCACCGACATTTTATGTGCTAAGAAGACCGGGCATTTTCACTTGTTGCGAACACCTCATAACGAATCGCAATCCCCCCAGCGCGGTTGTCTCCCCGGGGCAATAGTTGGGCAAATTTCCGGGGGAACCGACCATTTTCCGCACCGACGAAGAAAAACATTTGACAACGTCACTTTACAATTGGTATATTCTCGCACTGTTTAACCGTTTGCATTTTCGCTTGGGGTCTGCTGAATCCCAAAAGGTGCTTTAGGAGGCATGCATGGGCAGCCAGGTTAGCTTGTCAAAGAGACTCGGTATTTTTACTACGTGGCTATTAGTCGCAGTTCTGATCGGCGTTCTTCCGAGAGTGGCTCAAGCCCAAAATGCTACAGGGAGAATAGTGGGCACGGTAGCGGACTCTACCGGAGCAGTCGTGCCTGACGCTACAGTTACGGTCACAAACCAAACAACAGGGGCGTCCCGCAGCATGAAGACGGATGCCAGCGGTGACTTCAATTTCGAACTTCTCCCTATAGGCCTTTACTCGGTCAAGGTAGAGAGATTGGGATTTAAGGTATTCATAGTAAAAGGCATTACGTTGCAGGTGGAGGAAAGCCGGAGCATTCCAGTTAAGATGCAGTTGGGTGAAATCACACAAGAGGTAACTGTTACAGATGTACCGGTTGGTGTGGACCTTGTCGACGAGACGGTCAAAGAGGTTGTCGACGAGCAGCGAATGGTCGACCTGCCCTTGAACGGTCGTTCACCTCTGGATCTCCAACTAATCATGCCCGGTACGGCGGTCGACATCGTAGGCGTGGGCCATGCCCAATCACAGAACAATGGGTTAGTTGTCAATGGCAACCGGGCAGCATCGAACTATTATCTTTTGGACGGGGTGGACTTTATCAATGCGTTCCAAGCTACTGCGCCCGTGTTCCCTGCGCCAGACGCATTGCACGAGTTCACCATGCAATTGGGACAAATGAGTGCCGCGTTCGGGAGAGACGCCGGCGCCACTGTTAACGCTGTGACCAATTCTGGCTCCAATGCGTTTCACGGTACCCTGTTCGAGTTCTTTCGTAATACGGTTTTAAATGCAAACAACTACTTCTCGAACGAGGCCGGTGCGCCCAGGCCTCCCTATAATCTGAACCAGTATGGAGGAAGTTTGGGGGGGCCCATTCGAAAGGATAAGACTTTCTTCTTTATTTATGCTCAACAAACCTCCCGAAGAGAGAGCCAGCCAATTATTATTCCCACGGTGTTGACAGCGGCGGAGCGCGGAGGGGATTTCAGTGATGATTGTCCCGGGTCGTCATGCCCGATTGACCCTCGCACGGGGCAGGCATTCCCTGAGAATACCATCCCTCAAGGCCGTATTGACCCCGTTGCCGCGGCATTTGTCAAAGCGGTTATGCCGTTGCCTAATTCAGGCAGCAGATCCTACATTTTTGACGGTCCGACGGGTACTGGCCAGGATCGTCTCGATGAAAGCCAATTTGTAGCACGAATCGATCAATCCTTCGGCGCAGCAGACAAAATCTTTGGCCGCTTCTACTACAACGACGATGCGGGCGTGGCTTTTAGCGGCAACCTTCCCGGCAACTTCTATGACCAGGACTACCGCAACCAAAATTTGGGGCTCAATTGGACGCACATACTCTCGCCGACCAAGGTGAATTCTCTGACCCTGGGCTTCGATCGTACTGCGCATCACTTTGTTGATCCCATTCCACGGAACTGGCATGATTTCGGAGGTCCTTGTAACTCCAGAGGTTGCGACGATAAGTACACCATCTCCTTGTTCATTCCAGGATCGATAAATAGTCAGGGGAATTCTAACTACTATCAGACTCCGACCACCTATCAGGTCTCCGATGTTATGAGCTGGGTCAAGGGAAGGAATTCGCTCAACGTCGGTACTGACTTGCTGGACGAAGCCCCGAACCAGTTCTTCAATTTTCTCTCAGATGGAGAATTCTTCTTTCAGAATAATTTCTCGAATAATCCCCTGTCCGACTTCTTGTTAGGTCTTCCATCGTATGGCCGGCAAGACTCACCGACTGGCAACGAATTACGCTACCATGAAGTAAATCTCTATGTTCAAGATGACGTAAAGGTGACCAAAAATCTTACCGCAAATCTTGGGGTACGTTGGGAGCCGTTTATGCCGCCCGCAGACAATCGCAACTGGCGCGATTGTATGGATCTGACGTTCACGAAGCAGTCGATCGTGTTCCCGAATGCACCTCCTGGGCTGCTCTATCCGGCGGCGGCTCAACAGGGCCGTGGTGGGGGCAATTTACACGACGCTGGGTGCCCCCGGTCCGCATCGCCTAATCAAATGAAGGATATGGCGCCGCGCATAGGGCTCGCCTGGGACCCGTTGGGCAAGGGGAAAACTTCTATTAGCGCGGGATACGGAATTTTTTGGGATAACATCCGGCT
The DNA here is from genome assembly GCA_003165075.1 of Acidobacteriaceae bacterium. GTDB lineage: Bacteria > Acidobacteriota > Terriglobia > Terriglobales > Acidobacteriaceae > Telmatobacter. The sequence goes on along the minus strand of PLSM01000042.1, from coordinate 8,368 downwards.
TGAGGCATGGAACCGCTTGCCGAACACCCAGCCGTATACGATTTCACGAAGTGTTTTCAGCCCCGGCAACGTGACGAATAACTATGCAGCGAGCCTTTCGGGAGATCTATGGCTTACAAATGCCGGACTTGCTGATCCTTACCCTTACTCCGTGCCAGAAGGGGCAGCACAGGATGCGGCATACCAATATGCCTACCCTATCCTTACGGCCTATTTCCCATCGACCTTCAATTTGCCGTATGTACAGGAATACAACTTCGGCGTTCAGCAAGAACTCTTCAAGGACTATACCCTGAAGGTCACTTACCTCGGGAATCGGGGCGTCCACCTCTTCATGTCTCACGAATATAATTGGGCCGTACCTCTTCCTTTCAATGTGGAGTCTCCAGCTACACAGGAATCGGATTATACTGCCCGAAGGAGGTTCAGCAACGTAACTTGTAAAGGCCAGCCCTGTTACGACACGATGGAGAGAGATGATGACGCCGGTTGGAGCAACTACAACTCGTTGCAGATCACTGTCAACAAACAATTCAAGCACGGTCTCACTTTCCTAAGCTCTTATGTCTGGGGGAAAACGCTGGATATTGGCTCTCAGGCCGGTGAAGGTGGTGAGGGGCCGCGTGATCCTTACAATTTCAATCGGGATAAGGGGCCATTTGAATTTGATATCAAACACCGCTTTGTGACGTCCTTTATCTGGCAAGCGCCAAGGGTGAGGGGGTTCAATAATTGGGTTTCCAATGGGCTGTTAAATGGGTGGGAATTGAATGGGGCCGTTACTATGCAAACTGGATTTCCTTTCACAGTTTACAGCGGTCCGGATACGTCACTTACTGGCATAGGCAGTGAGACAGCCGATCCAGTTGCCGGAGTCAGTCCGAACCTTTCTTCCGGACGATCCCACAGTAAGCGTGTCGCGGAGTATTTTAACACTGCTGCTTTTCAAGTGGCTCAATGGGGGACATATGGTTCGGTAGGACGTAACTCCTTGTATGGTCCCGGGCTGGTCAACTTCGATGTATCCTTTTTTAAGGAGTTCAGAATCTCAGAACGATGGGGAAAGCTTCAATTCCGGGAAGAGAACTTCAACCTATTCAACCATCCTAATTTCGGGCTCCCCGATAGCACTGTCACAGATGGGACGGCATTCGGCCAGATATTCAGCGCAAACGACCCACGCTTTGTTCAGTTTGCTTTGAAGGAGATCTTTTAACATACTGCCGATGGCAGGTACGCGACCCATCCTCACTCTTGATCCATGCAGCCTAAGTTCGGCTGCATGGGTCGTCCTACGAATCGGGAATGATAGTAGTCGGTAAATGGGTTAGGAGAGGGCTCCTGGTGATGATTTTTCGGCTGCTTCGTCACACAGAAAGGGCGCTAGTGTTTTGTTTGTTGACTAGCGCTCTTTTTGTGTGCGTATCGGCCGACGGAGTTGAGAATCCGCAAAGCGCGGAAACTCATCTGGATCAGGGGATCGCCTTCCTTCGGGCTGGACGGTTTCAGGCCGCCTGCGAAGAGCTCAAGATTGTCATCCGCCAAAATCCTCAAAGCGCCGAAGGGTACATCTATATGGGCATAGCTGAAAACCAGTTGGGACGATACGCGGATGCGGTGCCTGTTTTCCGTGACGCGCTTCGTCTCGATCAAAACTCCGAAGCAGCCCACTACAATTATTCATTAAGTCTTCTCGGCTTACACAAAACCGATGAAGCTGTGCGGGAACTCCGAAAGGTTGTTGAGCTCAATCCAGGAAATGGAACGGCCAACTATAATCTGGGACTACTACTGGCACAAGAGGGTGACCTCAAGAAGGCCTGCGAGTATCTGGAAAATGCAAGAGCCGTCCAACCTGACGATTCAGATGTCTTAATTCATTTGGTGGATTTATACCTCAGGACTGGCAATGATGCAAATGCTCTGGAGTTAGTCCACGAGGGGACAAAGCTTGATTCCAGCGGTAAACTTTCCATGCAGATGGGGAAGTTCTTGGTCGAAAATGGTCGCTTCACAGATGCTGTGCCAGTACTGGAAGGGGCGCAAAACCTTCTCCCGGACACGCCAGAGATTACTGGCTACCTCGCTCGTGCTTATCTGGGCGCAAGCCAACCAGCCAAGGTGATCGCGCTGCTTGCCCCAATCAGAGATGAGGAAGCTTCTTGGGAGGTTTACTACTTACGTGGGTTGGCCTTTGTGTCGATGGGCCAGCGCGAGGAGGCAGCACAAGCTCTTTTAAAGGCTCTTCCTATGCGGCCGGGCGAGGCTTCGATCCATTACGCTTTTGGCAAGTTAATTCTGGGCTCGAAAGAGATAAAGGGTCGTCAGGCTGGAGTTTACGAAATTAGTAAGGCCATAGAGCTGTCCCCGCACACAAGCGAGTACTACCTTACGCTGGCCAGCTATTACTTTGATACAGGGGACATAAAGGCAGCAATAAAACTGCTGAAATCTGCTCTCGATCTTGTGCCGCCGACAGTCGATATCTACGTAACGCTCGGACTGGCCGAACTCGAAATTGGAGGGCCGGTGACTGCGAAGCCTTTTATCGAGAAGGCAATTGCTTTAGACCCGCATGCCGGGGCCGGTTATGATCTGCTTGGCAGGTGCTACATGCGGGTCGGCGATGACGAAGATGCCGCAAAGTACTACATGAAAGCGGCGGAGCTCACTCCCGAGAACGACATCTTTTCTCGGGACGCCGCCATTGTATTGGATAAGCTCGATCGTCCGGAAGAGGGTTTACCTTTCGCGGAAAAATCGGTCAAACTGAGACCCGACGAAGTCTACAATCATTACATCCTGGGGAAGTTGTATTCGAGTACTGGACACGGAGCGGATGCCATTCGTGAACTGGAGACTTGTGTTCATGTAAATCCTAATAACTTTCTTCCTTACAATTTACTGGCGGTTTTGTATAAGCACGCCGGTAATGAAGCCGAAGCTAAGAGGTGTTGGAGCACGTTAAAGGCTCTAAAGGAACAGAGCGCCAGGGAAACAAATCAGAAATTCGCGGAGTTGAGGAGTGTGCCCCATTAAAGCTCGGGCGCTTAACATGCAAGCGGAGAGTTGAGATGACAACGGACCAATTGCTCAAAGGAAATTGTCGAGGGAGCTTTGGCCGGTTTAGATGGCGCGTCAGTGCCAACAGTCGATTTCGCAATTCTTTTGGGAAAGCAGCATCCGTACCTGATTAAGAGGTCTCACCACATGAAGAAACTAATTAATAGCCCTGATGATGTTGCTTCCGAGACTATGGAAGGTCTTGTGGCGGCATTCCCCCAGTCGGTCAGAAGCCTTGAAGGTGTGCGCGCAATCGTCCGGCGCGACGCTCCAATCCAAGGCAAAGTGGCGGTCGTGACTGGTGGTGGAAGTGGACATGAACCGATGTGGTGGTGTTACGTCGGCCGAGGTATGCCGGATGCCAGTATTGTCGGCAACATTTTTGCCGCACCTCCGCCAAGTCCTATTTATCAAACTGCGAAGGCTGTTGATGGCGGTCGCGGAGTTCTATTCATTTACGGTAACTATTCCGGAGACGTGCTTAATTTCGATGCCGCGGTTGAAATACTCAAAGCTGAAAAAGTCTCGGTGGCCGTTGTGAGGACTACCGACGACGTCGCCTCCGCTCCGCCTGACCGAAAAAGCGACCGACGTGGCATTGCAGGGTCATTTTTCGCCCTCAAAATTGCTGCAGCACGAGCAGAAGAAGGAGCCGGACTTGAGGAAGTGACGGCAACTGCGAAGAGAGCCAATTTCTCGACACGAAGTATGGCTCTCGCATTGAGTTCCTGTACAATTCCGGCCTCGGGTCAGCCAATCTTCCAGCTAGGTGAAGACGAAGTTGCAATCGGTATGGGAGGTCATGGGGAGCCTGGCATCTATCATGGTCCTATGCGTAGCGCGGATGAACTCGCGCAACTAATGATAAGCAGCATCCTCGCTGACGAGGCCGCTAAGTCTGGTGATGAAGTCGCAGTACTTGTAAATGGCATGGGCGCCACACCGCTGGGAGAACTTCTGATCATGTATCGGGCTGTTTCGAAACTCTTAAGCGAGGCAAAATTGAAAATTTATCGCTCGTACGTGGGTAACTATTGCACAACTCTTGATATGGCCGGATGTTCAATCTCGCTGATACGGCTGGACGATGAACTGAAACGACTGCTTCTTGCTCCGGCAGACTCACCATATTTCACGCAAGGATAAGAGATGAAGCGAACGACGATCGGGATAATAGAACTGCGAGAGATTCTTCGGTTCGTGTCTGAGTCGGTCACAAAAGAGGAGAGCCGTCTCAACGCTCTCGATGCTGCTATTGGAGACGGCGATCACGGAATCACGGTAAGGGTCGGTTTCCAGGCAGTAAGAAAATCTATCGAGAATACCTCAAATGCTACGGATATTTCCACCATACTCGGCAATGCCGGAAGGGCATTTATGGATGCGACCGGAGGGGCGATCGGGATCATTCTTGGACGAATGCTAATCTCCGGCCAGGAGGCACTGAAGGGTCGTGAGACGCTCGGCGCGGATGAGTTGAAGTGCTGGTTGGATGCAATGGAGTCCACAATCATTGCCGTCGGAAAAGCAAAGCCCGGAGACAAGACCATCTTGGATGCCGTGCACGCTGCTAGTGTTGCGGTTTCCGCATCCGTCTCGCAGGGAAATGACGTTGTCGAAGCGCTCTTGGCAGCCAGCCAAGCTGCCGACCGCGCTGCCCGCGACACGGCAAACATGCTCTGTAAAGTGGGCCGAGCCAGCCGATTGGGTGAACAGGTCCTCGGGCACCCAGACCCCGGTGCAGTTACATTCTCGATTGTTATGGATTCTTTTTACCGATGGCTAATAGAACACCCACCCGAGAGCAATGGAACTCATCCGCTTCATTCCTAGGTCTGAGCGGAATAAACAGTGGCCTCGGAGAGTTTTGAATAAAAAGTTGATCGACGAAGATCTTGGAATGCGTAGTTGCGATTTTGTTGAGGAGCATAGGAATCTTCAGTTCTTGTTTGGGAAGGGAGTATTATGAACCGACAAAGCACTCGACGGGATTTTCTGAAGACCGCATTAGTGGCGGCGCCTTTTACTTCACATCTTCTCCGAGCGTCTCAACCCACAACGCCAGTTGCTGGGATCGACCGCCCATCGGAACCGAAGAGCTTCCTAGAATCATTTAACTATGATGGCGTTCGCTTGCTAGACGGGATGCTGAAAAAGCAATACTCGATGGGCAGAGATTATTTCTTTGACATCCCAGACGACAACATATTGATTGGCTTTCGGAGGAGAGCGGGTTTGCCGGCTCCCGGAAAGGATCTGGGCGGCTGGATTAGCGGGGACTCTAAGGTCATATCTTGGTGGTCGAGGGGCGATGTGAGCGGCACTTTCGGACAATGGCTCAGTGCGATGGCACGCATGTCGAAGGCCACCGGCGATGAGGCCATTGGCAAGAAGGCCACCTATCTAATGCTTGAGTGGGCTAAGGCCATCGAGCCTGATGGCTTCTTCTATTATTCCCGAACGCCCTGGGCACCGCACTATACCTATGACAAAACTGTTCGCGGTCTCCTCGACATGTACGAGTATTGCGATCGCAAAGACGCCTTGCTCCTACTGGACAAGATCACCGATTGGGCCATCACCAATCTCGACCGCAGTCGGGGATTGGATCAAGATCCAGGTACGGAATGGTTCACACTCAGCGAGAACCTCTATCGAGCTTACCAACTTACCGGCACCCCTAAGTATAAGACATTCGGCGACGTTTGGAGATATAACGCCTACTGGAAGTCGTTTATAGGCGGCACGGAGATGACGCCTTACAATCACCACGCTTATAGTCACGTGAACACATTGGGCAGCGCCGCTATGACCTATGCTGTTACCGGAGACCCTGATTACTTGAAGTGCATCGTCAATGCGTACGACTGGCTAGAGCAGACTCAGTGCTATGCCACGGGAGGTTATGGACCGAACGAACAGCTACTGCCTGCCGATGGATCGCTGGGCAACTATCTTGAGACAACGGTCAGGAGCTTTGAAACACCGTGCGGCACCTACGCTGCGTTCAAGTTAGCGCGTTACTTGATGCAGTTCACTGGCGAGGCTAAGTACGGCGATTGGATTGAGAGGCTCGTGTATAACGGAATGGGCGCCGCGCTTCCGATGGCGCTGAATGGGCGCACATTCTACTATTCGGATTACCAAATAGGTGCGGGGCGAAAAACCTATTACCCGGATGGAGCTTGGCCTTGTTGCTCCGGCACTTTCCCTCAGGTTTTGGCTGATTACCACAACATCATTTACTTCAAAGATCCGGCCAGTCTCTACGTGAACCTGTTTGTGGCCTCTCAAGTCAACTGGAATCACGACGGGCAGGATATCAAATTCGAACAAGAGACGGCCTTCCCAGAATCGGACACGACGACGATATCTATTCACCCTCAGGCAAAGGTAACGTTTAATCTGAAATTCCGCGTACCGCGATGGTCACAGGGCGCGACAGTAAAGATCAATGGAAGCAAACAGGAAATCGCTTGCCAGCCGGGCACCTGGGCCACGATTGAGCGAGCTTGGACGCCTGGCGACAAGGTGACTATCCAAGTTCCGATGCGCCTTACTTTCGAGTCGGTCGATAAACAGCATCCAAATCGCGTGGCAGTGATGTATGGCCCGGTGGTCCTAGTACGGAATCAATCCCCGATTCTGATTTCCAAGGGTGAAAATGTAGCCTCTTGGATTTTGGAGAACGGGAAACCCCTGGAATTTAAGGCCGCTGGGCAGCCACTTGGGACTCTCGTCCCCTTCTATCAAGTGGGAGAAGGGACTCCCTACAACATGTACTTCGATCTCAAGGCTTAAGTGGCTTCCGGTCTGTAGAAACGTTAGTATCCGACAGGCTGCTTGTAACGATTGGAGCCCACCAATGTATCAACCGGAAACGTATGGAATCGCATTGCTGCTCATGCTGATCAGCATGGTTTGCTGGGGGTCGTGGCCAGTCACGATGAAATTCACTCCGGGGTGGCGATTCCAGCTTTATTATTGGGACTTTGTTGTTGGCGTAGTCTTAACGAGTCTTCTGCTCGGATTGACGCTGGGGAGCAGCCTCCGGGGGCCGTCGAGTTTCGTCAACAACCTACAACAAGCGGATGGTTGGCACATCTTTTGGGCGTTCTTGGCGGGAGTTGTATTTGATGTGGCCAACCTGCTGCTGGTGGCAGCTATCGAATATGCCGGTTTATCGGTAGCTTTCCCAGTGGGAGCTGGTCTTGCGCTTGTCGAAGGCGTATTGCTGAACTACGTCTTAGCCCCGAAAGGTAATCCGATCTTGCTGTTCGGTGGCGTTCTTCTAGTTATAATGGCCATAGTCTTTGATGCACGCGCCTACCGCATTCGAGAGACAAGACAACACAAAGCAACTAGAAAAGGCATCGGCATCAGTTTGGCTGCTGGAATATTGCTGGGGCTGTTCTATCCACTCGCAACTAAATCATTCTCGGGTGTAAACGCTCTCGGCCCATTTACGCTTGTTTTTGTCAGCAGCTTGGGGGCTCTGTTGTGTAATATCCCGGTGAACTATTATTTGATGAGGCGGCCTATCAGTGGCGGACCGCCGCTGGCCGCGAAGAGCTATTTCGAGGGGCGTGGATCCTTTCATTGGTTAGGCCTGCTGGGTGGTCTAGTCTGGTGTTCGGGAACCGTGTTGAGTCTTGTCGCGGCCAACGCTCATGTTGTCGGACCGGCCGTTTCGTACGCTATCGGACAGGGATGCTCAATGGTTTCGGTGATCTGGGGCGTTTTCGTTTGGCGTGAGTTTGCAGGGGCGCCTGCTGGGGCACGCACTCAACTAGGCTTGATGTTTCTGTTCTTTGTAGCGGGACTTGCGGCGATTGCGCTCGCCCCAATCGCTATTGTCGTGCCCGCGTGATTGAGTAATGAATGTGACTAAGCCATTCGTCACGCCTGCGATTAAGCTGATATGTCATTCGCTGGCTGCCAGTCGTAACTGATTCTGGGGTTTAACGAAACCAACTCAATCATGGATATGCCTAACTTAGTGAAAATGAAGGTAAATTTGTTTCCGTGACGGTAGCACGTTGGGGTGAAACGGTATGTGATTGGCTTGGGACAGATGAGAGTTCGGGTCACCCTTTCTTGTGGGTGACTTTTTGGGTGACCTAGCAAAATAATGGCTCCAGCGATTTAGCTTGTAACCGTATGATTGTATTGTACTTATGATGGTCAGGGAGAGAGGATTTGAACCTCCGACCCCCTGGTCCCGAATACGGGAGACAACAGCCTCCATCTTTTATATTCAATAGCTTACGTTCTTCTCAGCTCCGTGAGTTTTCGGCAAGGGTGC
>PLSM01000033.1 GCA_003165075.1 Acidobacteriaceae bacterium | reverse complement strand
CAACTATGGGTGGGACATCCTCGTGGATCCCTCTTACGCTGCACTCGCCATCTATCCAGACGGAGATCCGCTTCAAGTGTGGGGGATCATCGATCAGTTCCCATTACACCTGGAACGCTTTACTAATTGGGAGTCCACGACCCAGAGTGCTGCACCGGGTCTCTTTTACACGCGAATTACAGGCCCAGGTGAGTTGACGGTCTACATGAGTGATCGAATCATCGCTGTTCTTCGCCAGAACAGATTAATTTCGCGCGAATACGATGCATTGTGGCGTGGACCACTTAGTGTGTCACTGGATCGACACATTCTGAGATTCCAGCGGAACGTAAAACGGAGTGTCGGAGATTTCCTCTATAAGAATGCCGGAAAATGGTTCGAATGCACAGATGAGCTGTGGAGGTGCTCTGAAGATTTCGGCAATGAGCTCAGAGATGAATGGCTCGGCGCGCTATGCCGCATACTACTGCGAATTCGAGAGTATCGGCATGGTGGAGCTCTAATCATCAGTCCACAAAAGCCTACTGCTGACCTCAGTATCAAGTATCCTTTCGTATACAACCGAATCACAGAGTCCCTTGAGGCATATGCGGAGTCGCACATAAGCGAGCAATGCCTGGAGACTGAGGCCCGTCAAGGACGGTTGCACCTGCTTGACTTCGATGGAAAGCCAATCGCTAAACACGGGTATTTCATTACGCCAGATGGACGTGAAAACATCTTCATGCAGGGAATTTCTCTCCTTGAGCACGACGTGTTATTTCGATCCTGGCAGTACCTAGCCATCCGTGCGGATGCGCGTGCCGCCCTCGCTGGTGCAGTTGGATTAGTCGCGTCATTGTCAAGGATTGATGGCGCAGTACTATTATGTAGCGGCCTCAATGTTGCTGGATTCGGGGTTGAAATTCGATCTAAAGCTGATGTAACAGATGTTTATTTGGCTGAGGATGAACACGCAACGAGACTTATCTCAATTGATCCGCTAGCCTATGGTACGAGGCATCGTTCTATGATGCGGTATTGCCATGCTCACCCTTTATCAATCGGCATTGTCGTTTCACAGGACGGAGATATCCGGGCGATTACTACAGTTGAATCCAAATTGGTGATGTGGGAGCATCTTCAGCTTAGAGCGGGAACCCTCGACGAGGATATGTTTCCACTCGAAATCCGGAAGCGCATTACTGAGGGCACTACCGTCCCGCATACGGATGCTCCGCTAAAGTGATCCATTTGTTCGTAAGCGGGGAGCGTTCAACTTGTCAACGACAGCCCTTCGCGCTCACGGAAAGCCAAGTCCGCCCAATCATCACTTACTGAAGCGTTCTCGAATGGTATCGCAACGCTCGCGAATCTGCATTGTTAGAGCATTGGCGACAGGGTGGTCGATCCCGGTTTTGTCCAGATTCAAGAGGACCACTTCGGCCAGCTCCGGCACACGGCGGCGCACTAGCGGCTTGGCAAGTCCGGCATCTTCGGCCAGTTGCTCGAAGTTTGCCTTAGACACCTTGTCCGATGAATACTCGCCGCCGATCTTCATCGCCAGTTCGCGGGTCAACTCTGGGTAATAGCGGGTACTGACGACATCGTAGAGAGGTGCAAGCCGCGTCTCCAGGCTCGCTGTGCCCGCGCCGCGATAAAGTAGCGAAAAGTTCTTGCCGTGCGCGTCGTTATTGCCGACCAGGAAGTTGAAGATCACCGCGTCCAGCAGCCGCGCCAGGTCGAGGACCGGCGCGCTAGAGACCTCGCGCAGCAGAACGAAGCACTGCTTGAGCGACGGCCCGCCTTCCTTCTGATACTTGTTCTCCGAGACAATGCCCAGTGCTTGGCAGAAGTCTTCCTGATGCAGACGTTCGAGCGTTATGCCCTCTGGACCCTGGCTGTGGGTCCGGTCGTAACGCTCGACCAGCAGATATTCAACATCTTCCACACGCCGGATTTCAGTTTTGGCCACAGGCAGGCCGACTGCCGCAGCGAGCTTCATGCAATAGGCTTCATTGAAAACAACTCCGGCGAACCGCTCCACGGCGGGCTTCAGAATGTGCGTGCTGGGCGCTCCGCCCAGGGGGAGCGAGATGGCATCGCCCTCCACGCGCACGGCAATCTTGTCTTGCGCGCCGGCCAGCGAGAGCCGGATTCCGGTCTCGCCAGCGAGCAGCGGGCGGCTCGGAAGTTCACGGAGAATCCCCGCCAGCTCAGGCGCTGAAAGCGCGCGGTAATGGTCATCGAGAGCGGGCAGAGATTCGCCAGCAGGAACGAACGTGACAGCGCCCGCGCACTCCCCGCCAATCCGCTCCAACATCGCGTAATCGTTGCGCTCACTGATGCCCAAGTTGCGGGCAATGATCTCGCGCTTGCTCTCTTCTGGCAGAACCCCGGCGAAGTACCCCCGGCATTCTTTGCGCGTGAAGCGCTTCTGCCGCAGCGGCAGAGAGTGAGATAAGGGAGTGGCGCCGGGCTTTTGCAGCCAGCTTTCCGCGTAGTCAAAAACCATCTGGCCGCCATCGTCTTGAATCAGATGGCCAACCAACTCGCGGTGCAGGTAGACATCCAGGGTTCTCGCCATTTACTACTCCTCACTCCCGGTCCCGGATGTCGCAGGCGGCGTCAGACAGATCCTGATTCCTAGTGTTTGCAAGACGGTCAGTACCTTACCGATCTGGCAGGTTTCCTTGCCCTTTTCGAGGTCGATGACAAAGCGCAGACCCGTGCCGGAGGTCAGCGCCAAATCCTTTTGCGTGACGCCCAACCGCTTCCGGTTTTCCCGGATGATTTGGCCAATTGCCTGTGTCGTATACTTCATGAGCCTCGCAAGTGTTACCGTACGGGAATTCTAATTGTTGGTTTCGCCCAAGTCAAGAATTTTATTCCCGTTCGGGAATAACGCTACCATAAAAGATAAACAGGAGATAGATATTCCCGACCGGTAACATGGAATGTATTGCCAAGGAGAAGCTCGAAACGCTATTGGCCTTCTACTCTTCCTGCTCTCCCATCCATTCCGTGAGTTTCTGTTGCAGCTCTTCCTTGCTGGGCAGGTAAAGCTGGTATTCGCGGGCGTGAATGTTGGCATCTTTGGGAAGGGTAATCTCGACCCGAGCGGAATTCTTTTTCTTGCAGAGCACTATGCCGATG
>PLSM01000157.1 GCA_003165075.1 Acidobacteriaceae bacterium | reverse complement strand
TCGATGTATAACATGCCGCCGCCGATCATGACCGAGATATACATGGCCAGGGAAACAGTAGCGGGGAGAAGAAACTTCATGTAATTGACGTAAGGGTAGAGTTCGACGACCTGGAGCGCGATGGCGGTAGCGAGGCGGGGCTGAATGAGAGGGGCGCTCAGAGCGTCGACAACCAACTGCATCTCGCTCTCCATTGAGCCGGAGGTGAACAGGTCCGAGTTATCGACGACAAGGCCAAGGTGAGGAGCGTCCTGCGAGTAAACGCGGCGGGAGTATTGAGCCGGAATGATGACGGCAGCATCCATTCTGCCGGTGCGCACGTCTTCGCGGGCCAGGTTCTCGTCGTTGTAGTCGACAGTGGTGAATGTCTTGATGTTGACCGCAATGGAGTCGAAGGCCTCGCGTATCTTGACGGATTGCGGACCGTGGTCATAATCGACGACAGCAACGTGCAGGCCGGTAATCTTTCCGCCAAAGGCGTTGCCCATGATGATCAACTGCAGAAAAGGCATCATCAGCGACATGATCATCAGGGTGGGCGAGCGAAAGAACTTTCGCATCTCGCGCTCGATAATGGCGAACATTCGGTTCATGGCTGCGCTCCCGGCCGAGGCGGCATGGTGAAGACGGCCTTGACCTGCTCATCGCGGAGCTGGCGGCCGGTGTAGTGAACAAAAACGTCGTCGAGCGAAGTGTTCTGAACGCTGAGTGAAGTGAGCGTCTCGCCAAGCGAGGCGGCTAGCTCGACCAACTGCATGGTGGTGCGAGAACCGGAAGAGGTAAGGACGCGATAGAACCCCGCGGATTCAGCCTGGACGCTGGTCACTCCGTCGAGCGCCTCAAGCCGGGACTTCCACTCTTCGGTTTCGCGATTGAAATGGACTTCGACGACGTTGGCTCCGGGAACGCTGTGCTTGAGCTCGATGGGCGTGCCGAGGGCAACGAGGTTGCCGTGATCGACAATGGCTATGCGGTCGCAGAGCTTGTCCGCTTCCTCCATGTAATGGGTGGTGAGGAGCATGGTCAGGTGGCGCGTGACGCGCAGGTTATCGAGCATCTCCCAGACAGCGATGCGCGAGACCGGATCGAGACCCGTGGTTGGCTCGTCGAGAAAGAAGATGCGGGGACTGTGGACAAGGCCGCGGGCGATTTCGAGGCGGCGGCGCATTCCGCCGGAGAGAGTTTTCGTTTGCGCATCGCGCCACTTGGTCAGGTCCACTGCCTCAAGCACGTCGGCGATGTTTTTCTCGCGCTGGTCGTGAGGAACGCTGTAAAGCTTGGCGTAGATGCTGAGGTTTTCACCAACGGTGAGGTCGGGATCGCTGGTCAGGGCCTGCGGAATAACACCGATCATGCGGCGCACCGCGTCTGAATCTTTGACCACATCGTGGCCGCCGACAATCGCCGTGCCGCTGGTGACGGGCATGAGGGTGGTCATCATGCGGATCAGTGTGCTTTTGCCTGCGCCATTGGGGCCGAGGAGGCCAAAGATTTCACCTTCGGCCACTGAGAAGCTGATGCCCTTGACCGCCTCGAAAGTCCCAAAGCGCTTGACGATGTTCTCCACCACGATGGCGGCGGGCGCAGTAGTCTTGCCGTTGCCGTTGATGGCCGCGCCGGGTTGGGCTGGAGCCGTCATTGCTTCACCAGCTTGCCCTTGGGGATGTAGACCTCGGCTGTCATGCCGGGCACAAAGCGCTCGCCGGGATTGTCGATGAGCAACTTCAGGCGCACGGTCTCGATGTCGCGCTTGCGCCCGCCGTTGATGTCGCGCTGCGTAGCGAAGTCGGCCTCGGCGGACTTGGCGATGACTTTGCCTTGTAATTCGGCGCCACTGGGCATAACGACCCGCAGGCTGTCACCGAGTTGCACGGCATCGGCCTGCGTTTCCGGTAGCGGCGCGTAGACCCAGGTCTGGGTCAGGTCCATGATGGTGGCGATGGTGCCACCGGCGGCGAGCACCTCGCCCTGGCGGGACGCAAGCACATTCACCTTGCCGGCAACCGGGGCAAAGATCTGCGAGTACCCGAGCATGACGCTGGCCTGGTCGGCAAGCGCCTTGGCGTTCTGCACCTGCCCGCGCGTGGAGGCGACCGTGCGCTCCGATACCGTGGTGAGCAGCTCATGGGCGCGCGCCTGGCGCAGCGAAGCTTCAGCGGCGGCAACATTCTCTTTCGCTGCTTCCAGAGCAGCTTTGGCGGCCTGCAGGCTGGTGGCGGCATCGTCGCTGGACTGTTGGCTCATGATGCCCTGTTTGGCCAGTGCGACAATGCGCGTGGTGTCCGCCTGCTGGTGCTCCAGGTTGGCCTGGGCCTGAGCCACCGAGGCACGGGCCGCGCGCACCTGGGCTTCGGCGTTGACGGTGGCGCTGGTGGTTTCGCCGCGATTCTGCCGCGTGGTCTCGACTGTCTCGTTCAGCTTCCACTGATTGCTCGTGAGGGTGGCCTCCGCAGCTTTGCGCGCGGCTTGCAGGTCATCGTTCTCGATGACGGCGATAAGCTGACCCACTTTCACTTCCTGGCCTTCTTCCACGGTCAACGTCTGAATGCGGCCGGGGATCTTGGCGCTTACCAGCACTTCATTCGCATCGACGGTGCCAATCAGCTTCAGGTCGCTGGGAGGCCGCGCGGTGAGCCAGTACCAGATGAGCGAGCCCAACGTGAGCAGGCCCAGGATCAGGAAAACTCTATTTCGTGCGTTCACAAATTCCTCACTTCTCGATCGACTCCCGGGCGGAGTTGCGGAGCCAATGCGGCCGCAGTCCGCCACTTGCAGGCATGGGTGTCAAAGCCAGCACGCGGGCGGCGACCCGGGTTCCGTGTGCGCGATCGGCAAAAATGGCCTGTCCCAGATAGGTGATGGCTGCGTTACGGCGATGCTCCAGGACGCGTGGATCCAGGGGATCGATTTCCTGAATCAGGCGCATCATGGGAGCGGAGAGAAAATAAAAGGCATTGGCGCCGAGCGCCGCGTAGGTAATTTGCAAGCGATCGACAGCGATCAACTCCCCGCTGGCTACGCCCTCGTCGATCACCTGCAGGATGCGCTCGTGCACTGGCCTGAAGACCTTCTCGACAAGGGGCGTGAGGGCATTTTCCTCGCCACGATGCAGACGAATCATCTCCTGCTGCATCAGGTTTTGGAATCCCCAGTTGGTGTGGATGCGGTCGAAGTGGTTGAGTACCGCGCAAAGAAATCGCTCGCCCGGTGTGGCGCTGCCTTCCAGCGCGGCCAGGCTTGAGACCCGTACCCCCTCCGCCACTGACTCCAGGGCCGCGGAGTACAGGTCCTCTTTGCCCTTGAAGTAGTAGTAGAGCAGCGCCTTGTTCACTCCCGCCTCTTCGGCAATCTGCTCGGTGCGCGCACCGGCCAGTCCATTCAGGCTGAATTGGCGGATGGCGGCATCGAGGATTCGGGTGCGGGACTCGGCGGAGTGATCAGAGGAAGCGTGCGTGGAAGTAGGCGTGGTCATGTTTTTAACTAACTGGTTAGTAAATTAGACCCAAACGCCCAGAAACGCAAGCCCCTCCACGTTGAAAATCTATTAGTTCTCTTCGAACTGCTTTGGTATCAATCGCATATAGAAAAGGACAATCTGAATTGGTGTGCCGTAATACGTCCGATCAGTTCTCGAGTCCAAAGGACGACGCCTTCACGCGCGATTCCCCGTGCAGCGTGCGTACAGCTTCAGGCCAAGGTCAGTCGGAGTGATATCGACATTCTCATTGGCCATAAGCGATGAGGTCCTGACACTCTTGGCAATCAGTCCACGCTCCGACAAATAGGCGAGATCCCGATCAATGCTCAGAAGATTCTGCTTATTCGTTATGGCGACAAGGTCCTCGGTTTTGCACACGTAGGGACGTGAGAGAGTCACCCCAGGCCCCGATGTGAACTTCGTCGATCGAGTGCACGCAGAGGCAAGGATGCGAAATTGGACTGGTGAAAGCTGGCTAAGCGAGTCAATGTAGACCAGGTTCGAATTATCCTGTCCATCGACAGTGCACGACGCAACCAGCAGCCTCGTCCATAGCGGCCGCATCCAATCTTCTTCGCACCACGACCCGTCTTCAAGAATGCGCACCAGAAGCTGCGGATGAGCGAGCAGCGGACCCGCATCGGGCCTCGATGCAATCAGCCTTTCCGCTTTGATTGCAATCTCCACAGCGCTTGCATCTCTGCGGTTACCCAGCCCTTCGCGCAGCAGTTGCCGGATCTCTTCCGCGCCCGGAGGACATAGTCGACACAGAAATGAGATGGCCGCGGCCAGCCTAAATTCTCTCAGGATGGCTTCCGGCTCTGTCAGGCGATCTTCGGCCTCGATCTCACTCTCCCACAGCCTTAAATCCATCCCCGCGGGCAGCATGAATGACAGGCCCATCCCGTCATCGCCCCACCGTGCGACCTTCGCCTCCACGACGACCGGGCGCTCAGGACTGTCCTCAGGAAGGCCGTACCGGTGCAACGTCAGTGCGACCACCTCACCAAGTGGCAAGCGTTCTTCGGTCTGCACGTACACACCGGTCGAGCTGATATCGGTGACGGAGTGCAAATTCAAAAGCAGGCCATTCCGATGAGAAACCGCAAGATCGGGCGAGGCTAGCCGTATGCCCTTTCGGCGATTCGAAGTAGACGGCACTCGATACGGATCATCCGCTGAGCTCATGCCATCCCCGACCGGCTGTCGCGCACATTGAAGGCTTCCATAACCAGATCCAATTCCCTGAATCCGCACTGTTTTGCGCGGGGGTTGACGTCTCCTTGAACGATAGAAGACAAGAATTCCAGGGACCTTGATAGCAATCTTAACCTCATTCGTTCAGCGGACGCCATCATTCTCGTAAGTGGCTGAATGCAATATACCTGCTGCAAAGTGTACTTGCGGATTCCCGCGGGCGCCGCAACAGGTTGGCACGGCTGTCTGAGAACGCCTGCGGTACTGAAGGTCAAATAATGTAAAAGCGCCTGGGTCAGGCGGATGTCGTATTGATGTATACTCGGTTCAATTTATGGGCAGAATGGGGATTCCAGCTAACGCTTTGATTTCATTATGCCTGCAGACCATGCACCACGTTTAGGAAAAGAGAGAAACGACTCTCCGGAGAAACCAGATTGTCACTTCCTGATTACTACGAATTCCTCCAGATCAGCCCCAACGCGGACCTGGAGACGATTCACCGCGTTTATAGGTACCTGGCCTCCCGTTATCACCCCGATAACCCGAAGACCGGCGATCCCGCAAAGTTTGAGTTGTTGAGGGAAGCCCATAACGTGCTGTCCAATCGAGCCACCCGCGCTGAATACAATATGGCCCGCCAGCGTGAGACGCCCAACCAGGACACGCTGTCCAATACGATTGACTTCATGGATTCTCTTGAGGGCGAGTTGAACCGGCGGTTGGGGGTTCTGGCGGTGCTGTATTTTCGGCGCCGCTCAAACCCTTTCAAGCCTGAAGTTTCGCTTGCGGAGATCGAAGACCGCATGGGATTTCCCCGCGATTATTTGGAATTCACTTCCTGGTATCTGCAAAAGAAGGGTTACATCACCCGGGCGGACAACTCGGATTTCACGCTCACGGCGGAGGGTGTGGACTTTGTTGAAAATCAGCGAGTGGTGATTCCGACGCTCAATAAAATGCTGACCGATGGCACCGACCGTTTGACTGAGGGATAACTGGCATCCGAGGCATCGCGCCCTTCCGCCCACGCTTCTCAATGTGCTTCCGGCTGGACGCATCGCACCCACCCGGGAATGACCGGTCAACAATCAGGCAAAGTAGCTGACGCGGTCGCCTGCCGGATGCGAGAATACTGGCGCTTCCAACTCAGCCTCGTCTTCCTCCGTCAGAGCGGCGTCTTCGTCTTCCAAGCCCCGGTCCGGGGTCTGTCTGCTGGAGGAGTAGGCGTCGTCGCCGGGCCTCGCCGAGGCAGCGACCTCAAGGGCCGGGAGCAATCCGCTCTCTGTCCTTTGCATGGTAAGAAGGGAGACAGCGCGGATGCCGGTCACATGTCCAATTTCCATGGTTTTCGCCTCCTTCCCGAGGGATCTCCATGCCTGTAGATATCGACGGAAGCACGGTAAACTTTAGATTTTTTTGAGGGGAACTGTCCGAGTTCGAGACACCGATCCGCGGCGGCCGCCACGGGTAAGGCCGTGGGAAAAGACAAGACCATCGGGGGTGGAGACTACCGGAGCGGAACAAAGGCGGCGGATTTGATTTCTGCGGTGGTGACGGGGCTCTGAGGCTGGAGGAGCAAACTCACGCCTTGGGCTAGGCTCAAGCGGGTGGGCACCGGGGCAAACCCGCCGCGCACCTCGCTGGTCTCTCGCGCAATGCTCTTGAAAAGCATGGCGCGCCCGCCGATGTGAACTTCGAGCTTCTCGGTTTTCCAATCGGTGGCACTGACCCGGATACGCTCCAGGCGGAACCAGCCACCTTTATAGAGACGGCCGAGAATGCCGAAGCCGAAGTCCACGTTCTCCTGGAGCCGGCCCTCGAGCCGAACCACGTGCTTGAAGCTGGCATCGATCCATACTTCCCCGCTCATGGCGTGGAAGATGCGCGCTTCAATGGAATGTGGAGGGTAGGCGGGGTTGGGACGATAGCGCAGATGGTAGCAGCCATTCTCCTGCCCGGCATCTTCGTAGATGAACGCGTTCGGCAGCAATGCCAGGATGCGCCCAATGCGCTTCTCGTCGTCGATATACTCCTGATGGCGTTGGGTCTGCTCCTGGGGCGAGTTGAGCAGATGGTCCAGGCGCGCCTGCTCGTTCTGGAGGCTTGCAGTGTCGAGAGCGCGTCCGTTCTCAAGCACAAGCCGCTTGAGGAGCCCGTCGGCGGTTTCGACCTGCTCTTCCCGCCACGTCTCCTTCGCTGTGTGCTGTTCGACCCAGTAGCGCCAGTAGCCGTGGGACTGGTGGTCGTGAAGTTCGTTGTAGACGACTTCTCGCACTAATTGTGCGGCGGGCAATTGCGGCTGCGCCGGCGCGCAGAGGGCGCCAAGCACCAAGGGTAGGATCCCCGCCACAGACCATTGCACGCGCATCCCGCTAACCTCCGAAGGGACGGATTGCAACCCGAGCCGAGTATGAGGGCGGAGCGGTGAAGAGGCTGCAAGCATCCGGTGAAAAAGCGGAGAAATCCAGGAGAATCCCTGAAAATCCAACCGCTATGCCGAAGTGGCGCGGCCGAGCTCCGCTCAGAGGCGGGAGTTGCTACACTGGGGCCATGATGGACGAACTGGAGTTTCGCAGTCTGGTCGAAACTGCTCTCGACGAGTTGAAACGGCACCTGATTCTGCGTGAAGAAGACGAGGAGGCTGGCTTTGAAGTCGAGGAGCAGGGCGGGGTTTTGAACGTTTTGTTCGAGGAGCCGGCGGGCAAGTTTGTGATTACGCCGAACACGCCCGTGCGCCAGATATGGATTTCTGCCCTTTCGACCAGCTTCAAACTCGACTGGAACCCTGTGGCGCGAGCGTTTGTGCTACCCCGCACCGGCGAGCAGTTGATTCCCCTGGTAGACCGGCTGATTCACGAGCAGATAGAAGGGTAAAGGGGCAGAAGCAGAGAGCCAGCGGGGCGCGCAAGTCCCGGAACGCCGCAACAATCTTGACTTCTTTCCTGCTTTGCAGAACCCACATAAGAGCCTGACGCAACAAAGTGTCGAGTCCAGCCAAAGAGCCGGACCCGGCACTCTGCACAATCCCGCGCCCCGTCTGCTACTGCAGCCCGTAGATTACTTTCAGTTCCTTGTCCACCACGGCCTGCGGCAGCGGAGCGTAGGAGAGCGACGAAACCTCGCTCTCGCCCGACTTGACGATCCAGCTCAGCATGTCCTTGAGCACCTTGGCTTTGGCCGGGTCAGAGGACTTGAGCGGCACCAGCAACCAGGTGAAGCTCGAGATGGGGTAGGAATTGGCTCCCGGCGCATTGGTGATGGAGACACGGAAGTCGGCGGGCATCTGCTTCATGCTCGCGGCCGCTTCGGTAACGCCGCCAATGGAGGCTTTGACCCAGTTGCCGGCTGGATTCTTCATGGCTCCAAAGCTGATCTTGTTCTGCAGGGCATAGATCAGCTCGACATAGCCGATCGCTCCCGGCAATTGGCGCACCAGGCCGGCCACACCTTCGTTGCCTTTGCCGCCTACACCCACCGGCCAACTGGGCGAGGTGCCCTTGCCGGGGCCATCGGCCCATTCCCTGCTCACCTTGCTAAGGTAGTCGGTAAAGATGTAGGTGGTGCCGCTGCCGTCCGAACGGTGAACCACGATGATTTTCTGATCGGGCAGGTGCACGCCGGGGTTGTCTTTCGCGATTCTGCCATCGTTCCAGTTGGCGATCTTGCCCAGGTAGACGTCCGCCAGCACGTCGGAGCTGAACCTGAGGTCGCTGACTCCAGGCACGTTAAACACCGGAACCACGGCACCGAGAACGGTGGGAAGGTGGATGAGCTTGACCTTTGAAGCGGCCAACTGCTCGTCGGTCATGGGGCCGTCGGAAGCGCCGAAATCGACCAGGCCCGCCGTAACCTGGCGGATGCCGCCGCCGGAGCCGATGGATTGATAGTTGATCTCGACGCCGGGATGAGCCGCGCTGTACTCACTGAACCACTTGGAATAGATCGGGTAGGGAAAAGTCGCGCCTGCTGCGGTCAATTTCTGGGCCTGAGCCGTGCTCAGCGCCAATATCAACATGCCAACGGCCAACATCGTTTTTTTCACGTAACGCTCCCTTGCTGAATTACTGCCACCACCGATTGTCTACCGGGAATGTTACGGGGATTTGAATCGGAGAATAGGATCTCAGGAAGGTTATCGCTCGGTTCTCACTGATTCCGCGGGGCTGGAAGCGTCGACAGCCTTGAGCACCGGGGCGACGATGGGCAGCGTGAACCGGAAGGCGACGCCCGCGCCGAGCTCGCTCTCTGCACGGATTCGGCCGCCGTGGGCCTCGACGATGTGCTTGACGATCGCCAGGCCCAGCCCGGTACCGCCGGAGTCGCGAGAGCGCGCCTTGTCGACCCGATAGAAGCGCTCGAAGATGCGATCCAGGTGCTCGGAGGCGATGCCGGGACCGAAATCCTGCACGAAAAACTCAACCTCATCGGGAAGCTGGCGCGCGCCGACGAGAACCCTCTTGCCCGACTTGCCATATTTGATCGCGTTCTCAATCAGGTTGCCAAACACTTGGTTCATGGCGTCTGGATCGGCCATGACCGGCGCGTCGGGGGCGCCGGCGGCCTCGATCTCGACCCCTGAATCCACAACCATGCCGCCCAACGACTCAATTGCGTCCTGCACGATGGCGCTGGCACGTATGGGCTGCGCGGCCAGGTTGTAGTCCGGACTCTCCACGCTGGCCAAGGCAAGAAGATCTTCGGTGAGCCGGTTCATCCGGGTGGCATTTTTCAAGATCACGCCCAGGAATTCGCGGGTGGTCTCGGGATTTGAGGCTGGATCCTCGACCAGAGTTTCGACATAGCCCTGGATGGAAGTAAGCGGGGTGCGCAGCTCGTGGCTCACGTTGGCGATGAAGTCCCGGCGCGAGCGCTCCGCGGCCTCGATCCGGGTAACGTCGTGCAGAACGGCGAGGGCGCCGCCAGCCGGCAAGGGAGCGGCATTGATCTCAAAGATGCGGCCCGGGGCCAAAGAACTGGCGCGCCCAAAGCGCATCTCGCGGTGCTTGAGCACCCCTGCCACACAGGCAAGCAGCTCTGGATCGCGCACGGAATGGACAAGCGGGCGGCCGGGACGAATCTGGGTGCCGGCAATACGCTGCATCACGGCATTGGACCAGCGCACCTGGCCATCCGGGGTGATCGCGACCACCGCCTCCTGCATGGAATCGAGGATGGCGGCCAGCTCCTGGCGGCGGCTTTCGATCTCGGCAAAGCTCTGTCCCAGCCGCTCCGCAGTCTGGTTGAGCGCGGCCTCCATGCCAGAGAGCCCGTCGCTCCCCGGCTGATCGAGGCGCGCGCTCAGATCGCCCTGCGCGATACGGCGCGCAAAAGCCACCACGCGATCGAGGCGCGCGCTGATGCGGCCCGCGGCCCAGGCAGCCACCGGCAGAGCCACCCCAAGGGCAATCAGGCCGGACCAGAACGCTTCGCGGCCCAGTTGATGGAGCGATGCTCCCGCCGTGTGCTCCACAAAGCGGCGAAAGACAAGTTCCATGGCCACTGTTTGGAACACCAGCAACAGGACGAACAGTCCCAGCAGCCTGGTGAAAACTTTGCGGGTCAATCGAGCCGCTCCCATCCGCCCGAGGTACTTTGAACAGGCCCTTCGTTAGTCGGTCTTGGGAATCTCGAAGCGGTAGCCGGCTCCGCGCACGGTCTTGAGGTAACGCGGATTTTCCGGATCGATTTCGATTTTCTCACGGATGCGGCGAACATAAACGTCGACCGAGCGGGGGGTCACGAAGCGGGCATCGCCCCACACGGCGTCGAGCAGGTGGTCGCGGCTGAATACGCGGCCAGGATGACGGGCCAGGTAATCCAGCAGGCGGAACTCGGTGGCCGTGGTGGTGGTGAGTTCGCCGCGCACCTTCAACTGCATGGCATTGGCGTCGATGATCACCTCTTCAAAGCTGATGACCGAGGGCGTGGTGGGGCGCTCAAAGCGGCGCAGCACGGCCTTCACGCGGGCCACCAGTTCGCGGGTGGCAAAGGGCTTGGTAATGTAGTCGTCAGCGCCCAGTTCGAGGCCCAGAACGCGGTCGTTTTCGCCTGCGCGGGCGGTGAGAAAGATGATGGGAACGGTGGAAAGCGCGGGGTGGTTGCGCAAACGGCGGCAAACGTCCAGGCCGTCTCCGCCGGGCACCATGATGTCCAGCAGGAACAGGGCAGGCGCCTGCCGCTCGGCATCTGGAATCAGGTTTGTGGGTGTGTGGTACAGCCGTGTTGAAAACCCTGCGGCCTCAAGATGATGTTGCACCAGCCGTGCGATATCGGTGTCGTCTTCCAGTACAAAAACGGTTTGGCTCAACCGGTCAACCCTCGCCGGCGGCCGTTGATATTCAGTTGCGGAGGCCGCACGGAATCATTAACAGACTAATGCAGCGAGGCAAAGAGATTGCAAACGTTGTGTGAATTTGCAGCCGGCGGGTACGTCGGGGGCCGGCTTGGCGACATGTCTCGCGCGGCTTAAACCTTTTGCTTGACTCTGCCAGGCAGCCTCTGCAACACTCCGGGCGCGCATTCTGAGCAACCAATGAATCTACGCGCACTGCGGCGATCCCGTCCGTTCCATGGACGACCGGCAGCTGCGGTGGTCCGACACGGTATGCGGGGGCGGCTCCCCGGCACACGGGACCGGCACAAAACGACTGGAGGAACAATGAAGAAATATCTGGCGGAACTGGTGGGCACCTTCATTCTGGTGCTCTTTGGCTGCGGCACGGCTGTGGTGGCCGGCGACAAGGTGGGTATTCTGGGCATTGCATTTGCCTTCGGCTTTGCGCTGATCGGCGCCGCCTATGGCATTGGGCCCATCTCCGGCTGCCACATTAACCCGGCCGTAAGCCTGGGAATATGGACCTCCGGGCGCATGTCGGTGAAAGACCTGATCGGCTACTGGGTGGGGCAATTCCTGGGCGGCATACTGGCCGCGTGGGTTCTGTCGGTCATCATCAGCGGCGTAGGCGGCGGCTACGACATCGCCGCGAGCGGGCTGGGCCAGGATGGATGGGGTCCGGGCTACCAGGGCGGCTACACCGTGACCTCGGCCATCGTCTTCGAGTTTGTGGCGACGCTCATCTTTGTGCTGGTGGTTCTGGGTTCGACGCAGAAGAGTGCGCCGGGCGGCTTCGCGGGACTAGCCATCGGCATCACGCTGGTGGTGATCCACATCTTCGGCATCCATATCACTGGAGTGAGCGTGAATCCGGCGCGCAGCCTGGGACCGGCCCTGCTGGTGGGAGGAAAGGCATTGGCGCAGGTGTGGCTGTTTCTGCTGATTCCGAGCATTGCTGGAATTGTGGCAGGCCTGTTCTTCCGCACCAAGGTGCTGGAAGCGGATTAGATGGCAATCCAATTCCGCGGGGCCATGCGGTTTGAGGCAATGCCTCCACTCCGATGAATCTCCTGCTCCAGCAGGGATTCTGGCCCTGTGTTTTGTGCGGGAAAGTAACTCGTTTCCTTCGATGCCGAATCGCCTGACTTACAGGTGTTGAGTTAGGGACAGAGTTATCTAGTTTGCTGGGGACACGTCTACACAGCAACGAATAGCGTGGGCGGGCTTCGACTCAGTCGAAGCCTGCCCGCGGGAATAGACGAAGACAGCACGTTTGCCGAATGTCAATCGATGAACATGTCTCCTTCACCACTTGGGTGCGGGTACATTTGCGACTCGCTTGAGCTTCGTACGGAGTGCGGGTGCTAGCAGATCATTACAGGAAACTAACGAAAGACGCCAGTCGTCCGGTGCAATCCTTATTGAGCCGCTCCGGCCTATGGATCGCTATCCGGGTTTTGTAACTCATCGAATCTTCTCGTATGCCGCTATCGCTCTAAGTCATGCGATCGCGCTGACACGAAAGTGGATCGGACGATACGGCCGGAGTGTAGGGGAATGCAATGATATAGGCTTAAAATGCGGGCTCGGCCCACCTTCAGTACCGCGCCCGGCGGAGGATGCATGACCTGGATGATGCTGCTCGTGGGTTTGGTGGTCGGAGTAGTTTCCGGCGTGGTAGGCATAGGTGGCGGCATCTTGTTTGTTCCCGCGCTGGTGTGGCTGGTGGGGATGGACCAACACAAGGCCCAGGGCACGTCGCTGGGCGCGCTGCTGGCGCCGGTGGGCATCTTCGCATTCCTTGAGTACTACCGCAAGGGCAATGCCGACATCCGCGTGGCTGCGCTGCTGGCCGCGGGCTTTCTCGTGGGCGGATATTTTGGCGCGGTGGGTGCGCAGTATATTCCAGAAGTCTGGCTCCGCCGCATCTTTGCGATAACACTGATTGCCGTCGGCGGGCGGATGTGGTTCAGCCGCTGAATTCGGTGTCAAGCCGTTGCGATGAAACGCAGGCGGACATAGTCGCCGGTCCAGTTGCCGTCTTCATCGCAAAGAACGGGTGCGAGCAGGGCGACGGTTTCCTCTATCACCGTTTCGCGCAGCGCTTCCGGCAGGCTTTCAAGTACACCGTGGCGGAAGGTGCGGAGCCATCCGCTCATACCGCTCTGGGCAAGTAGGGTGGGGCGCGGGATCAGCGCCATCCGGTCCACCCGAAAGCCGTGACGCTCAAGGCTGCGCGTGTATATTTCCGGGGTGGGGTAGTA
Source organism: Acidobacteriaceae bacterium (assembly GCA_003165075.1). Lineage (GTDB taxonomy): Bacteria > Acidobacteriota > Terriglobia > Terriglobales > Acidobacteriaceae > Telmatobacter. The sequence goes on along the minus strand of PLSM01000157.1, from coordinate 15,947 downwards.
GTTCACGCCGTCTTCCTGGCCGGCGTAGCCGTGGCGCGCCAACACGTCCATAAGCGCCACGCGAATGGCCGCGATGTTGCCGTGGCCGCCCGTCTCAGCCACAAAGCGCCCGCCCGGCTTCAGCACGCGGCGCACCTCCGCCAGCATGGCATTCTGATCGCGAACCCAATGCAGCGCTGCGTTGGAAAACACAACATCGAAAGCCCCATCCGCATAAGGAAGAGATTCAGCCTTTGCCTGGTCCGCCGCAACTCCCCGTGCGCGGGCTGCCGCAACCATCTCGGGCGAGGCGTCCACGCCCTTGACACGCGCGCCTGTGGCGGCGATGCGCTGGGTGAGCTGGCCATCGCCACAGCCCAGGTCGAGGATGGACTCGCCCGCCTGCGCAGCCAGCCATTCAAGCACACCACCTGCGAGTCCGTGCACAAATGCGCCGTTATCTGCGTAAGCCAGCGGGTCCCATGTCTGCGTCACGGATGCGCCTCCGTCTCCAGTGTCAGGCTCGATACAGCATAAGGCAAAGTTATTCTATTTTGACTTTAGATAAAAATTCATTATGTGAAACTGAGCCAACAGACAGTCAGGAAGCGAACACGAGTTGGAACGCCTGCGGAGTCCGCGCCACGGTTTCAAATTGACTGCACTGGGAGAAGAGTCAGATCGTCGACCAAGCCAACTTCCTTCTGCACGAAGGGCTCGCCGAAGCGAACGCCGGCCAGGAGGCCATAGTGGCGGGCTTCGGCCAAGGTGCGCTCGCGAATCTCATCTTCGGGAACAAAGAGGCCGCTGCCGGACGCCTGATTCGAGTATTGCGAATGGTAGGCCATCAGCGCTAGGTGGCGCTGTTCGATGAACGGAGTGATGTCCACGATGAAGCTCGGACGCACATCCGCATAGAGACTGGCGTAGACAATTTTGAACGGGCGGTGCGGAGGCGTATCCGTGCTGACCTTGGCCAGGCCGGAGAGGAAGCAGGCCTCAGAGCCCAGAATGGATGCGGTGGCGTGATCGGGGTGCCGGGCCTGCCAGTAGGGCAGAATCACGACCCGCGGGCGTAGCTGGCGCAGGACGCGCACGATCTTGATCCGGTTTTCGAGGGAGTTTTCGATGGCGCCGTCAGGCATGTCGAGGGCCTGCCGCCATACCACGCCCAGCAGGCGCGCGGCTTCAGACGCTTCACGCCCGCGCTCTTCGGCGCTGCCGCGCGTCCCAGCCTCGCCCTGGGTAAGGTCGAGAATGGCGGTGCGGAGGCCGCGCGCAGCCATGCGCAGCAAGGTGCCTCCACAAGTCTGCTCCACGTCGTCGCGGTGAGCGGCGATGGCCAGAACGTCGGCCGGAGGAAGATCAGCCCGCGGAGCGGAGGTCATGGAGGTCAATACACGGTGTTGTTGTCGTCGGTGGTCCCATCCATGTAAGCCACGTCGTAGGCGGTGCCGGTGACCGTGACGTACTGGTTGTTGATGGACGAGCCGTCTCTGGTGTTGTAGATATACACCTGCCCGCCCTGGGCCACATAGATTTTGTGCAGGCCCGTGACTGCGGCAATGCCGGTCAGGTCGCCGAGATATGGCTCAAGCAGCGTTACAGAATTGGCGGACGTGTCATACATGGTCAGGCAGCCGTATTCCAGACCTTCGGCGTAGCGCTCGCCGTTGGTGCATTTGGTCATGCCGATCCACAGCGTGTTGTCGTCGGCAAGCAGCATGCGGCTCACGGCGCCGGGTGCGCCATCGCTGATTGAAGCGGTGCTGGACACGGTATTGCTTTGCAGATTCACCAGGGTCAGGTTGCCGCTAAACAGGCCATCGGGTTGGAGCTGCTGGCCCACAACGTACATGGTGGTGCCGTCGACCAGGGCATTGCTTGACCCGCCTGGAATGGGAATTGTCTTCACGGTGCCGGTAACCGGCAGCGTCCCCGACGTCTGGCCAGTGACAAAGATCATGGGCGCTACCGGGAGCAGCGAAATCGAGGCCTTGGAACCGCCGCACTCCGGGCCGCAATTAAGCACATAGGCCGTCCCGCCATCGGCAGAGAAGACAGCCTTGATGGGCCGGTCGAAGACCAGCGGCGCACCATAGTAGTTGCCGGTTGCGTCTTGGTGGTCGGGGCTCTGCGCCTGGAAGAGGCACCAGCCCGGACCGTTCTGCGGCTCGCAATCCACAGCCGCCTTGGGCCAGGAAGCGGCGCCATGCGAATAGGCGAGGGTCTGCGCGGCAGTGAGCCTTACCGGATAGTAGATGTAGTTGGAATTTTGAACAAAGGCCAGCGCCACGGAACCGCCGGGATTCACGCTGACGCGGTAGACGCCGGGGAGGTTGAGCGGGTACGTGCCGCCGGCGGCGCGGTTCACCACCGTGAGCACATGCGAGCTTTGGCTGGCCGCAAAGGCAATGCCCTCGTTGCGGGCAATGAATACGCTGGAAGAGAGCCCATTAAAGCCCGCAACGGCGCCGGTGGAGTTCTCCTTGGCATAGTTGATCAGGGCCAGGTTGCCATCGCCAGTGCTGTAAACGGCGCCCACCTGCTCCTCGGGCATGTTCTGGATGGAGTAGGGGAGCTTGCCCGCGTAACCGGAGATGGAGAACCCGGGAGTTTTCTGGTTGTAGCTGAACCGGATGTCGTAGTAGGCGTCAACAAACTCCAGCACGCCTGAAGAGAAGGCGCTGGGGTTCTGGATCGCGATCATGACACGATTGGTCAATCCGCTGGGGGGCAAAGTGCGGCCCGCAAAGTAGGTCGTGGTACCACATCCAGCCAGCGCAACCGCAACCGCCAGTGCCCCGGCGCCGCTCAACCAAAGACTTCTCTTCTTCAAAATCCCATACCTCAACGGAAAGCGCGGAGCGTGCCGCAGCCGTAGCTTGATGAAAACGATAGCGATTGCCGGGCCCCCGAGATGGCCGGAAACACCCGCCCGGAACCGGTTGCTGCACAGTGTTTGACTCTCGAAGTATAACAAAGCAACCCGGCCCCCCGGCGCAACAGCTCCGGGAGCCTTACGGCATGGCCGGACCTGCCGCGCGTTTTCAAAATTCCAGTTCGCCAGCGTTCGCTGACTTCCGGTCTCACTGGCGCCGGCAATGCGATAGCATGACAAGTGAATGGCACAATTCGCCGACATCTTCGCCAGCCGTCCGATACTTGCCGATGGCGCCATGGGAACCGTGCTCTACGGCCGTGGTGTCTTCATCAACCGCTGCTACGACGAGTTGAACCTTTCCGACCCCGGCCTGATCCTTTCGGTCCACGAGGAGTACCTGCAGGCCGGAGCGGAGATTATCGAGACCAACACCTTTGGCGCCAACCGCTTCAGGCTCTCGCGTCACGGGCTGGGTGGGAAGGTTGCCGAAATCAACGTTGCGGGGGTGCGCCTGGCACAGCAGGCGGTGCAGCACCTGAGGGATAAGCAGGCGGGTGAGGCGTGGGTGGCGGGCGCGGTGGGCCCGTTGGGTGTGCGCCTGGAGCCGCTGGGCAAGACCGGCCTCGATGAGGCGCGCGCGGCCTTTGCGGAACAGATTCGCGCCCTTGCCGAAGCCGGCGTAGACATGCTGATCATCGAAACCATGCCGGCGCTGAACGAGGCCCGCGAAGCGCTGCTTGCGGCTGAAGAGACGGCCCCGGGGCTGCCGGTGCTGGTGATGGTGACCGTGGACGACGAGAGCAACTGCCTGGACGGCTCGTCACCCCAACAGGCCGCGGCCCTGCTCACCGAATGGGGCGCGGGGGCAATCGGCGTCAATTGCTCCACCGGTCCGTCGACGGTGCTCACGGCCATTGAAGCCATGCGGGGAGCCACCACGCTGCCGCTGGCGGCCATGCCCAACGCCGGCATGCCGCGCGCCGTGGAAGGGCGAAATATCTATCTCTGTTCGCCGGAATACATGGCCAGCTTTGCCCGCAAGGCTATCGCCGCAGGGGCGCAGATTGTGGGCGGATGCTGCGGCACTACGCCCAATCACATTCGCGCCATGCGTTCGGCGATGCGGGCCATCGACGCCCAGGCGCGGGTCACGGAAACCGGCGCAACCGCGGCTCTGTCCACTGAGACACCGCCTTCGCCGATGAGCCAGCGATCCCGCATCGGCGCCCTGGTGGAACAGGGAGAATTCATTACGCTGGTTGAGATCGTGCCCCCGCGCGGAATCAACTGCGCCAAGGAGATCGAGGGTGCGCGCCTGCTGACGCAACTGGGTGTGCACGCCATCAATGTGCCGGATTCGCCGCGGGCCTCGGCCCGCATGAGCGCGCAGAGCCTGTGCATCCAGATTCAGCAGCACACCGGCATCGAAACGGTTCTGCACTACACCTGCCGCGACCGCAATATTCTAAGTATCCAATCGGACCTGCTGGGAGCTTCGTCGATTGGGCTCCATAACATTCTTTGCGTGACCGGCGACCCGCCCAAACTGGGCAATTATCCTGATGCCACGGCGGTGTTCGACGTCGATTCGATTGGACTGGTGAACCTGGTGCGGCGCCTGAATCACGGTCTGGACATCGGGTCAAATTCGATTGGGGCCACCACCAACTTCACCATCGGCGTGGCCGCCAACCCCGGCGTGCCGGACATTGAGAATGAACTGCGCCGTTTTGCCTACAAGGTGGAGGCGGGGGCGGAGTACGCCATTACCCAGCCGGTCTTCGACCTGCGCTTGCTCGAGGAGTTCTTGGTGCGCATTGAAAAATTTCGCATCCCGGTCGTCGCGGGCATCTGGCCGCTCACCAGTTTGCGCAATGCCGAGTTCATGAAGAATGACCTGCGCGTGTCAATGCCCGAGGAGATCATGCTGCGCATGGCCCAGGCTGCCTCACCCGACGCCGCGCGGCAAGAGGGAATCCTGATTGCGCAGGAGATGCTGGCCGCCGTACGCCCCCTGGTGCAAGGCGTTCAGGTCAGCGCGCCCTTCGGTCGCTACGCGGCTGCCGCCGAGGTCATTGCCAGTGTGCTGCCGCAGGTCTCCACCGAAATGGAGTAAGCGCCATGTCCACGTTTGAAGAGTCGCTCAAGAAGCTCGAAACCATTGTCGATCAACTGGAAAAAGGCGATCTGCCCCTGGAAGAGTCGCTCAAGCTGTTTGAAGAGGGCGTGGTGCTGTCCGCGGCCTGCAAACAGGAGCTGGAGGCCGCCGAGGGCAAGGTGCAGATGCTGGTGAAGCAGCGCGACGGATCACTGAAGGCGGAGCCGTTCACCACCGAGAAGCAAGGCTGACCGAGACACTGCGACGGTTCTCCAATTGGTGCAGAGGTGGGTGCCCCCAGTTTCTGTGAGACCGTGAAACTCCAGCGCTTCAAACAAGTGCATCAGCCCAGGACCTGGGGCTGGTGCGCCGTTCCATCAAAGTGGCTGCTGGTCTTGTAGAGTTCAAACTTCCCTTGCTGGGCCGCGGGTTTGGTGCGCTCCAGCAGGCTTGCAACCTCTGGGGCGGACATCGGCGAGAAGGTGCGGGCAGCCCGCAGCGCCTGATCCAGAATTGCCTGGTTGTCGATGCCGGTGATCTGCGAAGCGATGGGCAGGTTGAGGCAATAGTGAAGGCATTCAATGGGTTTGACCGTGTCGCTGTCGAGAATGAAATGGTCGCCGAAGCATTTCATGCCCAACACGGCGATGCCTTCGCGCGTGAGCACCGGCAATACTTCCTGCGAGAAACTGCGAAAGTGGGCGTCCATCACGTTGAGCGGCATTTGCACGGCGTCAAAGTGGAACCCGCGTGCACGCGCTTGGTCCAGCATACGCAAGTGGACGTATGGATCCTTGTGGCCAGTGAAGCCGATGTAGCGCACTTTGCCTGCCTGCTTCGCGGCCAGCATGGCTTCCATGGCGCCGCCCTCGGCAAAGATGCGGTCGGGATCTTCGAGGCGAATCACCTCGTGGAATTGCATCAGGTCGACATGATCGGCCTGCAGGCGCTGGAGTGACTCATCGATCTGCTGCGCGGCAGAAGCACGGGTGCGGCCATCGATCTTGGTCATGAGAAAAACCTTGTTGCGGTAGCCGCCGGCGAGCGCCTTGCCCATGCGGATCTCACTCACGCCGTCGTTGTAATCCCAGCAGTTATCCATGAAGGTGATGCCTCGGTCGATGGCCTGGCGCATCAACTGAATCGCATCCTGCTCCTGGAGCGACGGCTTGCCGATGTGGTAACCTCCGAGGCCGATGGCCGAAACACGCTCGCCGGTGCTGCCCAGTGGGCGATAGATCATTCCCGCGCTCTGCGGATCCACAGACGCAGAAATTCCAGCTTCCGCGCGCAGAATGGGGTTCAGCAACGGTCCGGTCGCGGCTGCGCCTGCCGCCGTGGTCGCGGTCCTTAAGAAATCGCGTCGCTGCATGATTGACTCCTTTTGGTTAGGTCTTGGGGGCGGGATGAGTCCCGGATGAAGTTGCGCTAAGGTTGATGATCGATCAGATTCAGGGATTCCGCAATTGGTCTCGAGGCCACCTCTGCATCGGAGGCAGGTGGCAAAGGTCTGACTAACCCAAAATGATTGGGTCGAATTAACCCCCAAAGGCGGTCCCACCCTCAATCCGCCCATAAACTGAGCGTGCCTCACCCTTTCCACAGTTTCATCGTGGAAAGGGCGGGGGACCTCAAGCCGCTTTGCACAAAATTCTCCCCCTGGGGCGCACAATTGAATTGGGAAAGGGTGCGCTGTCAGGGATGTGAACGGTTTATACCGTGACACCCCCCACCCCCTCCCCCCTCCTGCGGTCCAATTTCAGGCTCTGTGGAGAGAGAAACGCTTTTTGAATCAACGAGTTGTAATTTTTGCATAGATACTCATCAGTAACCCGAAGACTCGGTTTTCCTGCCCAAAATGGCCTTTTTTGCCCCTTTTTCAGGGATTTCCGAACTCGTAATCAATCAAAAATGATGGTCGACCGGAATCAGGGATTCCGCAAGTGGTCTCGAAGCCACCTCTGCATTGGAGCTGAAATGCGGTCCAGCTCAGCCAGATGGAAGAACGGAGGGGCGGCAGCGGAAACGAAGTCGTGACCCGCAAGCGCCACCTGAGCATTTATTTTATGCGATAACATGCGCAACGACGGCTTGCGCTTGATTCGCGGATCCGCCTCCAATGCAAGGCAGAGATTGGGCTCGAGATGGGCCATGATTCGATTGGACTCGAACAGGATGTGCGCTCCAGGGCCAAGCCTTGCCAAGAGCTGGCGGAGTTGCAGGGCGAGATCGTGCCGGCCTGCGGTGACAAGAAAGGCACGGTGCGCTCCGGCAGCCAGGAAACGCGCGGTGTCGGTTCCCTGCCCTGATTCAGTCTCTTCCCAAACAGGCTCAGGCTTGCCGTGCGCGTGGGTGGTGATCTTGACCGCGGTCCATCCGAACTCGGGCAGCGCCGCGAGGAGCCCGCACATGAGCGCGGTTTTTCCTGCGCCCTTGCTGCTGCCGCCTACGACGATGACTGCCATAGGGACTAAGCACCACTCCCGGACTCCTGCTCTTTGTCCGAAGCACTTTCCGACGCTTTTCGTGAACGCTTTGCCAGCCGCGCCAACGTTGCTTGCTCGCGCAGAACCTGCTTGAGCGGACGGGCGGGGGTGCCAAACAGCACTGTGCCCGGTTTGAGCCCTTCGTTCGTGACCGTCTTGCCGTTGAATACTCCGGCCTGGCCGCCGAGGATGACGCCGGGACCGATGTGAACGTGGTCGCCGATGCCCACCTGTCCGGCAATGATGGCGCCGTTGCCCACGGTGGAGGAGCCGGAGATGCCGGTGAGCGCCACCAGGATGACATCTTCGCCGATGTCGCAGTTGTGGCCGATGTGGACGAGATTGTCAATCTTGGTCCCCCGACGGATTTTCGTCACCTGCAGGGCGCCGCGGTCGATGGTGGAGTTAGCGCCGATCTCCACATCGTCTTCAATGAGGAGCATTCCCTCCTGCGGAAACTGGATGTAGGCTCCGGTGGAGGGATCGCGGACGTAGCCAAATCCGTCGGCGCCGAGAACCGCGCCGGCGTGGACGACAACGCGGTCACCCACCATGGTTCCGGGATACAGGACCACGTTGGGATAAATGTGGCAGTACTCACCGATATGCGTTCCGCGGCCCACGACCACGCCGGCATCAATGCGGCTTCCGACACCGACGTGTGCACCTTTCTCGACCACGGCGCAGGCGCCAATCGTAACGTCTGAGCCAATCATCGCGTCGGAGGCGATGGAGGCCTTGGGATGTACGCCGGCTGGGGGCATCGGGGGGTTAATCAGCTTGGCCGCCCGCGCAAACCATAGGCGCGGCTCGTCGGTCTCGACCACTGTTGCGTGGGGAGGGATGGGTTCGGAGATGCAGCCCGGGCGAAGCACAACCGCACCCGCGCGCCCAGCCAATGCCTTGGACGCAGAAGAAGCGTTCTCGGCAAAGACGAGTTCAGTGCTATTGGCTGTGCCCAGGTCTTCCACGCCGATGAGCAGAACATCAGGACTGCCATGCATCAGGTTGCCGCCCAGCGCGCCGATCAATTCGCCTAGCGTCAAGGGTTCTCCTTCCGACCAAGTGCTTATGAACTGACACAGAGAAGCAAGAAAGACAATTGCGGAGCCTTCAACTTCAACTCAGATAGTGTGAACAAGCCCTAGTAGAGCCTAGGCTCGCCGGGAGGACGGGTCTTCCAGCGGCGGTGAATCCACAGCCACTGGTCAGGATAGCGCCGAATCCAGGCTTCAAGCACATCATTACATTGCTGCGTTGCGGCCAGGATGTCGGATTCCGGATTGCCGGTCCGGGTAAGAACAAGCTGGGGACCGAAATGGAGCACGTAACGTCCCGCTGCAGGCTCCCAGAGCAGGAAACCGGGAAGGACGGCGGCGCCGGTTTTAAGGGCCACGCGGGCCAACCCCGAGGCGGTACAGGCAGGGCGGGAAAAAAAGTTCACAAAGACACCCTGCGGCGGGGTCATGTTGGTGTCCATGAGGATGCCCACGGTTTCACCGGCATGCATGGCAGTGAGGAGGCCGCGCGCGAAGTCGTCTTTGGAGAGCACACGGTTGCCGTGCAGGCAGCGAATGCCGTTGACGAAGTCGTCGAGCCAGGGGTTGTCAAGGTGGCGAATGACCATGCCCATGGGATAGCCCATCAGCGAGTGGTAGAAGCTGGAGAGCTCCCATGCGCCCAAGTGGCCTGTGAGCACGAGAACACCCTTGCCACGGTCGCGTGCGGAAACGTAATATTCCACCCCTTCGGTGCGAATCCAGCCCTGGGTGTTTTCAGCGGTGTAGCGGGGCATTCGGCAGAACTCAACCAATTGCCAGCCCAGATGACGGTAAACTCCGCGGAGGACTCTCGTTCTTTCATTGGCCGAGAGCTGCGGCATGGCCAGCGAAAGGTTACGCACGCCGACGTGGCGCAAGCGACTCAATCCCCAGTAGAGGGCCCAGGCCAGAACGCCGGCAAAGAGACGCGCCAAGGCGCGCGGCATCCGTCCCAGCGTGCGCGCCACAGCCAGCACCAGCCAATATTCGATCTTCTGCTGCATGGTCAAAGACAAAGATCAAGTGTAGGTCATGACCCGGGGTGCCGGTTTGCCTGGGCGGCTGAAGAGATTAACGTTCTGAGCTTCGGAGAAAAAGAGGGCGGCCCGCTGGACGGGCCGCCACTGAAGTGCTCAAGCGAAGGAAGGACCCGCTATTTATGGTCCTTGGATGTGACAAATGAGTGTGCGACGGTGCGCACAAACGCCGCTGCTCCCGCGGGAACGGGAACCTCTCCCTTCAGAATCGACTCAAAGGTGTGCGAGCCACCGAAGTAGAGTTCGGTGTCTTCCTCATTCTGGCTTACGCTGGTGCCATCCAAATCGATTCCGGCAAACAGCCCCTTGTTGCGCGAGTAGCTGAGAAGTTCGGCGTTCATTTTCCAATCGGTGGCTGCCTGGCCGCTGCGGCCCACAGGACCAGCTGCGGCAGAAGCATCTCCGCCAATCTTGAACTTGCTCTTCAGCAGATCCTGCAAGCCGCGGTCGTTGACCGCAACGAGTATCAGGTCAGTGGACTGTCCCCCGAACTGCAATCCGAAAGAACCTCCGGCCATGCGGATGAAGACCGGGGCGCTCCACCCATGCCCGGTACGGCAGGTAACTACGCCTTGACCATACTGGACTCCTCCGAAGAAGGCTCCCTTCTTCATTCCAGGCACGACAGCAACACAGGTGGCCTGCTGCAGGATGTTCATGGGGATGTTCCTGTCCTGGGCACCCATGATCTGGTCCATCACAATCTTGGCCGCATCAATGCGAGCCTGCAAATCCTCGCGCGAAGAAGCGGCCAACGCGGTGCAGGTGAGCATGAAACAGAGGCAGACTGAAGCAATTGCTTTCTTCATCCATAGATCCTTTCAATTCAATTTTGCGCCCTAGCGGCGCTGGTTGCGTGGCTACTCAATTAGAGACGGCGTAAAGATCGCGAAGTAACCCGGCCGCTCACTGCGGCCGTACGTTGTGGCGCGACTCCATCCCGAATCAGCCTACCTCACCCCAGCCATGACGCCCACAGCGCAGACAAGAGTTATCGCATTTTTCGTGAGGACCGCAAAACAGCGACAATCTCGCGGCCCTGTCCCCCAAATGGCATGCCCCCGAACGGGGACGGTGACTACTTTGCTTTGAGTTGTGATGCTTGGATGGCGACAAAGGTGGGCTGACGTGAAGAGGTTCAGATCGGGTTTGAGCAAGGGAGAAAAAAGAGGAGTTCCCAGGCCCCATGAAAACCATGCGGCCTGAGAACTCCTTTCCCCAGATCTGCGTTGTTTCTGTGAGTCAGTTTCAAGAAATTGACAACATGGCACAAGAGTACAGAAGGAGTGGGGATTTTAGTAACACATCTAATGGACTCATGGGTAATCTAATCTGACGGGCGAGTGTTTCTTTTGTACTCAAATGGGCCCAATCTGGGGTGAAATGCACCACTCAGTGCCCGCATTGAGAGAGCAATCCGGTTATCGGAGCCAGTCTTGCGCATCAGACGACCAACATGGGACTTCACAGTGCGCTCTTCAATACCCAACTCGTGGGCAATCTCGCGGTTTGACCGCGCCTTCAGGATCAGTTCCAGGACCTGGCGCTCGCGCGCGGTTAGGTGAGGGGAAGAGTTGGTCGGACTGCTATCGGAGGTGGAGAGCAACCGGTCGATGAGCTTGGAAAGAAGGCGCCGCGGAGCCCAGATGGAGCCGGAGATGACTACGTCAAGGGCCTGGCGCACCATACGTGGGCTGGCAGAAAAGTCGAGGTAGGCGCGTGCGCCGGCGATGATCGAATCCAGCACGAGACTTTCATTGGCTTCAGGACCAATCACAATCAGACGGAGGGAAGGACGCACCTGCCGCACATTGTCCAGATAGCCCACTCCACCGGCGGATGGGATTAAGTCGACGACTAGGTATTCGATGGATGGATCAGCGAGCAAATCCTGAAGGCTTCCGACGACCGGAATGAGTTGCGGCTGGCCCGGCTGATCGTAGCGCTCGAAGATGCTGGTGAGGCCTTCCACGCGGATTGGTTCGCTGGCCACCAGGCCCACCCGGATCGAATTAGGGTTGCGAATCCTGGACATTGTGCCTCCCAGGTGTTGTCGAGACGCGAATTCGCCAGAGGCGTTGCGCAGAACAGGGTCCATTGCGTATGACCTTATAGGGCAGTCCGCCACTTGCAGCGGTAGAATGAACCGCCTAAACGAATCCTACAGCTTGGGCAACACTATCCCTTGCTGTTTCTGATATTTGCCCTCACGGTCAGCATAGCTGATTTCGCAGGGTTCGTTTCCATGGAAGAAGAGTATCTGGCACAGCCCCTCGTTGGCGTAGATCTTGGCCGGAAGGGGGGGTTGTGTTGGAAATTTCAAGAGTGGCAAAGCCCTCCCACTCCGGTTCAAAAGGGGTGACATTGACGATAATTCCGCAGCGGGCGTAAGTGGACTTCCCGACGCAGATGGTCAGAACATCCCTGGGAATTCGAAAATACTCCACCGACTTGGCCAGGGCAAAGGAGTTGGGCGGAATAATCACTGACCCTGCCTGGACGGAGACGAAAGAGCGTTCGTCAAAGGCTTTGGGATCGATGATGGCGCTGTTGACGTTGGTAAAGATCTTGAACTCATCAGAAACCCTGAGGTCGTAGCCGTACGAGGAGAGCCCATAGGAGATGACGCCTTCACTGACCTGCTTCTCACTGAAAGGCACAATCATGCGGTGTCGCAGTGCTTGTTCGCGTATCCAGCGGTCACTCAGAATGGCCATGCCTCTTTCTCCTTTTGCGGACCCCAGCAAGCGCTGACTGCACTGGTTGGCTCTCCGAGTAGAGCCGGAGCCGACTTGCTTGACTAGGGCGCAATCCGACTGGCTTTTCCTTTTATTTCATCAACTTAGACTCATTAGATCCACCGCTGAGGTTTTCGTCTGTCGAAGAATCCAACCGGCAAGCCGGCTTAGCGGGGAAATTCTGCAAGGCTGCGCTGAGTTTGGCCGCTTGAATGCATCATCTTACGAGACATGCCCGTGCCTGACAACCACACATAAGTGTCAAGCGGTCTCGAAAAAGGTTTCGAGATGCGGTATGGAGCAGCATCCGCCGCTTTTTCCTCATCTTAATGTTCATGAAGAATCAAGTCCGCCGTTCCACAATCGCTGCAAAACCTGTACCATCAATTGCGTAGGCGTGGTACAGTCGAAACGAAATTAGCCCGCGAGGTGACCGCTTTGATTAAACAGGACATCGTCCACCATGTGATCGAGCGCACAGGCCTGCCCCGCACCAAGGCCGAAGCGGCGGTCGATACAGTGTTTGAAGGCCTGAAAGAGGCCCTGACAGCCGGCGAACGCATCGAGTTGCGCGGGTTTGGCGTATTCAGTGTCCGCGCCCGCAAGACAGGCATCGGCCGCAATCCCCGCACCGGCACAGAGGTGAACATCACGCCCGGCAAGGCGGTGCGTTTTAAACCCGGCAAGGAACTGCATGCACTGGGCAACGGAGCCTCGCCGGAAAGTTGAGGGCGGGAGAGAAAAGGCACGGTCCAACTGAACTGAGTGCCAGGTCCGGCTGTTACATCAGGCGCTGCGCGTCCACATCGACCACTAGGTTCCGGCGTGGAATCCCTGCCGCGTCAGCTTGAGCCAACATGCCGCGCAAGGCTGCGTTGAGCGCCCGGCGCGCTGCGGCTTTGAGAATCAGGTGAAAGCGGTAGACGCCCTTGATGCGCGCGATGGGCGCGGTGCAGGGGCCGAGCACACGCACACCCTCCGGCGCGGTGGTTTGAAACCACTTTCCCAAGAGGGCTGACCATCCAGCCGCCTCTTCAAGCTTCTGCGATTGCACCAGCACATTGGCCAATGCGCCAAAGGGCGGGTAGTGCATCCAGCGGCGGTATTTCAGCTCCCGCTCAACAAAACTGGCGTAGTTGTAAGTGGCGGCAGCCACAATGGCGTAGTGGTCTGGATAGTAAGTCTGCACCACCACGCGGCCGGGCAGATCGCCACGACCGGCGCGGCCCGAGACCTGGGTTATAAGTTGGAAGATGCGCTCGGCTGCACGGAAGTCAGGCATGGAGAGTGCATGGTCGCAGCCAACAACTCCCGCCAACGTGATGCCGTGAATGTCGTGGCCCTTGGCGATCATCTGGGTGCCTACCAGCAGATTGATCTCGCCGGAGTGGAGGCGGGCAAGGAGGCGCTCCAGGTCGTGGCGGCCGCGCACCGTGTCGCGGTCCATGCGGCCGATGTGGGCGCCGGGGAAGATTTCGGCGAGCCGCTCCTCTCCTTGTTCTGAGCCGGCGCCGAGGTAGTAGAGGTGTTCGCTGTTGCACTTGGGACAGCGGGCCGGCACGGTGCGCCGATAGCCGCAGTAGTGGCACTCAAGGCGCTGGCCCTCGCGGGCGATGCCCGCATCCTCTGCCGGCGGCTTGTGGTGGGTAAGTGCGATGGCGCAGTTCTGGCACTCCAGTTTCTCGCCGCAGGCGCGACAGATGACAGCAAAGGAGTAGCCGCGGCGGTTGAGCAGGATGAGCGCCTGCTCGCCGCGATCGAGGGCCATGCGAGTCTGGTCCACCAAGGCACGGGAGAAGAGCTGATCCTGACCGGTCTCTTGAAACTCGCGGCGCATATCGACGAGTTCGACCTCGGGGAGGGGGCGATTCATCACGCGATCATGGAGCTCGATGCGGGTGTACTTGCCCAGCACGGAGTTGTGCCAGCTTTCCAGCGAGGGCGTAGCCGAACCCAGGACTACCACCGCACCAGCCAGCTTGGCACGCATGACAGCCACGTCGCGGGCGTTGTAGCGCGGCGTCTCCTCCTGCTTGTAGCTCTGGTCATGCTCCTCATCGACCAGGATGAGCCCGAGGTTGGGCACAGGAGCAAAGATGGCTGAGCGAGTGCCGACTACGATGGGCGCGTTGCCGCAGTGGATACGCCGCCATTGCTCACTGCGCTCCTCGGGAGTCAGAGCGGAGTGGAGCAGGGCTACACGGGAGCCGAAGGCCGCATCGAGGAGGCCGGCCATCTGCGGGGTGAGGCCGATTTCCGGGACCAGCAGGATGGAGCCGAGACCACGGTCCAGCGCGCGCTGCATGGCGGCCAGATAAACAGCCGTCTTTCCAGATCCCGTGACGCCATGAAGCAAGAACGGACGGAAAGCCCCCAGCCCCGCCACCACTGAAGCTAATGCATCAATCTGCGGCGGGTTGAGGAAGATGGTTTCAGAAGACGCCTCAATACCGCCGAGGCGGAATACCGCCGGGCGCTCGTCGATCCGCACCAAGCCGCGCCGCACCAGGGTTTGCAGGGTGGACGAGGGCAGATCTTTGCGGCGCAGTTCGGCCAGCGGGAGTTCGCCACCACAGGCGGCCAACTCGGCCAGAATGGCCTGCTGCTTCTGGGTCAGCGCGGGCAAGCGTGCCTCAGGGACGAGCACCGCAAAGCGCTCGGTACGGCGTGCATCCCGCTCCGTGGCCGAGGTCTCCCGGGCAATCCATTTTTTGCGCAGCATGGAGGCAAGGACAGGAAGCGTGGCGGCTGTGGCGGTGCGCAGCGTGGAGACTTTGACCGGTTCGCCGGAGGCCAGACGAGTGAGAACGCGGTGCTCCAGGTCCTGTTCTTCCTGGGATAATTTTCCGCGACGTTTCCTAATTTCCTTTTGCGTCCATCCATTTCCGGAGTCGCCGTCGAGGCTGACGGCGAGCACGTCGCGGCCGAGGTCGGTGATGCGGTAGTAGACGGTGCGGCGGACCTCGGCCATGAGGGGCAACATGCCCCGCAGGACCTCGCCCAGAGGTGCCAGGTAGTACTGCGAAATCCACACCGCCAAGTCCAGCAAGTGATCGCTGAGCAAGGGCTCCTCGTCGAGTACCGCCTCGATGGAGCGGGCCTCAAAGTCCGCGGGTGCATCTGCGCAGAGGGCGGTGACCACACCGATCAGCTTCTCGTTGCGAAAGGGCGCGATGACACGCGCGCCGCGGCGAGGCTGCTGGCCTTCGCGCACGGCGTAAGTAAACGTGCGATCCAGGGGCACAGGCAACGCGACTTCGCAAAAGGCAGGCATGAGAGGCAAGAATCAGTGTAGGGGATGCGGCGATGGCGTTGCCCGATCTTCCGGGCTCCGATTTGCACAACCGTCCCCCTCCGGGGCACGCGCAGTACAATTCAATCCTGATGACACCCACTGCCGCAAAAACTACCTCTCCCGCCCGCCGAGCTCCAGTCAAGGTAACCGGCCCCATCACGCTCTCGATCGACATTGGCGGATCGGGTCTGAAGGCCATGCTGCTGGACGCGACAGGAAAACCCGCGAGCGAACGGCAACGGGTAGCAACTCCGGCCGTGCCCACGCCATTGGCAGTGATGTGTGGATTGGACGAGTTGAGCAAATTGCTGCCGCGGTTCGACCGCGTCTCGGTTGGATTTCCCGGCGTGGTGAAGCGCGGCGCCACGTTTGGGGCCTTCAACCTGCATG
>PLSM01000146.1 GCA_003165075.1 Acidobacteriaceae bacterium | reverse complement strand
TAGACTTTGTTCGATATCTTGCTGGTATCCCATGAAGTCAGTGACTTCTGGTTGCAGGTGAACTCGCGGATTCCGATACGGGATCGATTGACATCCGACACCTTGCCGTCGCATTTGAATTCGAGCGTCAGGTCATACAGATTCTGCTCGCCGTAGCCGTTGGGCCACCACAACTTCGGGTTTACAAGTGAAAGCTGCGGATAGGTTGACTTGTCGAATTTCAAAGCCCGGGTTTCCCCTCCCTCAAGGACTGCCGGGTGAGTGAACTCAATTTCTCCCAGACGTACTCTCAACTCCCCCTTGCAGGGCCGGTTGGCGTGGTTCGTCACGTCCACCTTGAGCGTCACATCGACGCGGCTCAGATTCTGCGCATCCGGAAAATGGGTGCTCGCAAATGCGTTGTGGATTGTCACGTCGCCGGTCGCCGTGAGCGTTACATGGTTCCAAATGCCCGTATCTCGGTCGCTAATCGTAGGTAGCCAGTCCCAACTGGCTGCGGCCAGAATCGTCGGTTCATTCTTGGGATAATCCGGCGGCCATACATATCCGCTGAACTGCGTCTTTGCAGACACTTTGTCCGGCTTGGGAACCGGCATGATCATTACCGCAATGCAATTCTTCTTTCCGGCCACCACCAGTTCTGAAACATCGAATCGTCCCCGGATGAAAGCTCCATCCATGCTGCCGGCAGGCTTTCCATTCACAAAGATGTACGCGCGGTAGTTGATGCCGTCGAAGTTCAGCCACACTCGTTTGCCCGCGAAGCTCGAAGGCAGCTCCAATTCGTTCCGGTACCACCAGTTTGTATGTGCAAAGAAGTCCGAGACTTGAAGGGAATGATCGCCATAAAACGGATCCGGAATTGCGCCCAGGTTCAGATAGCTCGTCAACACAGTTCCCGGCACGGTTGCGATCAGCCACTTGCTGTCGTCGTAGCCGCAGGTGGAGATGGATTCAGCCTTTTCGGGCAGCACGGCCTGGTTCACCAGGCGCCACCCACCCGACAACCTCAGAGTGCCGTCCGCTTCCAGTGCGGGAATTGGCGCGGGAACGGCCTCATAGCCTCCTGACCCATAGACTTCGAATGCGGAGAGTTCATAGCCGCCGGGCTTGGCCTTCACATTCAAAAACAATCTGACGTAGCGCGCGCTGACATCATGCACTTGGATCAGCTCCACGCCACCTTTACCGTCCAGCGTCTCATGGACGTCAGTCCAATTCTCCACCAAGCCCGTTTCCACAGACGGGCCTCGATCCATTGAGACCTGGAGCCTATGCGCCAAAGCGTGGTTCGCACCCCAGCGCAGGACAGCCGACCGCACGCTGCAAACCGACCCGAGATCGACGTAGATCCATTGCAAATCGGCGTCTGCGCTTTGCCACTGCGTCGTGGACTGTCCATCGGTGGCCATGTGCCCGGTGGCGATGGCATCCGCGGAACTGGATGCCCAAGCGGCCCGGTTGAGCGCAATATTCCGTTCCGTGCCCTCTGCCGCCACGCCAGCCTTTACCCATCTTGGCGATACTGCTGCCGTGGATGCGAGCACTCCCAGCTTCAGAACCTCACGTCTATTCCATTGCTCCATGACTCGGTTCTCCGTTCTACCGATAATGAACTCGTTGTCCTGCGCAAATGCGATGGTGGCCTCAGAGTTTCCCGGCGCCCACCGCGATGTCTGCCACCATCAGGGTCAAAGCGACTTCGCCCAGTACGATAGCCGGCAGGTCTCAGTCCCTCACCCACGTGTCGTACTCGCGTACGGCAGCGTACATGGCAAGGATGTTCTCCGGAGGCACGTTGGCCATGATGTTGTGCACCTGCTGGAAGACAAATCCGCCGCCGTGCCCCAGCACATCACATTGATGCAGTACATGCTCACGCACCTGGGCGGGTGTGCCGCGCGGAAGTATGCTCTGTGTGTCGCACCCGCCTCCCCAAAATGCCAGATCCTTTCCGAAATCGCGTTTCAGCCCTTCGGCCTCCATGCCCCGGCAACTGATCTGCACAGGATTGATG
The DNA here is from genome assembly GCA_003165075.1 of Acidobacteriaceae bacterium. GTDB lineage: Bacteria > Acidobacteriota > Terriglobia > Terriglobales > Acidobacteriaceae > Telmatobacter. Next base: position 7,546 of record PLSM01000146.1, on the reverse strand, counting down.
GCGTCGAGGCCAGCGTCGATCAGGTCGGGCAGCAGTGGGCGCAAAGCGCCGCAGCTGTGCAGCATCACCTTGACGTTGGCTAGTTGCCTGGCGCGAGCCCACATCATGGCGTGGCGAGGCTTGAAGAATTCGCGATACATCCGCGGCGAAATCTGCGGGCTGTTTTGTGCGCCCAGATCGTCGCCGAAGACGATCACGTCGATATACGGGCCAACCGCCGCCAGAAGCCGCTCCAGGCTCCGCATGTGAATCTCCACCAGAGCGTCAAGAAATCGATGCACCCGCTGCGGTTCGCCGGCCAGCATCATCAGGAAGTTGTCCATGCGGTAGAAAAACTGCCCCATCTCGAACAGGTTTCCACCAAACAACGCGATGATTGCCCGGTCTGTGCTAGCGCGAAGAGCGCGTGCGCCAGCAGCCAGCTCCTCCGGCTCCCGCACCGATGGCCCCGGCGGCGACGGCATCCCCGTCCACATGTGCTCCGGAAAGAGTTCCTCGATGCGCGAAAGGTCTTCTGCGCCGTCAAGGAACGGCCAGTAGGCCTGATCGAAGGTCACTGACTGCTCCGGCATGCGCGCCATCACCCGGCCGCTCGGCGCTCTCACAACCCACTCTGTTCCTGCGCGCTCAGGTTGCGCCCACACCGGCATCCTGCAGGGCGTTCCGTCGGGCAGGGTCCAATTCACCCACCACTTGTCCTCCAGGCAGAAGGCCCGCCCCAACTCCACCGTATCCACGCCCAAGCGGTCGAGCACGTCCTCGTGACAAATCGCCAGTTGCTGCACTGGGTCGTATACGTCCACAGTCCGGGGTTCAAGACCGAGCGCGACTCTCAGTTTTGGATATGCAATCGCCGCTATGCCCGATGACCGGTACCCTGACAGGTCCACCGGCACCCGGTCAGGTTCATGATGGTTCAAGGAAACAAGTACACGTTCTTGCGATGTCATACTGGCCTTTCGATCTCTGCCAGAATCCTCTTACACTGCACTTGCGGAGGGCGTTCCGCACCGACTACGAATGAAAACTGAGTTGGGCCGGGTGCCGTCGGTACCCATCAGTAGTCACACCGCCTTCGAGCCATTCAAGACCTGATCGACCGTCTGGATATCGACCAATCCGTTACATCCGTAAATCGCCGCAAGCACCCGGCCCGCAGGATGTGTTCGCCGCAGTTGTGCAACCTTCTGTGTACCGGCGCGATAAGCCGGAAGATACATTCGGCCCAGAAGCGGATGCCTTCCCCACGCGCCAGATAGTTTATCAGCGCGTTCTTCCGTAACCAGAAAATCGCGCCGCAGCGTGGCCGCCACTTCCGGTTGCGGTCTTCCCTCGCCCCAGGTCATATACGACGACTGATTCTTGGCATCATCCTGCAAAAGGGCCAGCAGAACGCCAATCTGCAACTCCTCATCCGGCAACTGTTCGATTTCGGTGACGCCATGCGCAATCAGAATCGCGTTGTTGGCAATTCCCTCAAATAAGGTCGCAGCACGGGTGTTCATGGTCAGAACCGTAGCCTCAAAGCTGGCCTTTCCGCGAACGTACAGGTCCTGCAGATAAGCAAACGTCGTCACATGGCCGGGCACGACCTCGTGGCTTACAAGCTGCTCAAATTCGGGATAGGACATCTGCAGTGAAGCATTGATCTCATAGGTTGCCTCGTATTGCGATGTGCCGTCAGTGTTCCGCGCCCGCCCGAGGTAGTTCATCGAACCGGAAAACCAGGCATCCTTGATGGGCAGGAAGTCGATGTTCGCCCGCGGTACTCGTGCCAGCTCGGGCGGAAGGAACGGCAGCAGATTCTTCGCACTCAGGTTGTCAAAATGCGCAATCACAGCCGTGCCGAGTGCGCGCACCGACGCCATTGGGATCACGCGCTCGCGACGCCAGGCGTCCACTGCGTCCAACAGTCCGCCTGAATTCGACACTCCGTAACCGGCACGGCCCAGCAGTTCGGCAACACGTTCCCGTTTGGTTTCCGGCCTGGAAGGTTCCGGTCCCTTCCCTGTCGACGCTTCTACCGAGCGCGCGTACGGCACCGTCTCTCCCTTGCCGACGACTTCCATGGCCAGATCCCACATGACACTGAGAGATTCTGCCAGCCCGGCTAAATAGCGCTCGCGCAGCCCACCAATCTTCCCGGCTTCTTCGCGGACTCCGGCAATGGCGGCGGGAAGATCCACCTCCCGCAGATATTGCTCCATTGCCTCGTGATCGACGCTCTTGCCCGATACACCTCCAGACTTACGCAAACGATCTGCCGCCGGATGGGTGTAAGCAGCAGGCAGCGGCTCATTGGAAAACCAGGAGTCGGCGATGAATCGCCCGGTGCCGGAGGCGCACATCACATCGCCGCCCCACAGAGTGTCAATGCCTAAAACAGCGTCACCAATATACTTTCCTGCTTGGTCCATCGCTTATACCTTCCCCTTCTTCACGGAATAAAACCAGACGTAGCAACAGAGGCTCACAAAGAGCAGTATGGAAACCGATTGCGAGGCGGGATCGTTCAAGTAGAACGGGGTTTGAATCAGATCCTCGCGATACCAGGGGAAGAGCCGCAGGGATGCGCCCAGGACGCCTCCCAGCGCGCCGCCCGCCATGAGCCCCGAGGCGATAATGACCCCACGCTCACGGATCATGCCGCCCTGCTCGCCGCCGATCTTCTCTGAACGCTTGTTAATCAGATGCGACATGATTCCACCCGCCAGCACGGGCGAGGTGAGCCCCAGCGGCAGGTACATACCCAGGGCAAAAACCATGGAAGACTTGCCCAGCATCTCCACCACCAGCGTCACCATGGCGCCAATGCCAAACAGAATATAAGCGACCGGCTGTTTGTTCATGAATCCCACCACCAGGGCCTTCATGATGGAGGCTTGCGGCGCTGCCAGAATCTGTCGCGTGTCTCCCGGTGCAGCTTCTCCGAACTGATAGACGTGGGCCAGCAGAATGATGGTCAGGCCGGCGGTGATCGCGGCGGCAATGACGCCGATGAACTTGACCTTCTCCTGCGCCGCCGGTGTTGAGCCAAGCCAATAGCCGGCCTTCAGGTCGGTGATGAACTGGCCCGATACACACAGGGCCGTGCATACCATGCCCGCAATGGCCATCACGAAGAACATTCCCGTGTCTCCCGAGAGACCAAATCGCAACAGCACGACCGCGGAGATGATGATGGTTAGCATGGTCATGCCGGAGGCAGGGTTGTTGGCCGTGGTGGCAATGGCGTTGGCGGCCACCGATGTGAAGAAGAACGAGAAAAGCAGCGTCAATATCAAGCCCAATACCAACACCGTCCAGGAGACCTGAAGGCGTCCAAAGAAGATGGCTACGGAGATGGCGCCGATGACGACGCCCAGCAACAACGAAACGACTGGAATATCGCGGTCGGTCCGCTCAGTATGCGGAGCTTCGCCATGACGGAAAGCGTGCAGCGCGATGCCAAACGATCCGGCCACCACGCGCAGCGATTTGAGAATGCCGATGATGCCGGCGGTGGCGATGGCTCCGACGCCGATGAAGCGCACATAGTTGCGATAGATTTCGACGGCGGTCATCTTTGAAATGGGCATCATGGCCGGATACAAAGAGATGTCCGTGTGGCTTCCGATGAACCAGATCATCGGGACCAGTACAAAGCTGGTAAGGACGCTGCCCGCGCAAAAGACCAGGGAGCTTCGCAAGCCCATCACATAGCCCAGGCCCATGATGAAGCCGATGGCGTCAAAGCTGAAGACCATCCGGCTCTTATCGGCAAGCGTGCGAATGACCGGTACGAACTGAAAGTTCAGATACTCTTTCCAAACATGAAATGTGGTGACAAAGAAGTCGTAAATCCCGGCGATGGCGGTTGCCTGCAGAAGCAGCTTGGCCTGCGAGCCGCCCTTCTCTCCGGTAATCAGCACTTCGGTGATGGCCGTTGCCTCGGGAAAGGGCAGTTGGCCGTGCATCTCACGCGCNNACCACGCTGCCTGAGGCCGCGCCGATGCCGGTAATGATCACATTTTCCAGCAAACTGGTGCGCCGTCCGTACATGCGCGCCAGACCGATAGCGAGAATGGAGATGGGAATGGCAGCCTCCATCCCCTGGCCGACTTTCAATCCCGAGTAGGCCGACGCGACAGAAAAGACCACGCAAAACACCACGCCCCAAAAGATCGATCGCAGCGTAAGTTCCGGAAGCTTTGCTTCCGCGGGCACGATGGGCGAGTAGGAATCGCCCGGCTTCAGTGGCTGGTATGCGTTCTCAGGAAGGGACTTCGATTCGATCTCGTTCATCGATGGATGATACCTCTAGCGGCGAAACCCCGGAGGGCCGGCTCTTCAGGCGTCATGGCTGACGCCAATCCAAACCACTCTCCGGCTTCATATTTAACCGGGATGGACCAAGCAGTTTACCACCGCCGGGAAGCCAGTTCCGAGGCGAATGGGGGCATTCGCATTTGGCCGTAGTATCTATCTGGGGGCGTAACGAGCCTGGAAGAAAGGAGAGGGGCTCCCCCGATGCCGGCCCTATGTTCCCGCACCGACACTGCTTTCGCAGTTTTTTACAGGTGCTGAGAAGGATAGAGGTAGACGAAGAAGAGGCCCGGCGTGACGCCGGGCCTCTTCAGTTTAGGGATTGCCTTTGGATGAAGTCGTGATCGAGCGGCAAGCCAGTTCTTATTCGGCTGCCATCTCTTCGGCCTCGCCCTCCTGGCGCATCAATTCCAGTTCGCGCTCGGCAGCTTCGATCTCGGCTGAAACTTCCAGCTGAACGCGGGCCGCCGCCTCCTCCAACTCCGGCGAGAGCTGGACGTTGCGGTAGTACTCCAGGCCCGTGCCGGCGGGAATGAGGCGACCGACGATCACGTTCTCCTTGAGGCCGCGCAGGTTGTCCACCGCGCCGTTGATGCTGGCCTCGGTGAGTACGCGCGTGGTCTCCTGGAAGCTGGCAGCGGAGATGAAGCTGTCAGTGGAGAGCGACGCCTTGGTGATGCCCAGAAGAAGCGGACGCCCGATGGCCGGACGGCCTCCATTGGCCAGCACCTTTTCGTTCTTCTCCCGGAAGGTGAAGCGGTCCACCTGCTGCTCGAGCAGGAAGTCCGTATCGCCGACCTCGTCGATGCGCACCCAGCGCAGCATCTGGCGCACGATAACTTCGATGTGCTTGTCGCTGATGGCTACGCCCTGCAGACGGTAGACCTCCTGGATTTCGTTCACCAGGTAAGCCTGCAGCTCCTTTTCNNAGTATTCCTTCTCGTCGCCGTTATCGGCAGTGACGTAGATTTTACGCTGGCCCTTGGCCACTTCACCAAAGCGGACTACACCGTCGATTTCGCTGATGATCGCTGTCTCGCGGGGCTTGCGCGCCTCGAACAGTTCCACCACGCGAGGCAGACCGCCGGTGATGTCCTTGGTGCGCGTGCTTTCCTTGGGAATCTTGGCCAGCACATCGCCCGGACCCACCTCTTCACCATCCTGGATCATGAGGTGAGCGCCGCGGGGCAGCAGATAGCGCTTGTGCGCCTTGGCGTTCTTCACCACGAAGGCCGGCTGCCGCTTCTCATCCGGAGCGTCGGCAACCACCCAGCGAGAGAGGCCGGTGACTTCGTCCACTTCCTCGTTGAGCGTGATGCCTTCCTGCAGATCCTTGAACTGCACCGTGCCGCCTATTTCGGTCAGGATGGCGTAGGTGTAGGGATCCCACTCCGCCAGCAACTGGCCCAGCTTTACGTGTTCGCCGTCCTTGGCGCGCAGGCGCGCACCATACACCACCTGGTAGCGCTCCTTTTCACGGCCGCGTTCGTCCACAATAGCCACCGAACCGGAACGGTTCATAGCCACCAGGGTGCCGTCCTTGCTCTCGACATAGTTGAGGTTGATGAAGCGCACAAAGCCGTTGTTCTTGGCGTCGAGACGCGACTTGTCCTGCACGCGGCTGGCGGTGCCGCCGACGTGGAAGGTGCGCATGGTCAACTGCGTACCCGGCTCGCCGATGGACTGCGCAGCAATCACACCGCAGGTCTCGCCCAGTTCCACCATGCGGCCGGAGCCCAGGTTGCGACCGTAGCACAGCGCGCAGACGCCGCGCCGCGACTCGCAGGTAAGCACGGAGCGAATCTTCACCTTCTCAACGCCCGCGCCCTGAATGGCGGAGGCGATGTCCTCGTCGATAGGCTGGTTGATGTCGACCACCACGTTGCCGTCGTAGTCCTTGATGCGCTCCAGCGAAACGCGCCCGATGATGCGGTCGCGCATGGGCTCGATGATCTCGCCCGACTCGACGATGGAGCCGACGTAGATGCCCTCGGACGTGCCGCAGTCGTACTCAGTCACGATCACGTCCTGGGCCACGTCAACCAGGCGGCGAGTCAGGTAGCCGGAGTCGGCGGTCTTGAGCGCCGTGTCAGCCAGGCCCTTGCGCGCGCCGTGGGTGGAGATGAAGTACTCCAGCACGGTCAGTCCTTCGCGGAAGTTGGCGGTGATAGGCGTCTCGATGACTTCGCCCGATGGCTTGGCCATCAGTCCGCGCATGCCCGAAAGCTGGCGAATCTGCTGCTTTGATCCACGGGCGCCGGAGTCCGCCATGATGTAAATCGGATTCATGGCTCCTTCGTCGTCTGCCTTCTTCATGTTGCCGAACATTTCGTCGGCTACCTGGTCGGTAACCGCGGACCACATCTGAATGACCTTGTTGGAACGCTCGCCGTTGGTGATGGCGCCGTCCATGTACTGCTTCTGGACCTCGATCACCTTCTTGTCGGCTTCGTCCACGGTGGTGTACTTGCTGGCAGGAATCACCATGTCGTCCAACCCCACGGAGAGGCCGGATTTGGTGGCGTAATTGAAGCCCAGCGACTTGATGCGGTCCAACATGCCCACCGTTACCTCGAGACCGAGGTTCTGGTTGCAATAGTTCACCAACTGGCCAATGCCCTTCTTCTTCAGCAGGCCGTTGATGAACGGCATGCCCGGAGGCAACGCGTCGTTGAGGATCACGCGGCCCACGGTGGTGGAGATGTACTCCTTATTGAAGTCCACCGCCTCGGTATGGGTCAGATCCTGGTCGTCGTAGGCCGTCGTCATGTCCAGCACCTTGCCGGTGTAGCGCAGGCGAATGGGCGTGAGAGTCTCGACTTCCTTGGCTTCGAGGGCCATCAGGATTTCTTCAGTGTTGGAGAAGACACGACCTTCGCCCTTGCCGCCCTTCTTGGCCTTGGTGAGGTAATAGAGACCGAGCACCATGTCCTGTGTGGGTACGGTGATGGGCTGGCCGGAAGCGGGCGAAAGAATATTGTGCGAAGCCAGCATCAACACGCTGGCTTCAATCTGTGCCTCAGGCGACAGCGGAATGTGGACGGCCATCTGATCGCCATCGAAGTCAGCGTTGAAGGCGGTGCAGACCAGCGNNTCCACCAGCACCGGCTCAAAGGCTTGAATGCCCAGACGATGGAGCGTGGGGGCGCGGTTGAGCAGCACCGGATGGTCCTTGATGACCTCTTCAAGAATGTCCCACACCACAGGTTCCTGCATCTCCACCATTTCCTTGGCTTGCTTG
>PLSM01000008.1 GCA_003165075.1 Acidobacteriaceae bacterium | reverse complement strand
GCAGAGAGCCGGAAGACGGCGAGGATGAAGACGAAGACGCCCAACGGTCCACCGGAGAAGACGGCAATCAGGTCGCACATCCCGCTGAGGACTAAGCGTTTCACCCTATATTGCAACATCTGATCGGCCTGCATGATGAATGCAGGCCGATTTGCTTCGAGCCGAACAGATCAATCGAGGAGCTTTATGCCAACGAAGAAAGCAACAACAGCTGCAACGAAGGATGTATCAAAGACGATAAGCATTCCTCCGTTATCCATCTCCATCATGAAGCTGACTCTGATTGGAGATTCGCCTCTGATCACGCACCAGTGGTCAGCAAAAGCCAAGAAGATGATGCTCGACAAGCAGATGAAGAAAGCCACCGGCGCCAGAGAAGCAAAGAACCCCGAACAGGATTACAAGGACTCGCTCTACGTGCATCCTGACGGTGGTTACGGTTTTCCGGCGATCGCTTTTAAGGCCGCAGCTGTCGATGCTGCTACCTTCGTCGATGGCATTACGAAGGTTGAGATGCGTGGAGCATTTCACATCAATGACGAGCTGGTCAAAATCGAAGGATCACCAGCTCCTCGTGAAGACGTCGTGCGTGTCGGAATGGGTACTGCTGACCTCCGTTATCGCGCCGAGTTCAAGAAGTGGAAGACAACTCTGACCATTCGTTATAACTCCCGCGCGATCTCGGCAGAGCAGATCACAAACATGTTCCAGAATGCCGGATTTGCTATCGGTATTGGCGAATGGCGTCCACAAAAGGATGGTCGGAACGGTATGTTCCACGTCCAGTAGTTTGAACGATCCCTCGTGGCAGGCAGGTCTAGTCCTCGCATGGCGTGGTCTGGCGCAGTATGGTTCGGCTTGGCAGGCGAAGCAGGTCTAGTCCGGGTATGGCACAGCGTGGTTCGGCAGGGCAGGCATGGCACGGCATAGCGAGTTGTGGCTAGGTCAGGTCAGGTGGGGCAGGGTACGGCAGGCGAGTCCAGGCAAGGCACGAAGCGGTCAGTCCCGGCAAGGCAGGCAAGGCGCGGTAAGGCATGGCGAGGGCTGCATGGTGCGGCCTGATATGGCAAGGCAGGCAAGGTTGGGTGTGGTCTGGCCCGGCAAGGTTGGTCGGGACATGGCAGGCGAGGCGATGCTGGGCGCGTAGAGGCCGGGCGAGGAAAGGCGCGGAGAGGCAGGCGAGGCTTGTTCTGGCACGTCCTGGTTCCGCAAGGCATGGTCTGGCTGGATAAAGCCAGACCCTGCTTTCAAGGAGAATTCAATTGGTCTATCAGTGGAAATCAGGAGCCCGGATCAAGATCTCGGCTCAAGTTGCAGGCGAACGCATTGATGCTCTTCGCACGAGGCTCGGACACGGAGTCACTCATAAAGAGGTTCTGGATGATGCACAAGATCCTAAGAGTCCTCTACACAGTGCTTTTGAGTGGGATGATTCTGTGGCAGCCGAACGGTTCCGTCTTACCCAAGCCAGTCATCTGCTGAATTGTCTGATTTGTGTTCGAATCAAGGTCCAACACCCCAACGAAGATCGGCCTCGGATCATTACCAAGGTCCGTGCATTTCATTCAGTAGTTCAGAACAACGAGCGCGCCTACGAAACGACGGCGCGTGTCTTCAAAAGCTCCGAATTGAGAGAACAACTTCTTCAGAGTGCCGCAGCAGATCTGCATCGGTTCCGACAGAAATACAAGCAATTGAAGGAGCTAAGCGAAGTCTTTGCTGCTGTTCAGGCATTTCGGAAGGTGCTTCATATGCCGAAGAAGACTACCCGAGTTCGCAAAACAGCAGCCAAGGCTGCTTAGAAAGATTTCTCATGCACATAGTTGAACCCTACGCCAAGATCATTCGTTACATGAGCGTGCCCGGCGACGGCGCTGATGACTATGGCGAAGAAGCAGTTCGCTTCATCGAAGAGACCGGCCGCAAGTGCTATCGTTCCGAGGGAACGAGCACCCGTGAATCCTACAAGCACTTCGTGGGCCAGCACGCCTTAGCCTCACGGCACACTTCCATGCTGCGCTTCAGCTGCGTTGTCGTCGATTTCATGATCGACCGCGGTGTAGCCCAGGAAATTACTCGCCACGGCAAGACCCTGGACTTTCAGCATGAGAGCCAGCGGTACTGCAACTACAGCAAGGGCAAGTTCGGCAACAGCGTTGGATTCGTTATGCCGCGCGGCATGACTGACGATCAGGAAGGTCTGTGGCGCACGGCCATGGAAGAGGCAGAGATCAACTACTTCAAACTGCTCAGCAGCGGCTTGAAACCGCAGCTGGCCGCCGATGCCCTTCCGCGTGCAACGGCGAGCTTGCTGAGTTCGGTCGGCAACTTCCAATCCTGGCGCCATTTCCTGCTCACCCGAACCACCGCGCAATGCCATCCCAAGATGCTGGACGTGACTTCCAACGACACGCTGGACGGCACGGTCATTCTCAAGAACAGTCTGCTGGATCAGTTCCAGCGGACCTTTCCGGTTCTCTTCGACGACATTGAACATGGCGGCGATCACATCGAGAACATGAAGAAGGCACGCTGATGCGCGACTATCCTGTTGATCCCCGCGACGGCGAGAGCGAGGACGAAGACGCCCACCAGTCAGCGGGAGAAGACGGCAA
>PLSM01000139.1 GCA_003165075.1 Acidobacteriaceae bacterium | reverse complement strand
CGACAACTGTCACACCGATCAGGTGCCACAACTGAAGTCTGATCCATTCATGAAAGGCAAGACGTGTGTGAGCTGTCATCAAGCACACTCCTTCGTGGAGCACAAGAAGGCGGCCCCGGCAGGCAAGTGATAACCGAATCCACGCTGCCCCTCGGATAGGTCCCATGAAGCCGGCTTCTCGGAAGTCATTGGGCGCTGGTCCTTCTCAATTGGCATTGGCGGCCTGGGTCATTTGCCGACGGGGACACGGCGGGTGGGTTATGGGAGCGGCGGTTGGTCGTGGGTCAGTTTGAACGGACCTTCCCCTGAAGGGCCAAACAGGCTGCGGAAGAATTCGAGACTTGGGGTGAAATCGGCGAAAGGCGCTTCTCCGGGGCTAAAGCCCGGGCTTATTCTGCCGGCTTTGTGCGGGGATTGAAACCCCCGCCTCCCTCCGGAACGCGCGTTTCCGCGACCTGTGAAGCTCACGATTTTTCTGGTCTGCAAGCGGCACGGCTGAAGATGACCCCAGCGACAAAGACCTGTCGCCGGGGACCCCGGTGAGCCGCACCCTTTCAAATCAAGGTTGTGAGACAGCTTCCAGGGCCTGTCAATTCTTGGGGAACACCACGAAAGGCCCCGACACTTCCGCTCCGTCGCCAACTGCAAACGCAGGTTGGCCGACGGGGCTGTGCCGGTTTTCCCACGCCGGAGACGGAAGCTCGGGCATGGGCCGCGCCTGAAACAGCTTCTTGCATTGGTGGGCCGTCCAGCGCGCCCAGGCTTTCGACTTCTTGCGGCGGGCGCTGTCGGTTGAGATTCCAGTGCCCGCATACATCTGGCGGTAGAGCTTGGAGAGGAACACAAATGCAATCCTGGCGCGCAGATTGGGGGTGCAGGACGATCGCTTCCAGATGGGTCCCCAAGTATAAAACTTGTCCCAAACCTTTTGAGTGCGCTCGCGAATCTCGTCGGTGCTCATGGTGGGATGCGGGGTAAACATCTTGGGGCGAACGTCGATGGGAATCAGCCAGTAGCGGGTAATGGGCACATCGCCCACCATGGTGGGATTCTTGGCCTGTTCCTTTTCCCAGCGCACAAAATCCACGGTGCCCGGAAACGGCGTCATCATGACGAACTGGGCAAAGGTGACACCGGCCTTGAGCGCCATCTCCACGGTGGCATCGAAGGTTTCAGGCTTGTCAGTGGGCAGCCCGAAGATAAATGACCCCAGCACATGAACGCCGTGCTGTTTGAATGTCTGGAGTTGCCTGGCCAGCGCCTCGCCGGAGTAGTTCCAATCCTTGAAGACTGCTTTAAGCCCCTCGGGCGTCACCGCTTCCACACCGACCAATGCGCCCTTGATATTGGCTCGCCGCATGGCATCGAGGTAGTCGCCATCTTCGCCCGCTTCCATGGTGATCTGGGTATAGAACACCATGTCCTTGGGGAGCTTGGCGAGTTCCTCCATCAGTTGGAAGCGCTCGGCCCTGATGGCCGTCAACTCCTCCAGTTTGGCGGTGTTGTTTTGCTCACGCGCGAGGCGCAGATCAGTCAACGTGACGGGATAAAAGTTGTCGTCGGCAAGGGCGATGAAGCGAAAACCGATGCGGCGCAGAGTAATGATTTCGTCGATCACTCGCTGATGGTTGCGCTGCCGGGGCTTTTGCCCATCCGTGCGCCAGACGCTGCAAAAGGAGCAGTGCTTGGGGCATCCGCGAATGGTCTGCACCGAGGCCCACATGTATTTTGCAGGGTCCATCAGATCCCAACGCGCAGGCAGAAACTGACTGCCTTCAAGCCGGCCACCCTCATATATTTTTTCAGGCTTGCCGGCGAGGCAATCGGTAACAGCTTGTCCCCAGGCAACATCGCCGTCTCCGGTGACAACCGCGTGCGCCTGGCCGCGTTCCATTGCTTCCTCAGGAAACAGGGTGGCGTGAATTCCGCCATAGACGACCCATGCGCCGCGGCTGCGGGCCATTCTGCCCACCTGGTATCCGCGCAGCGCATTGCCGGTGTGCACGCTGATGCCGACGATGTCTCCGGGATGAATGCTCTCCGGCACAACCTGCTCAAGAGATTCATCGACGAGGATGGGATCTCCGGCTTCGCGAGGTGTGGCTGCAGCAAGGACAAACAGCCACCTTGGAGTGATGACAGCGGTGCCGAAGGAGTTGTCGCTGGGATTAACCAGATGAACGCTCATTGAATCCAACCTTTCCTCGTGCGAGTACGGTTGCCCCAGAGAGCGTCTTCATGATCGGACGGATCAATTGCCGAGGTGCTTTTCTCGAGGATGGCCGATGACGATTCTTCCCGCCGGACTTTTGCGTATCCTATTTCCGTGCGCTAGTGCAGGGCAACCAATATTGCTCACTTTTCAGGCCGACCAGCGAAAATCCGCATGTGGGAAGCGTGTCGAGTTTGCCGGTAACCCGTTGGAAGCCGATTACCGTTCGTTGACAGCTTATCTCATGCAGCCATGCTCCGTCGCCTGCATGAGCGCAGACGTTCAACTTGCTATGGTTTGTGGCAGAATGGCCACGGTCAAGAAATCGCGTGGTAAGTGCGGCGAAGACGAAAGATTCAAACAAGGAAGAGGAGACGATGCAACGCAGAGATTTGCTGAAGATGGCCGGGGCAGGGGCGGCGGCAGCGGTAACTCCCGGAGCGGCTGGTGCAATGCAGGCGAACGCTGGCCTGGAAGCAGCAGGTCCTTTGGCAACCTGGATCAACGTGCGACCCTACGGCGCAAAAGGCGACGGCGCAGCTACGGATACGCCGGCGATCAACCGGGCCATTGAAGAGGCCGCAGCGGCCGGCGGCGGCACTGTGTTCTTCCCTGCCGGGGTTTACCTTTGCTACTCGATCCGGCTGAAGAGCAAGGTGGGCCTCTACCTGGACCACGGAGCGGTGATCCTGGCCGGACCCACGCCGCACGAGGGCACGTCGACGGGCGGCTACGACATGGCCGAGCCACAGGGCTCATGGGAGCCCTACCAGGATTTCGGGCACAACCACTGGCACAACTCGCTGCTCTGGGGCGAAGGACTGGAGGGGGTCTCGATTACCGGTCCGGGGTTGATCTGGGGCAAAGGGCTGAGCCGGGGATGGGAGAACGAGGCGGAACGGCCGGACGATACCAAGCCCGGCGTAGGCAACAAGACCATTGCTTTGAAGAATTGCCGCGACGTGCTGCTGCGGGACTTCAAGATTCTGGAAGGCGGGTGGTTTGGCGTACTGGCAACAGGCGTGGACAACCTGACGATCGACAACCTGCTCATCGACACCATCCGCGACGGCATCGACATCGACTGCTGCCGCAATGTGCGGGTGTCGAAGTGCACCGTGAATTCACCGTGGGACGACGGGATTTGCCCCAAGAGCTCCTTCGCGCTGGGGTATGCGCGGCCCACTGAGAACTTGACCATTACCAACTGCTATGTGACGGGGGACTTTGTGGTGGGCTCAGTGCTGGATGGCACTTGGAAGCGCGCGACCGGACTGCCCGAGGCTCCGACAGGACGCATCAAGCTGGGCACTGAATCGAACGGCGGCTTCAAAAACGTGACTATTTCCAACTGCGTTTTTGAGAGTTGCCAGGGCTTTGCGCTGGAGTCAGAGGACGGCGCGGTGGTGGAGGACATCACGTTCACGGGGATTACCATGCGCGACATTCGGACCGCACCCCTGTTTCTGCGGCTGGGTACGCGCATGCGAGGGCCCAGCGACGCCAAGCCGGGCGTGATACGCCGCGTGATTCTGAGCAACATCACCAGTTCGGGAGCATCGCGGCTGCCTTCGATCCTGAGCGGCGTTCCGGGGCACAACATCGAAGACATCAAGATCAGCGACATCTTTCTGGAGCAGGCGGGGGGCGGGTCCGCGGAGATGGCGGCGCTGAAGCCCGAGGAACGGGAGAAGGCGTATCCCGACCCGGCCATGTTTGGCGAATTGCCGGCCACCGGGTTCTTTGTGCGCCACGTGCGGAACCTGGAAATGAGCAACGTGGAGATTGCCACACGCGCCGCCGACGCCCGGCCAGCCTTCTGGCTGCATGACGTTGAGGGCGCGGACTTTTTCCGCCTGCGCGCGCCGCGGGGCGGGGCGCCCGCCTTCCATTTGAGGGAGGTCAAGGATTTTCGCAGTTTTGGCAGCCAGCACCTGGCCGATGTGACTCTGGAGGGTGTGGAGGAGCGAACGGTTTAGGGTCTGTTAGCAGACCCTAGCCGACCCGGCTGCACTCTTCCACGGGAATGGGGACCTGCTCGACGATTTCAAGGCCGAATCCCTCTAACGCGGGAATGTGCATGGGGGTGTTCGAGAGCAGACGGATGCGCTGGATGCCGAGGTCGGAGAGGATTTGCCCGCCGAGGCCGATGGCGCGGAGAATCCTGCCGGTGCGGGCCTGCGAACCCTCGCGGGCGCGCAATTCCTGGTGCAGGACGAGACGGGACGAGCTGCCGTCGACGCCGGTGCCGGGGATGGCCGCACCTCCAGCCTCAAAGGCAGACGGTGTCGCCGGGGCACGATCGATCTCGAACCCGCGCGAGGTGTTGTGCAGGTAAAGGATCGCACCGCAGCCTTCTTCGGCGATCATGCGCATGGACTGGTCAAGAGTTTCGCGGCAGTGGCAGTCGGCGGCAAAAACATCGCCCGCTGTACAGCGGGTGTGCACCCTGACCAGAACGGCATGAGGACACGGCGGCCGCGACGCGTCCGGCGCACCCGGCAAGCCGGACGGCCCATCAAAAAAGGCGGGGCAGCCGGGGCAAAGGTCGCCACGCACGAGCGCGATGTGGCTTTCGCCGCCGTTGACCTGGCTTTCATACGCGATCATGCGGAATTCGCCGTAACGCGTCTGGATGCGGCTGTCGCCGGCGCGGACGATGTAGCGCTCATGACGCAGGCGGTAGCGGATCAACTCAGCCACGGTGAGGATGCGCAGCTTGTGCTGGTTGCAAAAAGGGATGAGGTCGGGAATGCGCGCCATCTCGCCATCGTCGCGCATGATTTCGCAGATGACGCCGGAGGGGTTGAGGCCGGCCAGCCGGGCCAGGTCGACGGACGCCTCAGTTTGGCCGGCGCGCACCAGCACGCCACCCTGACGGGCGCGCAAGGGAAAGATATGGCCCGGCCGAACCAGGTCAGTGTCGGTGGCGCCGGAAGCAATTGCGGTGCGGATGGTCTGAGCGCGATCGGCCGCCGAAATGCCGGTGGTGACTCCTTCACGCGCCTCAATGGTCTCGGTAAACGCAGTGCCAAAGCGCGAGGAGTTCTGCTGGGTCATGGGGAAGAGGCGGAGATGGTCGGCACGCTCCTCGGTCAGCGTCAGGCAGATCAACCCGCGGCCGTAACGGGCCATGAAGTTGATGGCCTCGGGGGTAACATACTCGGCGGCCAGGGTCAGGTCGCCCTCGTTTTCGCGGTCTTCGTCGTCAACCACGACGACCATGCGGCCGGCGCAAATTTCAGCCAACGCTCCAGGAACGTCGGTAAAGGGGGGCTCGAAGGTGCGTGCGTTGTCCGGCATAGTGACGTTCTTATTCTCGCCCATTGGGGACCAAACAGCAAAAACGCCGCCCGAAGGCGGCGCTCTTGCTGACCTGTCAAAGAAAAGGCTTACAAAGTGGACTCAATTTCGAAGCCCCAAGCTTCGAGGAGAGCCTCTGGGATGTATTTGGAATTCTTGTTCCGACGAGCCCACTCTCTCAGCCGGGTAGACCGGATATACTGGTCCGGACTAAGCTTGAACTCCTTTACGATCTGTTCAAAGGAGGTCACTGTGGGCACAACCGGGCCAATGGGCTCTGGTTTGCCCCAATTCGGATTACCACGACGCTTCGCCATCGATTTGCTGTCCTTTAAGGAAGGAGATTGGTTGCATGTACATCCCCGGACCTGGGGAGGGGGTTCGGTCGGTCCGAAGGAAACTTTACGATTCTTATTTTAAGGATTTTTTCTTCAAAAATCAATAGCAAAACGCCATTTTCCAGCCATTTTTGTAAAACCGGTCTCTGCGCGAAATTGTCGTCTAAGTTGTTGTTTAATAGTAGTTTATTCGCATTTTACCCTATTTTAGGTGAGCAAAATTGACCCCTTTTCAGGTCAAAACTGGCAGGCCGCCACCCTCCGGTGGCAGGATACTAATATGACAACATACAGCCGGGTTCTGGCTTGCGGCCTTGCGTTCCTGGCCCTGGGTGCGCCCTGGTGCCGGGCAGTGGAACTGAAAGTGGGCCGCGACGCGATCCAGCGCACGCTGAAGCAGCAGCTCTTCAGCGGGCCAAACGGCCGCTATTACCTGAAAGGGAATGCGCAAAGCGCGTGCTCGGTCTACGCCGACGACGCGCAACTGAGCTTCGTCCGGGATCGGATCGTGGTGCGGGTAAAGACTCATGCCCGGCTGGGCAAGTCGATGGGCGGCTCCTGTATCGGCATCTCCCTCTCGCCCACCGCCGAGGTTTCACTGGAACCCTACGGCGAAGGCGAAACAATCGGCTTCCGCGATGCACAGGTGGAGAAGGTCAGCGATCAGCGGGAACTGAACTTCCTGCTCAGCCCGTTTCTCAGCCGCCAGATTCCTTCAAGCATGAAGGTCAACGCGGCTGACCTATTGAGGAAAGCACTCGTGGGGTCCACCGTGACGTCGGGCTACAAGGTGACACTCGACCGGCTCAAGATTCATTCCATGCTGATTCAGGACGACAACCTGGTTGTGGACGCGGACGGCGGTTTGAAGGTGGAGTGAACGCGCGTGCCGGTTCCGGTGGCGGGCCAGTTTGAATCAGATTAAGGGCGACTCAGGCGCAAATCTCCGGAAATGCATTCCCTCGGGGGCTAAAAGCCCACACTGTTCAAGCGGAAGCTCGTAGCTTCAAACTTACCCGTTTACCCACGTCTTAATTTGCGAGCGCAGAGTGTACCCTGAATAGGCGTATGACCTCACCTACGGCTGCAGTGCTGGGGCAAATCGGGCTGCCCGCTCCTGCGAGCGAACTGGCGGCGCGGGCCTGGGATGTGATCGTGGTTGGCGCAGGCCACAACGGACTGGCCTGTGCCGCCTATCTGGCGAAAGCCGGCCAGCGAGTTCTGGTGGTGGAGAGCCGCGAGCGGGTGGGCGGCGCATGCACCATTGAAGAACCGTTTCCGGGTGTGCGCATGTCGCCTTGCGCGTATCTCGCGGGCCTGTTGCATCCGCTGGTGATTGAGGAACTGGAACTGCCGCGCCGGGGCTATGAATGGACCCCGGCAATCAACGGCCTCTTCGTTCCCTTCCTCGATGGCTCCAGTATTCAGTTGTGGGACGATGACGAGCGCTGCGCAGCCGAGGTGCGCGCACTGGCTCCGGGCGACATTGCCGGCTGGAACGCGATGTGCGACGTGATCCGCCGGCTGCGCGATGCGCTGCGTCCGGCGGGCGGCAGCGATGTCTGGATTGGCGAAGCGCCCACGCGCGCGCAGATTGAGGAGCGGTTGGGCAGCGATTTCGAAGCACGCGCGGTGCTGTTCGACTGGTCGATGGCCGAGTTTGTGGAACACTACCTGAACGACGAGCGGCTGCAGACCGCCTATCTTGGGCAGGGTGTGATCGGCACCAACGCCAGCCCCTTCGATCGAGGCACGGCTTCGATCCGCTTCCATCACGCTTCAGGCCGGTTGGGCGGAATGCCCGGCATGTGGGGCTATGTACGCGGCGGCATGGGGATGGTTTCGTTTTACTTTTGTGATGCGGCGCGCGAAGCTGGAGCGACGGTGATGGCGGGCGTGCCGGTCGAGAAGATTCTGCCCGGCGAGGGCGTGCTGCTGGAGGGTGGGGAGCGCATTGCGGCGCGAACTGTGGTGTCGAACGCCGACCCACGGCAGACCTTGCGCCTGCTGGGTGCGTCGGCCGACGGTGCATGGAGCGCGCGGGTGCGAGACGTTCCCATGGAAGGCTGCACGGTAAAGCTGAACGTGCACCTGCGCGAACTGCCCAACTTTACCGCGCGCCCGGGAACGGACGAGCCCCACCACTATGGCCAGGTCAACGCCCCACTTACCAAGGACGAGTGGAAGGCCGGCTTTGCAGCAGCGCGCCGCGGGGAGTTGCCGGAGCACCTGTGGTGCGAACTCTATTTTCAGAGCGTGCACGATCGCTCCGTCGTTCCCACAGGCGAGCACACCATGAGCATCTTTGCGCAGTACGTGCCCTACAAGTTTGCGCAGGGAACATGGGACGAGCGTCGCGAGGAGGTGCGCAGGCTGGCGCTGCAGTCGCTGGCGCGCTTCTGCTCGAATATCTCGACTGCGGTGATTGATGCCCAGGTGCTGGGTCCGCCGGACATTGAGCAAAAGGTCGGCTTGACCGGGGGACACATCTTCCAGGGCGAGTGCCTTCCGCAATACATGTGGGCCAACCGGCTGACGGCGCGCACGCCCATGCCCGGGGTGTATCTTTGCGGCGCATGCACGCATCCGGGGGGCAGCGTGACCGGTATCAACGGACGCAATGCGGCAATGGCGGTGCTGAAGGATCTGGGCAAGATTTAGTTTCTCTGCGCGGCCCGTCTCTGCTATCCTCCGCCGTACATGCTCGCCGCTCCCGCCCTTAAACGAGGCATCAAATTTCGCGATCTGGTGCTGTTTTACGTAGTTAGCGGACTTAGCGTGCGCTGGACCGCAACCGCTGCCGCAGCGGGTCCGAGCGTGCTTGTGGTGTGGATCGCCGCGCTGACCTGCTTCTTTGTTCCGCTGGCAGCCAGCGTGATGGAACTCTCCTCGCGCTACCCGGAGGAAGGAGGTCTCTACGTCTGGACGCGCGAGGCGTTTGGTGACTCTTCAGGCTTTCTTGCCGCGTGGATTTACTGGATGAGCAACCTGCCCTATTTCGCGGGCGTGCTCTACTTTGGAGCGGCGTCCGCGCTGTTCGCCTTTGGCGCACGTGGGCGAACGCTGGCCGCCAATCCGCTTTACTACGTCGCCTTTGCGATTCTCTGGCTGGCGATCATCACGCTGCTGAACATTCGCGGGGTGAATGCGGGTAAGTGGCTGAACAATGTGAGCGCGCTGGGCAGCCTACTGCCGCTCGCTGTGCTGATTCTGCTGTCTGCCGCGTCGTACGTGCGCTTTGGCCCGGTTGCGCATATCAACGCGGCCGACCTAGCTCCCCATTGGTCGGTGAAGAACGCGGTTTTCTGGTCCACTGTCTTTTTCGCATTCGGCGGCGTGGAAGCCGGCTCCGCGATGGGCGGCGAAATCGAGAATCCGCGCCGCGTGATCCCCTGGGCCATTCTGATTGGCGGGAGCATTCTCGCCGTGGGTTACATTGCCGGCACCGCGGCGCTGCTGGCGGCGCTGCCGGGCGAGGCTGTCGGCGGTCCGGATGGCTTTATCAACGGGATCAGTCTGCTGAGCGCGCATATGGGAATGGGGTGGCTGCTGCCGCCGGTTGCGCTGTTGGTGGGCCTGAACGCAGTGGGAGGCGCGGCGGCCTATCTTTCGTCCACTTCGCGGCTGCCGTTTGTGGCGGGGATCGATCACTATCTGCCCTCGGCATTCGGCTGGATTCACGCGCGCTACCGGACACCGTGGGTCGCGATTGGCGTGTATGGACTGGCCGGCATCTGCGTGGCGCTGCTGGGACAGGCGGGAACCACAGTACGCGGCGCATACGATGTGCTGGTGAGCATGGCGATCATCTCGTACTTTCTGCCGTATCTCTACCTGTTCCTGGCGATGATCCGATTGCAAAATCGTCCGGCCGGGCCGGAGGTGCGCCGCGTGCCCGGAGGCAAACCGGTGGCCATCGCGCTGGCTTCAGTGGGGCTGCTCAGCACCGCGCTGACCATAGTGCTGTCTGTTGTGCCGGCGAGCGATGAACCGAACAAACCGCTCGCCGTGGCCAAGGTGCTGGGGGGAACGATTGTGTTGGTGGGTGCGGGAGTGGCTGTCTTTCTGCTCGAAAAGCGCAGAGCGCTTTCACGTCTCCAGGTGTAATGAGCCAGCTATTTTGCGGGGATTTCGACGGCATTCATGGCGTTACTTCCCTGCCCGCGACAAAGACGCGGGGACGGGCCGGCGCGGCGATGAAGTAGGCGAGTTCGCGGTAGTCGGCAAATTCATGGATGAGGATGTCGGCTTGTTTTCCCACTTCCAGTGAGCCCACCTGGCCGCCGAGACCCAGACTCCACGCCGCATTGATGGTGGCCGCGGAGAGCGCCTCGGCGGGAGAGAGATGCATTTGAAGGCAGGCGAGCGAAAGAATGAACGGCATGGAAGCGATGGGCGATGAGCCGGGGTTGAAATCGGACGCAAGCACAACGGCGAGGCCCGTCTCGACCATGGTGCGCGCGGGCGGATAATTTGTGCGTCCGAGCGCAAAGACGGAGCCCGGGAGAAGCACAGGCTGCACGCCGGCGGTGCGAAGGTGGCTGAGCGTTTCGGCGGTCGCGGTTTCAAGATGATCGGCGGTGGCCGCGCCCAGTTCGGCAGCCAGGGCTGCGCCGGTGCCGGGACGGAACTGCTCGGCGTGCACGCGCAATTGCATTCCATGACGGCGCGCTGAAGTCAGCACGCTGCGCGTTTCGTCCACGTTGAAGGCGTGGTCGTCGCAGAATGCATCGCAGTAGCGAGCCAGACCGGCGGCGGCGACTTCGGGGATCAGCTCATCGGCGATCCAGCGAACGTACTCTGCGCGGCGGCCGGCGAACTCGGGCGGAACGGTGTGCGCAGCCAGCAGCGTGGGGACAATGCGCACCGGGCCTTCCGCATCGAGACGGGCCAGCACACGCAACATGCGCAGCTCCGTCGCACGCTCGAGGCCGTAGCCGGATTTGGCTTCGATGGTGGTGGTACCGGAGCGAAGCATCCAGTCGCGGTGGCGCCGGGCCGCGTGGAACAAATCCTCTTCAGTGGCTGCGCGCGTGAGCGCTACCGTGCTTAAGATGCCGCCGCCGGATGCGGCGATCTGCTGATAGGTGGCCCCGGCAATGCGCTGCTCGAATTCGGCGGCGCGATTGCCGGCAAAGACGAGGTGCGTGTGCGCGTCGACAAAGCCTGGGGTCACGCACCGCGATTGCGCATCGATGAGCACTGCGTGCGGCGGAATTTTGGTACGGATTTCTGCGTAAGCGCCAGCGGCGACGATGCGGCCGTCTTCGATGAGCAGCGCGGCGTCCTGAATGAGGGCGAGACTGCGCAGTTCGACGCCCACGCGCGGGCGCTGCAGACCCGCGAGGGTTACAAGCTGGCCGATATTGACGATGGCGGAGATCATGGCGGAGTTAGCGGTGTTAGCGGAGTTCGCGGAGTTAAGAACGGACGCGGCACTGAAGCAACCACTCTTAATCCGAGGGATGGAGTTTTTCGAGAAGGTGCGGACTCATCTTCTGTTCTACCTCATAACCCTCAATCTTCTTGTCCGGAATGTACCAAGTTGACGGGCGTTTCGGGTCGTATTGAATCTCGATTTCGCGCCCAGCCATTTTCCTGGCCAACCGCTCTCCTTCCTCTTCCCCATCGGTAAAGAGGGAGAAGCGCCCTGAGTAATTTTCCCCGGCAGCCACATACGAAAATGTGAAGCAGGGCAGCTCGATTTCATTTTTGTCGTCCAGATCCATCACTTCCATTTCCGCAGAATGAATCGCGGCCCAGGTTTTTGGCCAGGACTTGGAGCGTCTCGCGCGCACCTTAACCCAAACTAAGCGAGCGAGTAGAACAAGGAGTATCAACCCTATGGCTGTCGCCTTTGCTTCCGTGCTAGTCATAAGGTTCATAAGCTATTTCCCTTCCATGGGAATATGAATTCCCTTTTCATGGGCGGTCTGGCGGGCAAGGTCGTAGCCTGCGTCGGCGTGGCGGGCTACGCCGATGCCCGGGTCGTTGTTGAGCACCCGCTCGATGCGGCGGGCGGCGTTGTCTGTACCGTCGGCGACAGTGACCTGGCCGGCGTGGAGCGAAAAGCCCATGCCCACGCCGCCGCCATGATGGAAGCTGACCCAGGACGCGCCGGAAGCGGTGTTGAGCAGCGCATTGAGGATGGGCCAGTCGGCAACCGCGTCTGAGCCATCGAGCATCTTCTCCGTCTCGCGGTAGGGACTGGCGACGGAACCCGTGTCAAGGTGATCGCGGCCAATGGCGACGGGCGCGGAGATTTCGCCTTTGCGCACCAGTTCGTTGATGGCAAGGCCCATGCGGGCACGCTCACCATAACCCAGCCAGCAGATGCGCGCCGGAAGTCCCTGGAACGCGAAGCGGCCACGCGCCAGACGCAACCAGCGGGTAAGGATTTCGTTGTGCGGGAAGAGTTCGAGCGCCAGTTCGTCGGTGCGATCGATGTCCTTTGGATCGCCGGAGAGCGCGACCCAGCGGAATGGTCCCGCGCCGGTGCAGAAGAGAGGACGAATGTACTCGGGGACAAAGCCGGGGATGAGGAAGGCATCGGCACAACCGGCATCGAACGCGAAGCGGCGAATGTTGTTGCCGTAGTCGAAGGCCACCGCACCGGCCTGTTGCATGGCGAGCATGG
This sequence comes from Acidobacteriaceae bacterium, assembly GCA_003165075.1. GTDB lineage: Bacteria > Acidobacteriota > Terriglobia > Terriglobales > Acidobacteriaceae > Telmatobacter. The sequence goes on along the minus strand of PLSM01000139.1, from coordinate 142,439 downwards.
CGTTGACATGAATGACCATAGAGGCGGTGGAGCGGCGCACATATTCCGCGGGGTCGCGCTGGCGCAACTCCGTTGCTTGATCCAACGTGAGACCCTGCGGGACGTAGCCGTTGAGTGGATCGTGGGCGCTGGTCTGATCGGTGACCACATCCACCTGGACGCCGCGACGCACCAACTCCGGCAGGACATCGGCGCAGTTGCCAACCAGGCCGACGGAAAGAGCGCGGCCTTCGCGGCGGGCTGAGTCGCAGAGGGCCAGCGCTTCGTCGAGGTCCTCGGTGACCGTGTCGCAGTAACGCGTGTCGACACGGCGCTGGATGCGGCTGCGGTCGACATCGATGGCAAGGACGACTCCGCCATTCAGGGTTACGGACAGGGGCTGAGCCCCGCCCATGCCGCCAACGCCGCCGGTGACCACCAGTTTGCCCCGGAGCGAGCCGCCAAAGTGGCGCTCGGCCAGCGAGGCAAAAGTCTGGAACGTGCCCTGCAGAATGCCCTGGGTGCCGATGTAGATCCAGCTTCCGGCCGTCATCTGGCCGTACATCATCAGGCCTTTGCGGTCGAGTTCGTTGAAGTGCTCCCAGTTGGCCCATTTACCTACCAGGTTGGAGTTGGCGATGAGGACACGCGGGGCCAGGTCGTGGGTGGGAAAGACGCCGACCGGCTTGCCCGATTGGATGAGGAGGGTCTCTTCGTTGCCGAGGTGCTCCAGTTCGCGAACGATGGCATGGAAGCACTCCCAGTTGCGGGCGGCTTTGCCAATGCCGCCGTAAACGACCAGATCGGCGGGGCGCTCGGCCACCTCGGGATCGAGATTGTTCATCAGGCAGCGCAGGGCGGCTTCCTGCTGCCAACCCTTGCAGCGCAACCGGGCGCCACGGGGCGCGTGAATGGTGGGAATTGTCAAGGTCGTCATTTTCCGTCCTAATGCGAGGATGGCTCGCGCTTCAAGCAATCGCGGAGCGAATGTTCTGGCCTGAAGGCCGCTACACAGCATACTACCCGCGCATGCCGGGCCGCTTGGACCATTCCAAAGGGGGGTGGAGGCTTGATATTGAACCAGCGGGGATGAAGACCGACGGAATTTGCGGCTTTTGCGGCGGCTAGAGATCGCAGCAGCGACAAAAAACTGTCGCAGCGGACCCCTTCAACAACCCGTCCGTGTAGGCGGTTCTACCAGGCAACTCTTTCCGGCAGGAACTCTGCGAAAAGCTCGTCGTAGAAGGGCTTCAAGTGCTTTACATCGGGCTTTGTCTGGCCCTTGGAGTAGAGGTCGTATTGGTTGAACCTGTTGACCCACTGGAGCATGGCGCGATCCTGCTCATCGGTCAGATACTCGTAGGCTCCATGACGATGCCAGGGATAGAAGGAGTGGTAGCGCAGCATATAGAGCGCTTCAACGGGCAAGTACGGCTTCATCACTTCGGCGATATAGCCATCGTGTCCGAACGACATGTGCACCTTGTCGAGCCCGCAGTGAGGCTCGTAGATTCCGTATTTGGTCTGGTACGCAGGCGCCAGCCGGTCAGGATTGTTGGCGAAGTACTCGGGAAACACGATGTCGCTCGACCATGCGCAACCCACCGGAAAGGTATCGCCAACCACGCCCCATTGCGGCTCGCCATAGAGGCACAGGCACTTGCCGAGATCATGCAGGAAGCCGGTCAACACCATCCAGCGCGGCTGGTTGTCACGGCGGATGGCTTCGGAGGTCTGCAGAAGATGCTCAATCTGGGTCAGATCGGTGTCGGGATCGCTGTCGTCTACCAGGGTATTGAGAAAGTCCGCGGCCTCCCAGATGGTCTTGATGCCCTTGTTCAGCGCGAAGTACTGAGCCTCTTTGGCCAGCACGTAGGCCAGGGTCTGGCCCTCGTGGTTGAGGCGGTAAAACTCGGCCACCCCTGGTAACGCAGTCGCGTCGTATTGGCGGAATTCCGATTCCGACCGGCCCTCTTTATAGCGGCCGCCGATGAAGTCGTCCCACTGATCCAGATCGGCGAGCGGCTTTGCGCCGGCGGGTGGGTTTGAGGTGGGGAAGGCAGTGCTCATTCGGATCGCCTCGTCCTTTGCGCTTTGGCGTGATCTTTACCCGATCCGGTTGTAACAAATCGCATCCCTATTGACCAGCAAATTCCTGTGAATCTGCACGGCTGGCGAGACGAGGGGGCGAGGCCCGATGGGGAGGATGGATTTTGCGATTCGGAGGTCTGCGGCGGATAAGGACTTAAGCCGCGGGGCGAGGCCACCGGGCCTCTACCGTGGTGGCAATGCCGCCCCGGGGACGGAACTCGCCACGCACCACGGCCCAGACCGGATCACAAGCCTTGACCACGTCTTCAAGGACCTGATTGACGATGTTCTCCTGGAAAATCCCAAGATTGCGGTAACTAAAGAGGTACTCTTTGACCGACTTGAGTTCGAGGCAACGGTGGCGGGGCATGTAGCGGATGGTGAGAACGCCGAAGTCGGGGAGCCCTGTTTTGGGGCAGACGGAGGTGAGTTCCGGATCGTCGATCTGGATTTCATAGCCGGGAAACTGATTTTGCCAGGTTTCAATGGCAGGAAAGGCGAAGTCGAGACCGGCCTTGGCGTGATCGTCGGTGTAGCGAGGCTGCTCGGGCATGATTTGATTGTACGAGCCGGGCGAAAGGCTGGCCAGGACGGTACCTGGGTCGGATTTTCACGCGTCCTCAGGGGCTGTTTTGAGTCCTATATACTGACTCAGGTTGTCTAAATGGCTAGAGAAAGAAAGGAATTGGACCGCCGTTGGCTTTGGCTGGGTGCGGCCATTCTATTGGTTGTGGTGTTTTTCGCGGTGCGGTCCCTGACCAGGGAGCACTTGCAAGTGCGTGTCGCGCAGGTGGCCCACGAACCCCTGGCGAGCACGGTGAGTACCAACGGCCGCGTGGAGCCGGAGACAAATTACCCCTTCTATAGTCCCATCGCGACGACGGTGAAAGCGGTTTATGCGCAGCCCGGCGACCAGGTTCCAGCCGGCAAGCTGCTGCTGGAACTGGACGACACACAGGCTCGCGCCCGGCTGGCTACCGCCGAGAGCGGAGTGAAGGCCGCCCAGGCCGCCCTGGATGCCGCCACAAACAACGGAACTCTGGAGCAGCGCCAAGGCGCCGCCGCCGATGTAGCGCGCAACAAGCTGGAGCGCGACCAGGCGCGGCATGACCTGGATGCTCTGACCAAGCTCAGCTCGACCGGGGCAGCCTCGGCCAGCGAAGTGGCTGCGGCGCGCCAGCGGCTAGACACTGCAGAGGCCAACCTGAACGCATCCGAGCAAAGTGTTCGCAGCCGCTACTCTCCCGCGGAACTGGCACGAGAGCACGCGACGCTGGCCGATGCGGAGGCCAACCTGACGGCGGCACGCGCGGTGATGGCGCAAACATCTGTCCGTGCGCCGGTGGCGGGAACGGTCTACAGCATGAATGCCGGACACAAGGAGTTTGTGGAGCAGGGCGCCCTGCTGCTGCAAATGGCCGACCTTACGCACGAGCGGGTAAGGGCCTATTTTGACGAGCCCGAAATTGGAAGGCTGGCAGTTGGACAGCCGATCCTGGTGAAGTGGGACGCCAGGCAGGATCGCGTGTGGCATGGACACATTATGCGCACCCCCATCACGGTAATCACCTTTGGTACGCGCAATGTGGGTGAAGTACTGGTCAAGATCGACGATCCCGATGAGGGGCTGTTGCCGGAAACGAACGTCACGGTGACCGTAACCACCTCAAGCGAGGCGAACGTGTTGAGCGTACCTCGTGAAGCGCTTCACTCAGAGAACGGCAAGCCCTATGTATTCAAGGTGGCAGGCGACGAATTGAAGAAGACCCCAGTGGTGACCGGGACCATCAACCTGACCCAGGTGGCCATAGTCTCCGGACTCACCGAAGGGGAATGGGTGGCGACCGGGACGACCACAGGACAGCCCTTGCTGGAGGGCATTCCGATCAAGCAGGCTACGCGGTGACGGCAGTGCTCAGGGCAAGTTTTCTGTTGGTGGCAACGGTGAGTATTGCAGCCTGGGCGCAGGCACCGAGAAACTCGCTGGCGGGGGCGAACGCAGCCTTACAGGCAGGAGAGGCAGACCGGGCCCTGGCGATGCTCAGTTCCCTTCCCGCATCCGCGGAGTCTCATAACCTGAAGTGCCGGGTATTCTTCACGCTGAACCAGTGGGATGCAGCCGCCAGCGAATGCGCGCAGGCAGTCAGGATGGATGGGGAGAACTCCAACTATCACCTTTGGCTGGGCCGCGCGCTGGGCGAAAAGGCAGACCGGGCGTCATTCCTGAGCGCTTACTCGCTGGGAAAGAACGTGCGGGAGGAGTTCGAGGAATCGGTCAGGGAAGACCCGCGCAACGCGGAGGCGCTTGCCGACCTGGCCGAGTTCTACTATTCGGCTCCTGGAGTGGTGGGCGGCGGCACCAGCAAGGCGTACGACGTGGCGTCGCGGCTGGATAAGGTGGACCCGGTGAGGGCGCATGAATTGCGCGCACGGCTGGCGGAAAACGATAAGGACTATGGCGCGGCGGAGCGGGAATTCCGGCAGGCGCTCGCGGTAAGCAGCCGTCCTGCTTTCCAGTGGATGACGCTGGCCAGCTTTTATCAGCGGCGTGGACGCGTGACAGAGATGGAGCCGGCAGTGGAAAGCGGCATGAAGATAGCACAGCGGGACGGCCACTCCAGCGTTGCGCTCTTCGATGGCGCCTCGGTGTTGACCAAGGCCAAGAGAGACCTGGACTTGGCGGCGAAGCTGCTCGCGGCTTATCTGGCCAGCCCAACTAAGACCGAGGAGGCGCCGGCGTTTGTGGCGCACACGCGGCTGGCGCGCCTGATGGCGCAACAGGGCGATATGGCAGGCGCACGGCGCGAGCGGGCGGCAGCGTTGGAACTGGCGCACGACTACCGGCCCGCCCAGGAATTGAAGTATTGATTGGAATTGAGCATTTGACGATCGGAACCAAATCACGCGCTGCCTGGCTCGCCATTCTGGTTGGAGTGGCGGTTGCGGCTGCCCCTTCACGGCTGCCCGCACAGGTGTCACTGGCCACGGTGGTGGACCTGGCAGAGCGCAATAGCAGCGCGGTCAAGCTGGCAGACGCGGATCTGCAAAAGGCGAATGCGGCGCTGGCGGCGACGGAAAACGCCTACATTCCAAATCTGGGGATTGGCTCCACGGTGGGTTACTCGCACGGCTTCCCTACGGGTCAGCCCTCGGTGGGTAGCGTCAGCATGCAGTCCCTTGTTTTCAGCTATTCCCAGCGCCAGTACACCAAAGCCGCACGCGCGGGTGTAGATGCTGCCAACCTGAGCCTCAAGGATGCTCGTGAGCAGGTCGCGCTCGATGCTTCCACCACGTACATCGAACTGGATACCGTCAACACCGAACTGGAAGCCGCACGCCAGCAGGAATCTTTTGCCAACAGCCTGGTGCAAATTGAGCAGCAGCGCGCGGAGGCAGGCGTCGACTCCTCAATGGATCTATTGCAAGGCCGCCTTACCGCCGCCCAGATCAAGCTCAAACGCCTGCACCTGGAAACTCGCGCAGCCACACTGACCAAACAGATCGCTGTCCTGACCGGAATGCCCGTGGGCACCATTACCCCCGACCACGCCAGCATACCCGAGATCCCAGCAGTGACCGGGAACGAGCCCGTGCGCACTCTGCTGGGCGTGAAGTCAGCCGGGGCACTGGCCCTCTCAAAGCAATTCCAGGCCCGCGGAGATGACCTGCAGTGGCACCGTCCGCAGATTTCTTTTGGCGCAGTCTATAACTACGACTCGAATGAACTGAACAGTTACTCCACCTACTATAACAACTTCACTCCGAACAACATCAGTTTTGGACTTCAGATTCAGATTCCTTTTTTTGATTTCGGCGTACGCGCCAAGGCCAAAGAGTCTGCCGCTGATGCCCTGCGGGCAACTGTGGAGGCCGAACAGGCACAGCGCCAGAACGATGTGCAGATTGCGGAGCTGACGGGCAGCCTGCGCGAACTGGATGCACAGGCGGAAGTCGCCAGTTTGAAGCAACAGATTGCCGACGACCAATTGAAGAGCGTGCTGGCGCAACTGGAACTTGGAAACGGCAGCGGTATCGGGCCGGGCTCCACGCCGCAACTTTCGCCCAAAGCAGAGGAACTGGCGCGCATTGACGAGCGTCAAAAGTACCAGGACGCCCGGGACGCCGAATTCGACCTGGCCCGGACCCGGCTCAGCCTGCTGCGCGCCCTGGGCCATATGGAAGACTGGCTGAACGAACTTCACGCAAAGTGAGCCAAATCAACAGAACGGCTCGAAATGTTGGAAAATGTTAAAATTGAAGGGATGCCTATGCCCCTAAAGACACTCTTTCTGAATCCGCCCTCGTTTGAGGGATTTGACGGTGGCGCCGGTTCGCGCTGGCCGGCCACGCGCGAGATTGAGTCCTACTGGTACCCGGTATGGCTTACCTACCCTGCGGGTCTGCTGGAGGGCTCGCGGCTGCTCGACGCGCCCCCACATCACGTCTCCGCGGAAGAAACTATCAAGATTTGCAAGGACTTCGAGTTTCTTGTGCTCTTCACGTCCACGATTGGCTGGGAGGGCGATCAGCGGCTGGCCGAGGCGATCAAGGCAGCCAATCCCTCCATTCGCATCGCCTTCGTGGGACCGCCGGTGACCACGGCCCCGGACCGCGCCCTGAACGAGTGCCCGGCGCTGGACTTTATTTGCCGCCGCGAGTTCGACTATTCGGTGGTGGAGTTTGCCCAGGGCAAGCCGCTCAACGAGATCCTCGGAATCAGCTACAAGCAGGATGGCGAGATCATCCACAACCCGGACCGCCCCCAAGTGGAAGACCTGGACGCGATGCCGTGGGCTACCAAGATTTACAAGCGCGACATGGACGTGACGCGCTATAACGTGCCCTTCCTGCTGCATCCTTTCATTGCGCTTTACTCCACGCGCGGGTGCCCGGCACAGTGCACCTTCTGCCTGTGGCCGCNNGACACCTTCAACATCCAGAAGGTGCGCACCATCGAACTGTGCGAGAAACTGAAACCGCTGGGGCTCACCTGGAGCTGCACCTCGCGGGTGACCACGGACTACGACACCCTGAAGGCCATGAAGGAAGCCGGCTGCCGGCTGCTGATCGTGGGCTTCGAATCCGGCGATCCGCAGATTCTGAAGAACATCAAGAAGGGCGCCACGGTAGAGCGCGCGCGAGCCTTCGCCAAGGATTGCCACGACCTGGGATTGACGATTCACGGCGACTTCATCCTCGGCCTGCCGGGCGAGACCAAGGAGTCGATCCGCAACACCATCAACTTTGCCAAGTCGCTGGACGTGGAAACCATCCAGGTCTCGATTGCGCACGCCTATCCAGGCACGGAGTTTTACGACTATGCCAAGGCCAACGGCTTCATCGTCAATACAGCGGCGATGAGCGATGAAGGCGGCCACCAGATGGCGCACATCGAGTATCCCGGCCTGCCCACCGACTATGTGCTGGAAATGGTGCACCGCTTCTATGACGAATATTACTTCCGGCCCAAGGCTGCCTTCCGCGTTGTGTGGAAGGCGATCATGAATCGCGATGTGCCGCGGCTCTATGTTGAGGCCAAGGCGTTTATGAAGCTACGCGCACAACGCAACAAGATGGTGAAGGATGCACGGAGCCATCAGGCCGACCCTCCAGCCACGGTTGGCGCGGGCGCTTAACCCTGATTGGCTCAGGCTCCACTGAGGGCGGCGCTCATCTGGCGTCGCCCTCCTTTTCTTCCCGGCTGCACAAAGGATTCGCAAACCAGTGGTGGCGCATCACACACTTTCGCCGCGGCGGTACATGATCCTGGGACTGGTTGCCGTGTGCGCTCCGTTGGGCGATACCTGTCTTTCCCGCGGCATGACCAGGCTGCCGCCCATCACGCTGGCCCACCCCGGTACGCTGATTGCTGCGGTCTTCACACCGTGGATAGCCCTCGGGATTGCGCTGCTCATCGGCTTCTTCGCCAGCTACCTCACCGCACTCTCCTGGGCCGATCTCACCTTCGTGCTGCCCGCCACAGCCTTCGGCAACGTAATCGTTGCCCTGCTCTCCCGCTTCTGGCTGCAGGAAGCGATCTCCATGCAGCGCTGGGCGGGGATTGTGCTCATCACGCTCGGGGTAGGCTTCGTCGCACAGGGGCCGTCCATGACGGAGAGACCGGCGGAACCTGCTACGGAGGCAGAGCCCGCGGTCGAGGTCGAGGAGGAGCAACTGAGATGACGATTCCCGTGCATCCAGGGCCATGGACCGCGGCGGCAATGATCGCCGCGATTGTCCTCAGCTCCACCGCCGGCGAGGTGCTGACCGCCGCAGCCATGAAGTCTATCGGCGACCTCGACGTGATTCGCGCTCGCGCAGGAATGAAGGGCGCGATTCGCGCCGTCGTCACCTGTCCGCTGTTCTTCGCCGGCGTGAGCTTTCTGGCGCTGGCTTTCTTTGCGCTGCTGTTCGCGCTGAATCACTTGAACCTGAGCCTTGTGGCGCCGGCCTCGGCCTCGCTCACGCTGGTGACCAATGCCGTCGCCGCCAGGATCTTCCTCAAAGAAAATGTGGACCGGCGACGCTGGACGGCAGCCGTGCTGGTCTGCGTTGGGGTGTACTTTCTGGCGCATTGAAATAACAGGAGGCGGATGGCTCACCCTTCAGGTCAGCACAAAAGCGGGGTGCCATCCGCCAAACAGCGTCGAAAAGGCATCCATGCGACCCAGCGCAGGCTACTCTATCCGCAGTGCCTTCACCGGATCGATTGATGCTGCCTTTCGCGCCGGGATCATTCCTGCCACGCACGCCGCTGCAATCAGCACACCAACTGCTCCTGCCATCACCACGGTATCCACGTGCGCAATGTCAAACAGTTGCGATTTCACAAACCGCACGCATAGCATCGCCATGGGCACACCGAGAGCCAACCCTGCTGCGGCTTGCAGCAGCGCACCCCGCATCACCATTCCGATCACCTGTCCGCGGGCTGCGCCCAGCGCCATGCGGATGCCGATTTCCGGCGTCCGCCGCACAACTGTGTACGCCGTCACGCCGTACATCCCGATCGCTGCCAACAGCAGCGCCAGGAGTCCAAACAGAGAAGTAAGCCTCGCAATCAGGCGCTCTTCGGTGAAGCGGTCGTCAATCTGTTCCTGAAAGGTCTGGAATTTCACAATCGTCAGATTCGGGTTGATGCTGGCCAACGTGCCGCCGGCAAGCTTTTCGAAGCCGGTAATGGGACGGCTTGCCTGCACAACGATTGCTCCGGCATACATCGAGATGTCTTTCTCAATGGGATTGTCCGGATCAGTTACAGCCGGGCGTTGCGTCAGTGGAACGAAATACATGGCGTGGTCCTTCCAGTAGACGCTTGTGTACGTCGTGTCCTCGACGACGCCGACAATTTCATAGGCGCCGTCCTTGCCCGCATCGGGGAAACCGAAACGATGGCCCACGGGGTTGCGTGTGCCGAAGAACTGCTTGACGAACTCCTGATTCACGACGGCAACCGGCGGCGCACCGAGCACGTCCTGCCGAGTGAATCCCCGGCCGATCACGACGTGCGTGCCGACGGAGTCGAAGTATTCCGAAGTCCCTTTCACCCAGGAAGCATCCTTGTGCAGGTCTGTCTCGCCCTGAATTTTCACACCTGTGCCCCAGTTGTTTTCCTCCATGGGCGTGTAGGTGGCCAGCCCGGCCTTCACCACTCCGGGCAGTGCGTGGAAACGGTCTTCGATGGTGCGGTAGAGGGCTTCCACTTCGGTCGTCTTGTATCCTGCCGCCTGCGGATTGATGTGGATGATGTAACGGTTGGTGGCGTCGAGCTTCATGTCTGTGCTTCGCGCCTTATTCAGGCTCTGCACAAAGAGGCCGGCAGTGACCAGCAGCACAAGCGAAAGTGCCGCCTGCAGAACGACCAGCGCGCGCTGCACCAACGTCGCTCCCTGGGCGGTGGTGCGGGCATTCGAGCGCAGCGCTTCAATGGGTTGCACGCGCAGGGCCATCAGCGCGGGGGCCAGGCCGAAGAGGATTCCGGTGACAAGCGACAATCCCAGGGCAAAACCGATCACCAGCGGTGAAGGCATGGCGTTCACCGGCATATTGTGCTGGTCAGGAAAAGCAAGAATCAGCAAGGCACGCGCCGCCGCGAAGGAAATAATGAGGCCAAGGAGGCCTCCCATTCCGGCGAGCACAACGCTCTCCGTGAGCATCTGGCGAATAATGCGCGAGCGATGCGCGCCGAGCGCGGAGCGGATGGAAAGCTCAGCGCGGCGGCTCATGCCGCGGACCAGAAGAAGGTTGGCAATGTTGGCGCAGGCCACAAGCAGAACGAGAGCGGCTATCCAGGTGAGCAGTTTGAGATGGTCCTTGTAGCCTTCCTGCATATTCTGAATGCCGCCGCCACCCGGTGAGAGTACGATATGCGTCCGCGAGAGATACGGTTTGGCCCGCTCGGTTGAGAACAGCTTGAAGCCTGAGAACTGCTGCTTAAGCAGTGTGCTGGCCTTGGCCTGAAGTGTGGATAGCGAGGTTCCCGGTTTGGCGCGGCCAATAATGTATGCCCACTCCGTTTCGGGTTCGTTGAAATACGGCGCGCCAATCACGGGGTCCATCGCCTGCATCGGCAGGTAGTATTTGGGTGGATTGGTATCGAGCCGGTCCCCATAGAAGCCCTTAGGCGCGATGCCGATGATCGTGACAGGCTTCGTGTTCACATAGAAAGTGCTGCCAATCACGGATGGATCTCCGGCATAATCCTGTTGCCACGCGTCGAAGCTCATCACGGCTGTAATCGCCGCTCCCTTCTGATCGTCCGCATCGACGAAAAAGCGGCCCACGGCGGGCGTGAGGCCAAACACGCGGAAATAGTTGCCTGAGACAAAGGTGCCCATCACGGACTTGGCCATGGTCTGCGGACCCGCACGGCGAACGGTCAGCGGCCTCCATGCGTAGCCCGACTCCATGGCTGCCAGCTCCTCAAACTCCGGCAGGCTCTTCTTGAACATGAAGTAGGTTTCCGTGGAGAAGAGCGAGTAGTCACCGTCGTCGTTCCAACCGCCGTTAACGCAACAATCGTCCTTGTCCCCGATGCGCACCAGTGACTTAGGATCCGACACCGGCAGGTTGCGCAATAGCATTGCGTTCACCAGCGTAAAGATCGCCGCATTTGCTCCGATCCCCAGCGCGAGCGTCAGTAGCACCGTCACCGTAAATCCCGGTGTCTTCGCCAGTTGCCGAAGCGCAAACCGCACATCCTGAGCCAGTGCCTTCATCCAATCCTCCAGGACACAGAAAATCCCCGTTGAATCGCTATACGCATTTCGCCGGCCATTGGTTCGAATGGCCCATTTTGCCGATATGCAGAAAGTTAGCGCCGCATACCAGCGGCCGCCCTGGACCAGCCGTGTGCGAATTCGCAAACCACCGTCCAGGATCGGACGGTCAACTAACAACCTCGTTGAGCACGCACACGGCCACGCCGCCTGGTGCCCCATCCTTTCCACTGCTTAATTGTTCAGTCTCATCGTGGAAAGGGTGGGTAGCCAAACCCGCTCATCTGCCACCAAGCCGCTTTTGCTGAAAATAACCCGCCGAGGCCGCACAATCGAAATGAGGGAACCAGCGCGAGGCTTCTGGCCCCTGTCTGTAGCACACAAAAAGGGTACCCCCTCCCTCCAAAACCCGCATCCGGACGAGCAAAATTTTCAATGACCTGAATACAATGAATAGTTTAATAATTACCGCTATGTGCTCATCGGTAAACAACAAGTCCCGATTTTCCCTTATTTTTGCTCCAAATCGCCTTGGAACCTCAGAAAATGGGGTAGTCAAAGCCGCTCCCTCAACTTGCCGCAGCCAGCGCCCGGAAGAGCTAATCTCTGATCTCTGAGCTGTCATGCCCTACTTCACAAACTCCACCACCGTCGGCGCCATCTGCGCAGCACACTGCACCGGCGCCAGGTGGCCGCAGCCCGCGATCACATCCAACTCCGATTGCGGCACTAGCTGGTGAATCCTTTCGCCCTGGCTTAGTGGCGTGATGTGGTCTTCCGCTCCCCAGACAATCAGTACCGGCATCTTCAACCCCGGCAAGAGACCGTCCGTAGAGTCGCGCCCCGTCAGCATCGACGCCAGCGCACGATGGATCACCCAGGCATTCCTCCTGGCGTGACGCAGGATATCCCTGGCGACGAAGCCCGGCACCCGCGGCGGATGCGGCATCAGCAGCGCATCCAACTGGTCCAGTTCCTCCGCCGTAGTGGGAGTGAACAGCCGCGTATCCCACGCCGGCCTCTCGTAGACGCCCGCGCTGTCGATGATTATCAGGCGCTGTACGCGGTCCGGATGCTCCGCCGCAACGCGCTGCACGATCCAGCCGCCCATCGACCACCCGCCCAGGTCCACCTGCTTCAATCCCAAAGCGTCAAAGAAGCCCACCACCACCCCGGCCTCATCGCGCACAGAATAGGAAAAGTCCGCCGGCCGGGCGCTCTGGCCGTATCCGGGCAGGTCGGGCAAATACACACGATAGCCGGCCCTGGCGAAATAGGGCGCCAGGTTCCGCCAATCCTCCGCGCGCCCGCCCAGTCCATGGACCAACACCACCACCGGCCCATCCGCCGGTCCCAGCGCGTAGTAGTGCATGCGAATTCCCGCCACCGTCGCCGAGAGGCTCTGCGCGCCGGAAAGGCGCATGCGAAGTTCGGTCATGGCATTGAAAAAGCGCACCGGTCGCGCCCAGAACCAAGCTCCGGTAATCGCCGCCAGCGCCAACACCGCGCCTACAATCCAATTCAGCTTTCGATCACCCCTCACTTGCCCTCCCGTACCTTAGCCTCCAGGGCCCGCGCCCGCTGCCAGCCTGTTTCCATCACCCGCACCGTCACCGGATCGAGCGCCAGGGCACTGTGGCTATTCCACTCCGCCCGCTCCACCCACTGCGCCGCATCCGCATCGGAGCCCGCCTGTAACGTCCCACCCACCACGCGGCACAGGTAGTCCGCAATCACGTAATGGTAGCGAACCCGCTCGCCGTCACGATGAATGCGATCCAGCAGTTCAATCAGTTCCACCGGCTCCACTATCAGGCCGGTCTCTTCCCGTACTTCGCGAACCACGCCATCCGGCAGTGCTTCTCCGACTTCAAGCAATCCGCCGGGCAGCGACCAATCCCCTTTTAACGGCTCGTTCCCACGCCGCACCAGCAACACACGGCCCTCATTCTCAACTACCGCGCCCACGCCCAATAACGGCGTTTCAGGAAACTCTCTATCCATGATTCTCCATTGTCATAGCTCCTTTTCTACGATAGTGCGCCGCCCCGCGCATCGCATAACCAGCCTCAACTGCACCGCATCGCGCCACACAGCGGCGGTGCATCGTTTGAGCGGAGGTATCATCAAAAGGGTGAAGGGGGGAAAGATGGGGGAATTCACTCTGCGTATCGATGGGATGCACTGCGGCTCCTGCATTCGGCGAGTCACCCAGGCCCTGGGCTCGGCCGAGGGGATCCAGGTGGAGGAGGTTCGCCTGGGCGCGGCGCGGCTCAAGGCGCCCTCCGTTCCCGCGTCCGTCGATCTCGCCATAGCCGCTCTGGCCAAAGCCGGTTATACATCACGCCTGGAGCAATAGCCGCTCCGTGACCACTCTCACGACAGAAACGCTGACGCTGCCCGTGCTGGGCATGACTTGCGCCTCCTGTCAGCATCATGTGGAAGGCGCCTTGCGCTCCACGCCGGGGGTCCAGTCCGCGCATGTGGACCTGATCGCCAACAGCGCCAGCGTGGAGTTTGATCCGGCCATTGCCACTCCCGACGCACTGGTTGAAGCCGTTCGCTCAGCGGGCTACGACGCCGTGCTACCTCGCCCCGGCGCGTCCGATGCCACATCCCGCGGCGATACTCTCGCCGACGCGGCCGAAGTGAAAGCGTGGACCACACTGGCAGCGGGTGCTGCGGCCATGCTGCTCGCCATGCCCCTCGGCACTTCCATGGGCGAGTTCGACCACGTCCTGATGCGTTTTCTTCCGTGGCTCTATGCTGCGCCGCCCGATCTTCTGCGCTGGTTCCTGCTGGCGCTCACAGCGTTCCTGATGGCCTGGGCCGCCCGCGGCATCTATGCCAACGCCGCTCACGGCCTGCGCCATGGCGCCACCAACATGAACACCCTGGTCAGCCTGGGCACCGGTGTGGCCTTTGCCTACTCCGCTTATGCCACCATGTGGCCGGCCAACGGGCGCCAGGTTTACTACGACGCAGTGCTGCTGATCATCGGATTTTTGCTGCTGGGCAAGGCCCTCGAGGCCCGCGCCAAGCGCCGCGCCCTGGCTGCGCTCGACTCCCTCAGCCGCCTGCGCCCCATCACCGCCCGCCGCATCCGCAACGGCGTGGAATCGGTTGTGCCTCTGGACGAAATCCAACCCGGCGACAGTGTGCTGGTCCTGCCCGGCGAGCGCTTCCCCGTCGATGCCGAAATTCTTAATGGCCACACCACCGTAGACGAGTCCATGCTTACCGGCGAGTCGGTCCCCCTGGCGCGCGACCCGGGCGGCCGCGTCCTGGCCGGCTCGCTCAACTACGACGGCGCTGTAGTTTGCCGCGCCCAATCGCTGGGCGAGGCCACGGTTCTGGCCCAAATTACGCGCATGGTGCAGCAGGCGCAGTCCTCGCGGGCTCCCATGGAGCGCCTCGCCGATCGCGCCAGTTCCATTTTTGTGCCCGTCGTGCTGGCGCTGGCCCTGCTCACTTTTCTCGTCTGGCTCATTACGACGAATTCCCTGCAATTGGCTTTGGCCACCACGGTCTCGGTATTGGTGATCGCCTGCCCCTGCGCCATGGGCCTCGCCGTACCAGCCGCGCTCACCGTCGCCGTGGGCCGTGGGGCGCAACTGGGTGTGCTCTTCAAGGGCGGTGAGGCGCTGGAGCGGCTCGCCCACCTCGATGTGATCGTCGTCGACAAGACCGGCACCCTCACGGTAGGCCACCCCGTTCTATCCAGGATTCATACCATCCCCGGCTTCAAGGAAGACGACCTGCTGCGCATGGCGGCAGCAGCGGAGGAACGATCGAACCATCCCCTGGCTCACGCCATCGTGGACCACGCGCGTGGACGCGGCATTTCCTGGGCTCCGGCTGAAAATGTCCAGATTCTGCCCGGCCGCGGATTGACTGCCAGGGTCGAAGATCGCGACTGCCGCATCGGTAACGAGCTGTTCTTCCGCGAGTCCTCCGTTCGCCTTGCCGACACTATTCCGCCTGTCAAACCGGGTGTCACGCGGCTTTGGATGGCCATTGACGGACAGCCCGCAGGGGCCTTCGATGCCCGCGATGCGCTGCGCCCCGACGCTGCCGCCGCGGTTGCCTCCCTGCGCATCGCGGGCCTGCGCGTCATCATGCTTACGGGCGACACCGCCGCAGCCGCCGCGCCCATTGCCCAGCAGGCAGGAATCGTCGAGGTTGAGTCGGGGCTGGATCCCGCCGGCAAGCTGGCCCGCATTCGCGCCTTGCAACGCGGCCGTCTCAAGGTGGCCATGGTGGGCGACGGCATCAACGACGCCGGCGCACTGGCCCAGGCCGATGCAGGCATAGCCATGGGCACCGGCGCCGACCTGGCCCAGGAAGCCGGCGACGTGCTTCTGCTGCGCGCCCAGCCCGCAGCCATTCCCGCCGCCCTCCACCTCGCCCGCTCGACAGTGCAAATCATGCGCCAGAACCTGATCTGGGCGGCAGCCTATAACGTGATTGGCATTCCCCTGGCCGCGGGCGTGCTCTACCCCGCCTTCCACATTCTGCTCAGCCCCTGGGTCGCCGCCGCCGCCATGGCTCTGAGCTCGGTGAGCGTGCTCTCCAACAGCCTCCGTCTCCGCCGATGGCATCCCGCTCTCATCACGGGCGCAGCGGCAGGATAGACTAACCCCAGGGCCTACTTGTGCGCATCCTGACCCGCTACATTCTCGGCGAGATTCTCTCCCACACGCTCATCGGCTGCGCGCTCTTCACCTTCATTCTCTTCATGCGCGACCTCAACCACATCCTGGAGATGGTGGTCCGCAACAGCTCCACCTTCACCAGCGTGATGGAGATTTTCCTCTTCACCCTGCCCAACACCTTCAAGGTCACCATTCCCATGGCGGTTCTTGTGGGCATTCTGCTGGGCCTCAGCCGCCTGGCCTCTGACAGCGAGATCATCGCCATGCGCGCCTCGGGCCTGGGCATCGGCTACTTCGTGCGCGTGGCTTCCATCGTGGCCGCCGCCGGTACCCTGCTGGGACTAGTGAATTCCATTTACGTCGCCCCGCGCGCCAATCAGGCCATTCTGGAAATGGAACAGTCTCTGGCCACCTCGCAGGCCTCCTACGAGATTCAGCCCCGTGTCTTCTACGAGGACTTTAAGAACAAAGTCCTCTACGTGCAGAACGTAGTTGCCGGAACCGGCGCCGCCAACTGGCGCCAGGTCTTCATGGCCGACGTCACCGATCGCAATAACCCCATCATTACCACCGCTGCCTCCGCCACCGTTGCCAGCGACACTCCCCAGGAACTCCTGATGCGGTTGCGCGACAGCTCGGAGCACCAGACCGTCGCCGGCCAGCCGCAAACCTACAACATCTCAACATTTGCGACTACCGATTTGCCCCTCACTCTGAGCCAGCAAAGCGACGTGCACCTGGGCCGCCTGGACACCGCCATTTACGCCCTGCCCATGAACCTGCTACTGGATCGCACCCATGGCCCCGATCCCAGGCGCTTCCAAATCGAGTTGGAGAGCCGCTTCTCTTATCCTGCCGCCTGCCTGGTGCTGATGCTGATCGGCGTTCCTCTCGGCGTGTCTTCGCGGCGAGGCGGCAAAAGCTCCGGCTTTGTGTTTACTCTTCTGCTGGTTTGCCTCTACTACATCCTTTCTTACACCGGCATCGCGCTCAGCCGCCAAGACAAGATTCCTGCCTTTGCCGGCGTGTGGCTGGCCAACCTGCTCTTCGCCGCGGCCGGCGTCTTTCTCCTGTGGCAGATGGCCCGCGGCGACACCATGCTGGGAGCCATTACGGGATGGTTCTCCAAGGCCCCTAAATTGACGTCAGCGGCAAGAACCAACGGAAAGCATTTCTCCGTCCTTTTGGAAAGGCTGCAGCCGCGGACGGTGCGGGCAGGCTCGCGCCATGCCTTCCCCCGCATTCTCGACGAGTACGTCATTCGCGAGTTCCTTCTCACCTTCTTCCTGGTGCTGGCCAGCTTTGTCATGCTCCTCCTGCTCTTCACATTCTTTGAGCTGGTGGGCGACATTCTGCGCAACCACATCGCCCTCACCACGGTCGGCGAATACCTCATCAACCTGACCCCCAGCATGCTCTACACCATCACTCCGCTGGCAGTACTGATCGCCGTGCTGGTCACCTTCGGCGTACTCAATCGCAACAGCGAAATTGTCGCCATGAAGGCCACCGGCATCAGCCTCTACCGCCTGGTGATTCCCGTTGTCTCTATCGCCGCAGTCCTCGCGGTCGGCCTGTTTCTCTTCGACGAGTTTTACCTGCCCCAGGCCAACCGCAGGCAGGAAGCGTTGCGCAGCACGATCAAGGGCCGTCCTCCGCAGACCTTTCTTCACCCTGAACAGAAGTGGATCTTCGGCCAGCCGCACCCCGGTGAGCCCGGCCGCATCTTCTACTACCAGTTCTTCGATCCCGACCGCAACGAGTTCGCCAATCTCTCAGTCTTCGAATTTGACCCCGCCACATTTGCGCTTTCACGCCGCATCTTTGCCACTCGCGCCTTTTGGAACTCGGATTCCAATTCGTGGGTCTTCCAGTACGGCTGGCAGCGCGACTTCACCGGCGCCAATGTAACCGAAGGCTCCTATCAGGAGTTCAAACAAACCGCCTTCGCTGAGATTCACGAAGATCCCGGCTACTTCAAGAAGGAAAACCTGCAATCGCAGGAGATGAACTTCGGCCAGCTCCGGAACTACATCCGGGACCTGGGCCAAAGCGGCTTTGACACCATGCGCCTGCGCGTCGCGCTGTGGCACAAGCTCGCCTACCCGCTCACCGCCATCGTCATGTCCATGCTGGCTATTCCTTTCGCGCTCTCGATGGGCCGGCGCGGCTCTCTCACCGGCATTGCGGTGGCCATCGCCGTCGCGCTTACCTACTTCGTAATCGACAACCTCTTCGGCGCCATGGGCAACGTGAATTACCTGCCCGCCGCGCTGGCCGCGTGGAGCCCCGACGTGCTCTTCGGCCTTACCGGAGGCTACCTGCTGCTGCGCACCCCCACATAAAGCGTGTTCCCAGCGCGGCTTGCTTCCCCCTGTTCTCCGCGCACCGCTCTCCCCGTACAATAGAGAAATGCTTCGCGATATGGCCCCCCTCTTCGGATACATGCGCCGCTACCGCTGGGGGTACGTGTGGGGCACTCTCTCCTGCATCGCCACCAATGCCGTCTGGGTTCTGTTTCCCAAGGTTCTGCAGGCGGCCATCGACGGGCTCGACAACGGCGTGACCCGGCGCCGCATTCTGCTCTTCGCCGGTCTGCTCATCGCGATTGCCCTGGTCAAGGGCGTCTTCCTCTACGCG
This sequence comes from Acidobacteriaceae bacterium, assembly GCA_003165075.1. Classification (GTDB taxonomy): domain Bacteria; phylum Acidobacteriota; class Terriglobia; order Terriglobales; family Acidobacteriaceae; genus Telmatobacter. Next base: position 123,856 of record PLSM01000139.1, on the reverse strand, counting down.
CAGCGCTGGATTCTGATCGGCATTTCGCGCGATATTGAACTCGACCTGCGCAACGACCTCTTCCGTACCCTTGAAGGACAGGACTCCGGCTTCTACCAGCGCTATCGCACCGGCGACATCATGGCCCGGCTTACCAACGACCTGAATGCCGTGCGCATGCTCCTGGGTCCGGCCCTCATGTACAGCGCCAATACCCTCTTCTTCACCGTTGGCGCCTTATTCTTCCTGCTCCACATCAGTCCCTACCTTACCCTGGTCGCATTGGCTCCCGCGCCCCTGGCCAGCATTCTCGTCCAGTACCTGGGCCGCAGGATTCACGACCGCTTCGAACGCATCCAGGAAAGCTTCTCTGAGATCTCTTCGCAGGCCCAGGAAAACTATTCCGGCGCCCGCCTGGTGCGCGCGTTTGCCCGCGAGGAATCGCAGATCACGCTGTTCGAACGCCTCAACCGGCGCTACATCGGCCGCGCCCAGCGCCTGGTTCAACTGATGGGCATGCTATGGCCCACGCTGGAGTTCATCCTCGGCGTCTCCATGGTCATCACCCTGCTGGCCGGGGGACACCTGGTAGTGGCCCATCGCATCACGCCCGGCGAGTTCGTGGCCTTCAATACTTATATGATCCTGCTCATTTGGCCCATCATCGCGGTGGGCTGGGTGGTCAACATCTTTCAGCGCGGCACCGCTTCAGTCAAACGGATCGACGAGCTGCTGCAGGCCCGGCCGGCCATCGACGACAGCGCCGCCGATCCCGCTATTCCCGCCGACGCCGTGCTCCATGGCGACATCGAGTTCCGCGATCTAAGTTTCAGTTACGGCGACACACCGGTATTGCACAACGTCTCCCTGACCATCCCCGCCGGATCAAGCCTGGCCATTGTCGGTCCCACCGGCTCGGGCAAGACCACCCTGGTCAACCTGCTTCCGCGGCTCTATGAGGCGCCGCCGGGATCGCTTCTGATCGATGGCCGCGCAGTGAACGAATTTCCCCTCGCTGTCCTGCGCCGCAACATCGGCATGGTTCCCCAGGAAACATTCCTCTTCAGCGAGACCATTCGCGAAAACCTGGCCTTCGGCGCGCCTCATGCCAGCCCCGAAGATTTGCTCGAGGCTGCCGAGGCCGCGCATATCCGGCGCGAGTTCGAGGAGTTTCCGCAGGGCTTTGAAACCATGGTGGGCGAGCGCGGAGTGACCCTCTCCGGGGGACAGAAACAGCGTGCGGCCATTGCCCGCGCCCTGCTGCGCCGCCCCGCCATCCTCATCCTCGACGATGCCCTGGCGAGTGTGGACACCTACACTGAAGAGCGCATCCTGGGCGGCCTGCGCACTTACACCGCGGCCGCGACCACCATCCTCATCTCACACCGCGTCTCCACGGTGCGCAATGCAGATCAGATCGCGGTGCTCGACCATGGGAGAATTGTTGAAATCGGCCGCCACGAGGAGTTGCTCGCCCTGGACGGCTACTATGCCGGTCTCTACCAGAAACAGCAGTTGGAAGAAGAGCTGACCGTAGCCGGATAGCTTGCTCAGGCTGTCCAGTTCGAACCGGCCGCGGCATCCGCAGCGCCATCAAAACCGGCTTTCCCTAGCGCGGGCACAGCAATCGGCCGCGGCATAGCGGGAATCGCGTTGCTATCCTTGGCCGCCTCGCGCCATGCGCCACGCACATTTCTCACACACGCAATCACCTGTTCGAACTTCTCCCTGGAGTTGGCCTGCGACCCTTGCAGCATGAGCGCGAACATGGCCACATAAAACTCCGCCAGGGCCTCTGCCGGCTTTCCGCCTATATCCATTTTCAGTGTTGCCTGCAGATGGATCACGATGTCCAAGGCGCGCTTGACCGCGGCCCGGCGCTGGCTGCTGTCGCCGCGCTCCACCGCATCGATGGCGCGATACATGAAACGGATGATGCCGTCGTAGAGCGCTATTGTGAGTTCCACGCCGGAGGCTCCCTCCAGCGTGCGGGTCTGGTACGGATCCATTCTGAAGCTCCTTATCCGTTCTGGGTCGAACTGTATCCGGTGACTGCGCTATACATCTCGTTGATTTCCTGGATCTGCTCTGGAATGGACTGCAGCACCTGGTTGGCTGCGTTCAGCTCCGTGGTCAGGCTCGCCTTCTGCGTGGCGATCAGCGCATTCTGGTTTGAGATGTCGTCGTTCAGCGTCGACTCCTGGCTGCTGTCCTCGCTGAGGGCCAGACTGATCGCGCCTCCATCTGTGCTGCTGTTGCCCAGGCTGTTCAATGTATTGGTGAAGGTCGACCCGAAGCTGCCCGTGCCTTGGAAGAGTTGCACAACCTGGTCGAAGTTGCTGTTCAGCGCATTGCTCAGCGTGTCGGTGTCGAGACTGATCGTTCCGTCGTCACTTGCGCTGGCCGTGATGCCCAGAGAGATGAGCGAGTTAATCGTGTTCGAGCCAAAGACCGAACTCACTGCCGACTGCAACCCCTCCTGCAACTGCGCCAGGATCGACGAGCCGTACAGCGGCTCCGGATTGCCCGACGAATCCTTTCCCTCCTGCGCGTTGATGGCCTTCATCGTGGTGTTGTAGTCGCTCACGAAAGTGCTGATCGCGGACGCGATGCTTGAAGTATCGTTGGCGATCACCACCTGCACGCTTTCCGGACTGGAGGTCGAACTGGAACTGCCGGTGGAAAGCAACTGAAGAGTCAGTCCTGGAATCGCGTTGGTCACCGTATTCGAAGCGCTTGTGACGGTGGCGCCATCCACCGTGATGCTGGCATCCGTTCCATTTTGGATCGTTGTTAAACCAAGGCCTGCGTTTTGATCGGGAGTGGTGGAATCTGCCAGGGTCATGGAGCTTGAAAACGCAATCTGGCCGGCGGATCCATCAGTCTGGCTTATCAGCGAAAGCTTCTGGGAGCCGTCCGCATTGGTCAGCACTCGCGCGGTAACACCCACGTCAGCATCATTGATTGCCGTGGACAGTCCCGAGAGAGTTGCCGCCGTAGAGCTATCGCCCACGTTAACGGTCTGCCACTCTCCATTCCCCACTTTGAATGTGACGCCGCCGGTAAGCACGTCCGATGCTCCCACTGCATCGGAGGCCGCGCTCGACGTTTGTGCCAGATTCTGAACCGTGACGGTGTACGTGCCGGGCACGGCCGTAGAGCTGGAAGTAATGCTCCCGGTAAGCACGCTGGTGTCAGAACTGGACCCGGTCTTATCCGTCATTGTGCCGGTGAAGTCGGTGAGGTTTTGGAGATCAGTGGAAAGCGTGGAGATTTGCGTTCCCAGGCTGGATAGGGCTGTGTCCTTGCTCTGCAGGCTGGTCAGTTGAGTCGTCCAGGGTGTCTCCACCGCCTGCAGGTTGGCCACAATCTCATTCACCGTAGTCGTGACATCGAAGCCCTGGCCGCTGGTGGCAGAGCCAAAACTCAAACCGACACTACCCATACGCTTCCTCTCGTGCATTTCATGATCAGGTGAATGACCAAGCCACGACGGGGAGAATTAGGAAACTCCAAACGGCCGCGCGGCTACTTGCAATGCGAAACGGGGAAAGCCGCTGTTGCGCTGCTTTCCCCGTCGGCCTTGCTCAACATTTCTGCTCGAGGAACTACTGGAGCAGCTTGGTGATTAGCTGCTGCGACTGGTTGGCCTGCGCCAGGGCGGCAATGCCGGTTTGCATCAGGATCTGCTGCTTGCTCATGTTGGAGGTTGCCGTGCCGTAATCGGTGGCCGTCACATCGTTCTCCGCCGAAAGGGTGTTGGTGGACTGCGTCGACTGGACATTCTCGACGGCCGTCAGTGTGTTGATGTTGGCGCCAAGAGTGCCGCGGTCGGCGGCAACCGATGTGATGGCCTGGTTGATCAGCGTGAGTGCGGATTCCGCAGCTGCGACTGTGCTCAGGCTTGTGGTGGGAACAGTCCCCGTCGCCGCCGTCGCACCCAGGTTAAAGGTGTTGCCGTTCGCATCCGTGTAAACATAGTCGGAGGTTGTGTAGGCGACGCCGTTCGAATCCGTGCCCGCCGCGCTTGGCTTGGCAATAGACGAGGTGACATCTGTCCCGCCATTTCCGGAGACAATGACGCTGGTTGTTGTTGCGGAAGCGCCGGATACACCCATGGCAGTAAGGTCATAAGTGTTGTAGGTTCCGGCGGCATTCGCCGTGCCGTCCGTGAGGACAAAATCGCCGGTTGTAACGGTATTGCCCAGGGAATCCTTGGCTCCAGTTGCAGCTGCGGCTGCAGTTGCGCCCACCACCAAGTCTGACTGCAGCGAGAGGCTTGAGGAACTGAATCCGCCAGCGGCCAGCGCCGAGGTCGCATACGAGGCGCTCTTTGTTCCATCCGAGGTAAAGACGTTGGCCCCCTGACTGAAGACGTTGATGCCGTTGTACTCAGTGTTCTGGCCGATGGTGTTGATCTCACCCATGATGCTCGAATACTCGGCCTGAGTGGCAGCCTGCTGGGTTGAGTTCAGCGTACCGTTCGATGCTTCGGTTGCCAGCGTAACAGCGCGGTTGAGCAGGTTTGTGACCTGCGCCAACGCGCCATCGCCGGTCTGGAGGAAGTCGACACCCTCGGTCGCATTCTTTGCGGACTGCGATAGAGCGGTCGAAGAGGCCTGAAGGCCGTTGGCCAAAGAAAGGCCGGCTGCGTCGTCGGCGCCGGAGTTGATGCGCGATCCTGAAGAAAGTTGCTGAAGTGTGGTGTTCAGTGCGCTCTGTGTCTGGTTCAGATTGTTCTGCGCGTAGATCGCAGAGATGTTATTCAAGACACCCAAAGACATATCGATTCTCCTCGTGTTGAAGTGAATTCTGGGTTCCCTACTTCGGGTGCCTGACCGGGAGAGGACGTAGAGTTTTTCAACCGCCAGCCCCGGGCCACCTGGTGAAAGGAACCACGTTGCCCACTGCCTTCATCGGCGTCCTTCAAGAACACTTTATGTTTTTTCGCGAGGCGCTTAGCAATTCGCTCTCCAATCATCCTTTCGCTGCACGGGCCGATAAGCAGAGAAGAGCAGCAGGAGGGCAGACAGGGCAATGATCGAACTCACCAGACTCAACGGCAGCCCCATGGTGCTGAACAGCGATCTGATCAAGTCGGCCGAGGCTTCGCCAGACACTATGCTCACCCTTATCAATGGGGAAAAACTGATGGTGCGCGAAGAGCCTGCCGAGGTGGTGGAGCGGGTGCTCGCTTACCGTGCCCGTCTTCTGGCCACGGTGGCGCGCCGCCTTCCCGTTGGCGATCTGCAAAGGCTCGCCTCCCTGGCCAGCCTCGAAGTCTCCGGCCAGCCTCATCTCTCCGCGCCGGATGCCACGCCGGCCCCGGGCCGCAGCGGCTGACTGGCTGGTTCGTCCACGCACACCATTCCCTCCAAAGGAGGAGCACTCGATGGACAAAGCGAGCATCGTCGGCGCGTTTCTGGCGGTTGCCGGGATTATTGCGGGCCTGCTGATCGAAGGCGGAAACCTGGGTCAGATCCTGCAGCCTACCGCGGCGCTCATCGTGTTTGGAGGCACCATGGGCGCGGTCCTGCTCCAGTTTCCCCTCTCTACCGTAATCTCCGCTTTCCGCCGCATGGCGCTCGTCTTTGTTGCGCCCAGCAGGCACAACGACCAGCTCATCCGCCTTCTGATCAGCTTTGCCAACAAGGCTCGCCACAACGGAGTCGTATCTCTCGACGCCGACCTCCAGACCATCCAGGACCCGTTCCTCAAACAGGCCGTCATGCTGGCGGTTGACGGAACAGAGCCCGCCGAATTGCGCAAGATCATGCGCGTCAGCCTCGATTCCGCTTCCGAAATTGAGGAACGCCTTCCCGCTGTCTTTGAATCCGCGGGCGGCTTCTCCCCCACCATCGGCATCCTGGGCGCGGTGCTGGGGCTCATCCAGGTGATGCAGCATCTCGACAACATTCAGGAGGTGGGCCGCGGCATCGCTGTTGCCTTCGTGGCGACCATCTACGGAGTCGGCATCGCCAACCTCTTTTTTCTGCCTTTTGCCGGAAAGATGCGCATCCTGCAGCGCGAGGATCATCAGCGCCGGGAAATGATGCTCGAAGGTGTGATCTCCATTCTCGAAGGCATGAACCCGCGCATGATTGAGGTCAAGCTGTCGGGCTTCGTCGCTGATTCCAGCCACCAGGCTGTGGAGCGCGCCGCATGAATCCCAGGGTTCACCGCACACGCGTCAGTCAAGAACGGTGGCTGGTCTCCTATGCCGACTTCATCACCCTTCTCTTTGCCTTCTTCGTGGTTCTCTATGCCTTTGCCAAAGCCGATCAAAAGAAGCAGACCCAGGTGTCGGTGGCCATCGACACAGCCTTCCAGTCGCTCGGCATCCTCTCCGGCGTCCCTGGCCGACCGCCCGCTTCAGGAGAAGCCGAGCTCCCGCTTAATAGCGTCATGGCGGAGGACGTGCTGTCACCCGGAAAGGTCCGCGATGACCTGAACCAGATTCGCCGCGAACTGGAGCACACGCTCTCAAGCCAGATTGCCGAGCACACAGTTTCCCTTCAAATGGGAAGGGACGGACTGGTCATCAGTCTGCGCGAAGCGGGCTTCTTCAACTCCGGCTCCGCGGACCCGCGCCCCGAGACTCTCGACAGTCTGCGCAAGATCGCCAACTCCCTCGCCCGTTCCGCATACGATGTGCGCGTCGAGGGCCACACGGACAACGTCCCCATTCACAATTTGGAGTTCGACTCCAACTGGGAGCTTTCTTCGGCCCGCGCCACGCGCATTGCCCGGCTCTTCCTGGACCTGCGCGCCATTCCTCCCGACCGCCTCTCCGCCGCGGGCTATGCCGAGTTCCACCCTGTCGCTGCCAACTCGACCGCCGCCGGGCGCGCCGAAAACCGCCGCGTAGACCTGGTCATTCTGCCCCGTACCCGGATCGACTTCTCCGCCCCCGCCCCACCCACTCCAAAAGGTCAATGGCGGAAGATCACAGACTCACAGGCTAGCGGCCCCTACTCCACCCCCAGCACCTTCACAATCACGCGCTTGCGCCGACGGCCGTCGAATTCGGCATAGAACACACGCTGCCACGTTCCCAGGTCGAGCCGCCCCGCGGTCACCGGCAGGGTGGTCTCGTGGTGCAGCAACAGAGACTTCAGATGCGCATCCGCGTTGTCTTCGCCGGTCAGATGATGTTTGTAGTCCGGTCGCGCCGGGGCCAGTTCTTCCAACCACTTGCCAATGTCTTCAATCAGCCCGTTCTCCAGATCGTTCACGTAAATCGCCGCGGTAATATGCATGGGCGAAACAAAGCACAGCCCGTCTTTCACCCCGCTGCGCTTTACGATCTCTTCTACCTGGTCGGTAATATGCACCATCTCGCGGCGCTTCTTGGTTTCAAAAACCAAATACTCGGTATGACTCTTCATAACGGCCTTCCCGGCGTCTGCCGCGCCCATGCCAGATTCGCGCCTTAGCCTATATCCTAGAGACTGTCGTTGTGACCCCAAAGACTCAAGTGACCCAGCCCAGCGCTCCAACTGCCGAAGTCCTTTCCCAGCGCGGGCTTGATCTGCTCGCCGCCGGCTCCGCCGCTCAAGCAGCCCAGGCCTTTCGCGCCGCCATCGCCGCCGACCCGGCCTATTACGAAGCGCATCACGGCCTTATTCGCGCTCTGCGGGACGCCGGCCGTCTGGAGCAGTCCATCGCCGTGGCCCTCGCGCTGGTTGCGCTCACTCCTCACGACCCGCTGGCCCACACTGCCCTCTCCATCTGCCTGCAACAGGCCGGCCACGTGCCCCAGGCTGAAGCCGCCGCCGCACGCGCCCGCGTTCTGGAGTGGAAGATTCAGTTGCAATCCCCGCCCCAGGAAAGTTCCCTGCCGTGAGGTCCGGACAGCGCCTCGACTCGGCCCAGCGCCTGCGCCGCATGCACCATCAGCTTGCCGTCGCCTACGGTCCGCAGCACTGGTGGCCGGCGCATACGCCCTTTGAAGTGATTCTCGGCGCCTATCTCACCCAAAACACCGCATGGAAGGCAGTCGAGCGATCCCTCGAGAATCTGCGCGCCGCCGGAGCCCTCAACCTCGACGGCCTGCGCGCTCTCCCGCTCCCGGATCTACAACAACTCATCCGTCCTTCCGGCTTTCACACCCGCAAGGCTCCCGCCCTCAAGGCATTCATCGCCATGCTCGATGCGGAATTCGCCAGCTCCCTCGATGCCCTGGCGGCAACCCCTACACCCGCCCTTCGCCGCCGCCTGCTGGCTCTTCGTGGAGTGGGTCCGGAGACCGCCGACGCCATCCTCCTCTACGCTCTCCGTCACCCGGTTCCCGTAGCCGACGAGTATCTGCGCCGCATCGTCGAGCGCCATCGCCTGCTGACCCCCGCGCCCGATCGCACGCGCAAGGGATATGACGCGCTGATTCAGTTGACCCGTGAGGCCTTTGCTTCCGACCCCGCACGTGACCAAGCGCGCCTCTTCAATGAATTCCATGCCCTCACGGTTGCCGTAGGAAAGGCGCACTGCGGCCGAACCGCCGACTGCGCCCACTGCCCGCTGGCCGCCGATTTGCGGCAAGCCAGTTCCTAGGCGAACTAAAGCCTGGATTCCCGATCAGTCCAGAATGGCGCTTTTGCATCTAATAAACGGCGCACCATTCCAGCGCCGCACTGCGAGATTCCTTTCCCCTTGTCACTCATGCGCAGATTCAAGCCCCTTTACCCTGCAGAATTTGCTCCGCGATCACGCGCTTCAGGTCCGCGGGCGAATAGGTCGGCGACTTGATGAACTTGCCGTCCGGGCGCTTATGCACCTTCAGAACCGTCTGCCAATCACCATGATGGGCGTTGCTGTTTTCCGGATGGACCAGCTCCGGGCCAGAACTCCGCTCCAGCACGGCGTCGCACACGCTGCAGTGTGGCCAGGCCTTGCTCATGTTGCTGCGCTGCACTTCATCCCAGGCGGGCTGCGCCTTCACACCCGCTGCGTTCAGCGCCCCATACGTGACGACGAGCTGGTCGATACAACCGTCCACATATTCAGCGAAGTCAGGGCTGCCGTGAGGGTCGAGGACCACACCGATGTCGTCAATCACCGCAGTCTGCTCTTTGCCGTCCTTGCCCGGCATGGTCATCGTTACCGTGCAACCACAGCCTTTGATGAACTCCAGCGCCTCTTCAAAAACCAGCCGCGCACGCAGCAAGCGCGTGTCCGGGTCAGGAAGTTCAGGAGATTCCCTTACCGGCTGGTTGAACTGTTTCATTAAGGTCACGATGTCTTCCTGCGGGCGATAGGGCTTATCGTTCATTCAATCCTCAATTCGATTTGACCGCTGCCGGCCGGCGGATCGGGCTCCGGTTGAGAGCAGCCGAGACCGGTCACACCTGCCACTCTACCTCACAAGCCTGCCTTGGGGAGACCATCCCGCCGCAAGGCCCTGAGCGAGGTTCCGGCCATAGAGGCTACAACTCCTGCCGATCATTGTTCTGGTGAGGCATTGGAGTGGTATTCTGGCGCGTCGTCACATAAGAACGAGGAGGATGACTTGAGAAAAGGGATCATACTGGCGATCGGGGGATTGGTGCTTTTGGCGGGCTGTGGAAACCAGGGGGACAAGGCTTCCAACGTCCCCACTACGCCCAAATGGAAGGGGGCTCCCTACCATATCGCTTTTGATACGCAGGCAGCCAAGCCGAATCCGACGGGCATCACCATTCCGGCCATCAAGTACACGGCCAATCCTGACGCGCTGGAGAACAGAGCTAGTCTCGTGGTGCGATTCGACTCTTCGGGCGTTGCGAAAGACCGGCCCGTCATGGACCAGATGATTTTGCCCCCGGTCGATATCCATGGCGCGGAGGGCACTCTACCTGCGAGCTACATGGACGTAGCCAACAAAGGCTTGACGACACTTGTGGGAGCCTACTGCATCAAGGGAAAAGTAAAGATATCCGTGGCCCTTGCCAGGTCATCGCTCACCAGCCAAGCCGGAGATGCTGAAGTCGACGCGAAGCGCCTGTCAGACTGGCTGCCGATCGAGGTTGCGTTCAAGAACCCCCATCCAAAGTGCTAGACCTGCGCCGCTGACGGACGGGGTAATCCCGATGCACGAGCCGCTCACTGGGCGCGCTGGTTTTACATCTGCGTGCCCAGAAGCGCATTGGCAGGCTTACTGACTCATTAAGAGTTGCTCACGATCCACGCGGAACCCTGGATTGGCCGACTGGGCCGGAATTGTCGCCTGGAATGAGCTTTGTGCTGGCTTACTTGTAATTGAATTTAAAAGATTTGATCTGGCTGCAACCCAGGGAGTCCCACAGTCTTTAGTTTCAATATCCTACAGATACTCTTTTCGACGGTACCTTTAAATGTACCTACATTGTTCTAGGCCGCTACAGCATCACAGGGATTCGAACCATGATTCAAATTGTCGGCAGCATCGATGTGCGCTTGAATCCACGCATCAACCTCATCCTCAACCCAGAACGCACCAAAACCACCGAGGTGTACCTGCCGAGGATACTTCCCTGCTGCGACCAGGTTGTAGATATGCGCACGCGATGCTGGGATGCGTGCGAGAACGTCCTTGATCAACTTCCTCACGGTTGGACACCTGTAGCTTGGAATCGATTCATATAGGCGCCCATTGCAAGGCTCCTGACAGGTAGTACAGCCGGGGATGCCGTTTCGCGGGTTTTTACCTGGAATTATTTTGAGGAAGAATTACCGGATCGTCAGTTCGCTGTGGATTGACGCATAAGGTGAAAGTTCGACCTCATAAGGTGAAAGTTGGTACCCCATAAGGTGAAAGTGCGGGTGCTGCCTATCGGGGGCGTGCTTGCAAACAGTGGCGGGGGGGAGTTTGAGGCACCTCCAAGGCAAGAGTGGCCTCGAATCTGACTCTCTCCACCAGCGGGCCGCTGGGCCGCGCCATCGTGGTCAGAGCATCCGGGAGATCGCTACGGGCCATCGCATCTCGACGGCCACCGTGCAAAGGGTGCTTCGCAGACACTCTGCCCAGGCCCTTGAAAAAACAGCCTGAACCGGCTCCTTCGCCCTGTGACAAAAGTCTTCCTGCAACCCACCCGCTAACTCCAACTAAATCAACGGCCGGATCTCGCCGATCCGGCCGTGTCAAAAGGTGTGGGTTATGAGACCGGCGAGATCAATGCTGGGTTTCGATTACTCCAGTCGAAGACCAACGTCTAAGCCGGTCCAGCCTTCGCGGGAACCATCAAAGACGCAAACGAAGTTCGTTGCACACACTTAGCCAATGCTTTGTTTGCCAACGATAGTACCGTTACGCTGGCGCAATGCGGGCCGAAGCTCCTCGGGATGTTCCTGGAGATAAGAAAGCAAGCGATGCCGCTTCTGCTTCCCACGCCATTGCGTCTGACCGTCGTGCCGGAAGTCTGCGAATACCTCCGGAAGATTTAGCGCCGCACGCCGGTCGATTTCAAGCCAGACCTTCTTGACTGTAAAAAGTGAGATGTCAAGGTGCTTGCTCAATTCTTCATCGGTATGGCCATTGAGCGCAGCCGACAACAGCCGTTGCTGTGAACGGCTAAGTCCCAGCCTGGGTGACGAGTAGTCAAACAGCGCGCTGCACCAGGATCCAATCGCAGTCCCCCGCGCCATCTCCCGCGAAATCCCCACGTTCACCGGTGTCTGGGTTACGTCCACATCGATCGACTCTAAACTGTCCGCGTACTCACCGCCCGTGGGTCGAATGAAGCAGCCTCCAGCCTGTCGCATTGCGGCAAAGTGGCCCCAGGTATCCGCTTGTCCCATGAACTCCTTCAGGTTGTATCCTCCATGCGCTTTGACAAACGAGTCCAACATGGTTGAGCCCACTTCCAGCCGACGCTCGTCTTCTGAAATTCCGAGATGCCAGACGAACAGATTCAGCCCGCTTCCGATGTTGTCGCGACGCAATTCGTCGTTCGACAAGATTACGGACTGGCCGTTTAGTTCTCTGCGCACAATCTCGGGAGTTCCCCAAAAAGAAGGCGGCGTTTTCATCTCGCAGAAAAAGGATTCCTGGACGAATGTAGAAACCGAGGCTCCAAGGATCCGTGAGGTCACGCCCTCCTCTTCGACGACCATGCACGAGAAAGCCTCGCGGCCAAGCAGCGACAACATTACCCCGGATAGATCACAGAGAATCTCTGCATATCTGCTCCTGAGCACTGAGTGTGAAGCCACTATCTCAACGCACTTGCAAATGTCGCTCGGCTGGACCGGGCGACCGCGGATAGCCATGGCAATTCACTCCGATCGGATCAACCAAGTTGGTGAAATCTGATAGCAGAATACACCCCTCTTTTAGAGGTCTTGTTTCTCCGCTGGTTTTGCCATAGCGTTCCGACAATCAAACATTTACTCCAAGCAGACTTCCGGTCTCAGGAGCGAGACGCATGAGGCCTCAAAATGCAACAAGCGCCGAAGTACGCGTTCACCTCCCTTTAACCGAGAAACTGCCAATCCGGAGGAGCCGTTATGAACCCCAAGATCCTTCTAAGCTCTTGTTTTGTATGTGCATTTGCCTTGTCCTTTGCCGGGACAGTCGCGGCCCAGTCCCCGCCGGCTCAAGCGCAGCACCCCCCGAGGCGAAAGGCCACGTCCTAAAGGGTCCGTTGTCAATCGGGCATTCCGAAGCGGGGTTCATCCCGTCGCCGGGTAAGTTGTGAGCTGAGGAAGCGAAATGCAAACCAACCCAGGCTATGCTCTCCGCCCCTCAATTTGCGCCGCAACTATGTCCTCGCCCGAATCAACTCCACTACGTATGGCGGCCGAAGCAAACGCAGTCAGCCTTCAACAAGGCTGATGGAGGATGCTTTCGGCCTTCTTAGAGCGTTTTTGTCGTCTGGCTGGTAGATGTGAACGGTTTCAGAAGGGTGAGGATTCCATATGCGCCAAAGAATTCCGCTGTACTTGTGCCTTGTGTTCGTCATGCTATCGGGGTTAGCAGCAACAGGTTTTTCACAGACATCCCCGTCATTGATCTTTCAGGAAACCGGATTGAACTACACTCCCCCGGGAGGGTTGGAAACCGCCTACTCTAACGGGACGGCGAATCCCATCATCGAGGCGACAGCCTATGGAGATTTCAATCGGGACGGCAAGATAGACCTCGCAGTTGTCTCCTATATAACCAACACTCTGACAATCTTCCTGGGTAATGGCGACGGCACGTTCCAGGCCGGAGTCGACTACCCAGTGGGTGCGTCTCCGATGTCAATTGCAGTGGCCGACTTCAACGGTGACGGAAATCCAGACATAGCAGTTGCCAACTTTACGGGCGGAACAATTTCAGTCTTACTGGGCAACGGCGACGGCACTTTCAAAGCGGCAGTGAACTATACAGTTGGTGGTTACCCTCTCTCAATCACTGCCGGCGCTTTCAAGGGTGATGGCAAAATAGATCTTGCGGTTGCCAATCCCGAGAATGGGGCGGGAGGTGAAATCAATGTTCTTCTCAATAATGGAGACGGCACCTTCACAATAGAGGCGCCCATAACAGGCTTTCCTTACCCGAACGCGATCGCGGCGGGCGACATTAACGGCGATGGGAAATTGGACCTCGTGGTGGCAAATGACTATGTCGCCGGGAACAATTTCGCCGGCAATGTTGAGGTGCTGCTTGGGAATGGGAATGGAACATTCCAAACGCCGGCGATTTACCCTCTGCAAGGCAACGCATTTGTCGTAGCCCTCGGGGATTTCAATAGCGATGGCCACATTGATGTGGCCGTCGGTATCAACATCGACACACCACCTTCAAGTCCCTACGGTGAAACAACAAATCTATCAGAGGTAGGCGTACTCATAAACAACGGAAGCGGTACTTTCCACACTCCGTTCGCTTACTACTCGATGGGGCTCGGCAATCAATATGACGCTCCCAATGACATTGTCGTCGGAGACTTGTTTGGCAACGGCAAGCTGGATCTGTTGGTAGACAGTGGGTACGAAAACACGGTCCTTCTGCCCGGGAATGGGGACGGCACTTTCCAGACAGCGATCAACACCGGACTGGCAACCACTACGCTGGCGCTTGCAGATTTCAACGGCGACGGCAAGTTGGATCTGGCAGCGAGTTACTTCTATAGTGAACATGTGTTAATAGGCAAAGGGGACGGTACATTCCAGACCGCACCCACCTACGCTGCGGGCCTGTACCCTGGAATTCCGGTTGTGGCCGATTTTGACGGCGACGGCAAACTGGATGTGGTGGTGGCACCTGTCATTAGTGAGAACACTGTCACACTGCTTCGCGGAAATGGGGACGGCACTTTCCAGGCACCCGTTACCACGACGGAAAGTATCGGCACCTGCAACGCGATCGCAGGGGGCGACTTCAATGGAGATGGAAAGCCCGACGTTGCGATAGTGAACTGCACCGGAGGAACCGGAACACACAACGTTAGTGTTCTGCTCGGCAACGGGGACGGGACATTTAAACCCATAGTGAATTCCCCACTTCTGAGTCCTGCCACCAATCCCGTCGTGGGAGATTTCAATGGTGATGGCAAGCTGGACTTGGCAGTCATACATTCCAGCGAAAATAAAATTGGGATCCTTCTCGGCAATGGTGACGGTACCTTCAATGCTGAAGTTGAATATAGCCTGAGTGTTGCGCACGCTACTCAAATCGCTGTAGGTGATCTCAATCGAGACGGCAACCTTGACCTGGTGGTCTCGACTGAGGGAACCAGTCCCAGTTACAGCAACACGATAAGTATTTTCCTGGGTAATGGAGACGGTACCTTCCAACCCGAGACAACTTACGCCGTGAGTGATGCAGGAACAGAGCCCATTTGTATAGCAGTCAAGGATTTAAATGGGGATGGAAACCCGGATTTGATAGTAGGAACAATTCTCGACGCCGCAGTCCGAGTGTTGTTGGGCAACGGAGACGGCACGTTCCAGAGTCCCCAGGTCTACCCCGGTGTTTCATTACCCCAGCAAATTCTCACGAGTGACTTCAACGGAGACGGCAAGCTGGATCTTGCGGTAATGGCTGGAGCGGAAGCGAAACTGCTTCTGGGTAATGGCGATGGAACCTTTCAAGCTACGGACATGTCGTATATCGCTCCGGGACCCGGAGCGGTCGCCGACTTGAACGGAGACGGGAGGCCTGATTTTGTCCTGACAACCCTCGTCAAGATCGGGGTGCTGCTGAACACAACCCATAATGCGTTGTTAACTTCCGTCTCGCTCTCGTCGGGTCTAAATCCCTCAACATTTGGTGAGGACGTCACCTTCACCGCCAAAGTTACAGCCAATGGCGGCACACCAACCGGAACCGTGACCTTCAATGACGGAACCGCTGCGCTGGGTACAGAAACGCTAAGCGGTGGCACCGCGAGCATTAGCGGTTCCTTGCTGGCGGTTGGATCCCATTCCATAACCGCCGTTTACAGCGGCGCCGGCACCTTTGCGGGGAGCTCTTCCGCGGCGCTGACGCAGATTGTGAACTCGACTGCACCGACCGTGTCCTTCACCGGCGCTCCGGTCACGGCGGCGTATATGTCGACATTCTCCGTGACGGCAACGACCAACGCCAGCACGACGCCGTCGATCACCGGGACTGCGGGTGTCTGTACGGTATCCGGTAACACGGTGAGCATGGTCAGCAGTACAGGTACGTGCACCCTCACGGCGAGTTGGGCAGCGGATAGCAACTACTCGTCTGCGACAGCTTCGCAAACCACAACCGCCACACACGCAAGCACGACGACGACTGTCGTATCGATCTCCCCAGAGCCCTCCGCGGCTGGATCCTCCTACTCGGTGAGCGTAAGCGTCAGTCCCCAATTCGGGGGAACGCCATCCGGCACAGTGAACGTCAGCGACGACACCGGAGCGGCCTGCCCGATTCCGATCACGCTCAGTAGTGGCGCGGGAAGTTGCTCGCTCACCTCGACCGTAGCAGGAGGCCGCACGATTACGGCAACGTACGGCGGCGATACCAACTTCAATGGTAGTAAAGGAACAAGCCTCCACAGCGTCGGCGCCGGACCGCTGGTCACGCTTGTGTTGAGCCCTTTGAACGCGACCATCGTCGCAGGTCAGTCGCAGATGTACTCGGCAACAGGGTTTGATGTTTATAACAACCCCTACGGCGACGTTACCAGCTCAACGACCTTCTCCCTCTTGCCGAACGGCTCCTGCATCGGTACGAGTTGCACAGCGACGGTAGCTGATCAGAACGGCTCCGTGCATAGCGTGACCGGGACATACCCCAATGGAGTGCAGGGCCAGACGAGTCTTACCGTGAGCCCCGGCTCTGTCTCCCAGCTGCAGTTATTGGTTCCAGGAGAAACGGCGGCGCCGGGCACCACCACCGGTAAGACCGGCACCCCAAGCACTGAGTATGTGAACGGGCCGGTCCAGGTCACCGTCAACGTGGTGGACCAGTTCTGGAACCCTGTCAACACTTCGAACGGAAACCCCATCAACGACACCATCCACTTTGTTTCAACTGACGGAAGAGCTGTACTCCCCAGCCCGGATCCGACACTGACGAATGGCACAGGTTCGTTCAGGGTAACGTTGGACACTGTCAGCAATCCAGCCAGCTCTACGATCACCGCCACGGACAGCTCCAATAGCACCACGACTCAAAGCATGAGCTCGCCAATCGAAGTCATAGTCGCCTATACAGCCGGCATCAACCCGACGGATTGGGCGACCGGCCAGGTGGGAGCTTACACCCTGACGGTCAGCAACGCCGCTGCGCCAAATGCGAATAACCTTTCGAGCGTCGAAGTCGCAGTTCCAGCGGCTGATCAAGGGACAATCACGCCGACGAGTGTCTTGGTAACCGCCATGGAGCAGGGCGGCACAACCGTGAGCTGGTCGTACGACCCCAGCCTGATGCCTGGGATCATGCGCTTCTTTGAAAACACAACCAACGACGCTGTCGCTCCGGGCGGAACCATCACGATCACCTTCACCGCCATGAGCAACGCGACGGTCACCAATAGCTCAGTACAGGAAGTGTGGACAACCACGGCCTATTCGGATGCGGCCTCTGCCAACCCGTTGCCTCTGGCCTGGACTGATCCAACAAAGCCCGGCTCTGAGCCTACGGTGAACCTGGGCGCGGCACCGGCCATCACCAGCGCCAACACCGCGACGATCACATACAGTACGCTGGGGACATTCACGGTGACCACCACGGGAGTGCCGACGCCAAGCTTGACCGAAAGCGGCGCGCTGCCGGGTGGAGTGACGTTCGCCGACAACCATGACGGCACTGCGACTCTTACGGGGATGCCCAGTGCGGCGGGATCCTATCCCTTCACCATCACTGCACACAACGGCTACGGAAGCGATGCCACCCAGAGCTTCACGCTGAGTGTGAAACAGACAACCTCCACCACAACTTTCACCTCCACGGCTCCCAGCCAATTGCCATTCAACGGCACCTACACACCGTCGGCAAGCACCACCGGTGACGGATCACTCACCATTGGTGCGAACGGGGCCTGTTCGATGACGGCAGGAGTGGTAACGATAACCGCTGGCTCAGGGACATGCACGATCACCGCCGTGACTGCCGCAGGCAACAACTACCTTGGGTCATCGGCCACGCCACAGGCAATTACGGCGATCCCTGCTGGCCAGGCGATTACAGTAACCAAGGCAGCGCCGGCCAGTGCGAACTACGGTGCGACGTTTGCCGTGGCCGCAACTGCCAGTTCGGGCCTACCCGTGGCAATCACGACCGCGGGAGCCTGCTCGGGCAGTGGTTCAGGCTCTGCAACGGTTTCCATGATCAGCGGCACGGGATCCTGCCAGGTGAGTTTCAACCAGACAGGCAACACGAACTACAATGCTGCACCAATGATGAGTTCCTCGACTCTAGCTGCCAAGATCTCATCGACAGTTAAGATAACCTCGAACACACCTAACCCGTCGTCTCCAAGTCAATCCGTAGCAGTCAACTTCCAGGCATCTGGCAGCGGTATGCCTACGGGCACGGTTACTGTCGCCGCGAGCACGGGCGAATCATGCTCGGCTAAGTTGAGTTCAGGCGCAGGAAACTGCTTGATCACGTTTGTCACAGTCGGTAGCAGGACGCTGACTGCAACCTACTTCGGTGACACCAACTTCATTACCAGCACCTCCGCAAGTGTCACGCAGTCTGTCATTGGGCCGCTGGCCAGCGTTTCGCCGTCGAGCGTTAGTTTCGGCACGGTCTATTTAGGCACCATTACCACCAAGGCCGTTACGATAACCAATCTTGGAAATGCTCCGATGACAATAAAGGGACCCCTCATATCGATTGTGCAGGGAGGGAACTCCGAAGAGTTTGTCGCTGTGAATCTCTGTCCGGGGTCCTTGGCAGTGGGCAAGAGCTGCACCATCTCCGTAAGCTTTTTCGCGGGGCCCTACTACAATCCTCAAACAGCGGTGCTGAGCATTGTTGATAACGCCCCTGGCAGCCCGCAGACTGTTAGCCTGACCGCCACGGTGATCAATCCTCAGGCCCAGTTGAGTACAAAGAGCCTTACCTTCTCGAGTAAGGTAGGTACGACGAGCGCGGTTCAATCCGTGAAGCTAACCAACACGGGAACTACAACGCTGGTGTTGTCAACAGTGACAATTACCGGCAACTTCGCGTTGGTATCCGGCACTACCTGCGGGAAGGGAACAACCTTGGCCGCATCCTCTAGTTGCGTCATCAATGTGACTTTCACTCCAGCTGTCAAGGGAACTCTGACGGGCAGCGTGACCATAACGGATAACGCCCTTGTCAATCAACAAGTACTCAGTCTCAACGGCAAGGGAATGTAACGCCTCTCAAACTTCGATTCATGTGCGCTTCGGCCTCAGAACCCACAGGTTCGGGGGCCGAAGTTGTATCGCTTCCAAACTCCGGCACGAGTAACGGGGCCCAGCTTTAGGTCGTTTAAGCTACGCAGTGACGACCTCAGATGTCCATCTCGCACGAAAACGACGTACTGCATAACCCACACCTTTTGACACGGCCGGATCGGCGAGATCGGGCCCTTTGTTTTGAGGGGTTTAGAGGGTCGGCTTTCAGACCCCTTTTGTCACGGAGCGAAAAGGAGCACTCAGGCTGATTTATCCATTGTGTCCAGTGATTGTGTCTGGGCCGGAGATTTCCGCAGCACGCGTTGTACGGTGGCCGTTGAGATGCGATGGCCCTTGGCGATCTCCCGGATGCTCTGACCACGGCAGCGGTCGTGATAGATGGCTGCCTGGTCCAGCTCCAGAGGCCGGCGGCCGATGCGCTGTCCTTCGAGCCGGGCGCGCCGCATGCCGGCGCGCACTCGCTCGATGATCAGGTTGCGTTCGAGTTCTGCGATCGCGCCGATGATGCCGTATCGGCCGCACATGCGACCATCCTGACGCACAACACGTTCGAGTACCTGCCAAGAGAGCCGCTCTGATCCGCCCGTCGCAGCCACGCCGCCATAGCGTAGGTGGCTTGCTCATCGCCGTCCGGCCCTCCTTTAAGAAGCGTCGTCGCCGACGACACTTCCGTGGCTGAACATGCTCTGGCCTCTACATAACACACCTGGCGCCGTCCCAAGCAGCACAAAACTCTCGGTTCATTGGGGGCTGCATAACTGATAGACATATTTGCACATCATGTAAACTCACAAAGGAGGATTTTGAATGAGCACGAAACAACTACTGGCTGAAATCGAGCGCGGCATCAACGCCTTGCAGAAGGCGCGTGCCTTGTGCTTGAAAAGTGAGGCTATTGCACCAAAGAAGACAACCGTAGCTAAGAAAGCCAAGGTAACAAGGGTGCCAGTAAAGAAGGCCGCTAAGCGCCGCATGAGCGATGAGAGTCGCGCCAAGATTGCCGCTGCTCAGCAAAAACGCTGGGCTAAGGTTAGGCGGGAAAAGAACAAGGCAGCTAAGGCAGCTAGAGCCGCTCTGGTCGTACCCGCAGCAGCGTAACCCGCTCTCACCCACACCCATAAAGACCCCGAGGCTATCAATCTCGGGGTCTTTCTCTTTTCAGTGGTGGCCTCGCTTGTTGGACGGATATTGCCGCAATGGTCAATCCCGCTCAGACCTCTGGAAGCCACGGAACTACAAACGAGATAGCACTCAAAGCCGCAATCCAAGCTTTAACGTGTCAACGTACATGAAGCAGAGGAAAATGATATGCCACAGTTCGGGTCACCCTTTTCAGAGTTAGCGAACGGCAGGAAACTCACGGACGAGGAACTTGTCAGAGCGATTCGGTTCATGGTCGCCTCTGAGTACGAAGCGACTCAGATGTATATGCAGCTTGCCGAGTCAACCGACAACAAACTCGCCGTGGCAGTCCTCAAGGACATAGCGGACGAGGAACTTGTGCACGCAGGAGAGTTTCTGAAGCTGTTGTACGCGCTTGCTCCCGATGAGGAGGCGCTCTATGCCAAGGGGGCGGGAGAAGTGGCAGAAATTGCGAAGTCACAACTTCATCAGACAATATAGGTAGCGCAGGAACCGAAGCTGGTTTGCACCAGGGCTGACTTCTCAGTCCTGTGGTGTTGCCACTGTGTGGTTGCTCCCATTGTGAGTTAGTGCCGACACCGCAAGACTGTGGAGATTCTTGATGAATTCGCGAAAGCTTATCTATCTTGGCCTTGCTTTGGTTGGGGTGTTTTCTGTGGTTCGAGCCGCATTCGGTGAGGTTCCCCTAGAATCCGTCCCGAAGGTTGACCTTAGCCGCTACACGGGACGCTGGTTTGAAATCGCAAGGTATCCCAATCGCTTCGAGCGCAAGTGCGACAGCAACGCGACGGCGACTTATTCCCTCCGTTCTGACGGCAAAATCAGCGTGGTAAATACCTGCAAGACTCGCGAAGGCAAGCTAACCCAATCGAACGGCTGGGCTCAGGTTGTTGACCAGAAGACCGGCTCAAAGCTCAAGGTGACATTCTTCTGGCCGTTCTTTGGGAATTATTGGATTATCGACCTGAGCCCGAACTACGAATACGCAGTAATCGGCGAACCGAGCCGTAAGTACCTGTGGATTTTGAGTCGCACTGCGAAGATGGATGACAAGCTCTATGCAGAAATTGCGGGTCGCCTAGCGGCCAAGGGCTACGATGCCAGCAAGCTCGAACGGGGAAGGCAGTCCGACTGACGCAGGTTGCCGATGGTTTCGGCGGATAGTCTTCCCAAGCAAATACTCGCATACTCGCACATTGCCTATCGGTCATGCATGTCCTTCGTTTGCCATAAGAGATTCCGGATAATCTCCAGTTCCCGCGCAGTGAATGTCGGGCGATCGGAATCTTTCGGCAATGTGCCGGTGGGGAACATTATTCTGGCCATCAGTTCCAGCTTGGCTGTGGGTAGACTATGGCCGATCGTGAGCGCAATACTCCTTGTTCTCCTTAATGAGTTGCCGCAGTTCTGCTGCTTTCATGTTTTTCACCAGGATGCATTGTGCCCTGGTCTGGCCGAAAAGGGAGTCCCCTATTCGTAACTATCTCCACCTAATCGAGCTTACTGCAGTCTATAAGGAAGGACCCCATCGGGAAGGAAGGACCCCATCGGGCTGGATGCTAGCGGGGTCGTTCTGCGTTCGCGCCTTTTCCAACTGCTCGTCCAGGAAGTCGGACCAGTCCTGCAACCTCTTGGCGCGTGGCTCCAAATACTCGGCGTAGTTATATGCGCCGGATATGCGCGTCAGCGCAGTGCCATCGTAGTCGCGCATCTTGCGGAGCAACTCTGGAACCTCAGAAATTGGAACGCTTGCGAAGTGCTCCTCCACAACTCGACTCAATATCTTGTCGGGCTTGATTCCGGCTGCGGGGTTCATCGTGTTCTGATCCAGCAGCCTGTTGTCTGTTCCCCACTCATAGATTTGCCGCACGATTTGGAGATTGCGGCGTGCGATATCACGGGCGCCCCGTGCATCGACATCCTGGGTCAACTTGACCAACTCCATGCGTGTGATCTCTGCGGGAATCTTACTACCCACCTTGGCGATGATGTCAGACTCCAGCCGCGACTCGACGTTCGCGGCGTACTTGTCGTTCTTGTCTGTCCTCCACCACTTGAGCCACTCGCGGATCACGTACTCCAGAGTCTTTTCCTTCGGCTGCTCAACTTTGACTTTGGCCTTCTCCTTAACGTCTTTCCGCAGTGCCATAGGACCGACACCGTTGGCCAACAACTGCCTCGCTTGCGCATGATGCGCTCGTGCGTCGGCAAGGGGTACATCAGGGTACTTACCGAAGGCCATCTGTTTCATCTTGCCCTCGAAATGGTACCTCCATCGCCACAGTTTTCCGCCCTCTGGAGTGACCAGGAGCGCCAATCCTCCGCTGTCTGGAATGCGGTAGGGCTTCGTCTTTGATGCAGCCTTCAGACACTTCAGGTTCCATAACTCCACGTTCGCGTGCATCTCCCCCTCCTGTGGTCGTCTTGCTCGCGCTAAAAAGTGACCACAGAAAAGGGGTGATTGGGAGGTAACTCAAGACATGGTGCTTACGTGTGAATGGACATATGGAGTGGTAGGAAATTAGTGTAAATAATTGATTTTATGGGTTTAGAGACGTAAAGGCGAGTAGAGGCACGTCGAGAAAAGTCGAGGAAGTGTGAATTAGTATTAGGATTCTTGGCTGCCCCCCAGGGATTCGAACCCCGATATGCTGCTCCAGAGGCAGCTGTCCTAACCGTTGAACGAGGGGGCAGAAAGCGCAGAAGGCGTCTATTCTGCAGCCGTGATGTCCAGCGTCCTCACAGATTGACTGGCGCTGAGAACCAACCTTTCCATAATATGTGGATTCTCCAAACGGGTCAAACCACGGCGCCCACTACCCGCGTCCTCTCGATGCCTGCAACTGACTCCCGATAAAGCTTCCGCCAACCCGCCTCAAAATCGTCGAACAAAACGGGATAGCGAACCCACCGTAACGCCGTCCTGCATCCCTCACCCAGCCCGTCCGGCTCCAGGATGCATCCCGCACTGGTATAGAATCTGACAAGAGCATGGAGTCCCTCCTGAATCTCGTTTGGGCCCTGCTGGCGGCGCTTATAGTGTGCCTTTGGCTACGTATCGCCAGCCCTAGCGGCGCCAGCCGGCGAACCCAGGCTGCCGCGGTGGCGATGCTCATTCTCATCCTCTTCCCCGTAATCTCGGTTACCGACGACTTGCAGTCGCTCCAGAACCCCGCCGAGACCGCGACCTGCGAGCGCCGTGACCACATGTCCTCCTGCCCGCACTCCATCTTTCCTATCGCCGTAGCGCTGCCGGCCCCCGGTTTTGTTCGCCCGCCCATCTCCTTCCAACGTTTTTCGGCGTGCCTCCGACCTCGCTTGTCGGCCGTCAAAAAGCCTGCGCTCCGTTCCATCCAAAACCGCCCGCCTCCCGCAGCCTGATCGCTCTCCTTTCCGTCAATTCAAGCTGAACCCATTTCCGTTCCCATCGCCGGCGATCCAATTCGCGGCGTAAAGGATGCGTATGAAGCAATCATTTCCCTCCCGGTCTGCATCGGCGCTTGCCGCACTGCTCCTGTTCAGTGCGGTGCTGTGCCCTGCTCAACAGAGCCTTACCTGGGACCAGGTGAAAGCCAGGTTCGAGTCTGCCAATCCCGCGCTCAAAGCTGACGCACTGGGCGTCGACGAATCGCGTGCCGAGGAAATCACCGCTTTCCTGCGTCCCAATCCCCAATTCACCGCATCCACCGATGCCACGCAGATCGCGCCGCACGCCGGAGTCTGGCAGCCGCTCAAGGGCACGGATTTTGTGCCCACTCTCAGCTACCTCCACGAGCGCGAGCACAAGCGTGAATTGCGTCTCGAGAGCGCAAAGGAAGGCACGCGTATCGCCGCCTCGGACCACGAAGACCTGAAACGCAATTTGGAGTTCACTCTGCGGGAAGCATTTGTGAATACTCTTGAGGCCAAGGCCGTTCTTGAACTTGCGCAAGCCGATCTGGCCTACTACGACAAGATCATTGAGATCAGCCGCAGCCGCTTCAAAGACGGCGACATTGCCCAAATTGACCTCGACCGTATCGAATTGCTTCGCGTGCAATACGAATCGGAAATCCAAACCGCAATCGTCAACCTCCGCACGGCCAAGATTCAGTTGCTGCAGCTACTCAACGACCGCACGCCGGTGGAGCAGTTCGATGTGAATGGTCCCTTCGATTTCTCCGATGCACTGAAGCCGCTTGACGATTTCCGCCAGACCGCGCTCGATGCGCGGCCCGACCTGCAGGCGGCGCTGCAGGCTATTCAGCAGTCTCAAACCAACCACAAACTGGCCATTTCCAATGGGTCGACCGATCCCACCTTCAGCGGCTGGTACACCTATAACTCGTCGAACAACAACCCCGACGGCATCCAGACGCTCGGCCTGAGCGTCAGCGTTCCCCTGCGCATCTTCGACCACAATCAGGGCGAGAAGCAGCGCACGCTGATCGATATTGAGAAGAGCCAGCAGACCAGCGAGGCCACGCGGGCCCAGGTCTTCAGCGACGTGGACTCCGCCTACACCGAGGTCGAGAGCAACATCGCACTGCTCAAGCCCTACAAGGCGCAATATAAAGACCAGGCCACGCGCGTGCGCGACACCGTCACCTATTCCTACCAGCACGGCGGCGCCTCGCTCATGGACTTTCTCAATGCGCAAAGCGAATATCGCGCCGTGCAATTGGCCTATCTGCAACTGATCGGTGCGTATCTGAACGCGGCCGGTCAACTTAATCTTGCTGTCGGACGCGAGGTAATTCAATGACGTCGAAACTCATCGTGAAGCAACCCGCAATCGCTTCCCTATCGCTGTCCATGGCAGCCTCGCTCGCTCTTTTCGCCCTGGCTCTGGCCGGCTGCAAGGACAAGGTCCAAGCCGACGGCGCCCCTCCGCCCGCCCAGGTTATTCAGGTTCCCGACATGAACCTCATCACCATCGACAGCAAGGATGTAGCCAAGTTCCCTCTGGTCACTGCTGAAAAAATCGAGGCTGCCGCTGAACTGAGCGCCACCGGCGCCGTCTTTCCCGACGTCTCCCGCGAAATTCCCGTCATCTCCCTTGCCAACGGCCGCGTGGTCGACATCAAGGCCCGTCTCGACGACAACGTGAAGAAGGGCCAGTTACTCCTGAAGGTGCAGAGCCCCGACATCACCAACGCCTTCGACACCTACCTCAAAGCAGTCAACGACGAGCAGCTTGCCAACAAAGCCTTCGTCCGCGCCCAGGATCTGTTTCAGCACGGCGCCATCTCCCAGTCCATGCTGGAGCAGGCCGAGGACTCAGAAAAGGACGCCAAGGCCGACCTCACCGCCGCCGAAGAGCAGTTGAAGACTCTCGGCGTGGATAAGAGGCACCCCAGCAGCATCGTCAATGTCTATGCGCCTGTCTCCGGCGTGATCGTGGTCCAGAACGTCACTAACGCTGCCGCCGCCGGCGTCAGCCTCTCCGGCTCCGCCACCGCCTTCACCATCGCCGACCTCTCCACCGTCTGGATCGTCTGCGACGTCTACGAGAACGACATCGCCAGCCTGCAACTGGGCCAGCAAGCCAAGATTCGCTTCAACGCCTATCCAGATCGCCCGCTCACTGGCCGCATCAGCGACATTGGCCCCATCCTCGACCCCTCCTTGCGTACCGCCAAGGTGCGCATCGAGGTTGCCAACCCGGGCTTTCTCAAGCTCGGAATGTTCGCCACCGCCACCTTCACCGGCCGTTCCAAACAGTCCTTCCCTGTGATCCCAGCCGACGCCGTGCTTCACCTGCACGACCGCGACTGGGTCTACCTGCCCGCCGGCGGCAACCAGTTCAAGCGCACCCAGGTCACGGCGGGAAAGATGCTCGACGGCAACCGCCAGCAGATTCTCTCCGGACTCGAACCCGGCCAGCAGGTTGTCACGAATGCACTGCTGCTGGAAACCGCGGGAAATCAATAGAGGATGCGCACGCGCCGATTGCGCATTCAAACGCCGCTGACCCCGAGCGCTCGCGCAATCTGCAAAGCTGCCCGTGCCGGCGTACAAAGGCTCGTATCCACCACCACCCTCGGCTTGGGCATCTGCAATGCATTGAAAGTGCCCCCGGTATGAAGCTCTTCAAACAAGGCAACCGAGGTCAGCTTCTGATGCGCACGCCTTGAAGGGCTGTCGATGCGACGTTTCAACTCCTCCACCGGGCACGTCAGTTCAACAAACTCCACCTCGCCGCCCGCAGCCGCGACTGTTCTTACCGCTTCCCCCACAAACGTGGGACGCACGGTGGCCTCCGGAGCGAAAGTGAAAATCAATCCCGGCAACTTGCTGCGGCACACCTGCTCAAACACCGACAACCAGATCTCTTCGCGCAGTTCGACGAAAGGCTCGCTACCAAACTCGAACATCGAAAGCAGAAGATCCACCACCTGGTGATTGTGGAACAACTTGTAGCCGGTCAATCCAGCCAGTTCCTGCGCCACGGTCAATTTGCCCGCTGCGGGCATTCCGTAAATGAAGACCAGCTTCATCGCGCCTCGCTCTATTCCTCCCGCAGCACTTCCAGCGGCCGTAATCCCAGTATCCGGTAGCTGGCAATCCATCCCGTCGCCGTGGCCAGCACCGCCGTGCCCACCAGCGCGAACAGCGTTGCATACCAGTCGATGTGGAAGCCCACCTCCAGCTTGTGCAGCAGCACCCGCGTCAGCACGTTGGCAAACACCACTCCCACCGACCCCGCCAACAGCCCCAGTACGCTGAACTCCACGCTGAAGGTGCGCACAATCCGCATCCGCGTTGCTCCCAGCGTCTTCAGCACCACCGCCTCGCGCATCCGCCGGAAGCGCGCGCTGGCAATGCTCGACGCCAAAATCATCAGCCCCGCCAGAATCGAGAACCCGGCCAGAAACCGCACTACAAACGTGATCTGATCCACCACGCTCTCAATCCGGTCCAGCACATCGGCAAGGTTGATCACCGTCACCGTCGGATACGCCGCGAACAGTGCCCGCTCCATCGCCGCCACTTGCTTCGGATCGATGTGCGCGCCGCCATACCACGTCGCCGGCTGGTCCTTCAGGCTTGCCGACGGCAGCACAAACTGCACCCGCGCGCCCAGATGCTGCCCATCCGCGCGATACACCACCGCTACCTTCAGCTTGTGCACCGTGCCGCCCACATCCAGTTCCACCGCCGAGCCTACACCCAGGTTCAACCGCTTAGCCGCGCCTTCGCCTACTGCCAGTTCCGCAGCGCCCCCATCCGTCCACCACTTGCCCTGCGTTACCTTGTCGCCCGCCGGAGCCGCATCCGCCCAGCTCAACTCCGCATTCTCCAGCATCCGCCGCGGAAAATGCTGGCCCTTCAACTGCTCCACCGGCTTTCCGTTCAGCGACACAAACCGCCCCGACACCACCGGCATCAGGTCCAACGCCTGCGATACTCCCTGCTGATGCTGAAAAAACTCCTTCACCCCCGCAACTTCATCGGTGGTTACGTCGATAAGAAAAACATTGGGCAGCTTGGGTGAAGCCGTCTCCCTCAAGTCGCGCAGCAGCGCCCCCTGCATCAGGTACACCGCCAGAATCAGCATCACGCCGGTCCCCAGCGACGCCAGCACCGCCGCCGACTGGTTTCCCGGCCGGTAGAGATTTGCCAACCCATGCCGCAGCGACGAAGGCAGCCGCAGCCTCACCCGGTTCAGCACAAAGCGCACTGTACGCAGCGCCACCGCCGCAAGCACCAGCAGCACCACCAGCGCAATCGCAAACAGCAGCGCGAACCAGCCGCCCACCTTCGCTGAATCCGACAGCGCCCACGCAATGCCGCCCAGCGCAAGCACCACCACGATCGACAATGCCAATTGCAGCCGCCGGCCCCACCAGCGCGCCAGCCAGCCGCCAAATCCTACCGGCCCCGCCTCCACCAGCCGCCGCAGCACCAGCACCGGCCGCACCGCCCGCACATCGAGCAGCGGCGGCAGGCAGAACAGCAGCGTCGTCAGCAGCCCCGTGCCCAACCCCGCCAGCACCGAGCGCCAGGGAAACTCCATCACGGTGTGCACCGGCAACAGCTTGCCGAACACCGCCGGCAGCGCCGCCATCACTCCCAGGCCCGCAGCTGTGCCCAACAATCCGCCTGCCAGCCCCAGCCCCAGCGTCTGCAACAGAAAGATGCGCAGCAAGTCCGCCGAGCGCGCCCCCACCGCTTTAAGAATGGCCAGCATGTCCATGCGCTGTTCCAGGTGCGCGTGCATCGCCATCGCCACGCCGATTGCGCCCAGCACCATGGCCACCAGGCAGATCAGGCTCAGGATCGCGGTCGCGTTATCCAGCCCCTGGCTCAGCGCCGGATTGCCTTCGCGAAAATCCATCACCTGCGCATCCGGCAGTGCCGCCTCAACCTGCTTGCGCAGCGCCACCTGGTCCGTCGTTGGCGCCAGCTTCATCAGCAACCGCTGGCTCACCCGGCTCCCCGGAGCCAGCAGGCCCGTCTCGTTCAGGCTGGCGCGAGAAATCATCACCCGAGGCCCCATGCCCGCGCCCGCCGTGATGCGGTCCGGCTCCTGCTTCAGAACCGCTGCGATTCTGAAATTCCTTCCCCCCAGCCGCAGCGTCTCACCCACATGCGCGTTCAGCCGGATGAGGAATTCCTCCGCTACAACTGCCGAATCGCCATCGAGCGCCTGGCGCAGCGGCATCGCCGGTTCCAATTCCGCCTCGCCATAAAAGGGATAAGCGCTCGCGTCCACGGCCTTTAATGACACCAGCAGCGGCACCGGGTCAGGTGGCACCGACGCCATTGAAATGGTCTCGGTCACCCACGTCGCCTGGGTTCCGGCATTCTGCTTCTGCAGCACCACAAGCTTCTTCTGCTCGTCTTCGGTCGGTTCGCGAAAGATGCGCGCGCTCAGGTCCCCGGCCATCAGCGAACGGGCCTCGGTCGTCAACGTCCGCCTGAAGCTCTCGCTGAATCCGCGCACCCCCACCAGCGCCGCCACGCCCACCGCCACCGACAGCACCACAAACCCGAACTTGCCCGGCGCGGACTTCAAATCCCGCCAGCCAATGGCCGCCGCCCGTCTCCAGCTCAACGCCTGCTTAGCCATTCGCGCGCGGCTCCGCACCCGCTGCCACCACGGGCTCCGCCACGGAGGGCAAACTGTCTTCCACCACCATTCCGTCCTTCAATACAATCCTGCGATCCGCGCGGCTGGCGATTTCCGCATCGTGCGTCACCAGCACCAGCGTGGCGCCCGCATGGCTGTTGCGCTCCAGCAGAAGATCCAGCACCAGGCGCCCGTTGGCGCTGTCCAGGTTTCCCGTCGGCTCGTCGGCCATCACAATCGGCGGCTCCACCACAAACGCCCGCGCCAGCGCCACCCGCTGTTGCTCACCGCCTGAAAGCTGCACCGGGTAATGCTCCATTCGCTCGCCCAGCCCCACGGCGTCCAGCAGGCGCCGCGCCTGCGCCAGTCCGCTGCCTTCCATGTTCAGCTCATACGGCAGCAGCACATTCTCCAGCGCCGTCAGCGTGGCAATCAGTTGGTACGACTGGAAGACAAACCCAATCTTCCGCCCCCGCACCGCCGCCAACTCTGTCTCTTCCAGGTTGTGAATCGGCGTCCCGTCCAGCCAGATCTCGCCCGAACTCGGCGTATCCAACCCCGCCAGCAGCCCCAGCAGCGTACTCTTGCCGCTCCCGCTCGCGCCCACAATGGCCACAAACTGCCCCGCCGGAATGCTCAGCGAGATTCCCTTCAGAATCTCCACCCGCCGCGTCCCGTTCTGAATCCACTTCTTTACGTCCCGAACCTCAATCAAGCGCAACCCTCCCAACCAAACGTCTCAACTCGCCAAAAGAATTGGGGCACATATCCCACGCTCATTCCCGACTCCCTTGTGCTCTGTTAACTATCATCTATGTACTGTTAGCTGTTTGCTGTCGGCTGTCAGCTGGCTTCCTCCAGCTACACTTATCCTGTGGACGTTCGCCGCTCCCTCCTCGTTTCACTTGTGCTGATTCTACTGGCCGTTCCCCTGTGCGCCGCCGACCGGCCGCTGCTGGTCTGCTACGGCGACAGCATTACCGCAGGCCTCGGCCTCCAATCCACTCAGGCGTTCCCCGCCGCGCTCCAGCGCGACCTCGACCGCCGCGGCTTCCGCTACAAAGTCACCAACATGGGCACCAGCGGCGCCACCACCAAGGACGCCGCCGCCAGCCTCCGCTCCATTCTGGCGCTTCATCCTGCCGTGGTCATCGTCGAGTTTGGCGGCAACGACGGACTCCGCGGCCTGCCCCTCGACCTGACACGCCGCAACCTGGACCAGGTGCTCGACGCCTTCGAAGCCGCGCATATCAAGGTACTGCTCGCCGGCATCACCCTGCCCCCCAACTACGGCCCCGACTACATCCACTCCTTCGACCAGGTCTTCCGCGACCTCGCCCAAAAGCACCACGTCGCCTTTGTTCCCATGATCTACAAGGATTTGGTCAGCGTCCCCGGCTCCATTCAGGCCGACGGCATCCACCCCACCGCCAAAGGCTCCGAAATCATCGCCAACACCCTCCTCCCCGCTCTCAAGCCCCTGTTGAACAACAGGTAGCAGGCCACCTTAAGGTTCAAAGGTGGAGTGCGCGATAAGAATGATTTGGGGTTGTACTCGCTGTTGAGGGATCCCTGGGAAATGACAGGGATTAGGAATTAGGGAGTGGGCCAATCGACGGAATACACCGCGAAGATGCGATACGGCCCCGGCTCTGCCCCCGCAAACTTGCCTGAATTCAGGCTTGTTTCAGCCTCGCTGAAGGACTCGAAGAGACAATGGGAGTTTGTAGGGAGTTTCTTCGCCAAGCTGTTGCAGGAGAGTGGAGAACATTCTGGTGCGGTACCGACGTAGAAGGTTACCACGTCAAAACCCTCCAACTTTTTTTGGGATGGCTGAGCGATATTCGTTGGTAATGATGTTTCGGGAGAGAATGATCGCCAAATTTCACCCGTGAACTCTAATTCATAGACTTCGTAGTAGAACAACATCGCACCTTGCAGGTCGATGGAGTTTTCCCGTGCGACAGCCCGGATTATTTCGGGGGAATCAAATAGCCAGTAACCGTTATGTTTCCAATAATCGATGTAATCCGCGAAATCATCGTTCACGCAACTGCCAACGGAATAAACATCGACGACGTTCGGCAGCTTAAGCGCTTCAGGCTTCTTGCAGCTACGCTTTGCCAAATAGCCAACTGGAATCATTTCGGCCTCAGTCTATACCAAGGGCAGCAGCTAACCACGGACCTACTGATCCCTATTCCCTTAGAATAAGACCATGTTTACCGGAATTATTGAGCAGACGGGCACGCTGGTCAGCCTGAAGGATACGGGGGGCGTGCGGCGGCTCACGGTGGAGGCGCCGGGCATTGCGGCTCGGCTGCGCGAGGGCGATTCGCTGGGCGTCTCCGGCGTGTGCCTGACGGCGCTGGACGTGGACCCGACTTACTTCCACGCCGACCTGGCACAGGAGACGCTGGATCGCACGTCGTTGGGTTCGCTGGCGGCGGGCGCAAAGGTCAACCTGGAGTTGCCGACCGCGGCAGGGAGCCCATTGGGCGGGCACATCGTGCAGGGCCATGTGGACGGCTGCGGAACGATGACTGCTCTGGACCCGGTGATTCCGGAGTCGAGCGCGCAGTTTGATAAAGAGACCACGGACTGGACGCTGAAGGTGCGAGTGCCGGAGAATGTGCGCCCGTGGATGGTGCACAAAGGTTCGGTGGCCGTGGAGGGCATCAGCCTGACCATCGCGGACTTTGACGGCGAGACAATTACCATCGCGATTCTGCCGTTGACGTATTGGCGAACGAACCTGCACACGCTCAGCGTGGGCGCGCCGGTGAACGTGGAGGCGGATGTGCTGGTGAAGCTGGCTTATGCGCAGATGCTTCAGAACCCAGGTCCCAAAACAGGGACCTGGGGCACCCGGAAGCCGGAGTTGGAGCTGACCGAGGCGTGGCTGGTGGCGAACGGCTATTGAGCAGAGATTGGTGGCCGTCTGGCTGCTGAGTCCTTGCCGGCGCGACTCAGGGTTTTGGCGCAAGTTTCGGGGGTTCGGTGACGTATTCCTCGCCGGTGCGCGCAAGCAGTTGCCCACGGCGGTCATCCAGGAGCTTGAGCTGCTTTGTGACCTCGACAAACTCCTGCTTCTGCTCCGCAGTGAGCGGTGTTGTGAGCTTGTTGAGGTCATCCAGCCGGGCCTGGAGCCGCGGAATCTCGCGGTCAATGAGGACTGGGCGGATCATAGTGGTTTTGCTGTGACCGCTGGCTAGTTCGTTGCGGTTGTTCTCGCCCCATACAGGCAGGATCGCCACATGACCGAGTTCGACCCGCACACCGGCCGGGCCATAATCTTTGCGCACGGCGGAGAAGAGCGCAATCATCGAATCGCGAGGATCGCCGTCCTTGTCGGGCATCAGGCCGTCCACATAGTTGCGTGACTGATTCGACAGAAAATTTCCCAACGAATAGAAGATGACTGCGTCGCGGCCGTCGGCGGTGCGGTAGGTCTCGACAGGCTGCAAAACGTGGGGATGGTGGCCCACGATGACCGACGCTCCTGCATCGAGCATCTTATGCGCCATGTCGACGTCTTCCGGCCTTGGCGCAGGGGCGTACTCAGTGCCCCAGTGAATGGAAACGACCAGCAGGTCGCACTGGGCGCGGGCCTGTTTGACGGCCTCGATGACGCCGGCCTCATCCATTCCCGGAGCGCCGCCCGACTCGCCCGGATAGGGGAAGAAGTTCACGTGGGGCTGGTCGTCCTTGTCGGGGTTGCGGTTGCCGTTGAGCCAGCGCGTCATGCCCAGCCAGCCCACCTTGATGCCGTTGGCTTCGACAATCACCGGCTGCCAGGTCTGCGCGACGGTGTCTCCCGAGCCCACGAAGAGTAGGCCCTGCTCGCGGAGGTGGTCGCGGGTCTCGGCAAATCCGGGCCAGCCCTGGTCCATAACGTGGTTGTTGGCGAAGGAAACAATCTTGATGCCATCGGCTTTGAGCCCCTCGAGCAAGGCGATCGGCGCATCGAACATGAAGGGCTTGGAACCGTGCGAGTGGGCGGGGGCAACCGGGGTTTCAAGATTCACAAAGCCATAGTCCGCGCCATGAAAGACGTCGCTCACGTCGCTCAGGAGCGAGGCCCAGCCCTGGCTGTCTTGCCCGGCGGAGGCAGCGGCGGCACGCACCGCTTCGTGGGGAATCACGTCGCCGGCCACAGCAAAGCTGACCTGCGCGAGATCATGCGGGTAGGGCGCAACCGCGGCACGGTGCCCGCCGTGAAATCCGGCGAGCGAGAGGGTGACTGCGGCCACGGCCAGCAGCGCGGCTCCGGCGAGAGCCAGGCGCCAGTGGTTGCGCTGGGCATTCTTGCGCGCGGCCTGCACCCGACCCTTTGCTATCGCCCAGTGTATCGCGTGATTCAATCGAGATTCCAACCTCGTTTGCTCATTCAAGGGTACGCAATAAGGATACATGGGTGGAAGGCGGTTCTGATTGTGACGGGCCGGGCTTATGCAATTGAGGCAGCGAGCGCTTGGGAGCAATTCTGCGTCTATCGGGCCGGTGAGACTGTTACCCTTGTGAGTGAGTGTGATCTAGATCTCAGACGGCGTGAATTTGTATCTGAAGTGTTGTGGTATTCCAGGTCCCAAAATCGGAACCTGGGGCACCCATTTCTGGTACGGAAACAGCCGGTCGGAGGCCTAGGGGAAAACCGGTGGCGCCGGGAGTGCGCGCCGGGTTAGCAGATCTATGGCAGAGTTCGTCATCAAGTTGGCCGATGAGCGCGGCCGCGTGCAGGAGCAGGTGCAGACGGCGGCTACCGCCGAGGAGCTGCGCGCCCGCTTTGTCCATGCCGGCTATCACGTATTCTCTGTGCGCGCCCGAGGCGGCATGACGGGAATGCGGCGGCGCAAGGTGAAGCTGGAGCCGTTTCTCATCTTCAATCAGCAGTTTCTTACCCTGATTCGCGCCGGGCTACCCATTCTTGGTTCGCTGCAGATGCTCGCCAAGAACCAGAAACAAGCTCACTTTGCCGGCCAACTGAATGACGTTGCGGCCCGCGTAAAGACGGGCGAAGCACTTTCCTCCGCCTTTGAGGCGCAGAGCGGCTTTCCGATTATCTAC
This sequence comes from Acidobacteriaceae bacterium, assembly GCA_003165075.1. Classification (GTDB taxonomy): domain Bacteria; phylum Acidobacteriota; class Terriglobia; order Terriglobales; family Acidobacteriaceae; genus Telmatobacter. The sequence goes on along the minus strand of PLSM01000139.1, from coordinate 89,802 downwards.
ACCACTACGCTGCTGGCCGGCGAACGCTCAGGCAATCTGCAAGAGGTGCTGGAACGCTATGTGAGCTTCCAGCGTGTCTCGCTGACCTTTCGCAAGAAGCTGGTGGCCTCACTCATCTACCCGTGTGTGCTGCTGACCCTGGTGACGGGGCTACTGATCTTCATGTTCACGGTGGTGGTGCCGCAGTTTGCCGAGTTGTATGACCAGATGGGCTCACAGTTGCCTGCCATGACCATTGCGCTGCTCACTTTCGGCAAGTGGACGCAGCACAACATCGTATGGATTTTGCTGGTGATCCTGGCTGCCGGCGGCGGCTTCTTCCGCTTCTCCATCACCGAGCGGGGACGGGATTTTATCGATACGTTCCGCATCAAGCTTCCCGTTTTCGGCAAGATCTGGCTCAAGTACCAGGTAGCGCTGTTCTCGCGCACCCTTTCGACTCTGTTGACTGGCGGCCTGCCGCTGGTACCGTCGCTGGAGACGGCGGCTCGCTCCATCTCCTCACGGCGGGTTTCGAGGGCCGTGCTGTCGTCGATCGGAACCGTGCGCGAAGGCAAGAGCCTGGCCGAGTCCCTCGACAATACGGGGGTGTTTCCTGACCTGGCTGCGGAAATGATCACCGTAGGCGAGCAAACCGGCGCGCTGCCGCAGATGCTCAATTCAGTGGCCGAGTTCTTTGAGGAGGACGTGGCCACCGCGCTGACCGCCGCATTGAACCTGGTTGAACCAGCAATTCTCATTTTCATGGGCATTGTGGTGGCCTTCATCCTCATCTCGCTTTACCTGCCCATCTTCTCGCTGGGGCAGACCGCCGGAGGTCAGGGGTAATTCACCATGGCAGACTCTACACTTCTTTCCGTTCCCAATGCACCGCTTCCCGGCAGCCAGGACGAGCGGGTCCAAGCCGAGAATCTGGCGCGGCGCTATCGCGCGGACTTTGTGGACCTGAAGCACTTCAAGATGCAGCACGACCTGCTGCGCACCGTGCCGGTGGAGCTGATGTTCCGCTACAACTTCGTCCCCATCGAGCAGCAGGACGATGCGCTGGTGATCGCCGTCAGCGACCCCTCGCAGTTGATGATCCTGGATGAGATTGCGGGACTGCTGGGGCATCGCATCATTGCGCGGGTGGCCACGCTTTCGCAGATCACCGACCTGCTGAAGAAGACTGAGCAGTCGCAGCGCGTGCTGGACGAAGCCAGCGAAGGACTCACCTTCGACGTGCTTACGGGCGAGGATAACCAAGACGAGAGCATCTCCATTGAGAAGCTGACCAGCGAGGAGGACATCAGCCCCATCATCCGGCTGGTGGACACCACGATTTTTACCGCGCTGGAGCGGCGCGCCTCGGATATCCACATCGAGACGATGGACGACTCGGTGGTGGTGAAGTACCGCATTGACGGCGTGCTGCAGGCGGCCATGGCGCCGATTGCGCGCGAGCATCACTCGACCATTCTGAGCCGTATCAAGATCATGAGCGAGCTGGACATTGCCGAGCGCCGCGTGCCCCAGGACGGGCGCTTCCGCGTTCGCTACAAGGGCCGGCTGATCGACTTTCGCGTCTCCATCATGCCCACCGTGCATGGCGAAAACGCTGTGCTGCGCGTGCTCGATAAAGAGTCGATGAGCGAGAAGTTCCGCACCCTGACGCTGGATGTGGTGGGCTTCGCCGATGAAGACCTGCGGCGTTTCCGCCGCTACATTCGTGAGCCCTACGGCATGGTGCTGGTCACCGGTCCCACCGGCTCGGGCAAGACCACTACCCTCTACGCGGCGCTGAACGAAATCAAGANNTACCAGATTCGCGGCATCACGCAAATTCCGGTGAACGAGAAAAAAGGGTTGACGTTCGCAAGGGGGCTGCGGTCGATTTTGCGGCATGACCCGGACAAGATTCTGGTGGGCGAGATTCGCGATCAGGAGACGGCGCAGATTGCAATCAACTCCGCGTTGACCGGACACCTTGTGTTTACCACCGTGCACGCCAACAACGTGGTGGATGTGCTGGGGCGCTTCCTGAATATGGGTGTGGAAGCTTACAACTTTGTCTCCGCGCTCAATTGCATCCTCGCGCAGCGACTGGTGCGCACCATCTGCGAGCATTGCGCCCAGACTGTGACCTACCCGGACGACGTGCTGAAAGCCAGCGGCATGGACCCGGCGGAATGGCACGGGTTCGGATTTCGCGAGGGCGCCGGTTGCATCGAATGCGGGGGCACCGGCTACCGGGGACGCACTGCCATCCACGAGTTGCTGGACTTGACCGACCCCATCCGCGAAGTGATTCTGGAAAAGAAGCCGACTTCCGAGGTGCGCAAACTGGCGCAAAAAGAAGGCATGACATTTCTGCGGGAATCGGCGCTTGACCGCGTGCGCCGCGGCCTGACCACATTGAAAGAAATCAACAAAGTCACGTTTATCGAGGCGTCGCGCTAGTGAATTCGATTCTGAGCAAGGCCAAATCGGGCACCCAGCATGGCGGCCGTCCGCCGGCGGCGGTGGAGATTGCGCCGGAGGGAGTATTGGCCGCGTCCCTGGCGGGCAAAGGCCAGCGGCCTACCTATGCATTTGCCCCACTGCCGGACGGCGCCGTCGCCCCCGGAATCGGCGAAGCCAATTTGCACGCGCCGGAAGCCGTGGCGGCAGCGATCCGCACTGCGCTGGACCAGGTTTCGCCGCGTACACGCTCGGTCACGCTGGTGCTGCCGGATACGTCAGTGCGCGTCTTTGTGCTGGACTTCGATTCCCTGCCGAGCAAAGCTGCCGATGCGATTTCTGTGCTCCGCTTTCGGCTGCGGAAGATGGTTCCCTTCGACGCGGAGCACGCGGGGATCAGCTACCAGGTGCTGTCAGAGGACAAAACCGAATGCAGGGTGCTGGCGGCGGTTGTCCCGGGACCGATCCGGGCCGAGTACGAGGCTGCGGTGCGAGCTGCAGGATTTGAGCCCGGAGCGCTGCTGCCGTCGGCCCTGGCGGCGCTGGCCGCAGTCGACACACAGGAGGCGGTGCTGGCAGCCTGCCTGACGGACGTGTCGCTCACCACATCCATTACCCGGCGCGAGGACTTGCTGCTTTACCGCACGCTGGAATTACCTGCAGACCCGAAGCAGCGCCTGTCTGAGGTGCAGCGCGGCATCGCCGTGGCAGTGGCCTACTTTGAGGACAGGCTGATAACCCGTCCCAGACAACTGCGTTACGCGGGGAACGGCGCGGCAGACGATTTTGCCCGCTGGATCAAGGACCCGGAGTTGACGGTGGTGGAACTGGCGCCTCGCCCCGAGACCGGGGCGGCCACGGCGCTGGGCAATCTGAGCCTGGCCGGAGTTGCCGGCGCGCTGGCGGGGGCAAACTAGAGCCATGCGGATCACTATCAATCTTGCCTCTCGCCCGTTTGCCGATCTGGGACCGGCACTGAAACGCGTGCGCATCGCCATGGGAGTTCTGGCGCTGGCGTCGATCTTGTTCGGGCTGGGTCTGCACGCAGTGCATCAGCGGGCTGAAGAAGCACGCGCCCGCGACCACTCGCTGGACGGCCAGATTGCGCGCATTACCGCAGAGCGACAGGGCTACCAGACCCTGATGCGTCAGCCCGCCAACGCCGCAGTTCTGACGCAGGCCGGGAACCTGAATCAACTGTTCGATGAAAAGGCCTTCTCCTGGACACTGGCCATGGAGGACCTGGAGACCGTGCTCCCCGGCGGAGTCCAGGTGACCACCATTGAGCCCACCCGCGCCAAGGACGGCCACATCACCCTGCGGCTGCGCGTGGTCGGGCCCCGTGATCGAGCCGTCGAGCTGGTTTCGAACCTGGAGCACTCAAGGCGCTTCCTGTTGCCACGGATTGTGAGCGAAACCTCCGAATCTACAAGCGGTCCCCAGCAGAGGCTGGAGCCGGTCAGCGCCTCGAGCCGCGTAAACTTCGACGTCCTTGCCGACTACAACCCGCCCCCGCCCGGCTACCACACCCCAGCCCGGGAGAAACCCGTAGCCGCGGGAAAGCCCACTGCAGGGCAGCACTCCGTTCGATCGCCCCAGGTTGGCAAGCCAGCGCAGGTTGGCCAGCCGCCGCAGATGGGCCAACCACCATCGTTCCCTGGTTCTCCAACACGGCGGGTCCCCTATACCGGGCAGCCGAGGTATCCCATGCAACCGCCCGCCGGAGGTCCGCAATGAGCAATCAAGTCCCCTCCCGCTGGAGCGAAAGCCTGCGCTCCCCGCTGACATGGCACTATGCCGGGCTGACGATTCTGCTGGCGCTCGCCATCGGACTGGCGGTGCGCCTGGGATTGGACTGGGCCGCCACCAACGGACGCTCCACCGACGCCCTGGCGAGCAAGCAACTGGAGTTGAAAGCGCTGGATATGCAAACTGCGCCGCTGCGCGGCCTGGATAAGCGCGTGACCGACTCGCACGAGCAGATGCTGGCCTTCTATGACAAGCGCATCCCGGCGAACTACTCGACCATTGCCACCCGGCTCGGCGCGCTGAGTGTGAGTTCAGGAGTAAGGCTGTCGAGGCTGCAATACGCTCCTGGGGCACCCGGCACGGACCTGACCGAGATCTCGATGGACGCCGGGATCAGCGGCGAGTATCCGCAGATTATGCGGTTTGTGAATGGACTGGAACGCGACCGGCTCTTCTTTGTAATTCGCGCCATGGCGCTGACCGGCCAGCAGGGCGGGATGGTCAACTTGCGGCTCCGGGTTTCGACATGGCTGCGGCCTGCCGATGCTCTTCAAATCGGACAGCCGCAGGCCCAGGACGAGCCGGGCTCGCCGAGCAAGGAGGGTGAGTAGCGATGGCCATCCCCCTGGGAACGGAAAACAAGCGCCAGGTTTATCTGCTTGCCGCACTGTTTGTGCTGATTGCGGGCATTGGCGGATGGGAGCTTTACGAGCAGTTTGCCGGCCCGTCAATCGCACCAAGGACAGTTGCACCGAAAGCTGCAAGTCAGCCGGCTGGGCCAGCCACCGGCAACCGTCCTGCGCAGGCTGGATCAGGATCAGCCACACCCGCTGGGCCGGATGCGGAGAAACTGACCAATGCCGGGCTTGATCCGTCGCTGCATTTTGAGAAACTGGCGCAGAGCGAGCAGGTGGAATACGCGGGCACGGGGAGAAACATCTTTTCGGGCGACTCCACGCCGGTGGCGATCGAGGCCCCAGTGAAAAGCGCACGCGCCAATCAGGCGGCCGTAATTGCGGCGGCAGCGGCCGGACCGCCGCGACCGCCGGCCATCGACCTGAAGTACTTCGGCTACAGCCAGGGGGGCGACAAGTCGCTCAAGGCGTTCCTGGTGCACGGGGACGATATCTTCATGGCGCGGCCGGGCGAAGTTGTCGATCACCGTTATAAGGTGCTCACCATCATGCCGGGCAGCGTGCAGGTTACCGATCTGAGCTACAACAACACGCAAACGCTGCCGCTCTCACTGAATTGATGAACCGCCGGGGAGAGAAGGCAGGACCCCTGCCCGAGAACAGATTCGACACCATGATCCAGTCCACAACAATCCGCCGCATGCGCTGCCCCGCCGAGGAGGGCTACATCCTTGTTGCGGTCATGTTCATACTGGTGATTCTGATCCTGAGCCTGGCCGTGGCCCTGCCCAGGGTGAGAGCGGACCTGCAGCGCGACCGCGAGGTCGAGACCATGCATCGGGGCAAGCAGTACATCCGGGCCATTCAGCTCTACTACAAGAAATTCGGGGCGTATCCGCCCAACGTGGACGCGCTGGTGAAGACCAGCGAGATTCGCTTCCTGCGCAAGAAGTACATTGACCCGATGACCGGCAAGGACGATTGGAAGCCCATCCTGTTCGGGCAGAACAAGGCGCCCATGTCGATGGGCTTCTTTGGGCAGGCACTGAGTGGGTCAGCGATTGCGGGAATTGGCCCCAGCGGAGGAAACGGCATGACCGGCGGCGCGGGCGCGACCCTGGGTAGTAGTGGGCTGAGCTCGTCGCCCAGCGGCGCCTTTGGCTCGTCCTCGGGCAGCACATTTGGCTCGTCCTCGGGCAGCAGTTCGCCGTTCGGCGCTGGCAGCCCAGGAGACAACTCCACCAACACGGGCACAACCGGCGGCAGTTCGAGCGGCACGACGGGCAGTACAGACGCCAGCGGCAACCCCACGACAGGCGGGAGCGCGTTTGGCTCCAGCACCATTGGCGGACAGAGCAGCGGAGGCCAGACCTTTGGCGGAGCGGGAATCATCGGCTTCTCGCCCGCCAGCGCCAAGCAGTCCATCCTGGTCTACAAGAAGAAGAACCACTACAACGAGTGGGAGTTTGTGTACGATCCACTTGCCGACCGGATGATGCAGGGCGGAAACACGGGAACTATCGGCCAGCCCGCCAGCAGCACGTCGAGCCCCATCGGGAGTTCGAGTTTTGGAGGGTCAAATTCGAGCGGCTCGAGCTTCGGTGGTTCGACCTTTGGAAGCCCCGCCGCCCCCACGACCACGACTCCGCAGCAATAGCGCCACCCACGGGGCGCCTGAAACTATGCCCCGCAAACGCAAGCAAGCCCGCCCCCGGATGGGAGGCAGGCTTGCTCGCGTTCTTAATTGTCTTGCCGCTGATTAGACGCTGAAAGAGGAGCCGCAGCCACAGGTCGACTTGACCTGGGGATTGTCGAACTTGAAGCCTGCCGCTTCCAAGGTCTCTACGTAGTCCACGATGCAGCCGTTGAGATACATCAGCGAGGTGGCGTCAACAAAGACCTTCAGGTCGTCGAAGCTGAAAACCTTGTCCATCATCCCGCTCTGGATCTCGAAGGCCATGGAATACTGAAAGCCCGAACAGCCGCCGCCTACTACACCAATGCGGAGCCCTGCGGGAAGAGGGTCCTGGGTGGCCATGATCTCACGCACCTTGGCAATTGCCTGGGGGGTCAGGGTTAAAGGAGCCTTCTTTTCGGTTTCCTGCGTGGGTGCGGCGGTTGCTGTGGCCATGGTTTCTCCCGAATCGTGAAATACGTGCTGTTACAGCTTACTGTACTGCCCGGCGAGCGGAGATTCAAGGCCCGCGCGCGCGGCCATTTATTAGATGCAACCTGCCGCGGGAAAGTCGCATCCCCCTTGGTGTCTCTGCCCGTTGCATTTACGGGGGCGAGTCGACGACTTCTCTGGGCCCAAGAGCGGCTTAATTTCACCGCACGAATGGCTGTGATTTTTGTCACCACTTTCATCTCCATTCGGGGCTATGATGATCACCCGTAAGGCTCTTCAACCCAGCAGTGAGCTGGAGCTCTTCATCGCTGCCGGGATGGGGGACCAGAAATTTCCAGGGAGGTGCAGAATGACGGGAATTGTTCCGATCATGTGGTCGGTTTGGGCACTGCTGGTGGTCTTGATGATCATCCTCAAGATTTATATCGGCAGACTGAGCCGCGACGAAGACGACCAGATTGTCCTCGACGATGCGTTCGACCATGTAAAGGCAGAGCAGGCTGCGATTATGGCCAAGGTAAACAAGCTAGAACCGGCGAGAAAAGCAACGTTGTGGCTGGTTGGGCTTGCGTCGCTGTTCGTGGTTGGGTACTACGTTGTGGACATTATCAACCAGTTCAAGTAGTTCGCTATAGTTCAAGACGTCAGGGTGCAAGCCCGCGCCGATCAATGAGGCGGCCGGCAGATGATCAATCTGCCGACCGTCCGCATCTTCCAATGCCGCCTGCTACTCCACCTCCTGGCGGGCACGGTACCCGTCCCGCGCAATGATGTCGTATTTCAGCTTCTTGTGCTTCTCGTCCACCATGAGCAGCGGGTGCCCTTCGTCGTCGACCAACTCTACGCGCAGCTTTCTATATGTGCCGTCCTGCTTGGCGTCCGTGGGATGGTAAACGAGCTGGTATTTTGACCGGATCGACGAATTGATCGACCCGAAGATGTCTGGCATCTCCCCCGCAAATCGGGGAAAGAAGCTCATGCCGCCCGTGGATGCGGCAAAGTTCTTCATCTCATTGTCGCCCATCAAATAATCCATGTCGCGGATAGAGGCGCTCATGCCACCGCGGCCCTCGGTCATGGCGCGCTGCGCGCCGCCGGTGGAAACTGTGAAGATAGTCACGTCAGGCGTGGACCTCACCTTCTGCAGAATCTTGTCGAAGGTGATCTTGGAGAAAGTATCGCGCCCAGAAGCGATGAGAATGATGTACTTGCGCCCCTCGATGCGGCTGATCCGGTCTTCTGCCTCGTAGAGCGCGTCGAACAGATTACGCTCGCTGAAGCCGGGGATAACCAGCGAGTTGATGGCGTTATAGAGCTGGCGCTTGTCCTGGGTAAAGTCGGTGACGATCTGGGTGCGCATGTCGAAGGTCATCATGGCCACATAGTCCTGAGGCCGTAACTGCTGAGCAAAGGCCCAGGCCGCATTGCGCATGTCGTAAATGAAGCTGTAGTTGGTTGAAGCAAACTCGCACAGCAACAAGGCTGTAATAGGGGCCTCGACGCGCTTAAAGCCAACTACTTTCTGCTCCACACCATTTTCATAGACGTGGAAATTGTCGGGCTTCAGGTTGGGCACAAACTGTCCCGTTTTCTCAAGCAGAACGCCCACATCCACGGTGACCTCGGGCACATCCACGCGCAGCGAGTAGTTGGTTAACCCCTCGGGATTCTTTATCTTGGGCGCGGCTGGAGCCGGCGGCGGCGTGTCGTCGGGCTTGTCTTTCTTCTTGGGTAGAGCGATGGCCCCCGAGTCGGCGCCTGGACCACCTGCGTCCGGCGCGGTCTGGTCCTGCGGCGGAGGCGCCGGTTGCTGTGGCTGGTTTTGAGCCCGGCCGAGTGGTGCGGCCGTCAGAATACCCAAGGCAAGGACCGGCAATGCGAGGAAGAGACGGCGTGAGGAGAAAACGGACAGGCGCAAAGTAGACATGGCGACCTCTGTGTTCAACAGAATACGGGATTACCCGGAGTGAACGACAACCGGCGACACCGCAGGTTGTACCCTTATAGACGTGAAAATGTGCTCCAGGGGAATCTCTTTTTGCGCGGGTGCGTTGGCATTGGCGCTAATGTGGATGGGGGCGGTGCGCGTGCTGACGGCCCAGGACGCCAGTTCCGCCGGTCCACCACCCTCCAACGGAGGGTTCTTTCCCCTGAGCCAGGTGCATCGAGGCTTAACCGGGACGGCCTGGACAGTCTTCACCGGCACCAAGCCCGAGCCCATGCAAGTGGAAATTCTGGGCGTCTTGCGCGGGGCGCGTGGTCCGGGGCACGACATGATCCTGGCCCAACTGCACGGCACCAAGCCGGAATATACCGGCGTGGTGGCCGGCATGAGCGGAAGCCCGGTCTACATCGGCAATAGGCTGCTAGGCTCGCTTTCGTTCCGCATCGGCCAGTTCAGCAAGGACCCTATTGCCGGAATCACACCCATTGAGCAGATGCTGGAGGTGCGCGACCTGCCCATCCGCACACAGCCGGGCGCCGGTGCGACATTCGCGGCAATGGACAGCGGCGCCCAGACTGCAGGCGGCATGAACTTTCAGCCGATGGAAACGCCGCTGGTGATGAGCGGCTTCCGACCTGAAGCCGTCCGCCTGTGGCAACAGCAGCTGGCTGGAACGGGGCTGGAGATGGTAGCGGCCGGCGGCAGCGGGTCCTCTCTCGAAGGCGCTGAAATCTCGTCTGCGGCCCTGGCCAGTACAATCCCCGGCTCGGCGGTGAGTGCGCAGCTTATTCGGGGAGACCTGGAGATCTCGGCTACCTGCACAGTGACCTACGTCGATCCGAAACAACTGCTGGCCTGCGGGCATCCGATCCTGCAGGCCGGACCGGTTTCGCTTCCCATGACCACCGCAGAGGTGGTGGCTACACTGGCATCGCCCCTGAACGCCTTCAAGATCGTGAACACCGGTGAAACTATCGGCGCCTTTACCGAGGATCGGGATGCGGCGGTGCGCGGCGTTCTGGGTGAGAAAGCCCGCATGATTCCAGTGCATATCGCGGTTCGCTCGGGGGAAAGCGAAAGAAAACTGAACATCGACGTGCTGGACCTGGCATCTCTGACTCCGCAGGCGGTGACCGTGGCGCTGTATGACGCGCTGCTCGAGTCAAATGAAAGCACGGCGGAGACCAGCTACCACCTTACCGGCGCCATCGACCTGGAGGGATACCCGCCGCTGCCGCTCAATTTATGGGCGCCGGCCGGGGATGTATCCGCAGCGATGACCGCTGCGATACAGACTGGCGAGCTGTTTACGCGGCTCTACTCGAATGGAACGCGCCAGGGCGCAATGCGGGCCGTCGATCTTGAAGTCCAGGCCATACCACGCCGCCTGGAGGTGCAGATGGAGTCGGCCCGGATTGTCTCCGGCGACATTGTCCACGCTGGCGACACAGTGGTGGTGGAAGCGACACTGCATCCCTGGCAGCAGGCGGCGCGGAACGTGCGAATTCCCATCGTACTTCCGGCACGATTGGGAGTTGGAAACCTGCGTGTGCTTGTCTCGGATGCTGGCACGCTGGACCGGGCTCTGGACCAGCCGCGACAGTCCGGCCGCTCAGTTGACCTGGACACGACGCTGGCGCAGGCTCGCCGGTTGCACCCGGGCGACCGCGTATATGTGAGCCTTCTGGCTCCGGAGGCGCAGGCGGAGATGGGAGGACAAACCCTTTCGAGTCTGCCGCTTTCAGTGGCGAATGCCCTGGAGCCGCTGCGCACGCCGCAGGATGTGAGTCTGAATGGCGAGTCAGCCGTTGTGGCAGGCGAAGCGCCCGCCGACGGTGTACTGACCGGTTTCCAAATTCTTAGTCTGCGCATTGAACCGGGTGGCGGATTAAACTAAAAAGGCGGGGAAAATACCTACCATCACATTTCGGGCCGGCGCGACTCAAACCAGCTATGCCGGTCTCTCTTGCTGGCCCCCAAAATTGAGGACTGCGGAACGATCATGAGTCTCATACAAGGACTTGCAGCTCACGCGGCGGGTGCCGAACTTTTGCCTTTTCGCTATGACCCGGGAGAGTTGGGCTTGCAGGAAGTCGAAATCGGCATTTCCCACTGCGGTATCTGTCATAGTGACATTCACCTGATTTCAAATGACTGGGGCATGAGCCAGTATCCGTTCATACCCGGGCACGAAATTATCGGAACGGTGAAGGCGGTGGGCCCGTCAGTGCGCTCACTTGAGGTGGGCCAACGCGTCGGCCTGGGCTGGCAATCGAATTCGTGCGGGGAGTGCGAATGGTGCACTCGGGGGATGGAGAATCTTTGCCCCCTGATGGAGGCTACTTGTGTACATCGCCACGGCGGTTATGCCGACCGCGTGCGCGCCAACGCCCGCTTTGTGATTCCCATTCCGGAAGCTTTGCCGAGCGAACAGGCGGCGCCGCTGCTGTGCGGCGGCATCACGGTTTATAACCCGCTGCGCATCCACGGCGTCAACCCATCGTCACGGGTAGGCGTTGCGGGCATTGGCGGCCTGGGTCACCTGGCGATCCAGTTTGCGCGCGTCTTCGGCGCCGAGGTTACGGCCTTCTCATCCTCCGCGGCCAAGGAAGAAGAAGCACGGGAACTGGGCGCGCACAACTTCGTGAATACCCGTGAGTCGAAGGCCATGAAGGAAGTGGCCGGTTCGCTGGATTTCATCATAAGCGCCATAAGCGCCGATCAGGACTGGGGCGTCTACCTACAGGCGCTGCGGCCCACAGGTACGCTGTGCTTCGTGGGCGTTCCGCCTTCGCCGGTCACAGTGCACGCCCTTCCGCTGATCAACGGCATCCGCTCGATTACCGGCAGTCCCATCGGCAGTCCGCACCGCCTGAGGGAGATGATCGACGTGGCCGCGCGCCATGGAGTGAAGGCGCAGACCGAGCGTTTCCCGATGGCCAAGGCCAACGAAGCCATCGAAAGGGTGAAGAAGAACAAGGTCCGGTACAGGGCCGTGCTGGCCAATTAAGAGGCCGGGGCGCACCTTCGTGCGCCCTCCCAGAGCCCCACGCGTCATGGTTGGAACGAGATTCCGAATCTCTCTGAGATGGCGAGAATTTTGTCCATATCGCCGGGCACCGACAACGGAGCAATCTCCTCAAAATACTTTTCCAACCCTGCGGGAGCTACGAATATCAGCATCTTGCCCGGCGCAGTTCCAGCGTTGCGGAAGGTGTGGAACGAGCCGCGCATTCCCTGCACTGCCTGACCGGGGGCTGCCTTGATCCAGGCGCCATTGGCGAGAAACTCGTAGTCGCCCTCAAGAACGAAAAACGTCTCGTCTTCATTCCGATGCATGTGGGGCGGCGGACCACCGCCCGGAGGCGAGGTCTGGAGAAGAGTGGTGGAACGACCGCTGGTCATCTGGCCGGAAACAAGAATCTCGACAGGCTCGCCAAAGATGATGAGTGTGCTTGCAGGGCTCACTGAGACTTCCTTTTATTGGGGAATGTGACCCGGGAGTCAGAAGAGCATGTTAGCAAATACAACTCTCATTGCGTGATGAATTTAGATTTCTCTTCCTGACGTGGGCACAAGACAGTTTCGATGGGGGAAAATAGAGCCATGAACGGCGTACGCATGGACAAGTGGCTTTGGGCTGCGAGGTTTTTCAAGACGCGGGCGCTGGCGGCGAAGGCCTGCGATCTGGGCCGCATCCGCTGCGGCGAAGTGGAGGCCAAGCCCGCGCGTGAGGTGCGCGTGGGCGACAGGCTCAGCGTGAAGAACGAGGGCGGCGAGTTTCACATTGAGGTTTTGCAGTTGAGCGAAATGCGCGGCCCTGCCGCCGTGGCGCAAACGCTGTATCGCGAAAGCGAGGCCAGCCGGGAGCTGCGTCTGAAGGTGGCCGCGGAGCGCAAGGCTATGCAGGAGTTCGCGCCCCTGCCCGAACGCCGCCCGAGCAAACGCGATCGCCGCCGCATCATCCAGTTTCGCAGCGGCGCGTGAAGGGCGAAGCCGTGAAGCCTGCACTGACAGGAATCGCCATTGTGGCTGCCGGAATTACATCGAGTGATTCCCAGAATTATATCGAGTAAAAACGGCCGTGCTCCCCAGACACACAAATGCGACCGCCCAGAATTAGGTCCGGACCGTCGCATTCCCCTAATCGTGGCGTCGCCAAGGCGGCTACTTTGGCCGCCTCAAATTCGATCCACTCGTTACCACTTAAGCAATAGGCATCCAGCTCGGTTAAGGCTGGATTTCCCGCAACAGCTACGCTAGTTATTACGAATTCGATTCACCTGTCGGCCAGTAAGCGGCATACCCCATTTCCGGGGAATCTTTCTGCAATTCCGGATACTCGGCCGCTACTTCGGCGAGCGCTTGCTTAAAAGTCACTCCGGTAGACTTCACACGATCCCACGCCAATTTCGCCAACTTGCCGCTCAACGCATGATGGCTAACGGCTTGATTCGCGGTTCGAAGTTCATCCTCTCGCTGCGCTTGGGAGACGCTCCCCTTCGCCACTTGCGAAAGAGCCTCACCAAAGCTAACGCCATGAGACCGCGCGAAGTATCCAGCTCGCTCAGACAGCAATGTCGAAGTAGCGTCGCATTCATTCATCAATCGCTCTATGAAGACGACCATCTGGCCAAGCAGTGGATTTCCCTCTAGCTCTCTGAACAGCACAGGAACTCCGCAACGATCGAACTGCTTTGTCCAATAGCCGCGATCCTTAAGATCCGCGATGATCGCGTCCGCCCGCGTTTCGGAATCTCCAAAGATGACCTCTACGCAATGGCTTCGATCCTCAGCAAAGGTCGCGTTCGCCAACCCCTTCACTTCGGGCGGTTGAGCGCCTAAGTAGCCCACATGGCGGAGCATCCATCCTTTAGCAGTCCGGTAGAGAGAGATCGAGCGCTTCTTAAATCGTCCCGTCTTAACCATCTCTTCAAACTTCGGATCGATCTGTTTGAATTTGCCAAGGAGCGTCTCACCGCCGCGTTTCAAACCCTCTACCCAAGCGTATGCGGGTGCGTCGTGTCGAGGATGACCAATGACAACAGGCGCTTCGTGGAATGACGGATCGAAGTTTCTCACGATCTGATCGAGGTCGGAATTCGTGAAATTTCCCTTATCGCCGTAGTCGCCAGTGCGAAATAACTCCAACCACTGATTGGTCATTGGACTCTCTTGAAATGTGTGCTCCTTGGTGCCGAAGGTCTGCTGCATCAGCTTGTCTACTGAAGGCGTCGCATCATCGCGCTTATTCATCCCCTCCCAAATCGGACTGATTAGACCCACCCTTTGGAGCGAAATGCCCTCGGGAGAGCGCTTCAGTAGTACGGATTTTTTAGGGAATTTGCCTCGTCCATGTAACTGTTCCACGCGCGGATCAATGCCTGAAAATTTAGCCTGAACCGAATTCCCAGCCTTGCGAAGCGCGTCAATCCTGCCAACCGGCTGATCTGTGCCAGGGTTCGACTTAGAGGGCGGAAGGCCCAATGCGACGGGAGATTTGTCGCCGTCTCCGCGCCTCTGATACTCGGTCACCATCGAGTCAAGATCATCTGGTGTGTAATTCTCTCCATCATAAGTGCCTGCGCGGAGGATATCCGCCCACTGGCCATCAAGGCCGTCCGTGCTGGCATCATCAAAAATTCTCTGGGCAGAATTGTTCATCAGAGTCCTTCCCTTCATTAAGCATCGGCCGCTCCGGAGTTCTCGGAATAAGAGCTGTTGATGACCGAGCGTAGTTTGTGTTTTGAACCCTCCAGCAGCTTTTCGAATCCTCGCGGATCGACCATGCTGCCGTGAATATGGATATCCCCGCCGAATCCGCTTTGCGCAGGCATCGTGTCGCCGCCTCCGCCGCCGTAGTACCTGGCCATATCGGAAGGCGTCGCGCCGCTGTTGATCGCATTCAGCGCGCCCGCGTGGGTGTTGGCCGCCTGCTGCTCCACCACGTACTCGCCGCGCTGAGCGCGGATCATGCCATGGTCCGGCCCGTCACCGAAGGATCCAAAGTTGTCCACCGGGCCGCCCCAGTCCTGCTGCGCCGCGGTCATGGTGTACTGACTGCGCCCGGCGCGCTCTTCGCCAGTGAGTTTTGCCTCGGCGCCCTTGATCTCTTTCTTGATCGTGTCCTGGTAGTAGCTCCGCGCCGCGGGTCCCATCTCATCGGTGGTCTTGGCCGCTTCCTGCTGCAGGGTTTGGATATCCGCGTAGGCATCCAGATACTTCATCGTGCCCTGTTGGTAGCCGTCGATGTCGTTGCCGAAGCGCGGGCGCACTTGTTTCAAGTCGTAGACGCGGGCCTTTTCCCGGCCGCCGAAGCCGATGGCTCCAACTACCGCACCCGCCGCCGCGCCGATCCCCGCGCCAAGCGGACCGCCCAGGGCCATGCCGAGCTGCATGCCGCTCATCGCTCCGCTCGCTGCGCCGCCCACTCCGCCATTGCCTTGGTAGGCTGCGTAGAGGCCCATCGCGCCGTTGGCCGCGTCCCCAATATTGGAGGCGACTCCGCCGCCGCCCAGCATGCCGCTGCCGTTGTTGGTGCTGCCGCTGGGAACGAAGTCGCCGTTCTTGTCGAACTGACCAGGTACGCTGGCGTTCTGCGTTTCGGCGTACTCGCCGCCACCATTCCCACTGCCCGCGTTGCCGCCGCCCGACTTGCCGCCCCCGAAGATGCTCGCGCCTTGCTTGACCAGGCTCCAACCTTGTTTCAGATCGCCCATGACCGCGCCGGCGACGTTGCGCTGCGCAGGCGCTGCACTGGGCGATCCTGCCGCGAAGTTCGAAGGAGCCGAGGCCGCAGACACAGCGCCCGCGCCGCCCGTCGTGCCGGCCGATGCGCTGAAACCGCCGCCAAAGCCGCTGGGCGCTGAAGTAGAAGATTCGGCACTGCTGGGCGCGTTGAATGCCGAGCCTGGCATGGTGAGCAGTTCCGTCGATCCGCCGGCGATTCCCGGCACCGCGCCGGCCGCGCCGAGCGCGCCTGGAGTCCGGCTCGAAGATCCTGCAGCCCCCGCTCCGCCGAAAGCTACGCTGGCGCTCTGGATGTGGATCTCGGCGGTGCCCAGTGAGATTGTCTTCACCGACGCGAGTTCTGAAGTTCCACCGTGCGCATGGCTTGCAGCCGCGCCAGGCGCGCCGGGATGCCCCGCAATGCGGCCCATGAGGCTGTCCATCAAGCCCTGGCCTGCGGGCGCTCCGGCCCCCGCCGTGCCGCCGCCGAAGTGCGTCTGCATGCGCTGCACCATGGCCGCCGCGGCTTCGCCTGCCGCTTTCTCGCCCAGGCCCTTCAGCGCTTCCACGGGATGGTCGAGACTTCTGAAGAGGCTAGTGAACTCGCCAGCCATCTTTTCGCGCGCCGCTTTCGCGGCTTCCACCATCTGCCCGTCGCGCAGCTCGCCTGCGGCAATCACGCGGCGGTTGTAATCGTCATTGAGCGCTAGCAAATCCTCTTTGGCGAGTTTTCCGCCAGCGATCTGAGCGTCCAACTCTTCTTTATATTTGTGCGTGCGTTGCTCGTACTCGGATTCGATCGCGAGAGTTTGTTGCTTCTCTGCACTCAGGGATTTGGATCGCGCCTCAAGCTCTATCTGTGCCGTCTCGTCGGCGTCGCGCTGCCTCAGCTCCGCGCGTTGCTGGTCCGCATTCTGGTTGATTCCCGCCGTTCCGAGTTGGAGAAGGTGTGCACCTTCGGCCTGGTCAGTGGAAGCCGGTCCGATCTTCGGCGCTTTGCCATAGCCTGCTTCGATCTTTCTCTTCAGTTCATCGAACTGCTTTAAGGCTTCGGCGTTGATGCGCGCGAAACCGGAGATTTGATGTGCTGCGGACTGATCGGAAAGCTGATTCACGTAATCCGTGAGTGAGCGCCGCTCTTCGCCGATCTGCGCATCTGTTTCGCGGCTAGCCGCGGCTCGCTGTTTGTCGGCCAGTGCGGAGTGACCGGTCGCATCAACGTCTAAAAAGTCTGAATCGTGTATATCGGCGATGCGGCCCTCGCCTTCGCGCCGGCTCTTCGCAATCCCGGTCATGCCTGCCATCGCCGATGCCTGCACAATCTTTTCGGTCGCGCGTGTCTGTTCTTCCAACCGCTTCATCTCTTCGGCGTGGAACTTGGCGCGGACCGCGTCCACTACTCCCGCACCGCCGATGCCTCTTCGCTTCAGGTCCTCGATTGCAAAGGCTTCCTGCGCGTGATAGAGCGCCGAACCATGCAACTGCGCTTCAAGGGCCTCTTCGCGGAGTCGCGCGAGTTCTTGAGATTTCTGCTTTTCGATATCTATTGAATGGGCCTTGAATTCCGAGGCCGCGTGGGCCTTCGCTAGTTCCGTGTCTGTTATGCCAGCATCCGGGCGCACGATCCGATATTCAGGATCATCCGGCGACTTGCCGCGATTGGCTATTTCGGCGAGTTTTGTCGCTTCTGCCACGCGAAATTGTTGTTTCTCGTCCGCCGTTTTGTCGGCTGCATCCTGCTCAATTTTTGCCCTGCGTATCCCTTCGGCTTTCGCTTCGGATTCGATCTTTATATCGTCGATTTGTTGGAGGTTCTTCTTGTGCGTTTCATCCAAGATGCGGAGCTGGGCGTCATCGGATTGACCTTGCGCTTTGTTCAGGTTGCCCGCGTCCTGCATGTTGAAATAGGGCGCAGAGGGAGGCGCCCCAACGAGGGCATATCCAGGAGCAGCGCCGCCCATCATCTCTTCCCACCATTCAGGGGAATCCGCGCGCTTCTGATTGAGATGATCGAGCTGTTCATTTGCCTTAGCAAGGTCTGAGTTCAGATCCTCCAAAGAGCGATTCTCGTCGAATCGCTTTGACGCCGCATCGGCGGCCTCTTTGTTGTACTTTTCGATAGCCCCGTCCACGTCGAGCCACTTCTCGTAGAACTTTTTTGCGCCCTCGTAAAGCTGGCCGGCAAGCATCGCTCCAATCTGAACCGCGCCGATAACAACAAGGCCCGTACCGATGCTGTTGATCGCTGCGGACGCCAGCTTGCTTTCGGCGGCCAGGCGGATCAGGGCGCGGGGCAACCGGACACCGGCCTCCTCGGTGACCAAGCGCATTCTCTCTACGGCCGAGAGCGCACCCACCCCGGCAGTGTCCATGCCCTTGGCAACCTTTGAGCCTGTGGTTGCACCAGCTGCGCCCATCGAATCAAGGCTTTTCGTGACACGGTTGACCACCTCGCCGGAGTTGCCATCGACGACGTTGATCGTGATCTGGACCGCGCTAGTTTCTACTGCCATCCTTCATTTCCTCGCCTGGCCTAAATCCGCCGCCTGGCTTTTACTTCCATCCAATCGCTCAACGCCTGCCATAGCGCCGGGCTGCTCACACGCTGAATCGTGGCTCAAGGCCGGCTTCGTCGTGAATCTTTGCCAGGTATTTCAGCACGGAGTCGTAATTGATCCGCCATGGAGATCCGGCCACGCCCGGCCGCAGTTGATAAGCCAGAACATCTCCACGTTCAATGAGACGAAGGACGGTCATGCGGCCGCAATTGAGCATGTCTGCTGCGCGCGCCGCGCTGATCGTCTTTTTCTCGTCCCAGGGCAACACGAGACGGTCTGAAATGCGAAATTTAGGCTTACTCGGAAGCGCGCCTTTCGGCGCGGGTGCTTCGCCGCTCGAAATTGATCCTTCAACGTCTCTGAACTCCATCGCAAGCCTCTCAGAGCCCAAATCCCGGAAAAACGCTCATCAAACCCAAAGTTACAGGCCCTATTGCGGCCCAAATGAGGCACCTGGTACGCGCCTCACAAGCCCACCTGGTGGGGTAGCATCCCCCAAAACGTCCTAGAGCCTTAAATCGCCTCCAGCCGGGCCGGCGCAGTTGCCGTTGTGAACGGCCCGGCTAGTGGCGCTTTCGGGCGCGTGCCCGAAACTCAGAACACCAACTCCAGCCGATCCAACGCCTCAAGCGCTGCCCGGAAAGGAACCGGATCTTCCTCTCGAATGTCCCGCCCATGCAATTGCGAAGGCCGCGCCTGGGTAGTATCGATGCACAAGAGATTGACGAATTTCACAGATAGAATCTGGGCACGATGGCGCGTCCTGCGCCTAACGTCGCCGGCCTCCCCGTGCAGAGTGGCCTCGAAAGTGACCAGGGCCGCGGCGATGCTCTCGTCCTCCTTAGCCGCCGCTTTCAGCGCTTCGGCAAATTCGTTGGCAACTTTCTCCAACTTCGCGGCAGTTTTCCCTTCGATGCGCGCAGTCAGGAGCTTTCGAACGGCATCGCGGTCGCGCTCCCACTCGGCGCGTTCCAGTTCATTTTGAGCAGAGCCAAGGTGAATGCTCAACTCGGAGAGTGCCTCCCCATCGTCGGCAACGTCGCGCCTGAGAACGGCTAGCTGCTCATCGATCGCATAGAGGCGCTTTTGCGCGCTGGCATCCTTTCCCGATCGTGCCGGCAAGACGAGGCTTCCGCGCTCTGCGGTCAGGCTTTCCAGACGCCGGCGCGAATCTGCCAGGGAGGTTCTGAGGTTCTCAACTTTTGCCTCCAGCTCGCCCGCGCGGGCGCGAAGATTCTCCAAGGTGGCTTCGCCAGTCTTAGGCGCTTCCGTCATCACTGCGGTCATAGCGGTTCCCTCTCTCCTGTGCCAGCTCGATTCAATGCCGGCCTTTCAAAATCCGCTTCGGGGGCGCGAGGAGGACTCGGCCGCACCCCGAAGCGTTCCTTGCTCCCCGGCGCGCACCAGAAAGCAAAGGTCAAACTTTTCAGCCGCCAGCCGTCGCGGGCGGATCATCGAGGCCGAACGCCAGACCTGAAGAGCTATCGGCGTTCGCGCTGATCCAGCCAACTACGGCCCCGATAATCCGGAGTCCGGATTTGATCGGCGGGTTCATCGCGGAAGCAAATTCATCAAGGCTCCAATCCGTCAGAGGCTCCCAATGATCGCCGCAATCCAAAAAATAACGCCAAGGGTGAAAGAGGCCGAGATTCTCATCTTTCCCCCCCCAGTCTCCATCTGAACCGAGCCGAAGCATCCCAAACAG
The DNA here is from genome assembly GCA_003165075.1 of Acidobacteriaceae bacterium. Lineage (GTDB taxonomy): Bacteria > Acidobacteriota > Terriglobia > Terriglobales > Acidobacteriaceae > Telmatobacter. The sequence goes on along the minus strand of PLSM01000139.1, from coordinate 69,914 downwards.
AACGCCGGGCCCCGTAGCTTGCTTCAGATACTCATTCGTTGAACGCTCGCTCGCTTCGCCAAGTTCGAGGATGTCCCGCTGGCGTTCCGACTCCGCCATATCCACGGGCGCCCCGCCGCCGTGGGAGTGCGCTGCCGTTGAGCTTGGCAATAGGAGGTTATGCTGCTGGTGAAATAGAACTGCGACCAGACGATTTCGCAGCTTTATCAATGGCAGCTCCGAGAGTTGGACGAGGGCGAGATCGCCTCCGAAAAGCAACGGACCTTTGGTCCGTTTCGTGACCTCTACGCAAACGGTCGAAGCGCGATCTGGAACAAAAAGTGATGGAAATGGAACTGTATCGACTGGGTCGGCCTCAACGATTTCTTCCTTGGGATTTAGACGCCGCAGCAATGCGGATGCGTCCAGGCGGGCTATCGGCGTCGCTTCGGCCAGTGCGGGCTCGCTGCGTCTCTGTTGCAAGGTTCTCCTAATCGCCGCCTCAAAAGCTGCGGGAGCGACACCCGCCTCTTCCCAGAACCGGAGGTTATGCGGGTAGGTTGCTAGATTGCCGAGTGCGATGAGCTTCTCTTTTGAAGGCCGCTGCCTCCCGGCTTCCCAGGCCGACACTTGAGATCTGGCGGCGCCCAGTTTCTTCGCGAACGCCTCTTGCGTGGGCGGTTCGTCAAGGTTCTGAGACTTCCGTACATCTCGAATTCTTTGGCCAAGTTCCTTTGATTGCTTTGTCTTAGTCACATCTGTTGACCTCGGAAAACTTTGGATGTATTATCCCGCTACAGGTAGTGTCTACACCGGATACGCGAAAAGGAAGCGAAAATGAAGGACGCAATTTCACCCTCCAACTACGCCGCCATGGATAGGACGGTCAGGAAAGCGCTCTCCAAGGCCATCAAAGGTTGCTCGAAGAGTCGCGAAGCAATAGCAGAGGAACTCTCGATCGCAATAGGCATGCCCCTCAAGGTTCGATCTTTGGACAACTATACCGCGGAAAGCCGCACGGATTATCGATTCCCTGTTGCCTGGATCGTTCCGTTCTGCGACATCACTGGGGACCACTCCCTAGGGCGACTTTTGCTCAGTCCCGATGACCAAAAGAGCCTGCAGGTGGGACAACGCGAAATAGAGCAGCATCGCGCAATCGCAGAGACGGTTGAGCAGAGTCGGCCGACCGAACCGAGGACTTGAAATGAAAGCGACGAGAGATTCTTCCTTGATTCCCAAGGCGCCGAGGAGGTCGATTGACCGGCCGCTTCGCGTTGAGCGATGCCATCGCGGAGGATCAGAAACGGAAGAGCGCTACGATGTCTACGCTCCGTTGGTGGATCTCTCTGAACTGCCAGGCGACCGGATCTTTCCGTACATCTTGCCCAATGGAGAGCGAGCATCCAGACAAGGCGACGCGATCAAGTGGTGTGCTAAACACAGCGGTCGATGCGTCCGGACCATCTATCGCAAACTCTCCAAGCTTAGGAAGGATGGCTCGAAAGCGTTGAGCCCGCGCCCGCGCAAGGACAAGGGATCATCGCGCTTTTTCAGTCAGAATCATAAAGCGGCCGTCTTTGTGGCTTATCTGCATCTCGCTTTGCAGCCCACTGCGCGCGCTATTCACGGAGCGATCGTTCGCAACCGCGAATTACTTGGGATTTCCGAGGCGCAATTGCCCAGCTACGAAACGGTGCGCGTGTGGCTTCGCTCAGCGTTGCCGGCGCTCGTGAAATTAGCCCTTGAAGGACAGCGCGCCTATCGCGAATTGATGTTCTCTGACCTGGAACGCGGGCTCCTCGCTGCGAGCAAGGATCGGAGTGAGTGAGCCCGGCATGACCGAATATTGGCTGAGTCCCGAGGAATTGAGCGACCTGACTGGCTGGAAGGATTCGACCATTCGGCATAAGGCCGCAGCTCGCCAATTGAAGTGTCGTCCTGTGGGGGAACAGAAGCCCAACGGGCGCCGCGCCCGTGAGTATTCCTCGCTCTCCTTGCCAACCGATCTACAGGTCAAATTGAATTCTCGCCGCGTTGCCCTCGCCGTCATCGATCCAGCACGCGAGAAGACGAACAGCGCGCAGCTCATCGTATTCGGGCCACAATCCGCTTCGGCGGAAGCTCCCTGTCGGGCCGTCACGGACGCTCAAAAAGAGCAGATCGCGAAACGGCTGGCCGTTATCAATCCCATGCTCGAATACTCACAGTTGGAGACGCCAGCGGAGCGGCGTTGCTGGTGCATCCAAAACGGTCGCGAGGTCAAGAATCTGAGCGATCTCGTACTTCAGATAGCGAAGGAGCACGAATCTAAGCCCTCCACGATCTGGACCTGGTACGGGAATTTTAAGCGAAAAGGCGCCGATGGTCTGTTCGATCGCTTCCGGAGCGACAGGGGCCAATCCCGCTGGTTTGCAAAACACCGCGACGCTGCGATTCTAGCCGCGCATCTTTACTTAAATGAAAGAACGTCGATCAGTTTCATAGCGGACCAAATTGAGTACGAAGCTCAGGCGCTGAGCCTTTCCGAAGACGATCTGCCAAGTCGCGAAACCATCCGCGTTTTCCTCTCCAAGAGCGTTTCCCCGGCCATGAAAACCCTCGCGCGAGAAGGGCTGCGCGAGTATCGGGAGCGCATGGCGCCCTACCTGAAGCGTGGATATGTCGATGTTTATGCGAACCAAATTTGGGTAGGAGATCACGCCATCCATGACGTCGAAATTTCCAACGATCTCTTTTTTGACGTTCCCTTTGGCACACCGGGCCGATTGCGCATGTCGGCCTTTGTCGACTATCGGAGCCGCAAGGCCTGGGCTACCTGGGCGTGGGAAGGCAGCTCCCGTTCGATCTCCGCAACGATGGTCCGCGCGATGCTGGAAGTCGGCCCTCCCGAGGGCGTCTACGTCGACAACGGCCGTGATTACAAAAAAGTCGCCAAGGGCGCGGCGCACGCTTGCGATCTGCCCGAATACGACGACGACGCGAAAGCTCCCAAGGGATGGTGGGAAGAAGAATACAAAACCATCGCGCAGACCGGAATTCTCTCGCGCCTCGGAATCTCGGTCACACACTGCATTCCTCGTCATCCTCAGAGCAAACATGTGGAAAGATTCTTCCAGACGATGCACATGCACTTCGACGCCGTTCATTCTACGTATACCTCTGGATCACCTTTCACACGGCCCGAATCCACAGAAAAGGCCATGATGCGTCATCGTCGGCTGCTGAAGGCAGGCCGCGTTGAAGAGTCGGATCATCCCCTCGCGAGCCGGTTCATTCTTGGCTGTCTCTCCTGGATTGCCGAGTACAATGACACGCCGCAACGCGGCGAAGGAATGGACGGTCGTTCACCAAATGAGGTCTTCAGCGCTGAACTGAATCCCAATCAGAAGCCCGTACCCGATGCGGCGACGCTCGCCTTGCTCTTTTGCGAACGCGTCCAGCGCACGGTTCGCGAATGCGCCGTGCAACTGCGCAATTACCGTTACACGCCACGGCCTGAAGATCGCATGGCCTGGGCCGCGATGCACGAGGCCAATGAGACGGAGATCTTGATCGACTGGAACCCCGAGGACCCCGAGTTTGCATTGGCACTTACTATGGATGGCCGCGTTCTGGGCTGGCTTGAGGCTGAGCCCCTCCTCCGTTTTGCGCCGAATGATCCGGCGACTCAGTCTCAGATTGCCGAAAGCATGTCAATTCGCCGCGGCCTCGAAAAAGCCACCAAGCAGACCCTGAAGGCTATCGCGGCTACGGCCCGCGCCAACGGCGCGCAAACGGCTGAAGATGCGCTCTACGGCCGTCTACAGCTTCCCACTATTGCTGGCACGGTGATTTCGCATCGCATGCCTCGGGTGCGGCCAGAAGACGAGCCACGAAACATCCTCCCCGGCCAGGGCAGTAAGCGCTTGGCCGAGCGGCTACTGAGGAACAACCCCAATCTCCCAGAAGAAAAAGGTTCCTCTGTCGGCGCGGTGATTTCGCAGCGCATGCCCCGGCTGCGCCCAGATAAAACCGCCGTGGCGCCCATGAGCGCGGCCGATATCGCTGCGAGACTCCTGAGGGATTTCGGATTGGAGAAAGTCGGATGAAGCGCGACGTGGAATACAACCGTGCTGCGCTTGCCCTGGAAGAGGAAGTGAATGGCCCCGCGCGCGCCCGAATCGAAGACTACCTCGCGCGCACTGGGCTTCAGTCGCGCGATTTTGCGCAGAGGCTCGGCTACAGTGAGGCCGCCATGCGGCTCTTTCTGTCGGGTGCCTATCACAATATCGCGGCGACGGCGAGGCAGTTGGTTGCCAAGGCCGCAGCTTACATCGATCAGCACCCTATCGCTCCTCTGACTCGCATAACAGGCGATCTTTACGAAACGACGAACGTCCGGATCATCCAAGAGACTTTCGAAAAGCTGCTCCCCAAGCCTGTGGCCTACATGATTTATGCGCCTCCTGGATCACAGAAGTCCTTCGTGCTTAAGCACCAGGTCGCTAAATTGAATCTTTCGGAAATGGCCAACGAGACCGGTCGTCGCGCGTTCTACATCTATGGACGACTGGGAATCTCCCCGCGGGATTTGGTAAGGCGTATCGCTATCGCCTGTGGCTGCAGAGTTTCAAATCAGATCGATGTGATGCTGGCCGGCATTCACTTTCAGTTCCTTGATCGGCGAGTACTGCTAGTTGTTGACGAGGCGCAACACCTCTCCATCGACTGTTATGAGACATTGCGTGAGCTGCTCGATGAGCCACCTTACTTCTCGCTGCTGTTCGCTGGGTCGCACGATCTCAAGTCGAAATTCGATAAATTCTCGGCCACATTGGAGCAGTGGAATTCCCGCATCATTGCGAAGGTTCGTCTGCCAGGGCTGAAGGATCGCGAAGCTCAGGGAATTATCGAGCGAGAGATCGGCGACCTGCTCAGTTCCATGGATTCCAAAAAGGCCGCGGCGAAAATGAAGCAACTCATCGCGACTTGTACCGTGCGCGACGCCTTTGAAGGCTCTCGGACCTATATCAATGTCCGCACCTTGACGAACGCGCTTGACCAGGTCAAGGCCGCCGCCAGTGAGAAGGTCGATTCTTTCGAGGGGACACTGTGAACGGCCGTGAGAGAATCACGGTTCACGAAGCGGCTCAGACAGACGCTCGCAACGTCTATCTGAGCCTTGACGCGGCAATCGAATACGCGATCGCCTCGCCATTGAGCCATTCTAATGCGTGTTTCCTAGGCCGCGGAAAGCCGGCGAGGAGGAGAACAAAATGTCAAAATCGTGCGCGCTGAAGGTAGAAGACAATAAGGGCCACGTCCCGATGTTTGGAGACTCGGAAGTGGAGATGCTGAAGCTGCTAACGCCCCTTATTAGGTTTTCAAAATGTGCCAGCCGGGAGGTGATAGACAAGTGGGAAGCGCGAGGCTTGCTGCCAATGGGATTGATGGACAATTTTTGTGCGGTCCTGTTTATTAGCTGCACTATCCTTTCGGCGCAAAAGGCTCAGCGACTCTTTGGAGTTCCAGCTAGCGTGCTGATATCTATGGCCTTAGATGAAATCGGGTTTAACGCTCAAGATCTGGCCGGCGATCAGTCGCTCCTCCAAAAGTGCGGATGCTGCGTCGCACCCAACATTGATAGCTGGTTTATGAAAAGAGCGCAACTGTTGGGTACCTCAGATCCGTTCCAAGAAGCCATGCCTTTCGTGAACAACGTGAAGATGTATGTTGAAAAGCTGAGTGATCTCGGATTCTGGAATGAGTTCGCTGAGTTGAAAGTGATGGATCTCCCGGACAATGTCGCAAGCTACTGCCTAGAGGCGTGCGATTTGGCGGCGATCTTGCCGGCGGGTCACTATGACCGCAATTTATTCGAAGACGTTCGTGACGATGCTGGGTGCGTCCAGCTCAAGCCAGCGATGGATATGCGTGAGTGGCGAAAAAAAATGCAGCGCTTGAGGGACGACAGTCCGCAGCCAGCCATTGTGTAGCTGTCGGGTCTGATTGGGGGCAGCCCGCGTTTCGGCGCGGGCTGTTTTTGGGACCGCAAATGTTCGCGAACAGTGACTACTTAGTAACGATCTACGCAGATAGAGAACACGCCAGGCGATTTTGAGAATCGGCTTCGACTTTGAAAATCATATGGCCGCTGGGTCGGCCGCTGGGTCTCGCTCAACACGCACCTGCCAAAGCATCTTAGTTATTGCACCTTAATGACTTAGGCAACCCAGCGGCCGTCTTGTGACGGCTTTTCGTGGGTTTTGCGCGGAGCGGCTGTAAACTGTTGATTTTATTAGAAGCGTATCGGCCGCTAGGTGGCCGCTGGGTCGGTTTACTCGATGTAATGCTGGGTGCGACCGCCGATTAGTTCGCGGGATATATCTCGCCGCGGTGCGTCCCAAATCATTGATTCGGTGTACGATATCCAGTCGGCGATCCGCCGATTCCCGCGACTGGCCGCACCGTACCGCTACTCGACGTAAATATTGGAATCACAGCCATTGTGGCATCGTCCGCTCACGGCTACTCTAGTAGACTCAACGGCAGCATGTTTGTTCCGGCTTGCACTGTCGACCGTCCTCACTCCGCGCTCAGTTTTGCCGCACTGGTGCTGGCTCTTGTGGCTGCCGCTGCTGGTTCGGCTCCGGTGGCAGCCCAGGGCACGCACCTGTGGACCCAGTCCCGCCTTGAGGAGTTTGAGAAAGGGACGCCGCAGGGAGTCGCGATCGGGAGCGACGGACATCTGCGCGAGGGACCGGCGCCGAGCGAAATGCTGGCCACCCCTTCGACATTCGTGTGGTCGGTGGCGGTGGACAAGAACGGCACGGCGTACCTGGGAACTGGTTCGCCGGCCACCGTGCTGCGCACCGGAAGTGAGAAGAACAGCAAGCCCTTCACCCTGTTTGAGACGAAAGACCTGAGCGTGCAGGTGGTGCGACTGGGGCCCGATGGAGCGCTCTACGCGGCCACGCTGCCCAGAGGCAAGGTTTATAAACTTAACCCGAATGCTGCGGCAAAGCAGGATGCAGCCACAGCCACGGTGGTCTTCGACCTTGGCAAGGTGGAGGCTGGCAAGGCGGAGGCTGGCAAGGCGGGTGATTCCGGCGCCGTCAGGGACCGCGGCGCCAAGCCGGTCGACGAAAAGGCCGATGCAAATTCGCACTACATCTGGGACATGACGTTCGACGCCGAGGGTCGGCTCTACATCGCTACCGGAGGTCCCGGAGCGGTGTATCGCATGGACCCCGCAAAACCCGGTGCCCCGGCAGAGCAGTTTTTCAAGAGCGACGAGCAGCATATTCGCACCCTGGCGTGGGACGCGACGGGCAACCTAATCGCGGGCTCGGACGGCAGCGGACTGGTCTACCGCATCAGTCCACAGGGCAAGGGCTATGTGCTGTTTGAGGCTCCAAGACGCGAGATTACGTCGGTGGCCGTGGCCTCCGATGGAACCATTTATGCCGCCGGCGTGGGCGACAAGACACGCAATCCGCTGCCGCCGCTGCCGGTTCAGGGAATCGGCATGGTGACCTTCACCGTGGTTCAGCCGAGCTCGCTACAGGCCGCCAATACGAGCGCTTCCGTTCCTGAGGGAAGCGAGATTTACGCATTGAGCGCGGGCCAGGCGCCGCGCAAGATATGGGCCGGTAAGGACGAGGTGGTCTACGCGCTGACAGCGAGGACGGATGGCCTGCTGGCTCTGAGCGGCAATCGCGGGCGCATCTTTCGCATCGCGGCCAATGGCAATTATGCGGACATTGCGCACCTTGAGGCACAGCAAGGGCTGAGTTTAGCAACGGTCACGAACTCAGAGAAGATGAGTGGCATTCTGATTGGCACGGGCAACACCGGCAAGCTGTATTGCCTGTGCCCCGCCGAAAAGCATGAGTACGCCAGCGATGTGCTGGATGCGGGCGCGCTGGCACGCTTTGGCCGCGTCGAGGTGCAGCCGGGTTCAACGGGGTATGAGTTGTGGACGCGAACCGGCAACGTGGAGCAGCCGGTACGCGGGTGGAGTGACTGGCAATTGTTGAATGCAGGCGCAGTGGCTTCGCCGGCGGGGCGCTTTCTGCAGTGGAAGGCCGTGCTGCACGCGGGCGGAAATGTGGGCAGCGTAGGCGTGAATTACCTGCCTGTGAATGCCGCTCCCGTGGTGGATGACATGGTGGTTGTCCCGGGCGCGCGCCTTAATGCACAGAACCTGGCCGGCAACCAGCCGCCGACGGTGAACGTCGCGTTTCCAGCGGCCAGCCAGGGCACGGGCGGCATCCCCTTCGACGCAGGCTCCAACGCTCCGCTGCAGGCCACGAAGGACCGCACCGCCATCACGGTGCGCTGGGCGGCGCACGACGACAACGGCGACGATCTCACTTATTCGCTCTACCTGCGCGGCGACGGGGAACACGTCTGGCGGCTGCTGAAGGACAAGATTACCGAAAAGGCCTACAGTTTCGATGCGGCGCTGATTCCCGACGGCGGGTACCAGGTCAGGGTCGTAGCTTCCGACGCACCCTCGCATACTCCCGGGGACGCGCTCACGGGCGCAAAGGAGAGCGAGCGGTTCGAGGTGGACACCACCCCGCCGGTGGTTCTCTCGCTCAAGGCAGCCGAAGAGACAGCAACCTGCGCTCAGGCCTCCTGCCCCAAATCTGTACGCGTAACTTTCGACGCCGAGGATGCGGCCTCGCCGATTGCCCACGCCGAGTACTCGCTGGATGCGGGGCCGTGGCAGTTTGTGGAGCCGCTGGACAAAATTTCCGACTCGAAGCGCGAGCACTATGAGCTTCAAATTCCGGCCTCGGGAATTGACGGCAAGACCAGCGAGCACTTGTTGACGGTGCGCGTCTACGACAGATATGAAAACGTGGGCATGGCCAAGACGGTGTTTGGGTCAACAAAGTAGGTTCAATGCGATTTGAATTATTTGTAGCGGCACGTTATTTAAAAGCCAAACGGCGTCAAGCCGTGGTGGGTATCGTAACCACCATTTCCGTGGCCGGGGTGGCCGCAGGTGTGGCGGCGCTGATCATCGCCCTGGCCATCACCAACGGGATGCGGCGCGATTTGCAGGACCGGCTGCTGGGTTCGTCGGCACATGTTGAGCTGATGCGCGTGGCGGCGGACGGCATCAAGGATTGGCCGCCGCTGCTGGAGCGGCTGCGCCACGTGCCCCACGTGACCGCCGCGGCCCCCGGGCTCTATGGGCAGGTGCTGGTTTCACGCGGACCGCGCGCGGGGTTCGCGCTCATCAAGGGAGTTGTTCCCGCGGACGAGCGGACCGTCAGCAACCTGCTGGACTCGATGGTTTCAGGATCGGCAAAAGATCTGGAACCGGAGACATCCGCACCGGCGGCCAGCGCGGGTTTGAGCGCGAACAAAGACCTGCCCGCGGCTCCCGACGACACACCTTATCCCCCCCTGGTGCTGGGCAAGGACCTTGCCGAACAAATCGGCGCACAGGCAGGCGACAGTGTGCTGGTGACCAGCCCGCAGGGTGAGCTGACACCCCTGGGCCTGGCGCCCAAGTACCAGCGTTTCCGCGTGGTGGGAATCTTCCACTCCGGCTTCTATCAATACGACGCGGCCTACGCCTTCATGCGCCTGGCCGATGCGCAGCGGCTGTTCAGCGAGCCCGACCTACTTTCAGTGATCAGCTTCAAAGTGGACGACCTATACCGCGCACCCGAGGTCGGCCGCGACCTTGAGCAATCGGCGGGCAAGGGCTTTATGACGACCAACTGGATGGAGGTGAACCGCGAACTGTTCCGTGCGCTCAGGGAGGAGCAGATCGTCACTTTCATCATCATTGCGCTCATCGTGGTCGTCGCGGCGCTCAACATTCTGATCGCGCTGACCATGATGGTGATGGAGAAGACCCGCGACATTGCAGTTTTGATGAGCTTTGGCGTGGAGCCACGACAGGTGCGGCGCATCTTCCTGATGCAGGGGTTGCTTATCAGCCTGATCGGCACAGCCCTGGGCCTGGTGCTGGGTTACCTGGCTGCGTGGGCAGGCGGGCACTACCACTTCGTCCACCTCTCCGCCGAGGTCTACTCCATCGACACCCTGCCCTTTGCGCCGCGCCCGCTGGATGGGGTGATCGTGGCGGCGGTCTCGATTGGGATTTCTCTGCTGGCTACGCTGTATCCATCGTCGACGGCAGCGCGCATCCTGCCTGCCGAGGCGCTGCGGTACGAGTAGAGCAGATTCCGAAGGCCGACTGACAATGTGACACATTTTGTGTCACATTAGCATGATGCCAAGCGTGAATTTTAGACAATTGCGCGATACTCGCCAACTACTCATCTGGCTTGAGGCGGGTGAGGTCGTCGAGTTGCGGAAGCGCAATCGGGTTGTGGCCCGCATTGTGCCTGAAAACCCTAGAATCCAGCCTGTCGAATGGCCGGCCTTTGAAGCGCGCCTGAAGCGCAACTTCGGGGACCGCACCATCCCCGCTGTGGACATCCTGATTGAGGAGAGGAATAGCCGCTATTGAGGATCTATGCGGACTCGAGCTTCATCGTCTCCAACTACATCCGGGATACGCATTCTGCGGAAGCGATCCGTCGAATGGGTCTTTCTGTACCTGTTTGGATAACCCAACTCAATCGGGCCGAACTGGCCCACGCCCTTTACCAATATGTCTTTCGTAAGCAGGTTTCGACCTACGAAGCTCAGCGAGGCTGGGCTGAATTCGGAGACGACTGCGCAAAGGGCGCGTGGATACAAGCCGATCTCCCGCAAGGATCCTGGGATACCAGCATCGACCTGGCGCGGCGCTACGGGCCGAGTCTCGGCGTTCGCACGCTGAACTCGCTGCACGTGGCCTGCGCGCTGGAGTTGAAGGTTGAGCGTTTCTGGACCTTCGATGAGCGGCAGGCCCGGCTAGCCGAGGCGGTTGGGCTCGACACAAATCCCTGATTCGGCGGTCTCCGTGGCAGAAAGCTTACTGCGGAGTGATGATGCCGCCCGCCGCGTGACGACGGGGCAGCACGATTCCGCGATGGTCCACTTCTGCCGCTGGTCCGGTGGGTTTGCCGGGTTCGGGAAGGCTCGCCCGCTCGGTCAATGCTCCACCGCAGGCGGGACACCAGTCCGCGTCAATCTCTGGCACGAGCACTGCGTGACACAGGGTGCAAATTCGCTCCATGCCGCAAGTGTATCTGAAACATGACCCGGCTCCAGTCAGGCGGCGTGCTTGACCTGGCGGGCAATTCCCAGCCCCCACTCCTTGATCGCCGCCCAGTCGCGGATATCCGAAGGAGGAATCTTGTTGACTGGAAAAAACGGTATGCGCAGAACCAGGCTGTAGGGATAGGGCAAATTCTTCACATCGTACTTGCCACCGAATATCTGCAGCTCGGCGGGATGGAGCCAGCGGTAGCGGGCCAACTGCTTTTCCGCCTGCTTCCTCGCCATTTCGAAATCTGCCGCCTCAACGCGGGCAGGTCCAAGCACAAAACACCATGGATGAATCGCGGCGAACACATGATGGTGGCGGACCATGAACTGGTGAAACTCACGGGGGAAGCGGCCGATATACAAGGGAGCACCGAGGATCACTGCACCTGGCCCTTGCAACGACTCCACCTGGCGCATAGGCCGTACTTGTGGCGTAATACCGGCCTCGCGGAGTGAGGCGCCTATGGCTTTGGCAACCTCCGCTGTTGATCCGCTGCGGGTTGCATAGGCGACAAGAACGGTGATCGGCACAATCCACCTCCTCGACCCGACATTTTCAAACAAACCGGCGCCCCCTAGGTGTGCTTCCGGTCACAGGGTGGCCACGGACCCGCCGTCGCCGGTACCGGAGGTGACCGGTACACTAGGGATATGTACCCTCCAGTTCGCCTAGTGGCGATCGACATGGACGGCACGCTGCTGCCGACTTTCAGTCAGAGCATCAGCCGTCGTAATGCGCAGGCGCTGAAGGCCGCGCAGGAGGCCGGTATCACAGTGGCCATTGCCACCGGCAGACGCACGGCTTACACCGCGCCGCTACTCGACGGACTTGGCCTGCAAGCGGATACACCGCTGATTACGTCCAATGGTGCAGTGACCCGGACCCTGGGCGGGGATGCGATGGACCGCAGACACCTGGAAGCGCGAGTAGCGCGCGGGCTGTGTGGATTGCTGCGGGGCTTTGGGGCCATGGTTTTTACGTTTGACCGGCTGGGCCGCGGCGAACTGATTGTGGAAGACCTGGAACAGACGCACGGGCGCATTGCGATGTGGGTCGAGGCCAACCGCAACGCCATCGAGGTGGTGAAACCGCTGGAGAAAGCGTTGCAGGATGGCGACGATCCCATTCAGGGCATGGTGTGCGGCGGGCTGAGCAAGATGAAAGATGCCGAGAAGGCGCTCAAACGCAGCGAATGGAACGGCACCTGCGAGTGCGTGCGGACCGAATATGCGGTGCGCGACTTGTCGATTTTGGATTTGCTGCCGCCGGGAGTCTCGAAGGGTTCGGCGCTGGAGCGGCTGGCTACGCGCCTGGGTATCGACCGCAAGGAGACGATGGCCATCGGAGACAACTGGAACGACGTGGATATGCTGGAGTGGGCCGGGCAAGGCGTTCTGATGGGCAATGCAGCGCTCGAACTACGCGCCATGAGCAAGATGCGCGGTTGGAAGCAGGCGCCGCACAACGACGAGGACGGCGTGGCAGCGGTGCTGGAAACCGCCGTGGCGCGGCGCGCGGCTGTTAAAGTTTGACGGATCAGAAAAGTGGGGAAACGACTTTGCGGAAACGCGCGGAATTCATTCTGGCAATAGGCACCCTGGCGGGGTTGGCTTCGCTGGGACAGGCGGCCGAGCGCGTGTCGCTAAGCAATGGATTCGAGATCCGCTGCAACCACCATGCGCAGGTGGAGGGCCGCGTTCGCCTCTACCTGGGCGCGGGCGAAGACAGCTACATTGAAATGCGCCCCGAGGAGATTTCAGGATTCGAGCAGGTTCCCGACCCGCCGGCGCAGTTGACACCGGCCGCCCGGCCCGAACCGCATGAAGATGCGAAATTAAGCCCGGCAGACCTGCATGAATTGCTGTCGAAGGCCAGCCAGGCACGCAATCTGGACGTGGATCTGCTGGCCAGCCTGGTGAAAGCCGAAAGCGGCGGCAACGCGCGCGCAGTGAGCCGCGCCGGCGCACGAGGCCTGATGCAACTGATGCCCCAGACCGCTGCCGGACTGGGCGTGAACGACAGCTTTAAGCCGGACCAGAATGTGCGTGGAGGGTCAGCCTATCTTGACGCGCTGCTGATCAACTATCACGAGAATCTGGCCCTGGCCCTGGCCGCCTATAACGCCGGGCCGCAGGCGGTAGATAAATATCACGGCATTCCGCCCTACCATGAGACGCAGGCCTACGTGGCGCGCGTCATTCATGAGTTCAACCGACGCGTGCTGGCGCGGGAGGAGCTGCCGCGGCGGACAGGCACGCCCACTGCGGCCTTGCGTACGCCGCCGGCAAAGTAGACCGATCGCTGCGCGGAACTCTGGTGTGGTTCCTGCAACATTCGCGACATGTATGGGTGACACGGGACGCAGGACTGGTTGCCGGGGCGGAGCGCGAATCGCTATTCTTCTTCCGTGCCCAACACACTTGTTGAATGCGTTCCTAATTTCTCAGAAGGCCGCGATGCGGCCAAGGTCGATGCCATTGTCGAAGCCATGAAGGTTCCGGGGGTGTATCTTCTGGACCGGGAAATGGATGCGGACCACAACCGCTCGGTGATCACGCTGGTGGGTGAGCGGGAAGCCATTGAGGAAGCTGCGATTCGCGGGGTTGGGAAGGCTGCGGAACTGATCGACCTGACCCGGCACGAGGGCGCGCACCCGCGCATGGGTGCGGCCGATGTGATTCCCTTCATCCCCATTGACGGCGTCAGCCTGGAAGACTGCGTGGCCATGGCCAGGCATGTTGGAGCTGAGATCTGGAAGCGCTTCCAGATTCCCGTCTATCTCTACGAGGCCGCGGCGACGAGGCCCGAACGGCAGAATCTTGAGAATATCCGGCGCGGCCAGTTCGAAGGAATTCGCGACGAGATTGCCACCAATCCCGCGCGCATGCCGGATTTTGGCGAAGCGCGGGTGCATCCGACAGCCGGAGCGACGGTGGTGGGCGCACGCAAGTTCCTGGTGGCCTACAACATTTTTCTGAACACAGCCGACGTCAGCATGGCCAAGAAGATTGCCAAGGCGGTGCGTTTTTCATCCGGCGGCCTGCGCTTCGTGAAGGCAGCAGGATTCCTGGTGCGCGGCATGGCGCAGGTTTCAATGAATCTGACCGACTTTGAGCAGACTCCGATTCACCGCGTGTTTGAATTTGTGAAACGGGAGGCGGCGCGCTACGGCGTTGTTCCGGTTTCGAGCGAGATCGTGGGACTGATTCCGAAGCAGGCTTTAGAGCAGGCCGCAGAGTGGTATCTGCAAGTGGAGAGCTTCGATTCCTCGCTCATCCTGGAAAACCGGCTGGCCGCGGTAATGAGCGGCAAGATGGCCGTGGGCGGCTTGCGCGCGGGAATCGAACCGTTTATCGAACAACTGGCCGCCCCCACCGCGACTCCGGGAGGAGGCAGCGCCGCCGCCGCAAGCGGTGCGATGGCAGCCGGCCTGGCGGGAATGGTTGCGTCCATGTCGCGCGGCAAGAAAGCCTACCTGGAGCACGAGAGCCAACTGAGCGAAGCGATTTCAAGACTCACGCAGCTTCGCGAACAACTGAAGCAAGCGATCGACGCCGATGCCGAAGCTTACAACGTGGTCATGAAGGCTTATAAATCGGCGAAGGAATCCGCGGATGGAGGCCAGGCGATTGCCGCCGCGCTGCAAGAAGCGACCAGTGTGCCTTTGGGGGTGGCCGAACGAGTTGTCGAGGTGGGGGAGATCGCCACGAGGCTGAAGCCGATCACCAATCCGAATATGAGTTCCGATTTGACGACCGCGATTGCCCTGGCGAAGGCAGCCCTGGAAGGAGCGCTGGCAAACGTTCACATCAACGTGGACTCAATCAAGCCGGACTCGCCGGAGAGCGAGGCTTTCGTCAACCGGACGCGGGAGCTTGTGGAGCGGCTGAAAGCGCGGGGTTGATGCAGGACAATCCCCAGGCTGAACCTATGCATCCAGATTCACCCACCAACCGCCGCCAGTTTCTCCGCGGAGCTGCCCTTGCAGCCGCGGCTATAGCGGCGCCGTTGAAGGCGTGGGTGCAAACCGGGCAAGCCAATTCCCCGCCCTTCCCTGACAACACTGCCAGCCAGGACTATCGCATCGAGATTGCGGAGATCGAATGGGAGCTTTCACCGCACAAGAAGGTTCGCACCGCCGCCTATGACGGGCAGATTCCCGGCAGGCTGCTGCGCTTAACTGAAGGCAAGCCAGCAACCATCGAGATCGTGAACCGCCTGGACCGTCCGGAGATCGTTCACTGGCACGGTCAGTGGATTCCTGTCGCCGCAGACGGCGCGATGGAAGAAGGTTCGCCAATGATCGCCCCCGGCGGTCAAACGCGGATCACTTTTACGCCGAAGCCGTCCGGTCTCCACTGGTACCACACTCATGTCCCTGCCCGTCGCAACCTGAAGCTCGGCCTCTACAGCGGGCAGTTTGGACTGCTTCAAGTGGAGCCGCGTACGAATCCGGCCCGCTACGATCAGGAGCATTTTCTTGTGCTGCACGACTGGGAGCCGTACTTCGCCTCCAGCGACGACGGCTCGCAAGTCGTCCAATACGTCTGCGGCTCGATCAACGGCCGAATGTTGGGATACGACAGTCCGGTCCAGGTGAGTGAAGGCCAGCGGGTGCTCTTCCATATCCTCAATGCCAGCGCCACTGAAGCACACTGGCTGGCGCTTCCTGGACACCACTTCCAGGTGATCGCGATGGATGGCAGTCCGGTAGGCAACGAGGCCAAGGTCGAAACCCTGCGGCTGGGTCCGGCTGAGCGAATCAGCGCAGTGGTTGCCATGGATACGCCCGGCGTCTGGATTCTGGGCGAGGCGCGCACCGCGTTTCGCAACACTGGCATGGGAACGGTCGTCGAATACGCCGGTCGAGCGGGCAAGCCGCAATGGACGGCGCCAGCCAGACTGCAATGGGATTATCGCGCGTTCGCAGATGCGGTTCCCGTAATCCGCAAGCCGGATGTAACTGTTCCGCTCGTCTTTAGCTCTCGGTTCCAGGGTCACGGCGCCCTGGACCGGTGGATGATCAATGGCAAATCGTTTCCCGATACCGATCCGGTGATTTTGAAAGAGGGCCTGCGCCACCGGCTTGTTTTCGACAACCGCAGCATGGACGACCACCCTGTGCACATTCACCGGCACAACTTTGAACTGGTTTCAATTCAAGGTGCCGCCATGAGCGGGGTTTATAAAGACGTGGTGATCGTAGAGGCGAGAACCAAAGTGGAAGCCGATCTGGTGGCAACCAATCCTGGCAATACACTCTTTCACTGCCACCAACAGGACCACATGGACTCTGGCTTCATGGCCTTGTTCGTTTACGCATGAGCCGCCGCAGAGCCTGTACCGGGATTCGCGCAATGCGATGAGTGCCGTCTGTAGCCCGCGGGCAAAAGTTGCCGCCTCGGTCCCGCCAAGCTGATAACCTTGAGACATGAAATTCGGAGTCTTGGTCTTTCCTGGATCCAACTGCGACCACGATACCTACCATGTGATTGCCGAAGTCGCCCACCAGCCTGTGACCTTTCTGTGGCATGACTCAGAAGATTTGGCTGGAGTGGATGCCGTGCTTGTGCCGGGCGGATTTGCCTACGGCGACTACCTGCGCACCGGGGCCATCGCGCGGTTTTCACCGGTGATGCAGGCCGTGAAGCGGTTTGCAGCCGGAGGCGGGCTCGTACTGGGCATCTGCAATGGATTCCAGATTCTGACCGAGGCCGGATTGCTGCCCGGCGCGCTGATGCGCAATGCGGGTCTGAAATACATTTGCAAGCAGGTTCATCTGCGGGTGGAAACCACGAATAGCCCTTTTACCAGCCAACTGACCAAGGGCGAAGTTCTCCAGCTTCCCATCGGGCACATGGAGGGCAACTACTTTTGCGCGCCGGATGAACTGCGGCGCATGGAGTCAGAGGATCGAGTTGCCTTCCGTTATGCCACTCCGGAGGGCGAAATTACCGGGGAAGCAAATCCCAATGGGTCGCTGCGCAACATTGCGGGCATCCTGAACCAAGAAAGAAATGTTCTGGGGATGATGCCCCATCCGGACCGGTCAAGCGAAAAGCTGCTTGGCTCGGAGGACGGCTGGAAGATCTTTGCATCCATGGTGGAGGCGCTGGCGGCGCATTGAAAGTCGAACTCAAGGGGTATGAAAGTTAGAGCGCATGATTGACATCCATACGCACCTTATTTATGGGGTGGATGATGGGTCGCCCGATCTGCAGACCTCTCTGTCAATGGCGCAGGAGGCGGCGAGCGACGGCGTGACGCATATGGTCTGCTCTCCCCACGCCAGCGACGCGTATCCTTACCAGGCTGCAATCATCGAAGAGCGATTTGCTGAGTTGCGCGAAGAGCTCAAGGATGTGGTCCAGCTAAGCCTGGGGTGCGACTTCCACATGAACGCGAGCAATATCATGGAGGCGATCGAGAACCCGCTGCGCTACTCGATTGATGGCAGGGGCTACCTGCTGATCGAATTCCCGGATATGGTGATCGCGTCACAGTTGCCCGAGGCCATGCGGCGCCTGCAGGCGGTTGGATATACCTTGATCATCACCCACCCGGAGCGCAATCCGGTGCTGCAGAGACATCCAGAGATGCTGGCCAACTGGATGCGGGATGGGTCTCTCGTCCAGGTGACATCGGGTTCGCTGTATGGCCGCTTCGGCAGGACGGCGGAGTCCTTTGCCAACGCGTTGCTGAAGCGTAACTGGATCCATTTTCTTGCCAGCGATGCGCATCATCCCGAGTGGAGGCCACCGCACTTGAAGAAGGGCTACGAGTATGTGACTTACCATGCCGGAGAAGAAACGGCACGCCGGCTTTGCGTCACCAACCCATTGGCGGCGGTGGAGGGAGCAAAATGGCCGTCCCAGCCGGAACCGGTGGGCCTGTGGGATAACGAACCGCTGAAGTTTGACGTCAGGCCTCATGGCAAGAGTCGCAATCCCCACGCCAATGGAACCGCCAGGGGCGGAGAAGAGACTGAGGGCAAGGGTTTTTGGAGCCGGCTGTTTGGGAAATAAGCGGAAACCTTGCCCAGAGCTATAGCCCCAGCCCGCCATCCACGACCAGAGTTTGGCCGGTGACAAAGCCCGAACCTGCCGCAAAATAGAGCACAGCCTCCGCCACATCCTTCCCTGTGCCGTTACGTTGCATGGGAGTTCTGGCCGCAAAGCGGGAGGCTTCCGCGGCTTTGCTTTCATCCATCTCAATCCAGCCAGGCGCCACGCAATTCACACTCACCTCAGGGGCAAACGACTTGGCCATGGCCTGCGTGAGCATGTGCAGGGCCGCCTTTGAGGCACAGTAGTGAGCGTGTCCGGCCCAGGCGTGAATTCCGCCCAGAGAGCCGATGTTCACAATTCTTCCCTTGGACGCGCGCAGATGAGCCAGCGCCTCCCGGGCCATCAGAAACGGGCCGCGCGCATTGGTTTCAAAGACCGCGTCCCATTGGTCGAGGCTGATGCCGTCGAGCGGAGCAGACTCAAAGATCGCGGCATTATTTACCAGCAGGTCCAGCCGCCCGTGGAATGCGGCTGTCGCGGCGATGGCCTGGCGCACCGAAGCCTCGGAACGCACATCGCATTCGACGGCTTGGGCGCGACGGCCCAGATCAGCAATATCTTTTGAAGTTTGCGTGGCATCGAGCCGGGAGGCCCTGTAGGTGATGGTCACATCAGCGCCCGCCCGAGCCAGCGCCAAGGCGATTTCGCGGCCGATGCGATGCGCACCCCCGGTGACCAGTGCCGATTTGCCGCTGAGGGTTTGGGTTGGCATCACAGGCTTATCTGCGAAATCCACGGCAACGGGCACCGATCAGCCGATGAAGCTCTACTGCGGCTGGGGCTGACCCGCGCCGGGCTGCGCATCATTTTGTTTGGCGGACTCGGCCGGCTTGTCCTTGGCAGCATCTTTCGGGGCAGCGTTCTTATTCGCGTCCCCAGTCTTGTCCTTGTCGGGGCTCTTTCCCGCATCCGCCTTTTGATCGTGCTGCTTGTAAAGCGAATACTGCTCGCCCGGGCGATTCATCTTGATCTCAATCGCCATCTGGTCCTTATCGACCTTGTAGTCGTCTCCATAGGTCTGAAAGCCTTTGGCGATGACCTGCAATTCCACGTCAGAATTGATGGGCAGTACGTCGATCACGGCCTTTCCATCCTCATTGGTCTTCAACTCCATGTTGCCCTTATCGCCCTTGAGCTTGAAGATCACCGAGGCGTTCTCGATGGGCTTGCCATCGATGCTGCGGAGGATGGTGACTTCAATCCGCGAGGTCGGCGGCGGTGGCTTGTACTTGCGCCCGCGATGAGCACTTTCCTGAGCGGAGACGGTAATTCCGGCAGCCAGCAGGAGGATGGCTGCAGTGACTGCAAAACTGCGAACGCGACGGTACAACATAGCCGCTATTGTACCTGTTTGCACGTACGGGGGGCGAGCGGCACCGCCGGGACCTGAACCGGTCCTAACAGGAACTTGCTGGCGGCCTCACCCTTTCACAGTTTTACCGTGAAGGACAGGTTATCGATCAAAGCTCGACCGCTCTCCTCAAGATGTGTCACCTCGCCACGCGAAACCCCCCGCAGCATCGCTGGCTCCCAGCCCATTTCACGCTGTGAGAATCCCACGTAAAACGCTTCGCAGTCGCGAAGTCCGGTCCGGCGAGGCGCGGTCGCATCGAAAGCATCGGGCAGATAGACCATTACCGACCCACGCTTCTGCGCCTCCGATTCCCCACTGAACCACAAAAAAGCTGCATCCTTATCGATGTCCGCGATACGCCGCGAAAGTGCTTGTTGGCTCGGACACCCGATATGCAGCGGCACCGCGGCTATCGTCTCCTCATAATCTGGACCCACAAATACTCGCTGCCCCACCACGCGACTGGGAACAAACGGCGGTACATGCAGGCGCGTCTTGTGAACGCCGATAGCAACAGTAGGGAAACCGCGAAGGCGCTTTCCGGCGGTGAACTTTCCCGCAAAGTGCATCCACTTCGGCCCAAACCAGTTGTCAATGCGGACGACGTAGAGGCGCACAGGCACATAATCTAGGGCTACGCCAATGGCAATCGCTCGCGCCTTCTCTATGAACTTGGCTGAATCTCCCTCCTGATTGGAAACGAATTCTGCGACAGCACCGAACATGGTTGCCTCCGAACTTCCCACAACTATAGCTTCTCCACCTCTTCGCAAGTCATCCGACATGGGCACCTGAGCCAGTTTTGAAGAGCACTGACTTGTCAAATCGAGAAGGCTTCGTCAATGTGCCGGCAAAACGGGAATTGACCACAGCTTCTGAAGCCGCGCCCTTTCAAAATAACGGCTGATCGGTAAACTGGGGCCGCCTGGGGGCAGGTTTACTACCGGCTCCAACGAAACTTGCGAAACAGGTAAACTGAATGAGAGGTCGTTATGGCGGAGATTCGGCGCAGGAAGACGGGTACGGTCAAAATCGGTCAGGTTCGTGTCGGCTGGGAGGTTCCGGTGGTGGTGCAGTCGATGACCAACACCGACACGGCGGACGTTGCCGGCACCATCGAACAGGTGGCGGCCCTGGCACTGGCGGGGTCGGAGATTGTGCGGGTTACGGTGAACAACGACGCCGCCGCCGCGGCAGTTCCGCACATTGTGGAGGGCCTGGACAAGCGCGGCATCCATGTGCCCATCGTCGGCGACTTTCACTATAACGGCCACCTGCTGCTGAAGAAGTTCCCCGCGGCGGCGCGGACACTGGCCAAGTACCGCATCAACCCCGGCAACGCATCGATCGGCAAGAAGGACAACGACAATTTTCAGGTCATGATCGAGTGCGCTGTTGAGAACCAGAAGCCGGTGCGTATCGGCGTGAACTGGGGCTCGCTGGACCACTCGCTTTTGACCCGGATGATGGATGAGAACAGCCGTCTGGCCGACCCGCTGCCCGCCCGCGAGGTGATGATGGAGGCCATGGTGATGAGCGCGCTGGAGTCAGCCAAGGCCGCCGAACACTACGGGCTGGGCCACGACCAGATCATTCTCTCCGCCAAGGTGAGCGGCGTGCGCGATCTGATCGACGTCTACACCAACCTGGCCGCGCGCTGCGACTATCCCCTGCACCTGGGCCTGACCGAGGCAGGAATGGGATCGAAGGGGCTGATTGCTTCTACCGCGGGGCTGGCGCCGCTGCTGCTGAGCGGGATCGGCGACACGATCCGCGTAAGCCTCACGCCCAAACCAGGCGGAGACCGCACCGAGGAAGTGCAGGCGGCACAGCAGATTCTGCAATCGCTTTCGATCCGCAGCTTTATGCCGCAGGTGACCAGTTGTCCCGGCTGCGGGCGCACCACCAGCACTTATTTCCAGGAGCTGGCAGAGCAGATTCAAAGCTACCTGCGCACCTCCATGCCCGAGTGGCGCAAGAAGTACCCCGGTGTGGAAGAGCTGAAACTGGCGGTGATGGGGTGCGTGGTGAACGGGCCGGGAGAATCGAAGCACGCCAACCTGGGCATCAGCCTGCCCGGCACGTTCGAAGAGCCCAAAGCACCAGTCTATGTGGACGGAAAGCTCTATACCACCCTGCGCGGCGACACGATTGTGGCCGAGTTCAAGCAGATTCTGGACCGCTACGTAGAAAGCCACTACGGGCAGGGCGCGAAAAACGAGGAACTGGTGGAAGCCCGCTAGAGACAGGAGCCAGGAAAGCAAGATGCCGGGACGGTTTCGGGGAGCCATTGCGCGGCCTCTTCCATTCGCAGGCCGGTGCTCGTACACTCGCATGGCAATGAAGCCCGCCATTCTCATCGTGTTCGCTTGTTTTGCTCTTGTTCCTGCGCTATCCGGGGAGATACAAGGCTTTCCAACCGGCATGCGATCGAGCGCCTTTTACAAACAGGTGCTCAAGGACAACGTCAACAAATTCATTCCCCCTGGAGAGGCGCAGGCGCTGCTCCTGGAGAGGGTTGAGCCGGCATTCAGGATCGCGACAATGGGTGCACGGTCCTGGGGTACGGTGGTAGTCGGAATCGAGATCGGCAAGAACGGAAAGGTTCTGCACCCCGTTTTGATCTCGGGTCCCAAGCCTCTGCAAAAGGCAGTCATGGGCGCTGTCCGCAAATATAAATACAATCCCTATCTGCTGAACGGCGAACCAATGGTTGTTGCGACTACCGTTTCGGTGACTACATACAACTATTGATTCTTATTTGCCTGCCAGACTTCGCACCGAATCCGCAGCGCGGACTTTCATTTCCGCACGCTTCGCGGTAGGCTTGCTCCATTCCCCGTGGAGACTTGCGATGGTTCTGCGCCGATTGGGTTGGCTGGTGCTGTGCGGGTTCTGTCTGCTTCCGCCAGCTTTTGCTTCCCATCCAAAATCCTGCGTCTCTCTTGATGACGCCGCCAAATTCGCCAATAAGGATGTGTGTATCACGGCGCATATCTATGAAGTGGTGGAGATGCCGGACGGAACCCGCTACCTGGACGTTTGCTCGCCCGATACGCCGGACGAGCGCTGCCGGTTCACCATTGTGAGCCTGCGGGAGGATCGCGACGAAGTAGGCGAACTGCGTAAATACCGCGACATGGACGTGCAGATCCGTGGCATTGTGCGGCCCATGCACGGGCGGGCAGGAATGGTCTTGAGCCATGCGCGGCAGTTCTACGGTGGGCCGCCCAAATTCAAACCGAATCCGCGGTTGATGCGCGGCTTTGCAGGAGACCAGGAACGGCCGCCGGTCGGCGATCCAAACCTGCGAAGCCAGGGCGGGCACCGGAGCTTTATGAACTCCCGCGACCAGGAGCCGCTGGACAAGAAGACGCAGCCGTCAAAGTAACTGCCGCGTTACCAGCCGCGGCCGACATTGCGGCGCAGTTCCTTCAGCGAATAACGTGTACCGCGCCAGTCCACACCCCGGCGTGCCAGCGTGAGGACCATGGAGCGTAGAAACGCGAAAGCTACGATGGCTGTTGCGGGAGCGAAGAAGACCACCAGCCAGGGCGAGACCTGGGTGACACGGCGATTGGCCGCATAGGCCACGCCAATCCCGGCATAGGTCACCAGACTTGCAGCCCAGGCCCAACCACCGGCAGCAAGGGCCACCAGCGGCAAGAAGGCCTGGACGGCAAGGCCCATGCAGGCCAGCAACAGGAGCCACACCTTGTAGCGGTAGACGGCAAACCCGTTCTTCTCAACCAGCCGCACCACAGCGAATGCGCCATCGATCCAGCGAATGCGCACCAGCCCCGGTCCTAAAACGACGAGTTGCGAAAATCCCGCGCGCTTCACCTTCCAGCCAAAGCGCAGGTCGTCAAGCACCTCCATCTTTAGCGACTCAAAGCCGCCCACCTGGCTGTATACCTCGCGGCGCACCAGATTGAATCCGCCGATACCGATGAAGTCCTTTGCACCGGAATCGTGAACCTTCCACAGGCGGATGGTCCACTGCGCCAGCGCCTGCATGGCCGCCAGCATGGCGCGCTCGCCCGTGGTGCGGAGGATGAGCGAGGGCACGAGAGCAAGGTGATCGGCCTTTTGCGCAAGCGCCTCACGCAGAGCCAGCGCAAGCGCCTGGGGATGAAACAGGACATCGCCATCGGTAAACAGCAGCCAGGGCGCAGAGGACTGCTGCGCGCCGAGAGCCATGGCATGTGGCTTCCCAAGCCAGCCCGCAGGTAGCGCGCGGACGCTGAGGACGCGCAGTTCATGAGGCACGCCGCCGGCACCTGCCTCTGCCGCAATCTCGTCCATTCGCTGCCTTGTAAGGTCTCCGGAGCGATCATCGACTGCAATGATCTGCAGCCGCAGGCCGGTGGACGCCAGCAGCGAGCGAAGCGTGGCCTGGATGGAAGCCGCTTCGTTGCATGCGGGAACAATAACCGACAGATGCGGCCCCTCACAGTCGGCGAGTGGCGGTAAATTAGCGGCATCCTTGCCGGTGAGGTCGGGCAGAGTAGGCACTCCGCGCAAGGTTGCGACGGCTCGCCACAGCCAGGCAATCGCCAAGGTCCAATCAAGAAGAACAAGGAGCCGCGCCAATGCGCCGACTGGAACCATACCGCCAGTATCGCCGAACCTGGTGCATGCGGGATGGCTGGAGCGTCCTAAGGATTGTCCGAATCAACAGCAGGGGAAGGAACCTCTTCAAGAGGAGGGGCAAAGCGCGCACCCACCCAAAGAATCACGCATGAGATGACCAGGAAGACCAGGGTGGCGCCTAAGCCAATACGCAGGTTGGAGCGGTCTTTGATGGCGCCGATAATCTGCGGCGAAAATGCATCACCGAATGCATGGATGCAGAAGAGGTTAAACGAGACCGCCGTGGCCCGGACCGGCGCCGTAACGGAGTTGACGATGGCGGCGTTCAGCGGACCTGTATTGAGGAAGAGAAAGAACTCGGCGGCAAAGAGAGCGGGCACCGACCACGCGGGCGGGCCAAAGAAGACCAGCGCACCAAAGGGCAGAGTGAGCGCGACGCTCCAAAACGAGAGCAGATAGAGTGCGCGGTGATTGGTGCGAAGCCAGCGCTGGGCGATCCAGCCGCCCACCAGGGTTCCGGCAATGCCGTCTACCACAGTGATCGCTCCCACAACCAGGCTGGCGTTGGCCACGGAGAGACCCACGGGATTATGAAGGAAATCGGGCATCCAATTCGAGATGCCGCCCATGGCAAAGGTAAGCGTCGCCAATCCAAATGTGGCCGTGAGATAGGCCGGATTCGAGAAAAGCCCCAGGACAGTGGCCCGATCGGCGGTAGGTTTCAGATGGTCGCTGGCGCCACGCCGCGGCTCACGGCCGATCCAGCCATAGAGAGCGGCAATGATGAGCCCCGGAACGGCGCAGACGAAGAACGGCGCGCGCCAGCCCCACAATGTGCCCAATTGTCCGCCCGCCAGATAGCCCAGCGCCGCGCCCACGGGGATGGCAAGATAAAAGATGGAGAGGATGCGATTCCGAGCCCGTTCAGGATAGAAATCGGCGAGCACCGCTGGGGCAAAGATGCCGAAGGTGGCCTCGCCCACACCGACCAGGGCATGACGAAGGTAGAGAGTCCAGTAGTCGTGAACCCAGGCTGTGGCCAGCGTGGCGAGGCTCCATAAGATCGCGCCGGAAATGATGAGCGGCTTGCGCGAGAAACGGTCTCCGAGCCAGCCCGTCAAGGGTGCTGTGAGCATATAGCAGACAAAAAGCGCCGTGGTGAGCGCGCCCATCTGCTGCCCGGTGGCATGAAATTCATTCTGGACCAGCGAGAGTTCGCCGGGCAGAATATAGCGGTCGATGTAGTTGAGCAGGTTCAGGCCGAGGAGCAACGCAAACGTCGCAACGGCGGGGTTGATGCGCGGACGAGAGTATTGGATAGTTGCCGGCAAGGTGTGCGAATCTCAATAATCCTGAGAGTCCTCATGAATATCACAGTGGGGGCGGCGGAAGCACGGCGAGATTCTGAAGCGGAGGCTCGGCGGGCACGCTTTAAGGTCACCCCAGCGATGAAGACCTGTCCCCACCCCACGAACGAAGACCTGTTCGTGGGGGCCCCGCGTGTCGCTGGGGACCCCGATAAGATCACCCCGATGAATCGCGCTCTTTCAAAGACCGGTTTATGCAACCAGTTCCTTGAAACAGGACACCAGGAAATAGAATTGGTGTGTGGTATTGGAACGGAGAACGCTTGAAGAAGCATCAGTGGATTGCAGGTTTGGTTGTGCTGGCTGTGCTGGTGGCGCTCTTCGCATGGGGCCGGCAGAGATTTCACTTTGACTTTGGCGTCTTCCGAGCCCAGGTGGCCCATGCCGAATGGCGCAAAATCGCTTTGGGTGTCGTCTTTATTTATTCCGCCTACATTTTCCGCTCTGTGCGCTGGGCCTTGCTCCTCAAGCACAACAAGAAGGTGCATCCGCTTTCGCTTCTGGGGACGCAGGTGATCGGATTTACTGCGATCGCGCTGATTGGCCGCGTTGCCGATCCGGTGCGCCCCTACCTTGTATCGAAGAAGACGGGCCTGCCCCTCAGCTCTCAATTGGCCGTGTACATTGTGGAGCGTCTTTTCGACGCCGGATCGATGGCCCTGATCTTCTCCATCGCTATGCTCTGGATTCCCGAAGCCGAAGTGATTAAGGCAACCAGCCACTCAGCCATGGTTTCTACAATGGAGCTTCATTCTCCATTCCTGGCAGCGTTTTTCGCCCGCTACGGCGGACTGGCGCTTACCGTTTCAGGTGCGCTGTTCCTGGTCGCGGTACGCTTGTGGGGTGGTGTGGTGGCCACATTCTTCGAGCGCGGTTTCGGCCTCGTTTCAAAGAAGCTGGGGACGGCGATCGGCGAAAAGATTCGCACCTTCCATTCCGGCCTTGACACCATGCGCTCGTTTTCTGAGTTTGCGGTCACGGCCTCACTCTCGCTGGGTATGTGGGTGCTGATTGCCGCATCCTACTTCGTCACCTGCCAGGCATTCGCCGCCAGTCCTGAACTGGCCTCGATCACTCCTCCGAAATGTGTGCTGCTGATGATCGCCAGCGGCACGGCGAGTATCGTTCAATTGCCAATACTTGGGTGGTTCACACAGATCGGGCTTGTCGCTGCCGCCTTGTCCGGCCTGATCGGCGCATCGGCTGAGGCAGCTACCGCCTGCGCGGCCTCGCTGCTGCTGGTTACCTTCCTGGCAATCATTCCGGTGGGCCTGATCTGGGCGCGGTTTGAGCATGTAAGCCTGCGCAAGGTGGCGGTGGAAAGCGAGCACGCCGACGAGGAACTCAGCGCCGCCGATGCCGCCAAGTGAAGCGTCCGTCACGTGAGTTGGGTTCGATCCGTGCGTGTAAAACGAAGGCTTGCAGGCGCAACGGCCCCACCAGTGAGCAACATGCTCATGGCCTGTTCCATGGTCAGGTCGGTTTCTGTGACCAGGTCCAGAGGCAGCACCTGCAGGAAGGCTGAGGTCGGGTTAATTGCGTTGGGCAGCAGGACCGCGGCCAGTTCCTGGCCACTGGTGGAGTCAATCAGGGTGCGGGTGAGAAAGCCGATGCTCTTCTGACCGACGATGGGAAAATCGACCAGCACTACGCGATGGCTGCTTTCCTTTTTGGTCATCATGGTGTCAAGCAACTGGCGCACCGAGCTGTAGACCTTGGCCACAAACGGCAGCCTCTCAAGCAAAGCCTCAAACAAGCCAAAGGCCTGGCGGCCGACTACCAGAGAGGTCACGCGGCCCAACACGTAGAGCACACCCAAGGTAAGCAAAACAGCCATTGTGGACTGAAGCCACGGCTCACTGAGCCAGTTCAGTGGAAAGAGGTCTTCCAGCAGTCGAAGAGCAGGTAAGCCGGCCTTGGCCAAGGCGCTGAGGACAAAGCTGAAAACCAGCCAGGTAACAAATAACGGTCCGGCGGTAATGAGGCCGGCCAGGATGTTGCGCTGCAAGTCGCGCAAAGCACGGACAGGAACTCGTTTCACTCTCTTCTCCTGAAGACGAGAATACGCGATCACCGCCTTCGGACCGCTTCGTCTGGCCCGATTTCGCCTCACAACGCCATCGCCTCAGAAGTGTGACCAGGCCCTAGAATAGTCAAAGGGAGACGAAATCGATGAGCGATGCTGAGCGCACCCGCGCCGACGATCTGAACAAGCAGCCAGAGAGCACGGTCGAGGCACGTCTGCGCGCGTCAGGCTCCTCATTGCCGGGGGGTAGAAACGGAATCCTGGGACCTGCTCCAGCGGGCTCTCGCGTTCTGCGGCCCGCTCCAGCCCCTACAGAGAAGGTGCAGACCATGGTGGAGCAGACACTCGCCCCGCAAGAGAAGGCGCCGGCCCCGCTGCCTGAGCCAGTCGCTGCGGCGCAACAGCCCAGCGGCTTTCAGCGCGCCTTGGGAGCGGTACGGGGGGTGGCGGGAGTCATGCAGAAGATTTTGCCACTGCTGGACGGCGGAAGCGTCGCCTATGCGGTCTCCAGTTTGTTGGCCCCACGTTCCCCGTCGCCGGGTCCCGCCGCGAATCTGGCGCCAGTGGAGGATGCCCTGGTGAAGCTGCATGCCGAACAGCGCGAGATGCGCGGCCAGATCGGGGAGCAGAATACCTCGCTGAAACGAGTCGCGGACCAGTTGGAGATGGTGAAGGAGGCTACGGACCGCAACACCCTGGAACAGCAGGAACTGGTGGACGACCTGCACAGCATGCGTAGAAAAGTGACGGTGTTCGCGTGGGTTGGATTGGGACTACTGGCCGTCTCCATCGTGGTGAATGTGGTTCTGTTCCTGCGCCTGCAACGCGTGCTCCCGTAAGTCGTCAAATGGGAATTCGCCACAGGATCAGGGCATTTGGGGTTTGTTTTTGGTGCTGTCGACAGATGTTTTCGCCATACTTATGCTATTGTCGATTGGGCGAACAGATTATTAAATATTATCAATATGACTTTGATGCCTTTGGCTATCTTTTACAAACTTCGTGATGTGGGACATTGCCAGTCGTCTTTGCGGAGGGCTACTATTCCCGTTAGTTCAACTGGGGGGTATCTGCCCCATCCACTATGCGGTTGTTCCTGCAGTTCAAGAGCTTCACTAACGAGCGGCGCTTACTGGTATCCGCACACGGAGTTCCTCGTTATGGCATGGTACGCCTACTGCATCGGTGAAAAACAAGCATTTCCAGAATTAGCCCGTCATCGCAAGCCTGTTCCGTTAGAATCCGTGCACGGAGTAAGCGGCAATCAGGTCTTCCTATATCCCGCAAGCGACCTCGCCATTATTGTCAGCGAGCACAACCAGGCTGAAGCGTTAAGCCAGAAGGCCGGTGTGGATCATGCCCGGGTAATCGCGGACTGCTTTCAGCATTCCACGGTTCTGCCCTTCCGCTTCGGGACGGTGTTCAACGACGACGAAAGCCTGCGCAAGTCCATCCGCTCAAACCAACGTCAGTTCATAGGCAATATCGACAAGCTGCGCGGCAAGACCGAGATGCACCTGAAGATCTTTGTCGACGACTGCTGCGGCCGGGAAATCGAGCGGACCCTGTCGGCTGAGCGCGTGGGCCGCGAATACCTGACCAACCTTCGGGAGACGGCAACCCGGCAGCGCGAACGGCAGACACGGGCGCGCGCGGTCAGCTTCCAGATGCACCGGCTCTTTATGCCCCTGGACGAGGAAGTGAGCTGCCGCCTGACTGAAAGCGGCAAGATGGTACTGGACATTTCCCACCTGATCGATCGCAAGTATGTGGAGCGCTACCAGAACAAGTTCGCCACCACCAGCGCCATGATGCGCGACTGCCACATGCAGGTTTCAGGCCCATGGCCGCCCTACCACTTTGTGCACCGGCTCACCCGCGGCGCACATGTGCCGGCGCAGCCCGCGGCGGCAGGACAGGCGCCAGCCCCAGAGGTTGTGGCGGCCGGTATTCCGGTGAGCCTGCAGGAACAGGTGGCGGTGCTGGTCTAGGCCCGTCAAAAGCGGAAAATGTGAAGCCCCGGCTTGCGGCCGGGGCTTTTATTTTTGCGTCGATACTCTATATCAATCATCCATGCAAAACCGCTCATCGAAGGGCATGAGTTGTGTACATGCTTAGAAAGACTGGAGACTCGCTCATGCCGTCGCACCCGGATCACAGCTTATCCCCGTCAGGGAAGGCAACGCGCTGGAAGGCGATTGCCAAAAGCTCGGAAAAACGCGCCATTGACGTCTATTTCTCAGGAAAGTGCGCGGTGCTGCGGGCATTCGGGGTCATCGACTTTCCAGTTCCGCCGAACCACAACCTCCGCACCACATCAAGCCATTCCGTCCGCCATTATTATGAGTCGGGGCTCACCACTTTTCTGCCGATTGCACGTCCGCGCTCACCTTCGGTGTTGACCTGGATCAGCCGATCAAGGTTTTGGATTTCGGCTTCTGATCCATCTCTATCCAAAGGTGCACGCTTACGGATGTGACGTGAATGAAGATGCGGTCGGCTGTTTGCAGCGAGCCTATCCGCAGGTAAAGACTTATGCCAGCAGCTTCGACCCGCCGTTGGCTTACGACGACGGCAGCTTCGATCTGGTGTACTCGGTGTCGATCTTCTCCCACCTATCTGAGAGTGATGCGAAGCAATGGCTGGCTGAACTCAAGCGGGTTGCAAAGCCGGGCGCGGTGCTGTGCTTGACATTCAACAGCGCCACTTCCCTGGCCCGCAGTCACAGGAGCGGGAGACGGCTGCGCTACACAGAGGGGCAACTGCAAGAAGATGGATTCTGGTTTGACGCGGACGAATCCCATTTCAAGTCGATAAAAGCTGCCGAATCGTTTTCTGGATTCGGCGCCAATATGCTAGGCATTACGCGGCTGTACGGGGAGATGTACTCCTCGACGAAACAGATGCGGTCTCTGCTGGAGGACGCGAGGTTCATCGTGCTGTCGATTCTGCCTGGCGTGATCGACCGCTTGCAGGATCTCGCCGTGGTCCGCCGGCCAAGCGCTTGAAGCAATCCACGCGTCAGTTGGCGCCGGTGGTGCTTGCACTCTTGCGGCGGCTCAGGACGAAAGAGGCGCGGCGGTCCTTGGAGGCGTGGTCGATCTGCTTCCAGAAGCCTACAAAATAGTCGATAGCAGAGATGGAAGAGACCACCACGGTGAAGTAGATGGCGGCGACAGCGATCCAGCGGACAGGAATGATGAGCAGGCCGAACTGCCAAATGTCCCAGTGATGAGCGAGGATGGCGGAGACCACGGAAATAATCTGGATGACGGTTTTGAGCTTGCCGAGGTCGCTGGCCTGGATGGTAAAGCCCTCGGAAGAAGCGACGGACCGCAGGCCGGAGATGAGGAATTCGCGGCCCACGATGACCACGGCGATCCACACCTTGACCACCTGCGGGTTATAGGCCACCAGGGCGATCAGCGCGCCGGCGACCATGATCTTGTCGGCGATGGGGTCAAGCAACATGCCGATGGTGGTGATCTGGCTGCGTTTGCGTGCGAGATAACCGTCCAGGCCGTCGGTAATCGAGGCCAGAATAAACAGGATCGAGGCCAGAATTTCCTGTTCGCCGTTGCCGCGCCATGGAAAATGTGTAGACAGAATCCACAACAGCAGCGGGATCATGGCAATCCGGCTCATCGAGATGGAGTTGGGCAAGTTCACGTGTCTTGGGCCATGCCGGAAGAGGTTATTTCCAGTCAGGGACCATTATTGCACCGTAAGGCATAATCCGTGTTCCCCCGCTGCGACCAAAGCAGCACCCAATCCCTTCAATTGCAAACGGCAAAACCTGCGGTTGCGGCCCGGGTTTGCGCTATGCTAGGTTGATATAGGACCAAATCGGTCGCAGTTGCGACCTTGAGTAGATTCAACACTTCCAGTTGCATTCGATCGGACATGAACGCGTGCAATCCGTTGTCGTGCCGGATGAGTGGCAGCGGCAGACCAGCAACAAGATGCGGCCCTGGCGGCAGTCTTTTGGCGAAGCACCACCAGGACCGCTCAACCGGCAACTTGTGAGCTGACGGTTCCCCTAGCATAGCGGAAACGTCGGCCATGATTCCAGAAAGGGACTCGATGGCTCGGCCCGTGCATTCTGTCACCCGGCGTGTGCCTCTTAGCGCACTATTTACCCTCATCCTCTCGGTGGTGTGCCTCCTCCACACCCCAGCAGTGCGAGCGCAGGAACCGCCCTACTTTGTCACCTATTCCCAAGTTCTAGAAGAACCAGGCAACCTTGAGGTCGCGATCAAAGGGCTGACCGCCTCGCCCAAGGACGCGAATGCGTTCTTCAGCCCCACGCTGGAACTGGAGTACGGCGCTACCGCGTGGTGGACCACGGAGATCTATCTCCAGGGGCAGGCCACACAAAACGATTCAACGATCTTTACCGGCTTTCGCTGGGAGAATCGCTTTCGCGTGCTCCCCATCGAGCATTGGATCAATCCTGTGCTGTATGTCGAGTACGAAGACGTGAACGGCGCCGACAAAAGCATTCTCGAAGTCACCGGCCACGACAGTATCAGCGATCTGCAAACGAAAAACGCGGAGGGACGAGCGGACATTGATCACACGATCGAAGGCAAGATCATCCTTTCAAGCAATGCCAAGGGCTGGAACTTTTCAGAGAACTATATTGCAGAAAAGAACATGATGGGCGGGGCATGGGAGTTTGGCTATGCGGTGGGCGCCAGTCGCCCGTTGGCGCTGGTAGCCAGTGGGCGAAGCTGCTTGTTTTGCCGGCAGAATTTCAGCGCTGGAGCCGAGCTATATGGAGGCCTGGCAACGGTGCACGACTTCGGGCTGAGGGACACGTCGCACTATGCCGGACCGACGCTCAACTTCAACTTGCCCCACGGCCCCACTCTTGGCTTCTCACCACAGTTCGGCCTGAATGACAATAGCGCAGGCGTGTTATGGCGCGTCAAGGTCTCGTACGAGGTTCAGCAGTTTCGCGACCTCTTCCGTGGAAAGGAGTCGCGATGAAGAAGAATTCCATATCGGTCTTCATTCTGTTGATTGCTTCCGCTCTGCTGATGGCCTCGGATGGTTCGTGGCTACGCAGGGTGCCCGAGGGGGATCGGAAGCGCACGAATCCCTACGCCGGACAAGCGGAGGCCGCAGCCGCGGGAAAGATTCTCTTCATGGACAACTGCGCCAAGTGCCACGGCGACGACGCGCGCGGGCGGCACAACCGGCCCAGCCTGCGCAGCGAGCGCATTGAGCACGCAACGGACGGCGAACTGGCCTGGATCCTGCGCAACGGCAACACGTGGAAGGGCATGCCGTCGTGGAGTTCGCTGCCCGAGCCGGAACGATGGCAGATTATCGCCTACCTGCGCAGTCTTCCGCCGGATTCCGCAACTGCCACGACGGCAACACGCCAGGGAGATGAGAGGCCATGAAGAGAGACCTGGAGAAGCGCCTCACCACGCGCCGCGCCCCTGGACTCACTGCGCCAATACAAAAGAGCGGGATGGGCCTCGGCCCATCCCGCTGTGGCTTGCGCATATTGACGCGCAGTCTGATTGCTTAGGCGTAGATGCCGCGCTGCCTGATGGTGATGGCGACGCGATCGATGGCCAGCATGTACGCCGCGATACGGTTATTCACGTTGTGGGCCTCGGCATAGCGCACCACGTCTTCGAAGCTGTCGCGCAGGATAGTTTCAAGCTGTTCGTTGACGATGGCTTCCTTCCAGAAGTAGCCCTGGCGGTCCTGCACCCACTCGAAGTAGCTGGCGGTGACGCCGCCGGCGTTGGCCAGGATGTCTGGCACGATGAAGATGCGCTTGTCGGCAAGGATTTCGTCGGCCACTGCGGTGGTGGGGCCATTGGCGCCCTCGACGACAATGCGCGCCTTGATCTTGTCGGCATTGCGGCTGGTGATCACGTTCTCAGTGGCGGCGGGGACGAGGATTTCGCAATCGGAAACCAGCAACTCGTCGGTGGGCACGGCCTCCGCACCCCGGAACCCCAGGGTGGTGCCGTTGCGGTACTTGTATTCGCTCAACTGATGAATGTCGATGCCGTTCGGATTACACAGACCGCCATCTTTTTCGGCGATGCCCACGATCTTGTAGCCGTGCTCCATCATCAGCCGCGCAGCATTCGACCCAACATTGCCGAAGCCCTGAATCACGACCCGGCAGCCATCGATATTCATGTTGAGATAGCGCAGGCTCTCGTCGCACACCACCAGCACGCCGCGCCCCGTGGCCTCAACGCGGCCGCGCGAACCGCCGATATTGAGCGGCTTGCCTGTGACCACGCTGGTGACGGTGCGGCCCATGTGCATGGAGTAGGTATCCATGATCCAGGCCATGGTCTGATCGTTGGTGTTCATGTCGGGCGCGGGAACGTCTTTCTCCGGCCCGATAAAGTCGATAATCTCAGAGGTATAGCGGCGGGTAATGCGCTCCAACTCTCCCTGGCTCAGGGACTTGGGATCGCAGATGACGCCGCCCTTGGCGCCGCCGAAGGGGATATTGACCACCGCACACTTCCAGGTCATCCAACTGGCCAGGGCGCGAACTTCGTCCAGGGTTACCTGGGCTGAATAACGGATGCCTCCCTTGGCCGGGCCGCGGGCGATGTTGTGCTGCACGCGGAAGCCGGTGAACATCTCGATCTGGCCGCTATCGAGGGCCACAGGAAAATGCACGATGATCTCGCGCGCGGGAGTCCTGAGCAGTTTCCACAAGCCTTCATCCAGGTTCAGCTTGCGGGCTGCAAAGTCGAAGCGCGCGCTTTGTGCTTCCCAGGGGTTAATCTCCTGGTCCAAAGTCATGGTCGGGATTGCCGATGGCATACGTTTCTCCAATTCTTCCTAATCAGCTGCCGCGGAATGGAGCCGAGCAACGGGCCCTCTCCGCAAGACTTAGAGGCAGCAGCTATTTCCCCGGTCAATCCGGGGCAGTCCTTACCGGCCCTGCAGTGTGCAGCCCGTGCCGGTTCCTTGGGTTCGGCTGAATATCGCCATGAGCCCAAACCATGTGAGTCTAGGCCCCGCGCGGAGCCCCGTCAAGCATGGATGAACCAGCTTTCAAACTCCTTCGTAATCCAATCTTCCGCTTAAATAGCGACGCTTCAATACGACTTTTCATCATATTCCGTGTTTGAGGCCTATCTTTTTTGCATAAATCAGTCAGATGACCATTACGGATCATCGATTTTGTAGCGATTCCTCCTGCCGCCTGTCGGCTAACTAAACTCGCCGGGTGGGCTCTTCCCTATTCCGGAAAGCGCTGTTCGCGGGCGGAATAACTCAGTGGAGATACCACGCTAGTCACTCTTCAGGCTCGGATAGGTAACAAAACTCCATTAGAATTCATCCGAGCTAAGTTAAACTCAACACAGCCTGTTGTGCTTCAGAGTTAAATGCTCCGATTTCTCTTTCCATTGTGAAGATAGGCTGAACGAGGACTGGCCAAGGTAACTTGGAGAAACAATGAGAACTGCCCAGAGGGTGTTGGTCATCGACGACGATGTCGCCGTGGGCGAGATTGTCTGCGCGTCGGCGCGGGCCATGGGCATGAGTTGCGATGTGACGCGGGAGCCGCTCACAGTCGTCAATCTTGTAACTCCCGATACAGGTCTGATTCTGCTTGATTTGATGATGCCGGGGATGGATGGCGTCGAGGTGCTGCGTCTGCTTGGCGAGCGGCAATGCAAAGCGGGCATCGTACTGATGAGCGGCATCAACATACGGGTCATCGAGACGGCTAAGAAACTGGCGAGAACACTTGGCCTTTCGGTGGTCGGGCATTTGCAGAAGCCGTTTGCGCTTCCGGAGCTGAAGGCGGTTCTTGGGGCAACGGCCGCGGAGGAGATGCCGGATGCCTACATCGCTGACCCGGAGATCGCGATTCCAGACCAGGAGTTGCGAAACGCCTTCGAGCACAACGAATTCGTGCTCTACTATCAACCGCAAATGAGCATTGCGACGGGCGAGGTTACCGGCGTTGAAGCCTTGACGCGCTGGCAACATCCGAAGGCCGGCCTGATCTTTCCCGACCACTTTATCTCGCACATCGAAGCTCTTGGATTAATGGACAGATTCTGTTGGATCACGGTCGACCGCGCCATGGCAGACGTGAAACAGTTTGCCGACCCGGACGGAAAGGTGCCGCGGCTGGCGCTGAATGTCTCAGTAAGCTCGCTTCGCGATTTGAAGTTCCCCGATACTTTTATGAGTCTGGCAAGGGAACACGACTTCCCTGCCGAAAATATTGCTATCGAAATTACGGAGTCCGGGCTGATTGAGTTTTCGCTCGCGCTGGACGTGCTGACCCGGTTGCGGATGAGAAATATCCAGCTTTCCATTGACGACTTTGGCACCGGCTATTCCATGATGCGGCAACTGCAAAACGTTCCCGCGATCGAGTTGAAGATCGACAAGATGTTTGTGCAGAACATGTATTCGAATCACAGCGACCTGGTGATGGTAGAGAAGATTATCGAGATGGGCCACGAGATGGAAATGGAAGTGATCGCGGAAGGGGTTGAAACCGAAGATCAGTTCAGACTGCTGCGCGAAAAAGGCTGCGATGGGGTGCAGGGGTTTCTCTTCAGCCGTGCCCTGCCGCCGGACGAACTGGTCGGCTGGCTTGATTCCTATCGCTCCCGGCAGGTGCTGCAGGGCCAGTGACTCCGAACAGGTACACTGGTGCCTGTGAAAGCTTCTTCCCATCTGATTCATCCCAATCGTAAAGAATTTCTGGCACTGGCCAAAGAGCACACCCTGGTGCCGGTGTATCGCACCCTGACAGCCGACCTGGAGACCCCGGTGTCGGCATTTTTGCGGGCGGCGTGGCCGGAGCGTGAGTGCTTTCTGCTGGAGTCGGTGGAGGGCGGCGAGCAGGTTGGACGCTACACCTTCATCGGGCTTGCGCCTTACAAGCGCATCGTAGCCCGCGGGCGCAGGATCGCCATCACCGAAGGCAAAAAGATTACACACATTGAAGGCGACGTCTTTGCCGTGTTACGCGAAGCGCTGGGCGGGCATAAGCCGGCACGGCTGGCGGGAATGCCTCCATTCACAGCCGGCGCGGTGGGCTTTTTTGCCTATGACGCGGTGCGCCAGATCGAGGAACTGCCGGAGTTGGCGGAGGATGAGTTGGGCGTGCCCGATGCCTGCCTGCTGTTTTTCGACGAGGTATTGGCTTTCGATCATGTGCGCAAACAGATCTGGCTGGTGGCCACGGCGGACGTGACCCTGGACGCGCCCGGTGAGGCTTACGCCAAGGCCGTCCGGCGGCTGGCGCGGCTGGAGAAGCGGCTGGCGCAGCCACTGCCCAAGGTGCCGCGCGCCAAGAACAGCGGCAAGTTGAAGGTGGCTTTCCGCACGCGCAAGAAGGATTTTCTGGCCGCCGTGGACAGGACCAAGGAATACATCGCCGCGGGAGACATCTTTCAGGCGGTGCTGTCGCAGCGCTTCGACGTGGCGCCCGGTACAGACAGCTTTCAGGTGTACCGCGCACTGCGGACGGTGAACCCCAGCCCGTATATGTACTTTCTGCGCTTTACGCCGGAAGGCGCGCTGGGCGGCCGGGCGGCCCAGCCGGGAAACTCGCCCAAAGGACCAAAGCGGTCGGAGACCGTGGAGCTGGCGGGGTCGTCTCCGGAACTGCTGGTGCGGGTACACGGCGGCAAAGTGGAGTACCGGCCCATTGCTGGAACGCGTCCGCGTGGCGCAAGCGAGAAGGAAGACGAAGCGCTGGCCGACGAGATGCTGCACGACGAGAAAGAGCGCGCCGAACACGTAATGCTGGTGGACCTGGGACGCAACGATGTGGGCCGGGTGAGCGAATACGGCAGCGTGAAGGTGGACCGCCTGATGTTCGTTGAGCGCTACAGCCACGTGATGCACATTGTGAGCGCAATTGAGGGGCGGCTCAGGCCGGAACTGACTGCGGTGGATGCGTTGCGCGCGTGCTTCCCCGCCGGCACGCTTTCCGGCGCGCCCAAGGTACGGGCCATGGAGATCATCGAGGAACTGGAGTCGGCGCGGCGCGGGACCTACGGCGGCGCAGTACTCTATGCGGATTTCTCAGGGAATCTGGACTCGTGCATCGCCATCCGCTCGCTGCTGACGCAGGACGGCAAAGGATACGTGCAGGCCGGCGCGGGCATCGTGGCCGACTCCGTGCCGGAGATGGAACACCGCGAAGCGATCAACAAGGCACAGGCGGTGATCCGGGCGATCGAGCAGGCACGGGAGCTGTAAAGACAGCTGACAGCTCACAGTTGTCAGTTTTCAGTTGTCCGCGGTGGGCGAACAATCGTGCATACGCGTAGATTCTAACGAGCCAACTATTTATTCTGCGCCGAAGAGGACGCGGAAGAAGTGGCCTACGCGGCGAAAGAAGCCTGGCCTCTTTTGCGCGGTTGGCGGGGCTGCGGCTGGGCTGGCGCTTGCGCTGGCCGCTGCGGCAGGTTGGGCGACTGTCTCGGGCGCAGGTTCGGGGCTCTTGAACACGAGCGGCGCAATGGCGGGCGAGTCTGAGGGATGCGGGAATGCGGGGACAGATGCGGCGACCGGCGCCAGGCCCTCGCTTTGCGCCAGCGGGAATTCGTTGCCGTGGGTCTCGCCGGGCGGGGGCGGGCAACCGCAGGGTTCCTTTTCCTGATCCACCACCTCGGTGAGGCTGCCGTGCTGAAACATGACGCGCTGACCCGGCTGCACGCGATAAACGCTGCCATCGAAGACGCTGGTCACTAGTACGTAAGGCGCGTCGGCGCCGGAGTTCCACCCCAGCGACGAAGACCTGTCGCTGGGGACCCTGGGGTTGTCCACGCAGGTGTCGCCGTGCTGGCCCAGCCGGACTTTCACTTCGGCCGCACCGGGGCCACCGATCAGGATGCGGAAGTCGGGCGTGAGCAGGACATCGGCGTTGCGGCCGGTGGCGAAGCTGGCTTCGATCGCGCCGTGATCCAGAGCCATCATCAGACCGGGTGTCTCGCCGGAGGGAACGGCGGAGTCTGCGGCGAGCTTGACCGTGGTGGAAGCGCAGACGCGCAAGGTGCCGCGATGGGGCAGGACCACCTCAGTGGTGGTGGAACCGGAGGTGACCGCACCACTTGCGGCGATGATGGCCTTGCCACCCGCGACTTCAAGCGCGCCTGTGACCGTAGGGGCCTGATCCGGATTCTTGTTGTCGAGGGGCACGATGGCAATGGGCCCGGAGGAAATCGGCGTGGCTGGAACCGGCGCTGGAGCGGCCTGCGGTGGGGCCGGGGTCTGGGCCGGAAGCATTGGCATGACCACCAGGGCCACGAGCAGAGAGAGTGCAGCCGGTTGCAACAGGATATGTGCGCGGGGCTTTCTTTCTCTTACCAGTGCTTGCATCGGGCTACATTTCCAGGAAGTTGCGGATCATCTGGTGGCCGCCCTCGGTGAGCACGCTCTCGGGGTGGAACTGCACGCCCTCGATAGAAAGATGGCGATGGCGCAAGCCCATAATGACGGAGCCGCCAGCCGCGCCGTTCTGTTCCGGGGTGCGAGCTGTGACGGTGAGTTCGGCGGGCAGCGAGTCCTCGGCCACGATGAGCGAGTGGTAGCGGGTGCAGATGAGCGGGGTGGCGAGCCCGGCAAAGATGCCCTTGCCGTCGTGCTCCACTGGGCTGGTCTTGCCGTGCATCAGATGCTGGGCACGCACCACCTGGCCGCCAAAGGCTTCTCCGATGGCCTGGTGGCCCAGGCAAACGCCCAGAATGGGGACCTTGCCGGCCATGTGGCGAATGAGAGGCACCAGGATACCTGCCTCGGCGGGGGTACAGGGGCCGGGAGAGAGCAGAATGCGCTCGGGTTTGAGGGCCTCAACCTCCTCCACCGTCAACTCGTCGTTGCGATACACCTCAACCTTCGCGCCCAGTTCGCCAAGGTACTGGACGAGGTTGTAAGTAAAGGAATCGTAGTTGTCGAGAACGAAGACCATGGTGAAGTCCAGTGTAGCGCGAGGGCGGGCGTGGCCGGTGGAGCACCACGGCTTTCCACGCTTGCCGCGGCCATGGATTTTCAAGTTGCCGTGAGACAATGCCTTCGACAGCGGTTTCCCTCTTTCGACTTCCCGACTGCCGGAAAACATCCATGGCATTATCCACAAACTTCTTGAATTTGCTCTTTGGACGGCCGCTTGCCACCAGCGAAGAACGCGCCGAGCACATCGGCCCCATCGCGGGCATCCCCATCTTCGGCCTCGATGCGTTGAGCTCCGCGGCATATGGGCCGGAGGCGGCGCTTACACTTTTGCTTCCGCTCGGTTTGCTGGGCGTCAAGTACATTGTCCCGGTCAGCGCGACCATTCTCATCCTGCTGACCATCGTCTACTTCAGCTACCGGCAAACCATTGACGCCTACCCCAAGGGCGGCGGCTCGTATACCGTGGCGAGCCGGAATCTGAGTGAGGGCGCAGGGCTGCTAGCCGCGGCCGCGCTGATGATCGACTACATCCTTACCGCCGCGGTGGGCATTTCCGCCGGAGTGGGCGCGCTCATCTCAGCCGTGCCCAGCCTGCAACCGCATACGCTGCAGTTGTGCCTGGCTGTGCTGGTGATTCTGACCGTGGTGAATATGCGCGGCGTGCGCGATACCGGCGTGGCGTTCATGATCCCCACCTATCTGTTCACGGGAACGCTGCTGATTGTGATTGTTGCGGGCGCGTGGCAGGTGTTGCACTCCGTGGGCCATCCGCACCCGGCCACGCCGCTACCCGCCATTCCCGCGGCGACGGCTACCGTCAGCCTGTGGCTGCTGCTCAAGGTCTTCTCCTCCGGCTGCACGGCCATGACGGGTGTGGAGGCGGTGAGCAACGGAGTGATGGCCTTCCGCGACGACACGCGCCGGAACGCCAAGATCACGCTCACCATCATCATCGTGCTGCTGGCGGCGCTGCTGGCGGGGATTGCGCTGCTGTGCCGCGCCTATGGCATTGCCGCCACCAATCCCGACGGCCCCGGCTACGAGAGCGTGCTGTCGATGCTGACACGCGCGGTGATGGGCCACGGAGTGTTTTACTACGTCACCATCGGCTCGGTGCTACTGGTGCTGGCGCTCAGTGCTAACACCGCGTTTGCCGATTTCCCCAGGCTTACGCGCGCCATCGCCCTTGACGATTACATGCCCCATGTATTTTTGTTGCGTGGCCGCCGTCTGCTCTATTCATGGGGCATCTACGTTCTGGTGGTGCTGACCGCCGTGTTGCTGATCGTTTTTGGCGGCGTCACCGACAGGCTGATTCCCCTCTATGCCATCGGCGCGTTCCTGGCCTTCACGCTTTCGCAGGCGGGGATGGTGATGCATTGGAAGCGCAAGGGCAAAGCGCGGGCGCGCATGGCCCTGAATGGTCTGGGTGCATTGGCCACGGGCATCACCGCAGCAGTGGTGCTGGTGGCCAAGTTTGTGCAGGGCGCATGGATCACCGCGCTGTTGATTGCGCTGATGATCCTGCTGATGCGCGCCGTCAAGCGGCACTATGTGCGCGTGGCCCGCTCGACGGCCCTTGCTCGTCCGATTGTGCCCGCCGAAGTGAGGGAACCGATCGTGGTGGTGCCGATCGACCGCTGGAGCCGCATCACGGAGAAGGCTGTGAGCTTTGCACTCGGCATGTCGAACGACATTCGCTGCCTGCACGTGCAGACCTCCGACGAGCCAGACGAGATTTGCAGGGATTGGGAAGAAAAGATTGCCGCGCCGTTGCGCAATGCCGGCAAGTGCGTTCCCCAACTGAAGATTCTGCAATCCCCCTATCGTTATATTCTGACGCCGGTGGTGGACTACATCCTGGCGGTGGAGCGCGAGTCGGAGGCTCACAGGGTTTGCGTGCTGGTGCCGGAGCTGGTGGTGCGCCACTGGTGGGAAAACCTGATGCACAATCGCCGCGCCGACTTGTTAAAGGTGATCCTGCTGCTGCGCGGCAACCGGCGCATCGTGGTCATCAATATCCCATGGTATCTTGAGCGCGATTGAGCTGCTGTGTTCTTTGCCGTGGGAGATGGGACGGTTCACAGGATTTTCTCCCCTGGTTCGATTCCCTTCCCGGCCCCGACAGGTGACAATGATGAGTGGGCCCTCGGACACTCCATAGGCAGCCGTGCAGTGACTCGCGTTCCGCGAAGAATCCTTTGCGGAGCGTCCTACTGGTTTTGTCCGCCGCACTTCTGCTGGCTCCAGTGCTCTGCTCTGCACAAGATGCAGACCTGCAGCCGGAACAAGCTGTCCCCGCCCAAGCTCCGGCTGGTCCAGTGGCGACCGTGCACGGGGTGGTTCGCAACTCCGCCTCGGGTGAGCCGTTGCCGCGTGCGCTGGTCCGCATCGAGGGCGACGCGTCCACCGGCACGCTGACGGACGGCGACGGCCGCTTTGAGATCCCGGGCGTGCCGCTCGGTTCGCAGGAAATTGAAGTGATCAAGCCGGGGTTTCTGGATCAGGCTTTTTCCGGCGTGGGCGCGAACAGCGAGGTGCAGCAATTCATCCTCGCCTTCACCCATGGCGGCCACAGCATCCTTGTGGCCGCTGAGATGCCGGACGTTGTGTTCACGATGTCGCCCACCAACTCGATTCATGGCCAGATTCAGCTCTCCACCGGCGATACGGCGCAAGGCATAAACGTGATGCTCCTGCGCCTGGAAATGCATGACGGCCGGGCGGTGTGGCAGGCAGATTCCACGACCAAAACCAACAGTGACGGGGCCTACCGCTTTGGCGGGCTCGCCGATGG
Organism: Acidobacteriaceae bacterium; assembly: GCA_003165075.1. Classification (GTDB taxonomy): domain Bacteria; phylum Acidobacteriota; class Terriglobia; order Terriglobales; family Acidobacteriaceae; genus Telmatobacter. Next base: position 27,633 of record PLSM01000139.1, on the reverse strand, counting down.
CGTCTATGCCGTGTATACCGAACCGGCGCTGGAGAGCGAGCCGGCGACCAACCTGGTGGAGACCGGCCACGACGGCGCGGTTGCGCATAAAGGTTACGCCAGCCAGTTTTATCCCGAGGCGCGCGATGTGGGCGGAGCCGCAAAGATCCGGCTGCGGAGCGGCGACCAGGCCCAGGCCGACCTTGTCCTCACCCTTGAGCCTTTTCAGGCAGTCACGGCGACGGTGCTCCTTCCCGGCGGACGGCGGAGCGCCGAAGCATCGCCGGACCAGGCAGGAATGAGTTTTTCGCCTGAATTGATGGACGGGCAGGGCCATCAACTCTCCTACACCGCGCTATACGACCAGGCAACGCATACGGTGCAAGCCAACCTGCCGGACGGAGCTTACTCGCTGCTGGTCACGGTGACACAAGCGGGCTCCGCGGCCAGAGTTGGCGGCAGCCGCTCTGCTTCAGCGGTCACGGAGTCCGCCCCGCTGCTCGGCCAGGTTGATTTTGCGGTGGCCGGGCACGCCGTCTCTGACCTGCGCATTCCAGTCACACTCTCGCGCAGTAGTTCCGTGCAGGTGAATGTGCTGCGCACCGCGGCCCAGCCTCCACAACGAAGCGACAGCACGGTAATCATCACCCTGAGCCAGGCAGGCGGATGGATCGGGGATGGCATGGTGAGCGCCTTCGCGGAAGGAAGTGCGTCCGGACCGCTGGAGACGTCGTTTACACCGCCGGGGTCCTATTGGGCGCATACCAACCTGGCGCAGAAGGGGCTTTGCGAAGCATCGTTCACAGCCGGAGGAGCGAGCCTGGCGCGAGAACCGCTCTTCGTTGGCCCGTCGGGGCTGGCAGCGCCGCTGAACCTGATCCTACGCGACGATTGCGCCAGCCTGACGCTTTCGCTACCGGCCACGCTGGCAGGGCGCGTGATTGGAGAAGAGCCTTTCTACACCGTCTACGCAGTGCCGGACTTCGACTCCACCAGCGACGTGGTGCCGCAGACGCTTCGGCCTTCTACCGGCGGGACGGTTACTCTGACGGGGCTGACGCCCGGCAACTACCACGTCTATGCCTTCGACCAGCCGGTGGCGCTGGGGTACCGCAACCCCGAGGCGCTGGCAGCGCTGCCGAATCCGGGGCAGGCCGTCACGCTTTCGCCGGGAACCACAAGCAACCTTGTCGTGGAGGCGCCGGAACATTGATGCCGCACTCCATTGCTTCTTCAGTGTTTCGCCCGGCTGACCGCGTTCAGGTGGGCCTTGTCTTTACGAGCCTTGCCCTGCTGGCGTTGGCTGGTGCGGTCCCGTTGCTTTCGCAATCCGCCACGCACGGTACCGCGCGCCCTGCGCATCCCGCGACTGCACAGGCCATGGGGTCCTATCGCATTGCGGGAGTGGTGGTCAACGCTGTGACCGGCGAGCCCGTGCGACGCGCAAATGTGGCCGTGCTGGATGAAGCAGACAGTCATACTGTCGCTTCGGTCGAGTCGGACAGTGAAGGTAAATTTGAGCTGGCGAACCTGCCTGCGGCCAAGTATCAACTGACCGCTGCCAAACGCGGCTTCCGCACCGCATTTTACGACGAGCACGAGGAATTCAATTCTGCCATCGTGACCGGACCAGACCAGGACACCGGGCACCTGACCTTCCGGCTGATGCCCGGCGCGGTGCTGCGGGGAGTTGTCTCGGCGGATGGCGGCGACCCCGTCGAGGGCGCCCGCGTGATGCTGTTCGAGCAGCCCTCACATCACCGGCAAGGCGCGCGCATTACACAGGCCGACACCGCCCTCACCGACGACACCGGCGCCTACGAGTTCAGCAACCTGGCGGCAGGCGAGTACTTGCTGGCAGTGGTGGCAGAGCCCTGGTATGCATTGCAAGGGGAGACGGTCCAGACCCGGGCAACGCCGGCGACTGAAAACAGCGCCGCGCTCGATGTGGCTTACCCGGTGACATACTTCGATTCCACGACCGACGAGGCCTCGGCCACCCCCATTGCGCTGGCCGGCGGCAGCCGCGAAGAGGCCAACATCAATCTGCACCCCGCTCCGGCTCTGCACCTTGCCGTTGCAGCGCCCCGCAAGGCCGACGGATCGGTCGCGCGGCCGGAACTGAGGCAGACTGTCTTCGGTACCCAGATATCGGCGTTGAGCGCAGGCTTTGTGAACGCCCTCCAGACTGGGACTACCGACTTCACAGGCATGGCGCCCGGTCACTATGAGTTGGTGCAGGGCGATCCGCCGCGCATCACGGAACTGGACGCTGCATCGAGCCAGCAGGTGGACCCGGATGCCGGTTCGCCGGCCCCCACGGTTGCCGGGATTCTGCGCATGGCTACAGGCCAGCCCCTGCCGGACGAGGTGAACCTGACCCTCGATCTGCTTGAAGGCACGAATAGCCAGAACGAGTTGGCGACCGTTTCCCATCATGGCCGTTTCACGTTCGACGCGGTGCCGCCGGGCACGTGGTCGGTGACCGCCGCCAGTCTCACCAAGATATTGCCGGTGGTCTCGATGGGTGCCGGCGGCGCTGTGCATTCGGGCGGACTGCTGACGGTGCGTGACCGTCCCCTGAGCGTGCTGGTCACCTTGAGCCAGGGCGATGCGCGCGTCGAGGGCTTTGCCCTCAAAGGCAGAAAAGGATTCGCGGGAGCCATGATCGTGCTGGCTCCCCGGGACTCTGGAGCATGGCAGGCGTTGATCCGGCGCGACCAGTCGGACTCTGATGGCAGCTTTGCGCTGCGCGACGTAGCTCCCGGCCAGTACAACGTAATCGCCATTGAAGACGGATGGGATCTGGACTGGTCCCGGCCCGAAGTGATGGCGCGCTACCTTCAGAGAGGAATCGCCGTCTCTATCAACAGCCAATCCGGCAACCTGCTACGCCTGGCCCAGCCGGTCACGGTCCAGCCGCGTTGATGTGGGTTTGCCTCGCATTTCGATGGCTGCTGCACTTCATGGAACGGGGGGTCAGACGATAGTCTATGAACGTAGCAAAACAGAGTTTGGCGCCGGCTTGATGGGAAAACCCGGGAAGCGGCTGAACGGTTCTCCAGTGGCTGCAAAATGAAGACAAATTCACAAGGCGGCTCTTCTCGCGCGAAGTGGCCACTTTGTGAAATGACGGAGACAACTGACAGGTTGGACAATGGCCCTGAGCAGCCCCAGAACAGTATCGAGGAGAGTTACACATTGAAGAGAAAGTTGCTGCGAACGATTCTGGCCGTGGTTCCGGCCGTACTGATGCCGCTGGCGGCCCTGAGCCAGATCGCCCCTGAAAAACCTGCCAGAGTGTCGACCGAGCCAGTTTACAAATACGAGGCTTTCGCCGGGTGGGGCTACACCAGCCTCAACCAGGTCAACCAGTCACGTAGCGGCCTGCAGGGCTACACCCTCTCCCTTACGCGCGATTGGGGAAGGTACTTCGGAGTGACAGTGGACGGCAGCCAATATATCCGCTCGGTGACTGTCTCCAACGTCGGCAGCCCGGTTGTGGATCTGTTTCTGGCCGGACCCGTGGTCCATGCTCAGTTATACGAGCGTCTCAGCGGATTTGCGCATGCCCTGTTGGGTGTGGAGCATACTGGCGGCGTGACCATCTCGCCCAATGCGTCGTTTGCCGGGGGCGCAGGCGCAGGCATGGAGTACAGATTTACCCCGCGCATTTCGGTGCGCGTTTACGGCGACGACATTGCCTCGTCGTTTACCGTGGTTCCGTTCCAGCAGGGCGACTCGCCACACGAGCGGTTTAATGCGCGCGCCGGGGTTGGCGTAGTTTACAAATTCTGAAGCACCAACCAGGTGAAGACAAAAAGGGGGAAGCACTCGCTCCCCCCTTTTTTCTTGCGCTTCTCTCGCCCGCATACCTTCACTAAAGCAGTCGCAGCTTAGCCTTCTTCGGCCTCGCGCAGCTTGGCGATGACGGTGAAGTCTTCGAGGGTGGTCGTATCCCCCTTGATTTCGCCGTGGGTGGCCAATTCCCTCAGCAGGCGGCGCATGATTTTGCCGCTGCGGGTTTTGGGTAGCGCCTCAGTGAAGCGGATATCGTCTGGCCGGGCCAAGGAGCCGATCTCCTTTGAGACCCACTTGCGCAACTCGTCCTTTAACTCCTCTGAGGGCTGGTTGCCGCTTTCGAGCGTGACAAAGGCTGCGATGGCCTGGCCCTTCAGACCGTCGGGGCGGCCCACTACCGCGGCCTCAGCCACTTTGGGATGCGCCACCAGCGCGGACTCCACCTCCATCGTCCCCAGGCGGTGGCCGCTGACGTTGATCACGTCATCTACGCGGCCCATGAGCCAGAAGTAGCCGTCCGCGTCCATGCGCGCGCCGTCGCCGGTAAAATAGCTGCCTTCTACATCGCTCCAGTAGGTCTTCTGGTATCGCTCCGGGTCGCCATAGACGGTGCGCGCCATCGAGGGCCAGGGCTTGCGAATCACCAGCAGCCCGCCGTGGCCCGCTGGGACAGCTACACCCTCGCGCGTAACCACCTCCGGCTGGATGCCGAAGAAGGGCCGCGTGGCCGAGCCGGGCTTGGCCGGTACGGCGCCGGGAATGGGGGCGATCATGATGGAGCCGGTCTCAGTCTGCCACCAGGTGTCGACGATGGGGCAGCGATTATGGCCGATCTTCTCGCGGTACCACATCCAGGCTTCAGGGTTAATGGGCTCGCCGACTGTGCCCAGCAGGCGCAACGAGTCGAGTTTGTACTTCTCGACATACTGGTCGCCCCACTTGATGAAGGCGCGGATGGCGGTGGGGGCTGTGTAGAAGACGGTGACCCGGTGGTCGTCGACGATCTTCCAAAAGCGAGAAAAGTCAGGCCAGTTGGGCGCGCCTTCGTACATCAGGACTGTGGCGCCGTTCTGAAGCGGGCCATAGACCACGTAAGAGTGGCCCGTGACCCAGCCGATATCGGCCGTGCACCAGTAGACATCCTCGTCGCGCAGGTCGAAGACATATTTTGAAGTTAGGTAGGTCTGCACCGCGTAGCCGCCAGTGGTGTGCACTAGTCCTTTGGGTTTGCCGGTGGTGCCGGAGGTGTAAAGGATGTAGAGCGGGTCCTCGGAATCGAGCGGCTCCGCGGGGCACTCGGGCGCGGCGTGGGCCACCAGGTCATGCCACCAGTGGTCGCGGCCTTCCACCATCTTGACTGGCGATCCGGTGCGTTGGTAGACCACGACGTGCTTCACGGTGTGACAGGCTGCCATGGCCTCATCCACCGTCTGCTTGAGTTTGATTTCGTTGCCGCGCCGGTAGCTCGAATCCTGGGTGAGGATGGCGACGCAGGAAGAGTCGTTGACGCGATCGGCGATGGCGTTGGCGGCGAATCCGCCGAAGATGACCGAATGGACAGCTCCGATGCGGGCGCAGGCCAGCAGGGCGATGGCCAGTTCCGGCGTCATGCCCATGTAGATGGCCACGCGGTCGCCCTTGCGGATGCCCAGCGTCTTGAGGGCGTTCGCAAACCGCTGCACCTCGGCGTGGAGATCGGCGTAGCTCAAGCGGCGTATCTCGCCCGGCTCGCCTTCCCAGATGATGGCAGTCTTGTCGCGGCGTGCTCCGAGAGCGTGGCGGTCGACGCAGTTGTAGCTGAGATTGAGCTTGCCGCCCACGAACCACTTGGCCCAGGGCAGGTTCCATTCCAGCACCTTGTCCCAGGGCTTGAACCAGTGCAGGTCTTTGGCCGCCTCGGCCCAGAAACCCTCAGGATCCTCAATCGACTGCTTGTACATGGCCTCGTACTGTTCGAGGCTCTGGATGTGGGCCTTTGCGCTGAACTCCGGCGGCGGCGGAAAGACGCGGTTTTCGCGTAAAGTCGAGTCAATATCCTGATTGGCTATAGCGTTATTGGGATTCTGAATGGCGGCAACATGCGTGGAAGACATGGATAAATCCTCTTTGAGGGGAAAAAGAAGCCTGCGCCTGCCGCGGTCAGTCTTGCGCAAAGGAGACAGCTCTCCCGCGTGCAATGCATGTGGGACACACTTTAACGGGGTAGGGGTACAACCGGCAAGAGGAGGGACACGGTCGACTAGAGACGGCGCAGAACAGCGATGTGCGACTCGCCGCCTGGAATAAGGGAACATAACCTTGGTGCGGCACTCCGGTCCGCTGCATGACCAAAGGACAGCGTCATGGCTGTGCTGTGCGTTACCAACGGGGACTAATCTGCTCGCCGGCCCCGGCAACCGAGTCTGATTTCGGCCAGACGATGTCCAGTCTTCACCGGCTCACTTCAGACACCTTAAATGCTAGATTACGCAGGCGCGATCAAAGTGGTTACGAATGGCGTCGCATTTGCCCTCTGCGGTTAAATCAAATCGTTGAAAGCACATCGGCGATCAATACAATACGAGCTAACCGTTCGCTAAATCGGATATCCATAATGCTAGAAGGCTCTGCACCAGATCGCGAGTATTTCTCTGAACAAGCTGCAGTCGGCATTGTCCATGCCTCTCCCGAAGGGGAGATTCTGACCTGCAACGCGCGATTTGCTGAGATCATTGGCTACCCTCTGGAACAAGTCCCGGGTTTGACCTTCAAGGAAAATAGAACTCCGGAGGATGGACCTTCGGTGACCGAGGCATTCAATCGCTTATGGAGCGGCCAAGCCGACCAGGTAAGTCTGGAGACACGTTATATCCGCAAGGACGGAAGCTCCACCCGCCTGAAGGTGACCGCATCGCTGAAAATGAACGGTGACGGAAAGGCTTCGTATTTGCTTGCTCACGTTGAAGACCTGGACTCCCAAAAGACCGCGGAAATTGCGCCGGTCGTCCCCGCGAAAGTTCAGGTCACGGGGAACGAATGCTACCGCAAAGTGTTTCAGACCTGTCCTGATGCAGTGCTGATTGCCCAATTGAGCAATGGGACGATTGTCGACGCCAATCCAGCGTTCCTGGAGGTGATGGGTTTCGCCCGCGAAGAGGTAATAGCGAAAACGTCACTGGAACTGGAGATGTGGGCGGATGCCGGCGATTGCAGCAGATTGTCGGGATTGCTGCATCAGGACTCAGGCTGCCAGGATTTGGAAGTCCGTTTGAAGAGGAAGAACGGAGAGGTGTTCTGGGGGCAATTGTCGGCTTCGTCCACCGCGATCGAGGGCGTTTCTTGCATCCTGATCTTCATACGGGATATCTCCGCGGCCAAGGCGGAGGAGGAGGAGATCAGGAATCTCGCCTTCTACGATAGTTTGACCAGCCTGCCGAACCGCCGCCTGCTGTGGGAGCGGTTGCGCCAAGCCCTGATTGTGAGCATTCGCAACCGCTGCAAGCACGCGCTGCTGTTTGTCGACCTTGATGATTTCAAGTCGCTGAACGACGCGATGGGCCACCATGTCGGCGATCTGATCCTTCAGGAGACCGCGCGGCGCATCTCCGGTTGCGTGCGCGAAGTGGATACCGTTGCGCGACTGGGCGGCGATGAGTTTGTGGTGATACTGGAAGACCTGAGCCAGACCCCCGAGATTGCCGCGGACCAGGCGCAGACGGTCGGAGCAAAGATTCGCGCTGCCATCAATCAGCCGTTTGTGTTTGAAGGGCGCGAATGCAGCACAACCTCAAGCATGGGGATCACGGTCTTCGGGAATGAGAGCGAGAGCACGAACGAAGTTTTGCAGCAGGCTGATATTGCCATGTACCAGGCCAAGGCGGCCGGGCGCAACACGATGCGATTTTTCACGCCGGCGCTGCAGGCGTCGGTGAATGCGCGCACCGCCATGGAAGACGACCTGCGCCGGGCGATCAAGGAGAACCAGTTCTCGCTTTACTATCAGCCCCAGGTGGACCGCGGCCTCTTGATTGGGGCGGAGGCCCTCATTCGGTGGAATCATCCGCAGCGCGGAATCGTGTCTCCATGCGACTTTGTTCCGCTGGCCGAAGAAACCGGGCTGATTCTACCCTTGGGAAAATGGGTTCTGGATACCGCTTGCGCGCAAATTGCGTCCTGGGCAAATCGCAGGGAAGGGGCTCACTTGACGGTCGCCGTGAATATAAGCGCCCGGGAGTTCCGCCAACCCAAGTTTGTAGAACATGTACTGACCACGCTCGATCGGACCGGAGCCAATCCTCAGAACCTCAAGATCGACCTCACCGAGAGCATGTTGGTGGACAAGGTAGAGGACGTGATCGCCAAGATGACTGAACTCAAGTCGCATGGCGTCCGATTCTCCCTCGACGATTTTGGCGCGGGCCCCGCATCCATGGCCTACCTGAAGCGTTTGCCGCTGGACCAGATGAAGATCGACCGGTCGTTCGTGGAAGAGATTCTGGTGGATCCGATCAGTGGCGCCGTGGCGCAGGCCATTATCGCCTTCAGCAAGGCAATGGGATTGTCGGTCATTGCCGAGGGTGTGGAAACCGAAGAACAGCGAGCCTTCCTCGCCGCCCTTGGCTGCCACTCGTTCCAGGGCTACCTCTTCAGCCACCCGCTGCCGTGGGGCGACTTCTAAGCCGGTTTCGGCCTGCTGTTTTAGGTCGAAATGTACATCGGTGGCCTCCCAAGCTCCTGTTCACACTCGCATCTCAGTTCGCATAAATCCCTGGAGACTCAGAGGGAACTTCCGTTATTCTTGTTGCGCCTGACTTCGATGTTCGGTGTGAGGCATAGCCTTGGCGGGTCGAAGCTGTTCATATATTGAGACGGAGCATCCGCGGGGCGCCTTTCACGCATCCCCTTTAGAACTCGATGTGCGGGACCAGGAATCTACAATCGATGCGCATTTCACAAGCATTTCTCGTTTTGACACTACTCGGTTCGCTTTGCGATGCGGGCGCGGCGCAATCCACTGCGGGCGGACCGCCGGCTCCATCCCAATCCGAGGTCGCGCACGAGCCCTCTACGTCCTCTGCCGGAGTGATTCCCCCTGCACCTGATGCGCCGCCATCGGGGATTCTGCAGCCTTCACTCGATAAGGTGCAGCAGACCGTCGGTGCGCTGAAGCTCGATAAATGGAAAAGAGGCACGGTGCGCGAGGAGGCGAACGCCAACATCAGCGACATTCAACGGGATGTGCAAACGACTCTGCCGTCGCTGCTTAAAGATGCCGATGCGGCTCCGGGAGCGCTCAGCCAGGTGCTGCCGCTATCGCGCAATGTCGATGCGCTCTATGATGTGCTTTTGCGCGTCGAAGAGGGAGCGCGGGTTTCTGCGCCTGCCGAACAGGTAACCGCGTTGCAGCAGGCCCTGGTGACCCTGCAGAAGGCACGCAGCGCGCTTGACCTTCAATTGCAGGAGACGGCTGCTGCGCAGGAAAAGCAGGTCACCGTCCTGCGTACTACCCTGCAGGCGCAGGCGGCCGCCAGGGCCGCCGTCACGCCCGCACCGGTACCCACATGTCCGGCGCCGCCCCCGGCCAAAAAAGCTGTGAGGAAGCGCAAGCCGCCCGCTACAACCCCCCAGACGCCGCCGGCCGCGACCGCCACGCCCCCCAAGACTGGTCATTGACCTGGCACTCTGCGCGGGCCGGGGAATCGCCCCGCGCAGAGGCGGAACAGAACTCAATGGCGCTGGCCTTGCGAAGGCTACGGAGCCTGCTACCGGAGGACGAAAGCCGGCGGGCCGCCTTGGCGGATCCAGTAACCGGGCGCCAGGGCGCCCTTCGACAGAATGCTCAATGCTGACCGATATGGAAAGCAGTGTCCATCGTCAGCGTGACGCCGGGCTACTTTCCTTTCGCGCAGTCGGCACGCCGCTACTGAGGGGACGCTTCCGGGTCCGTTCTTTGAAGACTTTCTCCTCAAGCGGATCGCGAAGCGAATTGTATGCGATCCTGAGTAACTCGGCGTCCGCAGTATCTCCGCTCAGTTCCCAAATCATCGCGCCACCCAGGTGTTGATATGCAGCGTAGCTGGCCTTGAAGCGGATGGAGACTGGGTCTTCATAGGTCCAGAAAGTCCTGCCATCGAAAAGCCAGGGCTCCTGCGATCGTTCCTCTCGATAGGCAGAGAAGCTGGGAGCAACGCTTCGGATTTGGTTGTACGCGCGATCTTCTTTGACTGCATGCCCAATCTGGAATAAGCCGTCATTGATAATTTTGACGTCGGTCCAACTGTAGCCATAGAAAGGCAGGCCCATAAGCAGCTTTCCTGCAGGCACACCGGCTGCCTCGTAGTTGGCGATACTCTGCTCGATATTGTGGGAATCCTGCGGGTCTGCGGAGAAAAGTGGCGCCAGGAATCCGGTCGTTGGACTCCACGGGCCGGCGTAGTCGTAGCTCATGATGCCCACCTGATCGACAAGTGGAGCAATGGCAGCGAAATCTGTGCCCGACAAGGTCTGCGGCGATTCATCCACGGCGATCGCCAGGCGCAAACCAGGGCGCACAGCATTCATCTGACTACGGAACTCTTCTATCAATGCCCGAAAGTTGGCCGCGTCTTCTTCTTTTGGAGATTCCCAGTCAATGTCGAATCCGTCGAAGATTCCAGGCTTATTGATACCGGGTGCGAAATGGCCGCGCAAGAATGTATCGACACAGGAAGCAACAAACGCGCTTCGGTTTCCAGCTTGCGCATCCTGGGCAAAATCCCGCGCGTCGCCCTCAAGCGAAATCAGTACTTTCAAGTGCGGGTATCGACGCTTCAGTTCCTCAAGTTGGTGAAAATAGCCGCGGAAAGAAGATCTCGAGCCGTCTGCTTGGCCGTTGACGCTATTCCGGCGAGTGAATCTGGCGCTCAGATCGGCATCGGGATCGGCGAGCGAGCAGCGGCCGTTGCGAACCGATCCCTGCGCATAGTTGATCTGGTCGAGCCATTCAGCGGATTTGTTAGTTACGAGCACTTTCACGTAGAAGGGTTGCGCCAAGTGGAGACCCCACTGAGGAAAGTATCCGACCAACAAGGGAAATGGCGTTTGCGAATCAGGATTCTGAGCACAGCAGGGAGTGAAGCAAGGCAGCAGAATAGCAGCGACGAAGAAAAGCTGAAAGCGGGTCGAAATGGCCATTGATTTCATTCAAGTCCGGCTTACTTTGACGAGCATCGACTGGCTTGCCTGGTGCTGCTGCCAATTTGAACCTTTGTGTTCCGGTCGGTTTGCGGGCAACTTGGTCAGTAACCAAATAGGAACTTTCGTATTGCCGGTGATAGAGGAGAAAATGAGGCAAAGACCGAACGGTTCTTCATTTTGATGCGGCTACCTGAGTGTGGTTTGGCCGAAGTGTACAAAGGCCCACGGTTAACTGTGGGCCTTTGTCATTAAGAACCAGGCTTCAGCGCTACAAGCGATTTGGCTTGGAGTCCCCCTTGGGTGCAGCGTGCTGTTGCGGTGCTGCATGCTGTTGCGGTGCCGCATGCTGTTGCGGTGCCGCATGCTGTTGCGGTGCTGCATGCTGCTGAGGTGCTGCGCGTTGCTGCGGTGCTGCATGCTGTTGCGGAGCAGCGTGTTGCTGTGGTGCAGCGTTTTGCTGTGGTGCAGCGTGTTGCTGTGGTGCAGCGTGTTCCACAGGTGCTGCGTGCTGCTGAGGTGCTGCGCGTTGCTGAGGTGCTGCGCGTTGCTGAGGTGCTGCGTGCTGCTGAGGTGCTGCGCGTTGCTGAGGTGCTGCGTGCTGCTGAGGTGCTGCATGTTGCTGAGGTGTTGCATGCTGTTGCGGTGCTGCATGTTGCTGAGGTGCTGTATGTTGCTGAGGTGCCGCGTGCTGCTGCGGTGCTGCATGCTGCTGCGGTGCTGCATGCTGTTGCGGCGCAGCTCTTTCCTCTGGCCTGGCTTGCGTCTTCGCCCCAGCCGGTGCAGCGCGATTTTCCCCGCCCATCGGCTTGGCGGCAACCACGTTCCGCGGTTGTCCGCCGTTCGCCTTGGCATAGGAGGTCTTGTCGCTCCTTACAGTTTGCTCGTGCTGTGTCTGGACCCTGGTCGGAGCCACGTGCTGGTCGCGCTCGGCAACCCGCTCCTGGGGCGCGGCAGCGTGCTGAACCCCGCCCGGGCCACCGTTATAAGAAACGCGCCTGTTGTTGGCGATCGTGTTCCTATCCACAATCGTCCGGTCGTTGTAGGTGGTATGAATGGCGCTCGAATTCACGCGCATGACCGCGGTATTGTAGGCAAACTGATTGCCGCGCCATTCGCCCCCTGAAAATCCGATGCCGCCATACCCATAGCCATAGTCCACTCCGCCGTAGTAGCCCACGTGCCGGCCCCAGTAGCCCCGGTGGAACCCGTAGTGGCCTCCGAACCAGCTCCAATAGGGAGGCGTCCACAAAGCACCCTCATAGGGAGCCGGGACCCATGTGCCGGGAACCCAGTAGTAGTCCTCGTCGCCATAGGCCCAGTAGCCGGGAACCCACATCAAGTTGGGTTCGGGGCAGTAGGGCTGTTCATAGACAGGTAGTTCGGGCGGAGCGAAACCCACACTGATGGTGACTTGTGCGTGCGAAAAAGCGGGAAGGAGAGAGAAGAGCAGCGCCAGCAAAAGCCAACGCGAAGAGCGGAAGCGTCGCATGAGAAGTACCTCCTGGTTCTTTCGTGCCTGCCCCGAGGAGAGAATCGACTTACGCTGGACGGAGCGAGAGCTCTGATACAATGCGCCAAGATTAGCCAGCGCCTCCACACAGGTCTGGTCAAATCTGCTCAGATGGGTGTGAGCCAGGCGCTCTGTCGAGGCGCGATCCAGGTGAATCGTGAGCTAACCGAAAGTTCCCATTGAGGACCCTCCTCGCCAGGGGTCAGAACTCGTTTGCATCCGGTGGCAGGTTAACGGCGTGCTGAACACGGAGCCGGCGGCAGCCAAGCGGCGTATTGGGTGGCAGCATTCCGTTGTATCCAGCGTTAGGAGCAGATCGACATTTGTTTATGCAGGACTGCAGTCCCGGCGGCGCGGTAGAGGCTGCGTTTCCACCTTCGCGGTTGCATGCAGTCACCTCATCTGCAAAACTGTCCATGGTTCCCTACGATGGTTTTACATTTTCTGATTCAAGGGCGAGTGCAGGGCGTTGGCTTCCGGTGGTATGTGCAACGGGAGGCCGGCGAACTGGACTTGTGCGGCTGGGTGCGCAACACCGAAGAGGGCGAGCTGGAGGTTGTGGCCTCGGGCACAGTGGCCGACCTGGCCGAGCTGCGGGCCAGCCTGCGCCGCGGACCGCGCGGCAGCCGCGTGGATCGCGTGATTGAGCACTATCTGGACGAAAGCGAAGCCGTGGGATTGAAGGCGTTTCGCATCGAAGGAGCGTGGTGAAGGCGGGGGCAAGGTCTTTAGCCCCTGATTCCTGCTCCCAGTTCTCCTTCACCCCATTACAAGCACCGGCTGAAACAGCGTTCCAGCCACCCGCTTCGCAATCCCCGCCAACTCTCTCTGCCCGGCAAAAACCTTTACCAGCCTCGCCTGCGAAAACTCCGGCAAATTCGCCTGCATCCCATTGCGCAGCCGTCCCAGCGCATGCGCATCTCCAGTCACAGCAGGTATCTCCGGCAGCAGGCTGCGGGGATGCACGCACCACGCCTCCAGCGCCGCCACATCCCCAGCCAGCGCTTCCAGTTCCTCCAGCGTATGCGCCTCGGCCAGCGTAAACGCTCCGGCTTGCGTTCTCCGCAGGCTGCTCAGGTGCGCTCCGCAGCCCAGGTCCTGCCCCAGTTCGTGGGCCACCGAGCGCACGTAGCCCCCGGCGCTGATCGTCATCGTAAAACGCGCCTCGTCCTCCTCGATTGCCTCAATCTCAAACGAGCCGATGCGAATGGTAGACGGCTTCAACTCCACCTTCTTGCCCTCACGCGCCAGTTTGTAGGCCCGGGTTCCATCAACCTTCTTCGCTGAGAAGTCCGGCGCCCTCTGCTCCATCCCGCCATGAAAGCGTAGGGCAGCCACGCGCACTCGGTCGAGCGTCAACTCCGGCGCGACACGCGGCTCTGCCGGCTCGCCTTCAGCGTCATAGGTGTTGGTTGCGAAGCCGAAGCGGATCTTTCCCGAATAGCTCTTTTCAGCGGAAGAAAAATAGGGAGCCAGCCGCGTAAACTTGCCCAGCAGCAGCGGCAGCACGCCTGTCGCCATGGGGTCCAGCGTGCCCAGGTGGCCGATCGAACGCTCGGCGGTGATTCTGCGTAGCCGGGCCACCACATCGTGGCTGGTCATGCCGCCCGGCTTGTCAACTACCAGCAGTCCATTCACCCAACTACTCTAGCCGACCGGGCTCCTGCCTCACAGTGACCCGCCCCCGGGCTGCCGTGCCAGCGAAAGAAACTCCAACCGAGTCTCCTTCTGCCTGAAGCACCCCACCATCGCCGAGGTCACCGTCGACGAGTGTTGTTTCTCGATGCCGCGCATCATCATGCACAGGTGGCGCGCCTCAATCACCACCCCCACGCCCTGCGGATCGATTGCAGCCTGAATCGCGTCTGCAATCTGGCGCGTCAGCCGCTCCTGCACTTGCAGCCGCCGCGCAAACACTTCCACCAGCCGCGGGATCTTGCTCAGCCCGATTACTTTTCCCTTCGGTATATAAGCCACATGAACCTTGCCGAAGAATGGCAGCATGTGATGCTCGCAAAGCGAGAACATCTCAATGTCCTTCACAATCACCATCTCGTCGTAGTCCACGTCGAACAGGGCCCCGCGCAGTATCTTGGTCGGATCCTCGTCGTAGCCCTTGGTCAGGAAGGCCATCGACTTCTCTACGCGGGTGGGTGTCGCCAATAGGCCGTCGCGGCCGGGGTCCTCGCCCAATCGGCTCAGAATCTCGCGGTACATCTCCTGTGTGCTGAATTCACCCAGGCCCTCATCCGCCCTTGCCGTGCTGCGAACGGGCTTATTGACCATGATCGGTTGTGCCATCTTAATTCCATCCTCCCGCCCTGGGGAACAGGGCGTGCTGAATCCTCTATTTCACTTCGTTATCCTGCGCAAGGCAAAATCGAATGACCCGCATCTTCTTCGCCCATTCACATCATGAGCAATCAGCGTCACTCGCCCGCGTACTCAAAGAAATTATTCTCTGTCTCTTCCACCCGTACGCGCTCCAGCTCTCTGCACGGCAATGCATCCTTCAACAACTCAAAAACCGCCCTACAAAGATTCTCCGTCGTCGGCACGGAATTCACAAACAGGGGGTCCAGATTCAAATTGGTGTGGTCAAACCGCTCCATCACCTTTTTTCGTACCACTTCATCCAGCACCGCCATGTTCACCACCATCCCCGTTTCGGGATCCACTGCGCCGCGAACCAGTACCTCCAGCACGTAGTTATGCCCGTGGCCATGAGGATTGTTGCACTTGCCATAAGCCGCCCTGTTTTCTTCCGCTGACAGCGCATCCGTATGCAGCCGGTGGCTGGCGCTCAGCATGTAGCGGCGGCCAAAATGAGCCTTCATGCCTCTCCCCGGTACTCGGCAAAAATCTCCGGCGTCTCATAAATGCGCACCCGGCTCAACCGCGCCCCGCCTGCTGACTCGATCACCGGTTCCAGCCGCTTCCATGCCGCGATGGCAATGTTTTCTGTAGTCGGGACGGTGGCTGCAAACTCCGCAACCTCCAGGTTCAGATGGCGATGGTCGTAAGCCGCCAGAACTTCACGCTCCATCACATCTTTCAACCACTTCAGATCGACTACAAAGCCGGTCACCGGGTCGGGTTGGCCCGCCACCGTTACCTCCAGCGTGTAATTGTGCCCATGCCCATTGCGGTTCGCACAGCGCCCAAACACCTGCTCATTCTTCTCTGCCGGCCAAGCCTCGTTCCAGTAGTAGTGCGAGGCAGAAAAGGTCGCCCTCCGCGTCAACTCAATCATTCCCTTCCCTCACTAATCAAGATGCCGCAATCGCCGCTGCCGCTTCACCATGTTGAACATCCAATGAGCCCTATCGAAATCAATGCCCCAAATCTCTCTACCCCGGGTACGTTCGCCCCTTCCAGCTCACCCGCTTCAGAATCCGGTGCTCGAACCAGCTTCGATAGAGCAGCACCACGAACAACGGCAGCCCCAGCGGTGACAGGGCGCAATCCACAAATGGAAAATTCGACTTGGCCACTCGGCCATAAAACCGGAAGAGATTGCGCACCCACAACAGCATCAAAACCCATCCCGCGCCCAGCCATTGCAGCGAGTGCGCTGCAAAGCGCGCATTCCATAGCCCGTATGCCAGCCACGGCAAACCCACCAGCAAGGCAATATCCAGCGCCCGCCACAGCGCCGTGGCCAGCGCGTTGTCAAACAGCAGCGCCAGGTTCTTGGTCCAGCCTTCCATCATCGCCGCGGTCGTCCGATACATCCGGGTGGCCAGCGCGTCTTCCGCGTAGCGAAAGCGCAGCCCAACCTTGCGCCGTTTGGCCATAAAGGCCAGTTGCACATCCTCCAGCACGTCGCCTGCCACCGCGGCGTGGCCCCCGAGACGTCGGTAAGCCTCCCGCTCCACCAGCAAAAACTGCCCATTGGCCGCGGCAATTCGCTGGTTGGGGTCAGAAACCTTTGCCGGCGGATAGGCCATCGCCAGTTCACTGAAAATCAGCGGCATCAACGTCCGCTGGGTCAGCCCGCTCACAATCTGCCGCGGCGAATAGCTGAGCATTCCCGCCTTGTGCCGCACCGCCTCGTGCATCGCCCGATGCAGATTTCCCGGCTCGTGCACTGTATCGGCATCGGTAAACAGCAGCCAGCGCCCGCGAGCCTTCCGCGCCGCCGTCCAGATTGCGTTCGCCTTCCCCGTCCAGCCCGGCTCCAGTTTGCCCGCCTCCATCACCGTCACTCCGGCAAAACTGCGCGCAATCTCCGCCGTCCGGTCGGTCGAGTGGTCATCCACCACAATCAATTCCCAGTCTCGCCCCAATTCAAAAGCCGTTTCCGACTGAGCTACAAGTGACTGCAGGCATGCGCCCAGGCACTCCTCCTCATTTCGCGCCGGAATAATCACCGTCAGCTCCAGCAGCTCCTCCGGCTCGGGCTGGTCGTAGACCGTGGCCGCCCGCGTCGGCACAGCCAAGGGCTCCCCTGGATCGCTTGAAAGTCCCAGCAACGGTTTCCACGCCCGCGCGCTTTCCGCTTCGCCCGTCTCCGGTTTGTCTGTCCACATCGTGCGATGCCCTTTCTTTCAGACCTATCGCTCCGTATTATATGTATGTGCGTTGCCGTTCCTTCATCACCCTGATCCCACTTCTGGCGCTGGCCCTTGTGCCCGGCTGTGACCGCGGCGCGCGTCCCGGACAAACCGGCAAGCTGGCTCCCGATTTCACCGTCTCTGACGGAACCAACTCCGTCCATCTGGCCAATTACCGCGGCCGCGTGGTGTTGCTTAACTTTTGGGCCAGTTGGTGCCCGCCTTGCATCGAGGAGATGCCCGGGCTGCTGCAGCTCCACCACGACCGCCCCGATATCGCCGTCCTCGCCGTCAGCATCGACGAAGACCCGGGCGCCTATACCCGCTTCATTGACCGCCACCACATCGATCTGATTACCGTCCGTGACCCCAACCAGACCGCGGCAGCGCTCTACCACACCGAGGGTTGGCCCGAGACCTACATCATCGATCGCCAGGGCTACATCCGCCGCAAGATCGTCGGCGACCCCGACTGGTCAAACCCTGAGATTCGCAGCTTTTTGAAGAGCATGTAGCGTCGCCGCAATGGTGCGGATACTTCCGATCTCATTTCTGGTTCACGCCAGGCTGTTTGCCTGCTGAGGCGTTCTTTGTCTCTAACCACCTTCCGCCACTTGTTATCATCTCCTTATGACCATGGTGGAAATTCTCTTTCGATATGCCGCGCCGCCCACTGAGGCTGTGGCCTTTGCTCTCGCCACCACCCGCGAGGTCTACGGCATCCGCTGTCTCACCTTTGATCGCAACGCCCGCACTCTGCGCGTGGAATATGACGCCACCCGGCTCAACGCCGCCACTGTCGCGCAGTTGGTTCGCCAGACCGGTTTCGAGGTCGTCGACGAGCCTGCCCTTGCGCCTCCGTCGTCCGCGCCTGTACCGGTTCCCGCAGTCTGAAAGCCCGATTGCGCCCCCGTGCAATCCCTGATAATCTGAGTAAGGTTTCACGCGAGACCCCCTATGTGCGCCCGTAGCTCAGCTGGATAGAGCGTCTGGCTACGAACCAGAAGGCCGGGAGTTCGAATCTCTCCGGGCGCACCATACTAAACCCTCCTGCATCTCCGCAGATTCCCTTTCATAAGCCCTAAAGACCATTCCCAGAAAGAGATCTCCGGACCTGTCATTTCCGTTCAGGATCCGTTGTTCTTCGCGACCTCAATTGTCCGCAAAGATAATTCGCCCACCCGAAAGCACAAAGGGCGAAGCGCCCTCGCGCTTCGCCCTCTTTGCCGCAGCAACATCCCCCTAATACAGCCTGAAATTCACTTCGATGGTAATCATCACAGGCACCGGCGTCCGCCCTTCCTTCATGGCCGGCTTGAACTTGTATTTGCGCACCGCCTCCAGGGCCTTCTCGTCCAGCCCCATGCCCAGCGCGCGAATCACCCGCGGGTTCTGCGGATTCCCCTGCGCATCCACGATCAGCGTGATCAGGCAAACGCCCTGATACTTGGCCCGCCGCGCCTCGTCACTGAACTCCGCTTCCGGCTGGAAGATCGGCACCGGCGCGGAGACACCGCCGCCGATCCGGTACAGTCCGCCGCCCGCGTTGCCCCCATAGCCCGGTCCATAGCCATTTCCCGTGCCCGAGCCCAGGCCGCCGCCGTAGCCGCTTCCCATGCCCGCGCCGCCGCCCTGGCCATTGGAGGCCACCGTCACGTTGGCAGAGCTCTTGACGCCGATATTCGGCAAGCTCGGGTTGTCCGGCAGTTGAATATTCGCCTGCACGTTGATCGCGGCCGGCTCAGGCAGCTTCGGATTCTCCAGCACCGGAACCATCGGCGGAGTCAGAGGATTCTGCGCGCGCTCAGGCAACTTGCCCTTGATGGGATCCACGATGTCATGCGAACCGCCGCCGCCACCGCCGCCTGCGGCATTTGCATCCTTGGGCGCCTTTAACTCAAAGTCGGTCAACGCGACAGTGGTCGCTGTCACCGCCGGCTTCACGATGCTCACAACGGCTTTGATCCCAAGCCAGATGGCGATCGCAACGATGCTCAGGTTCACTGCCGTCGAGATTCCAATGGCCCAGGGATTCGGCTTTACCGCCATCCGGTCCGGCACCGGAATCGGTGTCGACGTGAGCACAAGAGGGGGCAGCTTGGGGGGAAAGAAAACATCTCGCAGGTTCTCGTAGAGCCCTGTCCAGAGGGGCTTGTCCTCGAACGCCTTGCCCAGAAAAGCATCGAGTTCGTGCCCGTCCGCCAAGGCGTCTGGGGGCCGTGTCGCCGAGTCTGGCTGCATCAACACGTCGTTTGCCATATGTGCTGCTGGTCCTGGTGCGTAATAAGATCCCGGCTGGACCTTTTCCGGATCCAAGCCCATCTCTCCATTATGCTCGACATCGCCCGCCTTTGTCTGTAAGCCGGAGGATGCAGGTGTGCCGGTTGCTCGCTCCAGAGTCCCATATTTTTCAGAGGCCAGCGTTCCCATAAACAATAGACGAGGAACCTCTACCGTTGTTACCTAAAAAATCTTCTCCCGGCCATTTACACTAACTATCGAGATACTTCACAGCACTTTAGGGAGAAAAGATGTCTCCAGCGCCGGAGTTGAAGGCGACCTTAACCTTGCCTCATACCACCTTCCCGATGAAGGCCAATCTGCCTCAGAATGAACCGCTTCGGCTGGCTCGCTGGGCCTCGCTGCGCCTCTACAACGAGCTGCGCAAGGCTGGCCGGGGCCGTCCCCCTTACATCCTTCACGACGGCCCTCCCTACGCCAACGGCCCTATCCATCTGGGCCACGCGCTGAACAAGGGACTCAAGGACTTCGTGGTCAAGTCAAAGACCATGGCCGGTTTCGACGCTCCGTACATTCCCGGTTACGACTGCCACGGCCTGCCCATCGAAATCAAGGTGGACGAGCACCTCGGCCGCAAGAAGCTCGAGATGCCCGTCCCCGCCGTGCTTGATGCCTGCCGGGCCTACGCCCAGAAGTGCGTCGACCTGCAAACCTCGCAGTTTGAACGCATTGGCTGCTTTGGCCGCTGGGATCGCCCTTATAAGACCATGGCCCGCGACTACGAGGCCCGCACCCTTGAGGCCTTTTACGGGTTCCTCGAAAAGGGCTTCGTCTATCGCGGCCTCAAGCCCGTTTACTGGTGCATCCACGATCGCACCGCCCTGGCCGAGGCCGAGGTGGAGTACGACATGCACACCAGCCCTTCGGTCTACGTCCGCTACCGCCTCACCTCAGACCCCGAAACGATCGTCCCCGCGCTGGCCGGCCGCGAGGTCTACACCATCATCTGGACCACGACCCCATGGACCTTACCCGCGTCCATGGCCGTAGCCTTCCATCCCGACTTCGACTATGTTGCCCTCGAAGCCGGTGACCGCTCAGACGCACCGGTCTACATCGTGGCCGCCGAACTGGCTGCCTCCGTCGCTGCTGCCTGCCATCTGGACGCGCCCGGTGAACTGGCCCGCTTCAAAGGCGCCGTCCTCGAGCGCGCCACCTTCCAGCACCCGTTCCTTGATCGCAGCATCCTGGGTGTACTAGCCGCCTACGTCACTGCCGACACCGGCACAGGCGCGGTCCACACCGCCCCCTCGCACGGCGCCGACGACTTCTACACCGGCGAGCGCTATGGCCTTGACCAGACCTGCCGCGTGGACGCCGCAGGCTACCTGCACGTAGACCCCGATGCCTGGAACCAGGCCGCTCCGCCCGCATTCGAGGGCAAGAAGGTCTGGACCGCAAATCCAATCGTGATCGCCATGCTTGAGGAGCACGGCGCACTGCTGGCGACAGAAGAGATTCGCCACTCCTATCCGCACTGCTGGCGCTGCCACCATCCCATCATCTTCCGCGCCACGGAACAGTGGTTCATCTCCCTCGATACGCCCGTAAAGTCAGCTCAGGGCGAAGAGAAAACCTACCGCCAGCTCGCCATCGAGGAAATCGACAAGGTCATTTGGGATCCGTCGTGGGGCAAGGAGCGCATCACCAACATGATCGCCACCCGCCCCGACTGGTGCATCNNGCATCAGCCGCCAGCGCATCTGGGGTGTGCCCATCGCCGTCTTCCTCTGTGAAAACTGCCAGAAGCCCATCCTCGATCCGGCCCTCAACCGCAGCATCGTGGACCTGGTTAAGCGCGAAGGCGTCGAGTCCTGGCACACCACTGCAACTGCGGCCATGCTGCCCGCGGGGGCAACCTGCGCGCATTGCGGCGGCAAGGAGTTTCGCAAGGAAACCGACATCCTCGACGTCTGGTTCGACTCCGGAACCAGTTGGTTCGCCGTGGCTGAGTCCGACCCCGACCTCAAGAATGCCTATACAGCCTTCCAGAACAACGAAGGCGTCGAGGTCCTCTATTTGGAAGGCGGCGATCAGCACCGCGGCTGGTTCCACTCTTCGCTGCTCACTTCGGTCGCCCTGCGCGGCCACGCGCCCTATTCGCACGTTTCCACCGCCGGATGGACCCTCGACGAGCAGGGCCGCGCCATGTCCAAATCGCTGGGCAATGGCGTCGATCCCGTCGACATTGCCAACCGCATGGGTGGCGAAATTGTTCGCCTCTGGGTGGCCTCCGTCGACTACCGCGAAGACATGGCGGCCAGCGAAAACCTGATGCAGCGCTGCGCTGAGCTCTATCGCAAGCTGCGCAACACCTTCCGCTTCCTGCTTGGCAACCTGAACGGCTTCGATCCCGTGCGCCACCGTGTCGCCGAGGCCGATCTGCTGCCGCTCGACCGCTACATGCTGGCCCGTACCCGCGACCTCACTGAAAAAATCCTCGCTTGGTACGCCGCCTTCGAGTTCCATCGCGTCTATCAGGCGGTCAACGAATTCGCCATCGTCGATCTCAGCGCGTTTTACCTCGACGCGCTCAAGGACCGCATGTACACCTTTGCGCCCACCAGCCAGGCGCGCCGCTCCGCGCAGACCGTTCTGTGGCAGATCACCGAGACCCTGGTCCGCCTTGTTGCGCCCATCCTCACCTTCACCGCCGACGAAGTGTGGGAGCATCTGCCCGTTGTCGAAGGCCGCCCGGTCAGCGTCCATCTTGCACTCTTCCCCAAGCCGGAAGAAGTCTTTTCCGAAGACCCAACGAAGTTGCTAGAAGAGTGGAAGCAGATCTTTGCTGTGCGCGATGAGGCCCTGCGCGTGCTCGAAGAGTCGCGCCAGGCCAAGCGCATCGGCAAGGGCCTGGAGGCTGAAATCGAGATCGCGGCCTCTGGCGACCTGCTCACTCTCTTGCAGCGTCACGCCGCCGGACTGAAGGAGATCATCAACGTCTCCGCCGTCACCGTCGTTGAAGGCCCCGCATTGCAGGTCGCCGCATTGCCCGCCAGCGGCCACAAGTGCGCCCGCTGCTGGAACTTCATGCCTGAGGTTTCCAACTACGGCATCTGGCAGAATGTCTGCACCCGCTGCCACGATGCCCTCACTCAGATGGGCATTGACCCGCCCCAGCCGGAGGCCGCCCCGTGAGCTTTACCGCGCCGCGCCGCCTGCACTGGTTATTACTCGTTTCTGCGCTCGACATCCTGGCCGACCGCCTCTCCAAATCCTGGGTCGGCGCGCATATCCCCATGGGCGGCGCCATCCCCATCATTCCCCACGTCCTGCGCATCACTCACTGGACCAACGAGGGCGCGGCCTTCTCGCTTTTCGCCGACTCTGCCTCGCCCAATACCGTGCGCTGGGCATTGGTCGCCTTCTCGCTCGCCGCCGCGCTGGCTGTCCTCATCGCCATGGTGCGCCTGGGCAGCCGCTTCACTGTCACCACCGTCGCCCTGGCTCTCATCTTTGCCGGCGCGCTGGGCAACGTCCACGACCGCATCGCCTATGGTTCGGTCGTCGACTTCATTGAGGTTCACATCTTCAGCTATCCCTGGCCCGACTTCAACATCGCCGACAGCTCCATCGTCACCGGCGCATGCCTGCTCCTACTCGACTCTTTGCTTGCCAAAAAGGAGCCGGCATCCTGAGCATTGCAACGGGTATTTCAGCTTGCGAAATACGCCCGGCATGGAACCTGGCCCGCCACCGCCGCGTATCCTCAATTGCCGCATCTTTGCTCTACAATTTGAAGAATGGATAATTTGTCGCCGGGCGGAAATTTACGCAAGATCCGCGGCTTCCATCCTGCGATCGATGCATTGCTGTGGGCAACGCTCGAACACTTGACTCAACTTCACGAGGATTGAATGAAAATTAGTTGTCCCTCTCGGCTGATGCGCGCGACCATTGCCGCCACAGCAGCGTTTGCTTGTCTATATCTCGCCCCTGCGCAGGCCCAGCGCCTCCCCTCAACGGTTCGCCCCGAGCACTACGCTCTCACCCTCACGCCAGATCTCAAAGCCGCCACCTTCACCGGGGTTGAGACCATCGACATCGATGTCAAAGAGCCCGTGAACGCCATCACTCTCAACGCCGTCGAGATCGCCTTCCAGTCCGTAACCATCACCGCCGCGGGCAAGCAGCAGAAAGCCGCCGTTACGCTCGATGGCGCGAAGGACCAGGCCACCTTCTCATTCCCCGCGAAGATCCCCGCAGGCAAGGCCGTCCTCTCCATCGCCTACACCGGCATTCTCAATGACAAACTGCGCGGCTTCTACCTTTCCAAGACCGGGCGCCGCAACTACGCTGTCACCCAATTCGAGTCCACCGACGCGCGCCGCGCCTTCCCATCGTTTGACGAACCGGCCTTCAAGGCTACTTATGACGTTTCGCTGGTCGTCGATGCCGCCGACACCGCCATCTCCAACGAGCCCATTGCTCATGACGTTTCCGGTCCCGGCACGGGCAAGCACACACTCAGCTTCCAGACCACCCCCAAAATGTCTACTTACCTGGTGGCCTTTCTGGTTGGCGATTTCCAGTGCACTACCGGGGAGCAGGACGGCGTTGCCATCCGCGCCTGCGCTACGCCCGACAAGGTTGCGCTCACGCCCTATAGCCTCGACGTCGCCAAATACGTGCTCCACTACTACAACACCTACTTCGGAATTCCCTACCCGTTGCCCAAACTCGACCTCATCGCCCTGCCCGATTTCGAGGCCGGCGCAATGGAGAACTTCGGCGCCATCACCTACCGTGAAACAGACCTGCTCATCGACGAGAAAACCGCCTCGATCGACGCCCGCAGAAATGTGGCCCTGGTCGTAGCTCATGAGATGGCCCACCAGTGGTTCGGCGATCTTGTCACCATGCAGTGGTGGGACAACANNTCTGGCTCAACGAGGGCTTTGCCTCCTGGATGGAGAACAAGCCTGTCGCCGCCATGCATCCCGAGTGGGACATCGATCAGTCCGTGATTTCAAGCCTCGATAACGCACTCAATCTCGACGCCCAGCCCACCACCCGGCCTATTCGCGCCCGCGCTGATACCCCTGAAGAAATCGAACAGATGTTCGATGGCATTGCCTATGGCAAGGCCAGCGTGGTGCTGCTCACGGTTGAGAACTACCTTGGCCAGGAGACATTCCGCAAAGGCGTGCACAACTACCTTGCCGCCCATCTCTATGCCAACGCCACGGCAGAGGACTTCTGGAACGCGCAGTCCGCCGCCAGTCACAAGCCGGTGGACGCCATCATGGGCAGCCTCGTAGCCCAGCCGGGCGCTCCCATCCTCACTTTCGGCGAGCCAGCCAACGGCAAGGTATCCGTTGCGCAAAAGCGCTTCTTCTTGAGCAGCGCCATTCATCCTGACCCCACACAGAAGTGGACTCTCCCCGTTTGCTTCAAGACATCGAACTCCGCCCAGGAGTGCCAGGTTCTCACTCCCTCCACATCCACTCTCAGTGTGCCCACCGGCACTCTCTTCTTCGCCAATGCGGGTGGCAGAGGCTACTACCGCAGTTCCTATCCGCCCAGCATCTACGCAGACCTGGTGGCGCACGTTGAAACCAGCCTCACTCCCGCTGAGCGCATCAGTCTCATCGGCGACGAGTGGGCCCGGCTGCGTGCCAACCAGGCTTCCGTGAGCGATTACCTCAACTTGGTCGCGGCCGTCAA
This sequence comes from Acidobacteriaceae bacterium, assembly GCA_003165075.1. Lineage (GTDB taxonomy): Bacteria > Acidobacteriota > Terriglobia > Terriglobales > Acidobacteriaceae > Telmatobacter. Next base: position 2,664 of record PLSM01000139.1, on the reverse strand, counting down.
AGCCGACCCCGGCTCCGAAGTGATCGCTGAAGCGGTGGAAGGTGTCGATGCAATTCACAGCCGCATCGCCGCCACTGCCCAGGAGAAGGACGCGCTTGCAGCGTGGATTCGCAACACATTTGCGCCCCAGTACGCAAAGCTCGGCCCGCCCTCTGCGAGCGATTCGTCCAACACCCGCGAGTTGCGCTCCCAGTTCTTTGCCCTCCTCGGCTACTACGGCAAAGATCCTGCCGTTCTCGCCCAGGCACGCCAGATCGCCGGGCAGTATCTCGCCGATCCCGGTTCCGTCGACGCCACCCTTGGCCAGGCGGCACTTTCCATCGCTGCGCGCAATGGTGACGCCGCACTCTTTGACCAGTTGCAGAAGGTCTATGAGACTTCAACCAATCCCGAGTTCCAGATTGGCGCGCTTCGCCTCCTGGCCGAGTTCGTGAACCCCGCGCTCGCCGAGCGCTCCATGGATTACGCAGTCTCCGGCAAGGTTCGAAATCAGGATGCCGCGATCCAGCTTGCCATCGCTCTCCAGATCGACCAGATCCGCGGCCAGGCTTGGCAGTACATCACAAGCCATTGGGACAAGGTCCAGACTGAGTTGACCCCCGAGATGGGTGGCGTCCTGGTAAGTTCCGCGGGTACCTTTTGCTCCGCCGCAGACCGCGACCACGTGGAGCAGTTCTTCTCCGCCCACCGCGTCCCTTCTGCCGATCAGGCCCTGAAGCACGCCATTGAGCACATCGATGGCTGCATCGAGCTGCAGACTCTCCAGGAACCCAACCTCAAATCGTGGCTTGCCGTTCAACCCCAGTCCTCTTCGGGCATAGCTTCCTACTGAATCTGACGAATCTGCGTGCCCCAGGTCCGGATTTTCGGACCTGGGATACCTCAACACTTAGTTCGCCCCGCACAGTTTTGTAACATTAAACCTATGCCCCAATTCCCTCCTGGTCAGACCCTGCTCATCGATGCCGACGACACCCTCTGGGAAAACAACGTCTACTTCGAGCGGGCCATCGCCGCCTTCATCGGCTACCTCAATCACCACGCCTACACAGCGGCTGAAGTGCGCAAGGCCCTCAACGCCGTCGAGCGCGAAACCATCCTTGCCCACGGCTACGGTCTCAGCAGCTTCACCCGCTCGCTGGTCACCTGCTTTGAGCGCCTGAGCCCCGAGCCCGTGACTGAAGAGAAAGCCCAGCGCATTCGCGGCCTTGCCCACGCCATCGCCGGGCAGGAGATCGAACTCCTGCCCGGCGTTGCCGCAACTCTCGCCGAGTTGGCCGAGCGCCACCACCTCATCCTCATGACCAAGGGTGACCACGCGGAGCAGGCTGACAAACTCGCCCGCTCCGGCCTTGCCCCGCACTTTGCCGCCGTGGAAATCGTCCAGGAAAAAGATCCGCCCACCTACCGCAAAGTCATTGCCCGTCACGAACTCACGCCGCATTCCAGTTGGATGATTGGGAACAGCCCCAAGAGCGACATCAACCCCGCGCTGGCCGCCGGTCTGCACGCCGTGTTCCTCTTCCACAAAGACACCTGGGTGCTGGAACACGCTGAAATCGACCCCGCTCCCGCCGGTCAGCAGTTGATTGAACTCGATTCATTCGCCAGACTTTGTGCTATCTTTTAGCAGCATGATATCCCTGCGCGGAGATAGAGAGTGGGCGAGTTATCGACTGCACCGGCGTCCGATTACAGTACGCTCTATCCCGCTCCTCCGCGCATTCATTGGGCCCTGCTTCTCGCCGGCTATCTGGCCGCTGCGGGATTAGTTCTATGGCTCAAGCCCGGCTTTATCCGCGATTTCCTCACCAATCTGTTTATCGCCGCCTGGCCAATCTATCTATGCATCTGGATTCGCAAGATCGACCGCAGTTCGCTCTCACTCTATTGGGCCCTTGCCTCGTTTGCCACCGGTTTTCTCTTCTCCTGGCTTCTCTGGATCGTGGTGATCTTTGAGATCAGGGAAGAGTTGCTGGAGCACTACAACCGTCGCGAGCGCATCGGCCTTCGCCTTAATTGGCTTCTGACCGTCTTGTTCTCCTTCCTCTACTTCCAGCATCACCTCTACCGCATTGCCAAAGACAAAGAGAAGCTGGCTGCGGAGGTCGACGCAAGCCTGGCCGCCACTCCCGCCGAATAATCGGCACTCGCACTTCTCTTCGGTCTCTGACCGCATAATGTTGTACCTGCATGAGTGCCCCATCCTTGCGGTGTATTTGTCTTTGCCGCAAGGGTGGGAAAGCACGACATCAAACGGTCAGAGACCTGGATCATTGTGACTCTAGCAATACGCGCCGATCCGCAGTCCGCTTATCAAATCCTTGACGCCTGAGGCGCACTCTGCTTTACTGCGATTAACGTCATGCACATCCACCGCGCGAGCACGAGTCTCCACCCAGCGGCGCTTGACGCGCGTTTAATCCCCGCCTTTCGAATTAGCGGTCACAACATGCGCGCGGGAAGCGAAGCCTGACGAACCGGAATTAGCTGTCGAGTGTCACCCAGGCCACCACCCGCAAATGCGGCTGGTGGTTTTCGCATTCTTAGTACTACAGTTGTAGATAGGTGATAATCTAGATTTGCTCTGATTTGTGGTTCTCCGTTCTTTGCTATGGAGAAGCGACTATCTGGATGGAAGCGTGAGTTGTTGCGGGCGCATGG
>PLSM01000027.1 GCA_003165075.1 Acidobacteriaceae bacterium | reverse complement strand
GCCAGAAATGGGGTCTTCGCTAATTAATTGATATTGCGGGATTTAATGGTCGGGGAGAGAGGATTTGAACCTCCGACCCCCTGGTCCCGAACCAGGTTCTCTACCAGGCTGAGCCACTCCCCGAACATGGTTTGCGGAAGCGAATCGACGGGCGCTCCCTAGCGCGTTCTCCCGTTTGATGCGCTTGACCCAGTGTAGCAGAATCTGCACTTGAGAGCAGCGGCGGGCGCACCCTGCCGTTTTGCATCCATCCCGCCGGCAGTCTCCTCGCTAATCAGCGACAGAGTCGATTCGAACCGAGTCTCTTACGCAAAAAAGAGTCTGCTCCAGCGGCCAACTCGCCCGGAGCAGACTCTCTGTTCAATCTCTTCCGCAGAAGGCGCTATTTCTTGTCGCTTTCCACAGGCGGAACCGCACCTGGGAAGATACCATCGAGCGGCGCGCGCTTCTTCTCTTCCAGGTCCGGCTGCGGCAGCGGCTTGCGGGGCAGCATCTGCTCGCGCTGCGCAGCGTTGTACACAAAGATGGCTTCGACTGTGGCGATCTGCTTTAGGTCGGAAGGCTGCAACCTCTCCACGACATCTTCATTGGAGTGGTGAGTGCGGCTCTCGTAGTCGAGCATCTCTTGAATGAATTGAAACCCGGGGATGCCCACTGCGTCGAAACTCAGGTGATCGGTGCCGCCCGTGTTGCGGTTGGTGATCGTGGTTACGCCCAGGTCCTTCAGAGGAGCAATCCATTGGGCAAAGATGGGCGCGATGGCCGCATTGCCTTGGGTGTAGATGCCACGAATCCGGCCCGTGCCGTTATCCACGTTAAAGTAGGCGGAGAGCAGCTTGTGCTCTGGCTTCACCTCCAACGGCCCGGTGGTACGGCGCATGAACTCCGGCAGCACGACTTGGTCGGGCGCGGTAGAGAGCGCGGCGGAGCCGAAATGTTGCCTCACATAACCCCGCGAACCGAAGATCCCCTGCTCCTCTCCGGTCCAGAGTGCAATACGAATGGTGCGCCGCGGCTTCACGTCCAGGGCCTTGAGGATGCGCACCGCTTCCATGGCCACAATCGTTCCGGCTCCGTTGTCGGTAGCACCTGTGCCGGCGATCCAGCTATCCAAATGGCCGCCAAGCATGACCACCTGGTCCTTCAGTTTGGGGTCGGTTCCGGGGATCTCGGCAATCGTGTTGTAGCCATGCTCATGCTCGCCGGTGAATTTGGTTTCGACGTCGAGTTCCACGTTGACCGGTGCATGGGCTTGGGTGAGCCGGTAAAGCCGCCCGTAGCTCTCGATGGCTGCCACGACCACGGGAATCTTTACGCGCTTGTCGACGAGGTACGGTGTACGGCCCAGGGTTGCACCGTTATCGTCAAAGATCGTGCCCCCTGAGCCGCCGCCGTTCTTTGCGTCGCGGCTGGGCTCGATGATCGCGGCCACTTTCTCGTCGGCAAAAAACTGGGCAATACTGTCGATCAGCTTTTGCCGCTCAGTGTATGCGCGCAGCCGCGCCTGCATTTCAGGGGAAACACCACCGGCGTTGCTGTTTATTTGAAATTCGGCGATGTCGTCGAGGTCCTTGTCGGTCAAGCGCTCGAAAAGCGGCTTGTCCACCGGCGGAACTTCGCGCATGGCGCCAAAGAGAACGACTTTGCCGGCTAGTTTGCCTTTGTACTGGTCAAAATCTTTCTCATTCTGAATGCTAACGAACGCCACCTCTCCGGTAACCGGACCCGGTGTAGAGGGTGACCACGGTGTGGCCTGCACAATCAGCACCGCGGTATCGGGTGCAACCGTGCGGGCCCACGTGTTCAATTGCTGCCAGCCCAAGCCGAACTCGCCCCAGTCTTCAAGATGCGCATTCACTAGGCCAATCCTGGTCAGAGTGTCGCGGGTCCATTCGTTGGCTTTTTGCAGGTTCGGCGAGCCGGTCAGCCTGGGGCCGATGCCATCCATCAGCGCGGTGGCAAACTCCATGACATGCGAGTGGTTGAGGCCCTCGTCCCGAATACGCTGATACATATTAAGGTCCAGCGACTCGGTGGCGGGCTGCACTTCGGCATAGGGGTCGACGGTCGCGGGCGCGACGGGTTTGGGCTTGTCTGCGGCAAAAAGGGCCACCGCGGCAGACATCAACACCGCGGTAAAGAGGCAGGCGAATTTCTTCGGCATCTGAAATGGCTCCGGTCGGAAAGGGTGATTACCAGTTGGTGGAATTTTAGGTCATTCGCCACCCCGGCCACTGTTCATTTCCACCGCTCCTTTGACTTTCCGCCGTAAACCAACGGTGTCCTAGTCGCTCTTTCCCTCGCCGTTGTCCTCCACGGCTGGAAGATCCAACGCAACCAGGGCAAACCGTGTCTTGCCGTTCTTGGGTTCTTCAAAGCCCACAACATGCTGGTGGCGCTTGGAGCCGGCCTTCAATTCAAGGCTGTGCTTGTTGGTGCCGTAGTCTCCCCGGTCAATCTGCACCTTGGGGTTCTTGTCGTCCGCGCAGGTTAACCCTTCGGCTGTCGATGTGGGAGTTCCTACCGGTGTATTTCCCTGGCAGGTAATGACATCGCCGTAGCGGCCCAGTGCCTTTTTGTAAAACGCGGTAACTTTGTCCTGAGGATCGGCGGAGGAATAGGAAACCGCTCGCACCCGCAGTTGCCATTCGCCAAAGCCCAGGTGGACGTCTGCCGACTTATGCTGGTCGTCGCCGGTAATTGCCTCAGCGCCGGGATAGACCGGCAGGCCAAGATCCGCGGCAGTGGTCTGGTCGGTATTCACATGGACGCCGCCGAAAGGTGTATCGACCTGCACGTTCTTGTCTTCTCCGCTGGCGTTCTTCTCCACATGAACTTTGCATCCCGTGAGTCCGGCCACCAATGCCAGGCCGGCCAGCAAGATCGTCGTCTTCATTATCATGGCATTCGCCCTCTCACTCTCTTGTACGGCGGAACCTGCCGCGCAGTTCCTCGAATTGCATGGCCCACAACTACATCTTTTTACTACTTTTCTGGCCGCAGCGGGTTAGTATTCTCGATGATCGCTTCGTTTGTATGAGGCGCTTGCGGCTGGCGTGGCCGGCGAGCTGTAATGAGGACAACAACTGGCTTCTGGCTCTCTTCTCCTGCTGTTCCTGCAATAATGACCTGCCTTGGCGAAGAAAACCAGCCTTGCACGAAAGGATCGACTCCGATGCGTTTCTTTGCTCTCCCTGATGCTCGAACATTGCGGTTGGCAACCGCCTGTGCAGCACTGCTTGCGTCGACCTCAACACTCTCCTTTGCGCAGGACGACCCACCGGACCAGGCGGGCCGCATCTCCTGGGCCTCCGGCACGGTCTCAGTCCAGCCCATGGGCAGCGAAGATTGGGGCCAGGCTTACGTAAACCTCCCGATGGGCCCGGGCGACCGGGTGTTTACTGACTCGGACGGCTGGGCTGAAATCCAGGTAGGCCAAACCTATATGCGCATGGGGCCAAACACGGATGTCACCTTGGTGAGTGACACGCCTTCCAGCATTGGTTTTGGTGTTGCCCAGGGATCTGTGCATCTGCACACCTTCGGACTGTGGCAAGACCAGTGGTTGAACGTGAGTACACCAAACGGCAATGCGCAATTCGCAGAGATAGGCGAGCTGCGGGTGGATGTTCTGCCTGCAGACGGGGCCACTGTCTTCACAAACTTCGGACAAGGCGCCTACCTGACCGGCGCCGGCGGATATGAGCAGCAGGTCGGCAACATGCAGAGCATCGAGCTGGCCGGCACCAATCCTGTGTACCCGCAGTGGCTTCAACCGTCGAGTCCTGACAGACTGGACGCCTGGAGCCAGCAGCGCGACCAGTGGGCGACCCAGGCCGCCTCATATCGCTACGTGAGCCCGGAGGTGCCCGGCGCCGCCGATTTGGATGCCAATGGGGACTGGGTCCCGGACAGTGATTACGGCCCCATGTGGTTTCCGAGAAATGTCTCTGAAGATTGGGAGCCTTATCACAACGGCCATTGGGTCAACCGCGATCCGTGGGGTTGGGTGTGGGTTGAGGATGAGCCGTGGGGCTACGCTCCGTTTCACTATGGCCGCTGGGTTTCGTACCGGGGACGCTGGGGATGGATTCCCGGACCTCGGGAGGGGCATCCGGTGTGGTCTCCGGCCCTGGTGGTCTTCGCTGGGGGTATTCATGTTGGCGGGATCGGTGTGTCAGCGTGGTTTCCGCTGGGTCCCGGGGAGCCTTACCGGCCCTCGTATCCCTGCAGCCCCCGCTACATCGACCGCGTAAACATCTCCAATATCCACGAAAGCCGTGTGGTCCACGTACAGAACACGTATGTGAATCTCGTCAACGTGACCAACGTGACGAACATTACCTACTTGAATCGCACCAGTGGCGTAACCGCGATGCGCAATGAGGACTTTGCGGCGGGACGTCCGGCGCGCCAGGCCGCGGTTGCGGTGGATGCTCACCAGTTCGACCATGTGCAGGTGGTTACCCGGCCAGAACCCCCTCCAACCAGGCAGTCGCTCATCTCGCGTCCGGTTGCTCATCCCATGCCGGTGGCGGCGAATCGTCCGTCCTTCATCAACGGACAGGGCAAGCTGGTGGTGGCGCAGCCGGGCGCGCAGCCTGTTGCGCCGCCGGTGAAGCCGCTGCCTCAAGTCAGGACTCTTCCCGGCCGGACTGTCGTTGCCGCGCCGGTGCGGGGAAACTTCCAGCAACCGGCTCAAACGCAGCAAGGCCCGGTGCAACCGGCGGGCAGTCCGATACCGCCAAGCGCCAATCCGCCAAGGCAGAATCCTAACCAGCCCCAGCCTAATACTCCGGACAACCAGCCATCTGGCCATCAGCCGGTGGCGCCTGGAGTGCAGCCGGTGGGCAGGCCGATACCGCCAAGCGCCAATCCGCCAAGGCAGAATCCTGACCAACCTCAGCCCACTCCTTACAGCCAGCCATCTGGCCATCAGCCGGTGGCGCCTGGAGTACAGCCGGTGGGCAGGCCCGCAACTCCGCCAGCCAACAAGCAGGAAGCAACTCCCAACCAGCCGCCGGCAGGGACGCCCCACAATCAGCCGGCTGACCGGCCAAACACTGGAGCGCAGCCCGCGAACAGGCCGACACCTCCGCAGGCAAACCGGCAGGAGCCGACTCCGCAGCAGGCCGATAAGCATGACAAGCAGGAGCAGCAGCCCAAGGACAACAAGAACCAGAAGAGGGACGAGAAGAAGCACGACAATTGAGCGGAAGCTGAGAGTCGGAAACCCGAAGGGCCGGTGTGTCCGAAACGCGCCGGTCCTGGGATTGCTGCTGGAGGAGAGGCCGAACCTCCGACTTTGCTCAGTGGGTTGAGTGGCCGTCTTCCTTAGTGCTGGTTGCCCAAAAGATGCAGGCGAAGAAGACCGCAACGATGACGGAGACGACGACGAACGGGGAAGTGATGTTCATGGTGAAGGCTCCCTGCAAGTAGAGTAGCAAATGGGCTTCTAAAGTGCGCAGCCAGAAGGAACTCAAATTCGGGCGCTTCTCATTGCCGGCGCGAGGTCCGTTCCTATTTCGCTTCAGACGATGGAATAGAGCCCAAAAACAGGGGAAAATCGGGGCTTGCTGTTTACCGATGAGTACATAGGGATAATTCTTAAGATGTTCATTAAAGGTAAATTACATGGATAATGGCTCCTCCGATCGGGGGTTTTGAAGGGGGAGGGGGGTGGGGGTCTGGGTGGTGGTATAAACCGGGCGGATATCGTACGTTTTAGACCGGGAGCATGTCTGACACTGCGACAAGGCCCACCTTGTCGTATGCAATCGCAGAGCACCTACTCCGAAATCATTCCGATCGTCCCCATCCACGTTTCCACCAACTGCGGCCATCCGGTGATCGGGTACTTTGTACGCCGCAGCCCAAACGCATGCCCGCCCTGCGCATATAAATGCATCTCGACAGGAACCCCGGCATTTCTCAGCGCAATGTAGTAAGCCAGCGAGTCGTCTGCGCTGTCCACGTGATCATCTTCGGCTTGCAGCAAAAACGTAGGCGGCGTCCGGCTAGTCACAGGAACTTCGGGATTCAACCCAAGATGTATGTCGGCAGCCGGCGAATGAGGAACCACAAACCTTTTGACGCCTTGCCTGGCATCCCATTCCGCCGCGGAAAGCGACAGGTGTCCCGGATAAATAGCCACCGCAAAATCGGGGCGGCAACTCTCTTTGTCGGCAGCATCCACAGGCGGATACAAACGCTTCGCAAAATGCGTACTGATCGCTGCCGATAAATGCCCGCCTGCCGAAAACCCGAGCACTCCAATCTTGTGCGGATCGATATGCCACTTCGCCGCGTGAAGGCGCAACAAGCCCATCGTCCTCTGCGCATCTTCCAGCGCCATCGGGCTTTCCGGATACGGACCCGATTTCGGATACGGCCCCACATTCGTCACACGGTATTTCAGCAGCACACACGTGATTCCTTTGGGCGTCAGCCAATCGCAGACCTCCGTGCCTTCAAGATCGATGGCTAGACCCTGATAGCCCCCGCCGGGGAAAACGACGATTGCAGCGCCGGTGTTCTTTCCCTTTGGCGAATAGATCGTCATCGTAGGCCGCGTCACATTGCTCACGCCAACCATTGGCCTGCCGGCAACAAGATCGCTCTTCCCCGAGGTCTCGGCGAACTCTGGCCCCGCGACTGGCTGCTGATCAGGAGCCGCCCCCGGCCAAATGGGCATCTGCGCATGCCCCGGCGATGGCTGCCACACAGACTTCTGCGCGCTCAAACTGCCGCACGCAAAGGCAACACAAAGAGCAAAGATCAGAGGTTTCATCACAATCCCCACAGTGGCAGGATAGAGCAAGACTGGAAGTTTCCCTTTTCCCTCGGAGTATGCGCACCTTCATTGTGCGACATGCGCTGCCAATGATCCGCAACGGGTAGAGGGTCAGTTTGAACGAACCCACCTTCAGGGTTGCGGAGTCTCAAGAGGCTGTTTGCATCGAAAGCATAGCCGTCGGAGAACTGAGCCAGGTTGTATCGGCATATAGCTTATTGACTGGTGAGCAAGGGGCTGGATTTTAGCAAGGATTCGAGGCACCGCGGGCAAACCGCAGGTCCTTCGACTGCGTGGGGAGCAAAGAGCGCTCCCAACTCCGCTCAGGATGACACGTAAGTAGTTTCATTATTAATAACTTAGTTAAACTTTTTATCTAGAAAGCGGGCTATGGAAAGCTGAAAAGAGGTTTCCACTTTGCCACAGCCCCGGCTACCGCTACGGGGCAGCCGGTGGGTGGGTAATCCTGCCCTTGCGGCAAAGCGCCGCAAGGATGGAATTACCCGAGGCTGGGATAAGGTTGCGGATTTACTCCCTGGGACCGCCGCCGGGGTAGTCCACACAGATGGTCAGGATTTCGTAGGGGTGGATGGGGGCCTTGACCACATCGCCTGTTACGGCGAGCGCGGCGCCTTCAGGGGCCTCCATGAGGTTGGTGACAGTGGCTCCGGTGGCTCCCGGCGGCACGTGGAACTCGACTGTAGAGTTCTTGCCTGCCCACTCATACGCGCGGAAGATGAGGCCCTTGGAGTCTTCAGCCTTCTTGACCGCGGACAGAACTATGTTTTCCGGCGCCGCAGAAGCAAAGGAATGTTCGACAGGCAGCGAGCCTGCATGGGCCGACGTGACCACGCCGGTGAGCGGGTAGTTGTACTCCCATCCATGACGCATGGTGAGCGCATCCTTCCACGTTCCGGTGTGCGGATAGAGCGCGTAGTGGAAGTGATGGTGGCCCATGTCGGCGTCGGGGTCGGGCCACTTGGGCGAGCGCAGCAGCGTAAGCCGCAACTGGTTGCCCGCGGCGTCGTAGCCGAACTTCGACTCGTTGATGAGGCTGAAGCCGTGCTTGCCGTCGCCCAGGTCGGCCCAGCGCATGGCGGGAACTTCAAACTGCGCCTTCTCCCAACTGTTGTTGCGGGTGGTAGGCCGATCAATGGTTCCGTAAGGAATTTCGTAGGTGGCAAAGGGGCCGGTGGCGGCGAGCGCAAAGGCGGCCTTGAGGAGGACGTGCGACTCGTGCCAGTCGATCTCGTTGTCGACGTTCACTTGATCGCCTTCAGCCGCGAGGCCAAATGTCTGGACGAACTTCGAATTCTGCCAGTGGCGGGTTACACGAATGCTGGGCTCGGCGGTCTTGAGCAACTCAACCGAATCAGCATGGTCCATTGTCGTGGGCGGAACGTCGAGAGTACCTGGATCGATATTCCATGCGTCGTACTCCTTTGGCGTGTCTTTGAAGAACTGGAGTTGATTGCCGCAGGCGCCGGGAGCGAGAGTCTCAAATTTTGACCGCTTGTCGAAGAGGCTCGTGATGCAGCCGGATTGCTTGTCGACGGTTACGAGGAGAACTTCGTTTTCGAGGGTGATCGAGTTTCCCGTTTCCTTTGCGCTGACAGGCCTATCTCCTGCCGGATGTTCACGAGCGCTGGTTCCGACCCAGACCACTTTATATCCGAGAGCGGGAACCTTGAGCACGTGGAGCCTGACATCGGAGGCGCCGGTTTTCTGGTCGGTTTTGAATTCGACAACCTGGGCTCCCGAGGCGCCTTCCGCCTTTGCTCCCTGCACATGCACGCTGATTTCGCCAGAACGTTCCCATGCAAGCGGGTTGTAAACGACGACGGGGATGCCGGCGCCGGCGGTGTTGATTCGCTCGTCCACGGTTTGCAACGCACCGGCCTTGATCTCGTCGGTGGACCAGCGGACTACGTCGTAGTCCTTCTGGGCATCCTTATAGATCACGTTGATGCCCGAGCCGGCAGCCAGATCGTGGAACTGGTTGAAGAGCACCTTCTTCCAGTCCTCGGTGAGCTCGGTTCCGGGGTAGCTCTTGCCATCCAACCACGCCAGCGAAGACCACTTCTCGGCGTTGATCACTTCTTCTTCGCTCTCGCGCATGTTGCGCTTGTGGTTGGCCTGGGTGGTCATCACTCCGCGGTGATATTCGAAGTACAGCTCGCTCTTCCAGGTGGGAATGGCCATCTGGCCAGGTACGGCCGCTGGCGGGGTGTAGCCCTTGGCGATTGACTGGTAGTTCCACTCCGGACTGTCGGGCGCAATCTGCTTTTCGACTGCAGAGAAGAACGGCTGCGCGGTACCGAACTCATACTTGGGCGTGACGTGGCCAGGCGCGGCCCAATGGAAGCCCTGATCGAGGACGGCGCGGGTGGGCCCGCCGCCGTGGTCACCGGTCCCGTAGAGGTCCATAAGATCGGTTTCACCAATGGCGTGCTGGCGCGCGCCGACCAGATCATAGGTCAAGCGGACAGGGTTGAGGTCTGTATTGCCGTAATCGTGAGGGAAATAGGCGAGCACCTTGGAGCCGTCCGGCGACTCCCACCAGAAGAACTTGAAGGGCAATTGGTTGGTGTCGTTCCACCCCATCTTCTGGGTGACGAAATAGTCCACGCCGCTCTTCTTGTAGATTTGGGGCAACTGCCAGGTGTAACCGAAGGAATCGGGGTTCCAGCCGATGCGCACATCGACGCCATAGGCCTGCTTGAACCAGCGCTTGCCGACCAGCAACTGGCGGACAAGAGACTCGCCATCGGGCATGTTCAGATCCGGCTCGACCCACATGCCGCCGACGATTTCCCAACGGCCTTCCTTGATGCGCTGGGCGATCTCGGTATTCATGTCGGGATACTTCTGGGCCAGCCACTCGTTGTAGGCCGCCGCGGACTGGGTGTAGGTGTATTGCGGATACTCGTACATAAGTTGCAGCGCGGTGCCGAAGGTGCGCTTGACCACGTCGACGGTTTCGGTCCATGGCCACAGCCAGGCCGCGTCGATGTGTGAGTTGCCGGAGAGATGCAATGTGGCCTGGTGTTCGAGGGGCGTGAGGGCTTCAAGCTTTTCATGCGCCGCCTTCAGGCTGGCGTCGAACCGGGCCTGGTCGTGGGCGTCGAGAGCAGCCGCGTCCACGGCGCGAACGGCCGCATTGAGCGTGGCCAACGAAGCAGTGTCGCCGGGCGCGAGGGAGGGAACCAGCAGGGCCGCGGTAAGGAATTCGAGGCGCAGATCCTCAGGATTGGGCCGGCTCTCGGGGAATTCAATGCGCAGGGTCGCACCGTCGAAGCTCTTGGTGTCTACGGTGTGCAGCAACTTCACGGCCACCGTGACCTTGTCGCCGGGGTGGACATCGTCGAAGAGGACAATGGGCTCAAGGTCGTCGCCCATAGCTACGCGGCGGCCATTGAAGTAGAGAATCTGGGGCATGGGTCCATTGGCGCCGGCGTGGAACTGGAACCAGATGCGCGAGCCGGTCAGGTCGTAGCCATTGAGCGTGGGAGGAATCTGGTAGGTCTGGCGAAACCACACCGCGTCGTTGGAAGCTTTGCTCCCCTTGGCGATTGGCTGCCACGTGCTCTCATCCAGATTTGCAGCCTCACCGTGCGGCAGGTCGCCGGAGTGGAGCTTCCATGCTCCGTCAGGCAATTCGGTCAGGCCGGCAAGGCGAGTGAGGATGGCGCGGGATTGAGGCTCCAGGTTGGCGGTGGAGGTTTGTGCAGAGGCGCAACTGCTAAACAGAATCGCTGCGCAAACGGCGACAAGAACGGCAACAAACACACCCGGAATCGGGTGACGGCTCAGCTTTACAACTCGAAACATAGCGATTTACTCCCCCGAAGAATCTTAAGCTATCGCCTCGGGGTTGCGGGTGCGCAACTCCTGTAGTCGATGTCGACTTTCTGTGGGGCGACAGGGGGTCGGGGAAAACGAACTGCCGGTCGCGCCTCAGTTTCGATCTAGGACACGATGAAGCCAGTCAAGAACAGGCGCGAGCTGTGGCACGTACCCGAGGATCATAGCGGTAAGCTGAGGACTCATTAGTACACAGAGAAGCGTTACCAAGGCAACAAGGAACAGCGCTTCCAGTCGCGGTTTGCCTCCGGAAATGATAGGTCCGCCCATCATTGTCACCTTGCCAGCAACGCGATTTCCTCGTAGCTCCAAACGTGGTCCGAAATACCAGCAGCCATTGCCGGTGCGATTCTCAACCTCTTGTGGATTCCGGCCCGATTGTAGTCGATAAAGTGAATGCCGAATCGTCAGAAACCTCGGTGCGGCGCGGGGATCGCCTGTTTGGCCAAGCTACTTTTCCGCCTGGCTCTGCTCAAGATATTCCACGTACCCCAGCAGGGCTCCCCAATGGTAGAAGCGATCGCTGCTGTTGACGTCGTCGCCGGTTCCGGTGATGGCGTTGTAGTTTTCGTGCACGTGGCCCTTCTCAGCCCACTCCTTCAGAAACAGGTTGTAGGACTTCTGTGCGAATTCCCGGCGTACTTCAGGCTGGCCGTAGTTGCGCAATCCAAGGTAGACGAGGTAGTTCATCGGGCCCCAGATGCGGCCGCGCCAGTAGTCCTGGTCATGGAAGGCTGGATCGTTGCGCTCGATGGAAGGAATGACCCACTCGCCCCAGAATTCATCGGGATTGAGCAGGTGCTTTTCAACCATGATTCTGGCCTGTTCGGGAGTGGCCACATGGGCCATCATGGGATAGAAGTTGGTGGGAGAAAGACGCAGGTTGGATTGGCCGGTGCGCAGGTCCTTGTTGAGAAAGATGCCTGCATGGTCATCCCACAGCGTCAGCAGCCTGGCTCGATAATGAGCGCTCCGCTCCTTCAGTTCCTTCGCTTCGGCCGGCTTGTTGAGCGTTTCGGCGATCTGCGCAAGGGCATCGCAGTCGGCGATGTACATGCTCATCAGGCCTACGTCGGCGTATGCCAGCAGATGGGACTCGGGATCGTAGGTCGTGGAGTCGTACATGGGGCTGTTGTCGAGGCCCGACTCGAGAATTGCGCCGGCGCGCGTGCCGTTCCACCCATCGTTCAGGTTTTCCGGCTGGTTGTCGCCGTCGCTGCCCCAGGCGAGGTAGCCCTGGATGTCGCGATGTTCGGCCCACCACCGGTTCCAGCGCAGCAGGGGCTTGAATGCGTCCTCAAGGAACCAGCGGTCGTGAAACTTGTTGTAAAGGCCGAGGGCGGTGATGGACCCCACGGGCGGTTCCGAGCGGTCAAAGCTCTTCCAGCCTCCGGGGCGGGCATAGTTGGGGACGAAGCCCGCAGGGGTCACTTCGTGGAGCATCTCCATAGTGTTGGCATAGGCCAGGTCCCGGTCTCCGACGGAAGCCAGCGTCGAGGCGAAGAACGTATCCCAGTCCGCGAGCACGTAGCCACCCCAATCGACGCTCCAGATGCGGGTAATGGGAGAGAAGACCCGCCCGCCCGCGGGGTCGTAGATCGTGTCCCAGCCCATGGTGGTTTCGATCGCACTCAGAGTGGGGCCGGCCTTGCCTGCAAGGGTGATGGAGTGTTCATACGCGATACGCTGCCGCTCGATGGCCGCGGTGATCTCAGAAACCGTGCGCCGCTTGCCGGTGCTTACGCCTACAGGCGCGGTGAAATCGGCTGCAAAATAGGGTCCTCCGATGGGGATTTGCACGCGGCGGTCTTCCTGCGCACCGGGCCCCGCACAGGTGCAATACACAGCAACCAGGCCAGCCGCTCCGTGGGTCTCGATGAAATTCGCGCGGCGCATAGCCGTGCCGGGGAAATTCCACAGAAAGTTGACAGAAAAAACAATCGTGGCCGGCAGAGTAGGAACGGGTGTGGAAGGCAGCGGTGTGGCGAGCAAGACCAAGTCAGCGCCGTCGCGCGCGCTCTGCACGCGCCAGCTATGTCCTTTCCACGTGACGCGCAATTCGGCAAAACTGCCGTCCCATGTGTGTGGTCCCGGGACCACCTGCTCCGCGCCGGGCTCCAACCTGCCGATGAGTGCATCGGACAAGAATTCATCGCCATTCACTGTGCCGTTGTTTTTGAGTCCGATGTGAATCGCAAGGCCTTCGGGCAGCAGCACATGGGTGGTGACGCTATGCACGTCCCAGGTGTTCCACCCCTGCGCCAAGCGGCGCTGCAACTGGCGGTACTCCGGGGACGCCGGCTGTGGCGCGGTCTGATCGCCGACCGACCTCGATGGGGCTTGAGAGACGGCGCTGGTGGCTGCCTGGGCCATGGCGGCAGACGCACAATCGACAATCAACAGGCCAAGGACACACCATGCGGCGGCAACCTGAAAGGCATTGCTGAAGGTCTTCATCAAAATCCTTTGCGGCGGCATGTGGTCAGCTAAACCCACCCGCCGTCCACAATGTAGCTCTGATTCGTGATGGCGCTGGAATCGTCGGCGCCCAGGAACAGCACCAGCCGGGCAACGTCTTCCGGCACAAGATCGCGTTTGAGCGCCTGGTTGGAAAGTATCTTGGCCTTGTATTCCGGCGTGTACCAGAGGCGTCTCTGGCGCTCGGTGGAGATGCCGCCGGGCAACACCGCATTGACGCGAATGTTGGCTGACCCGAGTTCGTGGGCCATGGTGCGCGTGAGCCCCACAATGGCGGCCTTGGCTGTGATATAGAGCGGCAAACCCGTGTCAGGAATCTTCCACGAGATCGAACTCATGTTAATGATGGATCCGCTGCCGGCGGCGCGCATGGCCGGCACTACGGCCTGAATCATGAAGAACTGGGGGCGCAGATTGATGGCCATCGAGCTGTCCCAGTAAGCCGGGGTCACCTCTTCGATGGTGTGACGCTGGTCGTTGGCCGCGTTATTTACCAGCACATCCACGGTGCCGAGAGCGGCGAGAGCCTGCCGGACGGCGGCCTGCAGGGCTTCTACATCGGTCAGGTCGCAGTGGATAAAGCGAGGTGCGGGGCAGCCTTCCGCGGCCAGGGACTCCGCCAGCCGGCGAGCGGGTTCATCCTGGATGTCGAAGAAGGCGACCCGAGAGCCTTGCCGCGCAAAATGAGACACGATGGCCTCGCCAATGCCGGTGGCGCCGCCGGTGACCAGCACGGCTCGTCCCTGCAGACTGGGATAACGGGCAAACTGTTGGCCGAATTGCAGATTTGTCTCTTGCATTGCTTCGCCAATCGATGATTTCTGGAACCGGTCCAAGTATAGTACTGGAGCGGCGCGTTGAAGTGCTTAAGCTTGCAAGGACCACAGTTTGAAACGTCCGGCAGAAATCCCACCCCTTGGTACATCGTCTCCCACTGCAGGTGCATACTGATCACTAGGCCGTTTTCACGGGTAACTCTCCCCTTAGAGTTCCTCGCTCGCCATGACGGCAATTAGACTTGACAGGGGTATCGGATTGAGCCGCAGCAGGTTGCGGGTCGCAGAGCGAATGGAACCAGGTGCATGCAGGGCCGCAGCGTGGCGGGGCAGGCGCAGGGCGCACTGAACTAACTGAATTGCGCACAGGTTGCAGGATCGTTGCCACTTATCTTCGGGGTCGACCCGAAGGTGTTCAGCCGGATGGGCGCATACCACGCGGCGCAGGTACGGAAACAGGAACAGGACGCACACAGGGGGTTTTATGACGAAAGCTGCTCGTTATCCCGGTATTCGGGTCACCGCAAATGGAAATCAGCTTGTCTCTTACCATACCGAGACACGTATCGCCGACGCCGGAGTTTTTTATCCGATTACGCCATCCACCGAAGGCGGCGAACTGTTCCAGCAGGCCTATGCCGAAGGCCACCTCAACGTTTTCGGGCACAATACCATCGCCATTGAAACCGAGGGTGAGCACGCGGCCCAGGGTGGAGCGATCGCCCACTCGGTGTGCGGCAAGCGGGTGGTGAACTTCACCTCGGGACAGGGCGTGGTGTACGGCGTGGAACAGTACTATCACGCCCCGGGCAAGGGCTCGACCATGGTGCTGGAAGTGGGTGCGCGCGCGCTGACCAAGCACGCCCTGAACGTGCACTGCGGCCACGACGACATTTATGGCGCGCTCGACACGGGCTGGATCATGCTGTTTGGCAAAGACGCGCAGCAGGCCGCTGACCAAGCGCTCATCCTGCGCAGGGTAACGGAGCTTTCCCTTACGCCCGGCATGAACATCATGGACGGGTTCCTGACCAGCCACTTGGAGCGCACTTTTTATAAACATGAATCGGAGCTGATCCGCGAATACCTGGGCGCGCCGGAGGATATCATCGAGTGCCCCACCGAAGCGCAACGTGTCCTGTTTGGGCCCACGCGCCGCCGGGTGCCGAAGATGATGGACCTGACCAGCCCTATCCTGCTCGGCCCGGTGCAGAACCAGGAACACTATATGCAGGGCATCGTGGCAAGGCGCAACAACTTTGCCGAGCCGATTCTGCATTTCCTTGAAGAAGCTTATGAGAAGTTTGCGGAACTGACCGGCCGCCGTTACGGACTGATCAGCCAATACAAAACGGACGACGCGGATACGGTCTTCGTCTCACTGGGTTCGGCTGCGGAAAACATCGAGGCCGCAGTGGACTATCTGCGCGAGACTCGCGGCTCAACCGTCGGCTCCATCCATGTCAACGTGATTCGGCCCTTCCCTGAAGCGGCGATCGTGACGGCGCTGAAGGGCAAGAAAAACGTCATCATACTGGAGCGGACGGACGAGGCATTGTCCGGCGACAATCCGCTGGGGCGCGACATCCGCACCGCGCTGTCAAAGGCTATTCAGTATGAGGGGCATCCGGCGGCCGAGGGCCTGCCCGCTCTGGCGATGGACGAGGTTCCCCACATCTACTCAGGCACCTATGGGCTGGGTTCGCGCGACTTCCGGCCCGAGCACATCATCGGGGCCTACGAGTTTGCGACCGCGGGCCGCGCGCGCAAAGACGGCAAGACGGCGGCGGATGGAGTTTCCTTCATGGTGCTGGGCATCGACCACCCCTACTCGGTGATCGGCGACGAGACTCCGTCGCTGCTGCCGGAGGGCGCGGTTGCAGTGCGCTTCCACTCCATCGGCGGCTGGGGCGCCATCACCACGGGCAAGAACCTGGGCGCGATTCTGGGCGACCTGAACGACCTGATTTACGAGCGCGACGGCCTGAAGGACGAGTTGGGCAATCCCAAGGAAGTTATTCACGTCAGCGCCAATCCCAAGTACGGCTCGGAGAAGAAGGGCGCGCCGACCAGCTACTTTATGGTGGCGGCCAAGGATCGCATCCGTGTCAACTGCGACCTGCGCCACGTGACGGTGGTGCTGTGCTGCGATCCCAAGGCATTTACGCACACCAACCCCCTGGACGGCATGCAGGAGGGCGGCAGCCTGGTGTGGGAGTCCGATCAGGAAGGCGAGCGGGCCTGGGAACAGCTTCCCCTGTGGGCGCGCAAACAGATCATCGACAAGAAGATTCGGGTATTCACGCTGCCCGGCTTTGCCATTGCCAAAAAGGCCACCGACCGCGGCGATCTGCAACTGCGTATGCAGGGCAACGCCTTTCTGGGCGCGTTCTTTGCGGTTAGTACGCTGTTGCAGGAATTCGGCATTACCCAGGAGCAGTACCGCGAAGTGGTCCACAAGCAGTATGTGAAGAAGTTCGGCAAGCTGGGTGACGCAGTGGTGCAGTCGAACATGGAAGTGATGATGCAGGGCTTTGATCAGGTCAAGGAGATCAAGATCGGCGCACTCAACGCGACCGACCTCTCCACCCTGCGCGGCCAGGCCCTGATGCCAATTCTGGAACTGGCCACGGCGGGCGGATCCTGCGGCGCAGGCTGCCGCACCAAACCGCTGCCCACCGGCCAAACCAAGCGCACGCCGATCGCCAGTGTCGCCAGCTTCGACGCGCAGTTCCGCTCCACCTTCGGTTATAACCAGCCATCCACGCCGCTCTCGGCCATGGGCGTCATCGCTGCCGCCACCGGAGACACGGCCTCCAAATACGTGGCTCGTCGCGAAACCCCGCTCTATATTGCCGAGAACTGTACCCAGTGCATGGAGTGCATCTCCGTCTGCCCGGATACCGCCCTGCCCAATACCTCGCAGGATCTGAGCACACTGCTCCGCACCGCTGTTTCCTACTACGTCGCCAGAGACGAGGACCGAGCGAAGCTCCTCCACGCTCTGCCGGAGATCGAGAAGCAGGCTCGCCAGCGCATGCTGGCCGAAATCAAAACCGGAACCCCTCTGCCCACCATCCTCCGCGAAGTTACAGACTCCCTCGTCTCGAAGGAACAGGGCGGATTCTCCCAGCAGTCCAAACAGCAGTTCTTTGACATCCTTGCCAAGGTGCCGATGGCCTACCAGAAGGTGAACGCCATCTTCTCCTCGCCGGAACGCAAGAACCCCGGTTCGGGCGGCATCTTCTCCATCTTTGTGAGCGATCTGTGCAAGGGCTGCGCAGCCTGCGTCACGGCCTGCGGCGACCACAATGCACTGCGGATGGTGCCGGAAACCCTGGAAGTCAACGCCGAACACACCACCGGCACTGCCTTCCTTGACATGCTGCCCGATACCTCGCAAAAGTATCTCGGCCTGTTCAACGCCGCCAACCCCGCCGACTCCAAGACCGCTACCCTGCGCAACATGCTCATGGTGCGCTCCAACTACGACTCGCTCGTGGCGGGCGACGGCGCTTGCGCCGGATGCGGCGAAAAGAGCGTCCTGCGCTCCATTGCCGCGGTTACCGAGGCCTACATGCGCCCCGTCTTCCACGCCAAGAGCGACCGCTTCCTGGCCAAGGCCGGGCAGCTTGAAAAAACGGGCGTGGCGCGGCTGGGGGCCCTGAAGGAAAGCAACGCGGCGGAATACAAGCTGCTGCGACAGGCCATTGCGCACCTGGTGCTGGGCTTGGGCGGTGAGGACGAAGCGGACACCTTGGCGCGCATCGCCGCCTACGAGGCAGAGCATGGCGCCATCACCGACGCCGAGTTGGTTGAGGCCATCGCCGCGGTCCTGCTCACCGAGGCATTCAATCACAAGAACCTGCAACCCGTGGACGGCCGCCTGGCCAACGGCATGAGCGTGATGGCCATGGCCGCGCACACCGGCTGCAACACGGTCTACGGCTCCTCCGCCCCCAACAATCCCCACCCCTACCCGTGGATGAACTCGCTGTTCCAGGACGGCGTGACTGTGGGCTGGCTGATGGGCGAGAGCTTCATCGTCGATCACGCCAGGCGCTCGGTCGTTCCCGAGCGCCTGGCAGACATGCTTCTAACTCGCGACACAAACGTGATCAACGATGAGGAGTACTATCACCTCAGCCATTTTACTGACGCGTTGATGACCGACCAGGAGATCGTCGAGTTGCCAAAGGTATGGGTCGTCGGCGGCGACGGCGGCATCGGCGACATCGGCTACCAGAACACCTCCAAGGTGATGCTGCAAAACCGGCCCAACGTCAAGGTTCTGATGCTCGACACGCAGGTGTATTCGAATACCGGCGGGCAGAACTCCGACTCGACACCCATGCTCGGCGGCAACGACATGAATGTCTTCGGCTCCGCCACGCAGGGAAAAAACACCGAAAAGAAGACGGTGGCAGAAACCTTCCTGGCCGGGCATGGTTCGCCGTTTGTGGCCCAGATTTCGATGGCCAATGCTCCCAAGCTCTACCGCGCGATTCTCGATGGACTGGAGTACCGCGGCACCATGTTCCTGCAGGCCTTCACCACCTGCCAGCCGGAACATGGAGTGCCGGACGACATGGCGCTGTTCCAGGCCCAGCGCGTCCGCGACAGCCGCGGCGCGCCGGAGTTTGTGTTTAACCCGCGGCTGGGCGAAACCTACCAGGAAGCATTGGACTTGAAGGGCAACCCGTCGATCGATCTTGACTGGTACGAAACCAAGTCGAAGACCACGGGCGAAACCATGCGCTACACCGTGGCCCACTGGTGCACCACCGAGGCGCGCTTCCGCAACCATTTGAAAAAGATCAAACCCGAGGCGGCGGCCAAGCTCATCCACCTGGACAACATGCTGATTCGCATCACGCAGCAGGACGTGGTCTATCGCCGCTACCTCACGCCCGGCCATCGCGCGTTCATCCCCGACTTCGGCGTCTACATCAAGTACGAGGCCGACGGGAAGTTGGAGTACCGCGCGCTCTCGCGGCAACTGGTGATGTTCTGCGTGGAACGGCGCAAGGCGTGGCGCATGCTGCAGTCCAAGGCCGGCATTCAGAACAAGGAATACGCGGCACAGAAGGCCATCCTGGCGGAAGTGGACGCGGGCAAGATTCCGCTGGATGAGTTTCTGGCTCACGCTCACGAACTGCTAGCTGAGCGGCTGGGCGGCGGAGTCTTAGCCAAGGTTTAATTTAGCCCAAGTCTCACTCAACACACAAAACGCGGACCTCGGGGTCCGCGTTCTGTGCTTGAAGCGTACGATTTTGACTCACAGGCGAAGGCCCGGGGTCTAATTCTCGATGCACAGCACGTCGTAATAGTAATTGATCATGAGCCGCTTGATGGGGCCCGGCATCTTGGGAAGTTGCGCTGTTTGCTCCATTGTCGTTGGGCCGATGATGGGGATCCCACCCAGGTGAATGACTTTGCCATCGGCGAATTCCAAGTAAATTGGCACAAGGTTTTTGAAGCCTGGCGACACTCCTGATTGCGTCAACTTGAAGTGGATGCTGGTTCCTTTGTCGTTGGGTGTGGCTTGGCCCTCAAAGTGGTAGGTGGGCAGCTCGGTGCCGTAGACGTATTGGTTGAAGAACCAATCCATGCGGTGATTGTGGTCCAGGTCCATCTGCGTGCTCATATGCTTTTCGACCATGGCCTTGAACTCCTCGGTGGTCGCGGCCTGCATGCGGTAGGTATCCAGAAAGTCGTGCATGGTGGCCTTGAAGCGCTCTTCGCCTTCCTGGGGCGTCCACATCATCATCCGGATCATGTGCAGAATGTACGCACCCTTGGGATAGACGAGATTCTGGTAGATGTCCCAGCCCGTTTTTTGAGAACTAAGCCGAAAGCCCATGGTCACGGGCCCTACATCGATAGGCCGAAAGCCCATCGCATTCTTTTCTGTAATGAGCTTGCGCTGCTGCTTCCAGAATTCGCGAAAGTCGTCGGGCTTGGGCCGCGTAAGTTGCAGGAAGATGGAAGCCGAAGTATTGGCAAACCCTTCGCTCATCCACTGATCTCGATAGCTGCGAAAGCCGACGGTCTGTCCCCACCACTGGTGCGCTACCTCATGAGGCGTAACGACCTTCCAATACATATCCTCGGGGCGCAGACCCAGGGAGTTTTGCTGCGTGGTGTCGAGAAATCCGCAGATCGGCAGGTAGACGAGCATGGGCCAGCTTTGGCCATAATTGCACGCAAACTGCTGAGTAATTGCTACCTTTGCGAATGGAAGTGTACCGAAGTAGCTGGAATAGATGCGCGCGGCCACTTCACCCTGGCTCAGTTGCGTAGGGAGCATGGATGGCGCACTGAAATTTCCCAGATTGAGGTCGGCCAGATTGGACAGCTCGTCCGGCGGCGTGGTGTTGGCATAGGCATCGATGGTGAGATTGTTGGCCAGCTTGTTTTCTACCGTCGCCTCCTTCATGGTGAACCTGCCGAGGTTGAAGCCCACGACTGGCAATGGCACATCGGTCTTCCACTCGGAAGTGGTGATCTTTCCGTCCGTGTTCTCGTTCACCTTGGTTCCCGTGGCGATCAGTTGCAGGCCCTTAGGAACATGAAACAGCATGTGATATGTGGCGTAATCGCCCAGGCCCTGGGAGGAGTTGGGATACCAGCTTTGGCGGGCAATGGGATAGTAATTCGCTCCGCCCTCGTTCTGTACCACGTCTTTGCCGCTGTAAGAGATGCGAATTGTGGTGGACTCGCCCTTGCTGAGCGGCTTGGCCAGCAATACTCCAAAATCGGCGTCCTCGTCCTTCTTTTCCTGTACGAAGTCGAGGGGGTCACCCTTCCCGGTCTCTACACGGGTCACGCGCAGGGTGGGATAAAGATCGAGCGGAATCACCACGGTGCCGTCCTGGTCCGCGCGAATCTCCACCGTGGCAAGGCTGGTGAGCAGGCCACTCTTTTCAATCGAGACATCGAGGTTCTCGTTCGTAATTCTGTAGGCGGCGTTACGTTCGCTGCCGTTGGCCGTGCTGTTGGCGTACTCGGCGGCGCGATAGAACGCCAGCGGGTAAGTCTCACCCCAATCGCTCCAGTTGAGCAGCGCAACCTCTTCGGGTGACACATCCGGAACCCCATGAGGATCGAGCGAAAAGAGGAGATGAGGATATTTTTTCCCGTGCAGGACAGCAAGGAAATAGTTTCCCGGTACTGGGCTGAGTACGTCTTCCAACAGCCGCAGATCCAGATTGTCCTTTAGCTTGAGGCGCTCGAAATTGTGAAACTCCTGCGCTGCCTTGCTGAATTCAGAGTCCGGCGCGCCCTTGCCCGTAGAGGCCCTGCGAAGCTCTGCCGCGGTGGCGTCGGTAAAGCGCAGCACCGCTTCGCTGAAGTCTTCGTCAAACTCCTCGGTCTTGTTGACGATGGCCAGATTATGGCGCTCCTCAGCGGTCGGAGGCGTCACGTGAAGATGACCGTCGCCCTTGAATACCGCGCCCGTTACCTTGCCGTTCACCTCTCTATAAAAGGCAAATTCCCCGCTACGAAACGTGAGGGTAGCTGCATCGCGGTGCAGGTCCAGATTGTTTACCGAGATCACCTCGTCTCCCGGCAAAAGCCCGCGCAATTGCTCGTAAATAGGGTTGGTATTGCCCGGGTGTTGAGCCTGCGACGGAGTAAAGCAAGAAGCGAGAAAAAGGAAAATGGCGATGCAAGATACACGGGCACGAATCGGCACAGGCAAGGCCCCCTCGCGATGATTTTTTGTGGAACTACTCATAGTTATAGTGCAAGGGGGCGATTTGCGTGGTGAGCAATCTCTAACTGAAGCAATCTCTATTTAGAAGAAGGTAGTAATTTCCTGTCGAGGAATAGACAGCACTGCAGAGCCCGTAACTCTGCACGCTCGTTTACTGCATTGAATTCATGCTGTTTACCGCCAGCAGCGACATTGGGAATTCGTCTTTTCCGTTGCTCAGGGTGGCGTCGAGTGCCGATTCCCCGGCTGCGCTAATTGTGGCGCGGAACCGGGGAATCTGTCGAGCTTGCCTGATCTACCGGCTAAAGTGCACGTACCGGCGTCCTTCGTAAAGGCGGAAGCCGCCTGCTGGGTCCGCTAGAACCTGCAAAGGCATGGGGCGCTTGATCGCATCGTCCGTGGCGGAGGTCAATGTGAGCACATCGTGCGCACCCACGTCGGTTACGACGAACTTGTTGCCGGGGATGAAGCCGATGCCGTAGACGCCCGCGGGCAGACTATGCGAGCCCAGTTTGATTGGCACTTCGGTTACGAAGTAAGCCTGGTACTTGGCCGCAACATCGCTGGAGTAGCCGCTGGTGTCGATCATTGTCGCCAGCAGGTAGTAGCCGTCGGCAAACTTCACGCCGCCCGAGTTCCTTAACTGCGTAGTGGCCGACTGGCCCTTGTAATATGCACTTGCCGGCAGCAGCTTTTGCGTGTCCGCCGGCTTGAGCACTGTGTCGCCGCCCTGCGCCGTGATCCGCAAGGGCGACACCATAAACGCCAGCCCCAGGGCCGCCGCAACCGTCAACTTCGAAATTGCATTCAAACGCATCGGAAAACCCCCAAGGAATTCATGACTGCGTCCGGAGTATATCGCATTCCTCTGGGAATTGGCCTGCAATTGGCGGTCTGCGAGGGCATTCTGATGCGCTCGGCGGTCACACACCGCCAAGAGAGGTCGGGGTATAATCGGCTTCATGGCGGCATTGGCGCAGACCGGGGCAACCGGAGCTGAAAACGCGCGGAACGAGATTGAAGGCACAGCGCTGAAACTGCACGCGTTGGAAGACAGGCTGCGCGCGCTGGGAGGCGTGATGGTGGCCTACTCCGGCGGCGTGGACTCTGCGTTTCTGGCAGCGACAGCGCATCGCGTGCTGGGCACCCGCATGCTTGCCGTGCTGGCCGATTCGCCCAGCCTGGCCCGCCGCGATCTGGAACAGGCCCGCGCCTTTGCCGAGGGGCTGGAGATGCCGTTGCGGGTGATTCAAACCGCGGAACTGGACCGGCCTGAGTACCAGCGCAATGACGCCAACCGCTGCTTCCACTGCAAGACCGAGCTGTTTGAAGGCATGAAAACGCTGGGCGCCGAGTTGGGTTTTGCTCACATCGCCTATGGCATGAACGCCGACGACAGGCGCGATTACCGCCCCGGGCAGCGCGCGGCCGAGGAACATGACGTGCTGGCGCCGCTGGCTGATACGGGGCTGACCAAACTGGAGATTCGCACGCTGGCCAAGGCAGCCGGATATACGCTGTGGGACCGGCCGGCGGCGCCTTGCCTGTCTTCGCGGGTGGAGTATGGCCGCACGGTGACGCGCGAGGTGCTGGAACAAGTGGAGCACGCCGAAGAGAGCATGCGGCAACTGGGCTTCCGCGAGTTTCGCGTACGCCATCACGGGGAACTGGCGCGGGTCGAGATTTCTCGTTCAGAACTGCCCCGTGCCTTGACGATGGAGATGTGCGACGCAATCTCGGCCGCGGTGCGCAAGGCGGGATTCCAATATGTCGCACTGGATTGCACCGGTTTCCGTTCGGGCTCGATGAACGAGATCCTCCCCAGTGCGATTCTGCCTGCCGATATCCTCACGCGGCGCAGAGCCTAGCAGACAGTTTAGAATCTGAGATCGATGCGAACTGGATATCTGGAGTGTTTTTCCGGCATAAGCGGGGACATGCTTTTAGGCGCGCTGGTGGATGCCGGCGTACCTTTCCGCTGTCTTGAAGAGACGGCCGCTGCGCTCGGTGTGGGCGCGCGGCTTGAGATGCGCAAGGTGAGCCGCGGCGGTCTGGCTGCAACCAAAGTGGATGTCGTGGGGCCCGACGGTCCCGCAGCGGAGCACACTCATACCCATGAGGATCACCATTCTCATGGGCGTGAAACCCACACCCATGAAACGCATTCTCACGCGGAGCATACGCATGAGGCGCACACGGCGCCCGCTTTGCAGGAGCACACGCATTCCCACGAAACTCATCGCTCGCTGTCGATGATTTTGGCAATTATCCGCTCCGCGCCTCTTGCCGAGGCGGTGAAGGAACGCGCTATTTGCGCCTTCCAGTTGCTGGGCGAAGCGGAGGCAGCCATTCACTCAATTCCCGTGGAGAAAGTTCATTTTCACGAAGTGGGCGCGGTGGACACGATCATCGATATTGTCTGTTCCGCGGCAGGGTGCGAGACGCTCAAGGTCGACCGTTGGCTGGCGTCACCGTTGAACGTGGGAAGCGGGACTGTGGACTGTGCACACGGAACGCTGCCCGTTCCCGCTCCGGCCACGCTGGCGCTGCTGGGAGATGCGCCGGTGTATGCGGCGGGTCCGCCGATGGAACGCGTGACCCCGACAGGCGCGGCGATTCTGCGCATGCTGGACGTGCAGTACGCGCCGCTGCCCGCGATGCGCATTGTTGCTGCGGGCTACGGGGCGGGAGGGCGGGAGACGCCCGGCCAGCCTAACCTGGTTCGCGTGCTGGTAGGGGAGGAAGAAGCCGCGCAGGATGCCGGGGCTGAGCAGGTTGCGGTCATCGAATCGGTGATCGACGACTGCAGCCCGCAGCTGGTGGCTTACGTGAGCGAGTTGCTGCTGGAGGCAGGGGCTTGGGATGTGTATCGCGTTGCGGTGCAGATGAAGAAAGGCCGCACCGGTGTGCAATTGACGGTGCTGTGCAGGCCCGACCTGGTGGGCGGGCTGCGCGACCTGATATTCCGCGAGACCACTACCATCGGCCTGCGCTGGCGGCTGGAAAACAAGACGTCGCTGGTGCGAGAGTTCATGGCCGTACAGACCGAATGGGGACCGGTGCGCATCAAGATTGCGCGGTGGCCCTCCGGCGAGGAAGCCAACGCCGCACCGGAATACGAAGATTGCCGCCAGCATGCCCTGCGGCATTCGATTCCGCTCAAACAGGTGATGCAGGAAGCGATGCGCCTGTATGCGGCCACCCAGGCAAAGACGGAGGCGCACTGATGGATCGCGCAAGTATTGAAGCACTATTGAATGAAGTGCACGAGGGGCACACTGCCGTGGAAGAAGCGCTGGATCGCCTGCGCGACTTGCCGTTTGAGGACTTGGGCTTCGCTAAACTTGATCATCATCGCGCGCTCCGCACCGGCATGCCCGAGGTGATCTTTGCCGCGGGCAAGACGGCCGCACAGGTGGCGCAGATCTTTGCGCATATGGCCAAAGCAGGCGGCAATGTACTGGCCACACGCGCCAGCCGCGAAGCATTTGAGGCGGTCAGCGCCCTGGAGCCACGCGCCGTGTATCACGAGGCTGCACGCGCCATCACGCTTGCGCAGGCTGCGGCCGTTCCCGGCAAGGGAACCATAGCCGTGGTCTGCGCCGGCACCAGCGACCTGCCTGTGGCGGAAGAAGCGGCGGTGACCGCGCAACTGGCCGGCAACACAGTGGAACTGATTGCCGACGTGGGCGTGGCCGGCATCCACCGGCTGCTGGCGCAAAAGCATTCATTGCAATCGGCCCGGGTGCTGATTGTCTGCGCGGGCATGGAAGGCGCATTGCCCACCGTTGTGGCGGGGCTGGTGAATGCGCCGGTGCTGGCCGTTCCCACCAGCGTGGGCTACGGCGCCTCGTTTGGTGGCGTGGCAGCGTTGCTGGGCATGCTGAACACCTGCTCTCCTAACGTATCGGTAGTTAACATCGACAACGGCTTCGGCGCTGCATGCATTGCTTCGCTCATCAATCATCTCTGATTGCTGCGTATGACGCTGATTACGCAGTGTTTAGGGTGCTGGTTGAGTGAACTCCAAGCAAAATTGTGGACGTTAGAATCCGCTCTAAAGTGATGCCCGTCACAGTCCATCCCATGCTCCATCGCCAATCATTCGTCCTGTGGGGTATCGCCCGCGGGGCGCGTGATATCTGCCGGATCCGCGCATTTTCCGCTCATTTCAGGAAGCAGCAGCACAAGTTATCAAGTCACTGCAGGTCTTGAAGAGAGCGTTCTCTTTCGCATCCGGGTGGCCCCGGCAGGGAATCGATTGGCGCGCGCTCGATTTTTCCTTGGCGCGTTCCAAGTGCCTTGCTCGTTTCAGAGCGCGGTGTGTGGAGGAGATTCGTGGCCCGTTCCAGACTGCCGTTGTGGCGCAGAATTTCGCAGATATTCTTTCTGCTGGTCTTTATTGCGCTGCTGATCTTCACTTCGCTGCGCCCCTCTTCCGGCGGTTCCGGCGACATTCATCTGCGCGCGCCGGTGCGACTTTTCTTCGAGTGGGATCCGCTGATTGCCGTGGCCAACGCCATTGCTTCGCACGCCCTTTATCGCGGCTTGCTCTGGAGCCTGCTCATCCTGCTGCCCACGATGTTTCTGGGCCGTTTCTTTTGCGGCTGGATCTGCCCCATGGGAACGCTGCAACACTTTGTGGGCAACATGCACTCAGAGGCCAAGCGCGGCAAGCAGCGCATCGACTCCAACCGCTACAAGCGCTGGCAGACGGTGAAGTATGTAGTGCTGATTGCGGGGCTGATTGCAGCCTTCTTCGGGTCCATGGCGATTGGCTGGCTTGACCCCTTCAGCCTGCTGGTTCGCTCCATTGGCCTTGCGCTGTTGCCGGCCTTCAACTTTGCGGCGCGTGCGGTTCTCACTCCGCTTGAACACAGCCATATCGCGGCCATCAAGGCGACGGGTGAAACGCTGCACACTGTCCTGCAGGCCACGGTGCTGGATTTCCGCCAGACCCACTTTGCGCAAGGGCTGGTGCTGGGCATTGTGTTCCTGGTTATCCTGGCGGCGAGTTTGCGCATCACGCGTTTGTGGTGCCGGTCGATTTGCCCACTGGGCGCGCTGTTGGGCGCGGTCTCGCGCTGGTCGATTCTGGGCCTGCACAAGGACCCTGCCACATGTGACAAATGCAACCGCTGCCTGCTGAATTGCCAGGGCGGCGACGATCCCATCGGCGGTGTGCCGTGGCGCAAGTCCGAGTGCCTGATGTGCATGAACTGCGTGGGTAGTTGCCCGCACGACGGCTTGGCCTTCCGCTTCTTCCGCAAGGAGCACGAAGTGGCCACGCCGGATATCGGGCGGCGCAAGGCGCTTACTGGACTTGCGGCGGGGGCCGTAGTTGTGCCGCTGATGCGCGCCAACACGGGACTGGACAAGAGCCGCCATGACCGGTTGCTGCGTCCGCCGGGCGCGCTGGACGAGACGGAGTTTCTTTCGCGCTGCATCCGCTGCGGCGAGTGCATGAAGGTCTGCCCCAACAACTCGCTGCATCCCACGCTGGAACAGGCAGGACTCGAAGGGCTATGGACACCCACGCTGGTGCCGCGCATCGGCTATTGCGAGCCCAGTTGCGTGCTGTGTTCTGAAGTCTGCCCCACGGGCGCCATCTGGCAGATCACTCCCAAGGAAAAAGGCTGGGTGGTGGGCGTGGGCGCAGACAGCCAGCCGATCCGCCTGGGGACTGCGTTTTATGATCGCGGCCGCTGCCTGCCCTGGGCTGAAGCTACCGAATGCATTGTGTGCGAGGAGTGGTGCCCGGTCTCGCCTAAAGCTATTTACGTGGAGGATGCGGAGGTGGTCGACTCGGCCGGCAACACGAAGACGCTGAAGCAGCCGCGCGTCGATCCCAGTCGCTGCGTGGGTTGCGGCGCGTGCGAATATGCCTGCCCGCTGCAGGAGCGTCCTGCTGTTTATGTCACCAGCATCGGCGAGAGCCGCTCGCCCAGCAGCCAGATTCTGCTTAACAGGAAATAGAGGAGACCGCTTCAAGATGAATTATTCAAGAAGATGGATGTTGGCGGCCGTGGCAGTTGCGATAGTGGCACTCGCGGCTGGCTCGGGCTGCAAGAAGAGCAAAGTCAACCCCTTCCCGGCGTCGGGTGCGGTGGCAGGCTGGGAGAAGACAGGCGACACGCGCGTGTTTGCAGCCAAGGACTTGTGGCAATACATCGACGGCGACGCAGAACAGTACATCTCTGCCGGGGTTATCTCCACCTCCACTTCCGACTACAAGTACCAGGGCCAACTGGAGGCGGTGGTAGACGTGCACACCATGGGCAGCCCGGATGGTGCACGCAAGATTCTTGAAACCGGTACCAGCGACGCCAAGGCCGCGAGCCTGGGCGATGCGGGCGTGGCTTATGAGCAAAGCGTGATCTTTCGCAAGGGACCGTACCTGGTGCGCATCGTGGCCTATGAATCCACGCCCGGCACGCCGCAGGCACTGATGGCCCTGGCGCATGGTGTGGAAGCGAAGCTGTAACGATTTAGGCCGGATGACCGGCTGTTTCGACGAATGCGAGGCTCAATGAAGAATCGCAGGGAATTCCTGAAGAATGCGGCCACCGGAGCCCTAATGCTGGGCTCGCAGGGTAAGTTCGGGTTGGCCAGCGTATTGGGCCAGCACGCGAAAGCGGACCCATCGAGACTTGTGGTGGCCAGCGACCCGGCGCTTCACGCCAAGGACGGACGGCCGGATGAGCAACGCGTGCTGGACCTGCTGGACCGGGCCATGACCGCATACACCGGGCGAGACCACGCGGTGGAGGCCTGGAAGCGGATCATTCCCCGGGACAAGGTGATCGGCCTGAAGGTGAATACGGTCGGGCTGAAGCCTATTGCAACCCACCTCGTGCTGGTGCTGGCGATTGCGGAAAGGCTGCAGCAGGCGGGCGTTCGCGCGGGGAACATCCTGGTTTGGGAGCGTACCGCGGAGGAACTGGAAGCCGGCGGTTTCACCATCAACACCAACCCCGCCCGCATTCGCTGCTATGGTTCCGACGTGGCTGGATTTGAAGACCAGGTTGAGACCTGGGGAGTGGCGCGGGTTCAGCTGTCGAAGATTCTCACCCGCGAATGCGCCCTGGTGCTGAACCTTCCCGTGCTGAAGGACCACGCCGATGCGGGCGTTACCTTTGCCATGAAGAACATGTACGGCGTGATCAAGATGGTGGACCTGAAGAGCCTGCATACCAACATCTGCAATCCCGGGATTGCAGACGTCAACTGCATTCCGGCGATTCGCGATAAAGTCCGTCTGACCATTGGCGACGCTATCTCCGCGCTCTACGACGGCGGTCCTCTGTTTCACCCGGAGCATATGTGGCACCCCAATGCACTCATGGTGGGTGCGGATCGGGTGGCGCTGGACCAGGCCGCCTGGAACATGATCGAACGCAAACGCGCCGAGGTGGGTTTGCCGACACTCGAGGCCAAGGGACGCGCGCCACGCTACATTGCCACCGCCGCCGATGCCCGGCATCAAGTGGGCTGCAACGATTTGCAACGCTGCGGGCTAATGGAGGTTTGACGCGAAGACGAAGCTTTGCACATTGAACGACACGGTGGAAGAGCGGACAACATTGAAGACGGGGAGAATGCGGATGAGTAACAGACGGGAGTTTCTGAAGGAAGCAGCAACCGGCGCCGTACTTGTGGGTGCGCAGAGCAAACTGGGGCTGGCAGCCATATTGGATCGTCCGATGGGGGGCGGCAAGCCGAAAGTGGTGATTGCCAGAGACCCGGCAGTGCATGGCCCCGACGGCCAACTCGACGAGAAACACGTTCTCGATCTGCTCGACCGCGCAATTGCCTCGTATACCGGGCGGGATCATCCGATTGAAGCCTGGAAGCGCATCGCGCCCCAGGGAAAAGTCATTGGTCTCAAGACGAACGGCCTGGGCGGGAAGGGAATCTCCACCCACCTGGCGCTGGTGCTTGCCATTTGTGAGCGCTTGCAGCAGGCCGGCGTCAAGCCCGGCAAGATTCTGGTGTGGGACCGCAACGCGCGCGATCTTGAGGCTTGCGGCCTGACCATCAGCACCGACCCGAGCAAGGTCCGCTGCTATGGCTCCGATGTCTCCGGATTCGAGGATAAGGTCGAAACCTGGGGCAGCGCACACGTCCAGTTCTCAAAGATTCTTACGCGCGAATGCGACGTGGTTCTAAATCTGCCCATCCTGAAAGATCACGAGATGTCCGGCGTCACCTTTGCGATGAAGAACATGTACGGTGTGGTGAAGCGCCCCAACGAGTTGCACGCCGACGGCTGCAATCCAGGCGTGGCCGACCTGAATGCATTCCCCGTGATTCGCGAGAAGATCCGGCTGACCATCGGTGATGCCACGTCGTCGGTGTATGACGGCGGACCAGGCTTCCATCCCGAGCGGCTGTGGCAGCCGAACGCACTGATTGTGGGCGAGGACCGGGTAGCGCTCGATCAGATCGCCTGGGGCATTCTTGAACGCAAACGGGCTGAAGTGGGAATGAAATCGCTGGAGGCTGTGGGCCGGCCGCCGCGTTACATCGCCACCGCTGCCGATGCCGCGCACCGGTTGGGCATCAACGATCCGAAACGCATCAACCTGCTCGAAATCTGAGGACCACCATGGCCGGAGAGATCGATCGTATACAAGACCAGCATCCAAAGCCCGACCTCACGCGCCGCGAGGCGATGCTGCAACTGCTTCGCGTGGGTGGCATTGCGGCGGGTGCGGCAGGCGTGGGCTATTGGCTCAGCGAGCACAGCATCCGCCCGGTTCCGGCCCGCGCGGAGCAGGCCCGCCGCGACCACCGCATAGCCGCGAATGCGCAAGACGCGCAGTGGCCGCACTTGACGGTCATTCAAGGAGGCGAGCCGCGCGCCCTGGTTCAGCAGGCACTGGAAAACCTTGGAGGGATGCGCCGCTTTGTGGGCCGGCAGGACGTGGTGGTCGTGAAACCCAACATCGCATGGGACCGCACACCGGAGCAGGCCGCCAACACCAATCCCGAGATCGTGGCCGAGGTGGTGAGGCAATGCTGGCAGGCTGGAGCCAAACGTGTCATCGTGACCGATGTAAGTTGCAACGAACCTCGCCGCTGCTTCATGCGCTCGGGCATCCAGGCCGCAGCGCGCGCCGAGGGCGCCGAGGTGATTCTTCCCGATCCCGAACTGTTTCGCGAGGTGGATATGGGAGGGGTGGCGCTGAAGAGCTGGCCGGTCTTCACACCTTTTCTTGAAGCAGACAAGATCATCAACCTGCCCATTGCCAAGCATCACGGGCTGGTGGGCGCCACGCTGGGCATGAAGAACTGGTACGGCATCCTGGGTGGGCAGCGCAACCGCCTGCACCAGCAGATTCACCAGAGCCTTGTGGACCTGGCCAGCTTTATGCTGCCTACCTTCACGCTGATGGACTGCTACCGGATCCTGCTGCGCAACGGTCCCACCGGCGGCAACCTTGAAGATGTGCTCCTGAAGAAGACCGTGGTGGCGGGGACCGATCCTGTGGCGCTCGACACCTGGGTTGCCAAAGCGTACTGGAACCTGGACCCCGAACATCTGCCCTATCTGCAGATGGCTGCCAACAGAGGTCTCGGCACCGTGAATTTCGAAACTCTGCCCGTCAAGGTAAGCCAAATCGGGTAGACAAGACGACAGCAGGAGCATGCGTTCTCCGCAGGGGCGCGGGTGCGCTTTTCAACGCGGCAAAACTGTGTTTGAATTGGCTCGCCCGGCAAAGGTATGGGCCCCCGACGCGCAACTACAGCAGACGCGGCGACCATCGCCCTCCCACACCGCGGCCCAAAGGTGAACAATTCAATGACCTCCTCGCGCAGAACGTTTCTGAAGACTGGAACCGCGGTAGCACTGGCCACATTGGCAAAATCGCGGAAGTCTGTTGGCCTTGCAGGAAATGAGCCGGCAATTTCTCCTCGGCTCAGCCAGTTTGGATACGGCGACGTCCAGCTTCTGGATGGGCCATTGCGCCAGCAATTCGACACGAACCACGCCTTTTATCTCGCCCTGGATGAAGATAGTCTGCTGAAGCCATATCGTCAGCGCGCGGGCCTGGCGGCTCCGGGCGAGGACATGGGTGGATGGTACAGCTGGGCAGCTGAGTTTAAAGGAGACGACAACGGGTTTGTTCCCGGTCACGCCTTCGGCCAATATCTCTCCGGCTTGTCTCGCGCCTATGCTGCGACGGGCGACCGGCCAACGCAGCAGAAAGTCCAGCGGCTGGTACGCGGCTTCGCGCCCGCCATTTCATCCCATTTCTGGGACGACTACCGGCTCCCCGCGTACACCTACGACAAGATTTCCATCGGCATGATCGATGCGCACGAATTTGCCGGCGACGCGCAGGCGCTGAAGGTTCTGGATGCTGCTCTCGATTCAGTACTTCCGCATTTGCCCCCACGGGGATTGTCGCGCGCGGAGCAGTATGCACGGCCACATAAGGACGAGTCGTTCTGCTGGGACGAACCTTACACTCTTCCGGAGAATCTATTCCTCGCATGGCAGCGTGGAGCGGGCGGTCGCTATCGTGACCTCGCAATCCGCTTCCTGGCGGACGACTGGTACTTCAACCCGCTGGCGGCGGGACAAAACGTTCTGCCCGGCAAACACGCATACAGCCACGTGAATGCGATGAGCAGCGCCATGCAGGCTTATTTTGTGCTGGGCAGCGAGAAGTACCTGCGCGCGGCACAGAATGGCTTTGACTTCCTGCGCAACACGCAGAGTTTTGCTACCGGTGGCTGGGGTCCGGACGAAGATTTTCGCGAGCCCGGCAGCGGTGAGATGGGCGAGAGCCTGACCAGGACTCACTCCAGTTTTGAAACGCCATGCGGCTCCTACGGGCACTTTAAGATTACTCGTTACCTGCTGCGTGTGACGCGCGACAGCCGCTATGGCGACAGCATGGAGAAGGTCTTATATAACACCATCCTGGGAGCCAAATCTATCCGCAAGGATGGGCACGGTTTCTATTACTCTGACTATAACAACGACGGATTCAAGTCCTATCACCCGAATAAGTGGACCTGCTGCACGGGAACCTTTCCGCAGATTACCGCAGATTATGGAATCAGCGCCTATTTCCACGATGGCGATGGTGTCTACGTCAACCTTTATGTTCCTTCGCAGGTCACATGGATGCGAGCGAGTAAACGCATCGAACTGAAGCAACTCACCAACTACCCCCATCAACCCGCCTCGCAGGTCGAAATTTCGGCTGCGAGTCCCAGCGCCTTCCCTGTGTATCTTCGCATTCCCGCCTGGGCAGGACCCAAAACGGCAGTTACGGTGAATGGCAAGAGAGTTACAGGTGGTCCCGAGCCGGGTAAGTTCATGCGCCTGGATAGAACCTGGAAAAATGGCGACCGCATCGAGATTGAATTCGATATGCCTACGGTGCTCGAAGCCGTGGACCCGCAGCATCCAAATCTGTTGGCGCCTGTGCACGGTCCGCTGGCGCTATTTAGTGAGGGCGAGATTCCTCCAAGGATCACGAAGCAGGAGATGCTCGCGGTAAAACAGGTATCGACCGGTGCAACGGATTGGCAGGCAAAAACAGCCAGCGGAGTACTTGCGCTGAGGCCATTTGCCTCGATTCAGGACGAGCATTACAGGCTTTATCTAAAGCTCGGGTCATGAATGAAGAAACTGCCGCAAAGGCAAAGAGTCTCGCTTGCACGGGGCTCTTGTTTTTCGGGTGACGAGTGTAAAAACTTTGCGTGTGGCAGCAGAAGCGCAAGGGCCGTCAACGTCGGCTATCGATTTGGAATAGCTGAAACTCGCGAATATGCGCTTCGCCGCTGCTGGATAGGATATGCAGCCTCACGCGGCTGGCCGTTACCGGCGCAAACGCATCCATCTTCTTGTGACCAATGGCAACGCCGCCCGCAACAGCCTTCCAATTGCCGCCATTCCAGGCTTCAATAGCGTATTTCTGAACATGCTGGCCGTCAACCAGCCACTCTGTAGTCAGCGCGTGATCGAAGGTGACCGGCTTTGCAAAGTCAACTTCCAGGGAGGCACTGTGCGAACCGGCGGGGGCGGACCAGAATGTGTCCGCATCACCATCCAACGCGTTGGCTGTGTTGGCGTCGGCTGGTAAGTGGCGGCGTGCAAGATTGTTTGCGTAGCGCGCGCGAAGAGCTTCGCCAAACTCCTTGAGCCGCGCCACATCCGCATCGGGCAGCAGGCCGCGATTGTCTGGCGCAATGCCGAGCATCAGCTGGCCGCCGCGCCCTACCGTTTGCTCGTAGATCGTGACCAACTGATCGACGGACTTGAGCGTCGCTTCATCGTTGGGGTGCCAGAACCAATGGAAGTTATGCAGCGGCGTATCCGCTTCGACAGGCCGCCAGCGCAGATAGCCGTGGCGGTCGATGACGTTCCAGTTCTCATAGGGGATGGTGCCCACTTCGTTGCCGGCCCAGCGAATGTCACCGTATTCAAATAATCCCGTATCCGCAAACACCAGCGTGTTCGGCTGATAGGTGCGGAGAGTTTCAATAATCTTTGGGAAGTTGTAAGTGTGTCCTTCGCTGCCCGCGCCATCCAGCCAGAATTCCTCAAGGTTGCCGTAATTGCCAGCTAACTCAGTCAACTCGGAAAGATAATACTGGTCGTATGCCGCAGGGTCTTTGTAACGCGGATCGTGCCGGTCCCACGGAGATAGATAGACGCCGAATTTGAGACCGTACTTATGTGCGGCATCTGAGGTCATCCTTGCCAGGTCGCCCTTGCCACCCATCCACGGGCTGGCCGCCACGCTATATTTGGTTTGCTCTGTCGGCCACAGGCAAAAGCCATCGTGGTGCTTTGCCACCAGCACTACATAACGCGCGCCAGCGGCTTGCGCAGCGCGTACCCATTGTTCCGGGTCGGCCAGTGTGGGATTGAAGACCTTGGGGTCTGCGGTTCCATCGCCCCATTCGCGATCGAGAAAGGTATTGGTGCCGAAGTGGATGATGACGCCAAATTCCAGATCCTGCCATTCGACCTGCTGCGGCGACGGCTTCACTTCAGAAAAGTTGACGGTCTGGGATGTCGCGCAGATGCTTCCACCAAGCGCGAGGGCGGCGGCCAGAGCGATGCTGCAGATCTTCTTTGTTCGCAATGGTCTTATGGGGATTCTCTTCAAAGCTTGCATGGTATGAAGATTTTAAGTCCCCGAGGCGCAGGGATGGCGCACCAGGGGGATGGGACAAGCCGCCGTTCTGCGACTTGCTGCGCTCCGGATCACAGCCGCTCTTAAGCGGGCGCCACAAACTTTTGGTCGCGGATGACAATCCGCTGGTGGCATGCTTCGCATTCAAAGCTCCCTTTGCTGTTGAGGCTGCTGACGGCAGTTCCGCACGAAGGACATTTCCCTTTAAGTGAGCCGAATCCGACCAGCGGGCCCGCCAGGGGCGCCAGTATCCCGCCAATAATCAGCGGAACCCCGAGAAATATGCCCAGCCCGGTAAGGCAAAGCATGGTGCCTACAATGATCATCATGGGGGCTACGATCACCCCGAACAGCAATCCGGAGAAGGCGCCCTTTACCGGCGCCTTTTCAGTGTCATGAGGTATGCCGGCGGCTGGGTTTCGTGGGTGATTGCTGCCCCGCAGCCAGGGCAGAATTTCCAAGGCGACGCAAGATGCGCCTGGCATTTCTGACAGAACTCGTCCATGAGATTGCCCTCCTTGAGGGACAGAAACATACCACTCCAGAGGGGACGAGGATGTAACGGCGCGCACATTCGAGGGCAACGCAAAAAGGCCGCCCGCTTGAGCGGACGGCCTTTTGGACGAGCAAACCAAGGATAGGTAAATCAGTCTCCGGCAACCGGCTCGGCCTCTTGCTGGCTTACCGGCTTGGCGGGTGCAATGGAGTCGAGGCTAACCAGGCCCTCGACCGGCTTTTCGCCCAGCACATGCTCGCGATAGAGCTTGGCCATGCGGGCGTTTTCCGCGTCGGACTTTAGCTTGCTCTCGCGAGCGCGCATCTTCTCTTCGCGGGCGTTCTTTGCGATGCCCAGATTGTCGAGCGTGTGGTTGGCTTCGGAGTTGACGTGTTCCATGTTGAGGGTCAGATCGTGGCCCACATGGGTCATGCCGACCTTCTTGCCGCCGGCAAAAATTTCATGGCGTCCATGCTCCTCATACCACTTGGTGAGGGTGGCCGTCATGTGCATCTTCTCAATGATGTTGCGCCAGCCGACGCCGGTGTTGTAAGCGCAGAAGCTGATTTCGCCTTCCTGCGTGGCATAGGGAATGATGCACTGCTCGGNNGCGATGAACAGGAAGTTCCAGCGATCGGCGCGGCGCTTCTGGATGTCTTCCAGGGTGCGGTCGCCCTTGACGCTGCCGTAGTTCTTGCCGGTGGCGTTGAAGGTCTTGTCCATCTTCTTCAGCATGTCGGTGATCTTGAAGTGAGTCGGCGACTTGAACGGATCGTAGTTGCGCAGCAGAGCCAGGCCGAAGCCGATGACCGAGAGCCACTTGCCGCGGGCCGCGTCGTTGACCTTGGCCAGATCCTTGGCCACCTTGTCCATGTTCAGGAAGGCGGTTACGGGTGCCGACTCCTTGGTTTCCTTGTCGATCATGAGCGCCATGCCGATGCCGCAGTTGGGGTGGCAGCCGCAGGAGAGCTGGCCCCACTCGGCGGCGGGTCCGTGAATCAGGTCGGCCCAGTCGGAGAAGGTGCTCATAAAGCTGATGGGGAACCAATCGCGCTCCGGCTCGCCGATGCCCACCTGCTTCTTGATGTCGTGGGCCATGTGGCTGAGGGTGTAGCGCTGGGCAAAGCGGCGCTCGTCGGTGATGTCCTCATCGCGGCCGGTGAAGCTGACCGGCTGGAAGCTGAGNNAGCTGATCTTCTTGGGGTTGTCGAGAGCGAACTGGATGATGTTGCCCACCTGCTCGTTGTTGATGCCATTGATGATCGTCGTCACCGGAACGATCTCGACGCCGGCTTCATGCAGGTTATTGATGGCCTGCAGCTTGACGTCGAAGAGGTTGCCCACCTTGCGGTGCGAGTTGGCAGCGTTGCCGATGCCGTCGAACTGGAGGTAGACATAGCGCAGGCCCGCCTCGGCGGCGGCGCGGCACAGCTCCTTGCTCTTGGCGAACTCGATGCCGTTGGAGGCTGCCTGGACGCTGTTGTAGCCCACCTTGCGGGAGTAGGCGACGGCGTCAAGGAAGTAGGGCGAGAGGGTCGGCTCGCCGCCGGAGAACTGTACGCTCATCTGCCGCTTGGGCTTNNCGCACATCATGTTGCAGCGATTGGTCAGGTCGATGGTCAGCACCGAGCCGCGTCCGTGGGTCACGGTTGAGGTGCCGTGGTGGTGCAGCTTTTCGTCGTTATGGGCCTTCATGTCGCGGCCCGGGAAGCTCTCTTCCAGGTGCTTGAAGAAGGCCGGGTCCATGGACATCACATCCTCAAAGTGGCCGTGCTTGGGACAGTCCTTCACCATCAGGATTTGTCCGTCGCGCTCAATGATCTGGGCCTTGATTTCGCCCACTTTCTCGTTGAGCAGCACTTCATGGGGCAGCTTGCCGTCCAGGATCTGCTTGCGGATCTCGGGCACGCACTTGGGGCACAGCGAGTCTGTGGTGCGTGGCCAGCCGAGGGGCGGTTTTTCCTTCTGCCAACTCTTCTGCAGGGGCTTGTCGCTCCACTTGGGGGTAAACGACGGGTTGGGGCTGATGCGGTTCAGCTGCTCAAACACCACCCACGCGCCCTTGGCGGCATAAACTACGGCCTTCTCGGCATACTTGATCGTCTTGGACATTGATTGCGATCTCCTTAAGAATGTGTCGCCGGCGGCTTGGAGGCCCGGCCCAGTTCCGGCTTTTTGATGGAGAGGCCGCCGGAACCTGGAAATGCAGTACAAGAGTAACCGCCGGGCCCGGTCAATCCAACACGGGTGCAGCGAATGGCGGAATCCAAACCTGAATGGCAATTGGCGGGCAGTGAACGGGCGAAGAAAGAGTCGAACCTAGCCCGAGATTCGGGCGGCGAATGCCTTGCCCTGTAATGTCTTAGGCTCGGCCGCTGCCTTGGAACTTGTCCAATGACTAACAAGGCCGGATACGGCACTTCGTCCGGCGATGCTCTCCCTTTCGAACCCTGAGAAGCGCTGCCCTCTTGCAGGGAATTATCTGCTCGCGGCGCATAATGGAATTCGAGTTGAGTATCAATAGGTCGATCGCTGGGGCGGGGAGCATCGCCAGTCGAACTACATATCCGAAAGCGAGCACAGGCAGGCGTAGAAGAGGACTTTTCTGCGTGAATTTTTTGAGCAAACTATCCCCCGCGTGCCCAAACAACGGCCTAACTCCTTTAATGTCTATATTCTGCGAATAAAGCCCGCGGAATCAATATTTTGCAGCGCTAACCTTGTCGTAAAGGTAATTATCCCATCAAGGCAAGTGGGCGAGAGAAGCGCATTATTGCGCTGGCGCAGAAGATCCATCGATTGATGCTGGCGCACCCGGATCGCTATGAGGCTATAGACGCCTACGACGTGGCGCGGGTGTTCTTTCGCAAGGAGACGAGCGACAAGGGGATTAACACCCGCTTTACTCTATTGCAGCCAACTTCTCTTTGAGTTCGTTGATTTGAGATTGAAGGCTCTTGAGTTTGGCGTCGGTCTCTCGTTTGTATTTATCAAGCTCCTTACTGACATCGGCGACGGTCTCCCGTTCTATGCGGACTGCGATGGTCCGGCCTCGGTTCGGAAGGCTTTTTGTTGACGTTTTATTGGATGTTGCCATGAGTCACCCCGCAGGCTCCATGATACCGCTCATTGCAAGTCAATGTACGATAGGGGGATGGGGCGTATCGGGAAGTTTTTCCGGGCAATGTTTTCGGAGTGGGTGTCGGGTTTGACGGGCGCTGCCTCCATCCCGTTTACCGTTGCTGCCCTTTGGGTATCCAGCCATGCGCAGCGCCTTCTATATGGTTCTTTGGCTGGCATTCTGCTGTTAGTCAGTGCATATCGCGTATGGGCGAAAGAGAATTCCAGGGCAGAAAATGCCGAATCTGAATTGGCGAATCTGAAAGCCAGATATTTTGCAGATCAGCCCAAGCTTGGGCTAGATATTCTGAGCACTGAGGGGATGAAGCAATGGATGGAGTTGGTTGATCCGGTACAGTTTTACCTTCAGCCTTTAGGTGGTAGGATGGCGACGGACATCCGATTCGATCCCGTTATGTCTAAACTGGGGAAGTTTTCTTTGCAGTTTGACTCCCTGCCGCATCTGCATCCTTCGGTTCGGAATACGCTCATATATGAAATTCAAGATGTGGGCGCTCACTCGTTGGGGTACAGGGACAGAGATAAAATCGGGAACGTTTCGAAGGAGATGCTGCGCATTTTCTTGCTTGATAGCGAAAAATGCGCAGGCGAACAGGATTACACTCTAACTGCTCATTACAGGGACAACGACGAGGAGCGAACGCACACTTTCCATTTGAGATTCGATCCGCATCGTTTCAAGTTTGCCCGGAATACAGTATGAAGAAAGACAAACCCATTCCCGCTCCCACATCCAAAGACTTCCACGATCTGCTTACCAAAGCAGCGACTACTCAGGTTTCGCCGCAAGCCTCTGTTCCCGCGCGGAAGGGCAAACCTGGGCCGTCGTCCGTTCGGCGAGCAAAGCGAACATCGGGCGCATGACCTTGCGGCGGTTGTAGCGGAAGGCGTACTCGTTCAAATACGATTGCAGGTACTCCGCTCCGACCTGATAGTAAACCCCTTTGATCCCCCGCTTTACCAGACTCCAGAAGCCATCGATTGTGTTGGTGTGCGCATAGCCGTTGACATAGCTCTCTGAGTGATTCACTGTCGAATGCTTGTGGCTCATGCCCATCCAGCGCACGAGGGCGAGGGTTGCCGACTCGTCCGAGTAAATCATGGTCTTTGGCGGGAGGACTTCGCCGACGATGGGCAGGATCGATTCTTTAGTGGCATCCGGTAGAACGCGCGTCACAACCCGTCCACCGCGCTCCACGATGCCCAGGACGGTCGTTTTCGAGTGCTGTCTGAGTAATCCCCTGTGCTTATTCGCGTCCGGTGCTCCGAACTGCGATTCGTCGATCTCTACCGGGCCGGTCAGCTTTCTCTCGTCCGCCATCAGTTTGCGGACCTGTTTCATCATGCGCCAGGCGGTTTTGTAGGTGACTCCGGTTTCGCGCTGGATCTGCTTGGCCGAGATTCCAACGCGGGTTGACGCCATGAGGCGGATGACGAAGAACCATGTACGCAGGGGCGTGGTGGACTTGTGGAAGATGGTTCCTGCCAGAGGGTAGATATGGTTCCCGCAGGCGTGGCAGGCATAGGATGTTCGGCCTGAGACGCGGTAGTGTTTCCGTTCCACGCCGCAGTTGACGCAGAGGGCCATTCCTCCGGGAAAGCGTTTCTCTTTCACATACTCAAGGCAGGCGTCTTCGGTTGGGAACTCGCGGTCGAACATCTTAGCGGTGTACTTTTGTTCCGGCCTGACGGTCTGGTAGCGGTTCATGTGTGCCCCTTGGGAGATGTAAGATTGGTGGATGCCTC
Source organism: Acidobacteriaceae bacterium (assembly GCA_003165075.1). Lineage (GTDB taxonomy): Bacteria > Acidobacteriota > Terriglobia > Terriglobales > Acidobacteriaceae > Telmatobacter. The sequence continues at coordinate 12,634 of PLSM01000027.1, read as the reverse complement.
ATCATTGGTGGACGGCGCAATGCAATTCCTGCCAGAGATGGATTGACGTTCAATACGCTGGAGAGATACCCGAGGGAGCAGTTATTCCTTTTGATGAGGGAGTGGTTCTGCCTCAACCGTGCTCTTGTTGTGGAAAGAGCGCCGGTTACGTATCAGCTGGTCTGTGCGCACGGGTTGGTCCGTCTCCCTACGAAGAGTGATGGTTAAGTGCAGGCCATCGCCCCCCGCAATCTGGAGATGCTCCCAACCCTCCCGGATGTCTTTCAGGTGTTCGCGTACATAATCCAGAATCGGTTCATCCTGCAAAGAGCTAAACACGGTGTACTTCGGCCTGCACTGTTCCATACTTACCTCCATAAACAACTTGCCCTGTAGGGATAATTACCGTCGTAAACGCATGAAAAGAGAGAATTTATTTACAGAATAGGGGGAGGGGTGGGGTGACGCATGAGTAAACCTGCGGCTGTCCCCGCGCTGCCCGGCGCTATCCCGCCGATGCCGGCCACTTATTCCCGCGCGGGCGCTGCCATCGTGATCTTTGAAAGGCTTTAAGGCGAACCGCCGCCGTCGGTCTTGGCGACCTGGTTGATGATGCGCTGCACCAGGACTACGCGGACGTGAATGCGACGAGCCACGTCGGGCAGAAACTCGGTGATGAAGTTGTCGGTGGGCGCGGTGGCCAGGCCGATGCCGTAACGCGCGGCACTGGCGGGTAGATTCGTCTCCCGGCCCGGAACGTAGAGATTGCTGATCTCGTCTTCAATGGCGAAGCCCAGCAGGTTGGAGTAGTTCAGCATGCCTTTGCCGTTGTCGCCTTGGGTCCACACTACCTGGAAGATGGCATGGCCTACCCGGCGGGGGATGGTGCCGTTGGGCATGCGGTGATAATGCGGGTCTTGGCGGACGACGGAGGGAATCAGAAAGGTGCCGAAGAACTCGCCGGTCATGTCCTGGGTAAAGCTCACGCCTACATAGCGCCCAAAACCCGCCATTCCGGGGCCGTAGGGGGAGTGGGCGTCCGATCCCACTGAAACTGCAGCGGTGCCCAAGATCGTTATGGCGTTGAAGGGGTCCAGCAGGTTGCGCGCTGCGAGGCGTGCCTTCTCCTTCGGAGTCAGGGGCTTTACTTCAGGCCCGTTGATGAATCGTGCAAACCAATCGATGTGGGGCGGCGGGGGGCATGGCGGCAGTTGTTCCAGCGCGTCGGCCAGGCCGGTCTTTGCGGCGCCCTGTGTGGGCGGGACGCTTGCGGTCGCGCTGCCCAGGGCGCTCGTCTTGTCCGCCATCGCTTCTCCGGCGGGTTCGCCCTTGGGCACAACCCTGCACGGCCCCGTTTTGGACTTCTCTTTTATGAAGATATGCGGCTGGGGTGCTTCAGGAAGTTGCGGCTCGGGTTTGGGCGGCTGGGCCTGTCCCGCCCATGACGTTGCGGACTGCATCAGGAGGAGGAGCAGGATCGCGGGCAGAGCCAAATACGTGCGTTGAGGGCTCACGCTGCGCCCGGCCGGACGGTATCTTTTGTCCTCTTTCGATCGATCTCCCAAACGTCGCGCCCTCGCTGCAGGTTCGTCAACTCGCACCGGAGGAGAACGTGGCCCGGAAATGTCCTGGTGCCTGCCGCCATGGAAGCGTCATTCCTCTCCGCTTTTGAAGTGAGACGCGGATTTCCTGTGAAAGGTAACCCCGAGACGTGCAAACAGTCGCCAATAGACTATAGCCGGGCATCCTGTCCAGTCGACCGGACTTGTGTTGACCAGCGCGGCACACTCGGATGGTTTCGCCCGCCCCGCGCCATTGACGTGTCTTGACCAGCGCCGCAGACTTGAAGACGAGGTAGCTTACCGTGAGCACATATCCTCCCCCCGGGCCCGGCGCAGGCGGCGTAGGTCAGCGCATCGAGGAAGCGATCGAACTGATCGAGATGGAACTGCGCCACGCCGTTGCTTATGTGAACGACGCTGTGGTCCCGCAAGTACGCAGAGAGTCCATTACAGCCATGCGTAAGGTGGCAGAAACCCTGCGCAACCTCGCCGATCGCATGGACCAGCCGAGGGGTCCAAACTCTTGAGGATGGATTCCCTCCTGCAACGGAGTTCGCGCCGCCTGGTCCTGTGGACAGGGTTGGCACTGGCGCTGGCTGCCGTTTTCGGCTGCGGCCATAAGCGAAATACGGCACAACTGCCAGCACCGCAAGCCGCACCTCCGGTGGCCCAGCCGGCTTATCCGACTTATCCAACCCGACCAACTCATCGGACGCAGCCCTCCGCTTCAGGGGGGCGGATTCCGATCACGCCTCTTCCGACGGGCGGAGTGAGCCCGGACGACCTGGAGTACATTGCCACGCACCGCCCTATTCTTTCAGAGGAAGGCGATGCCACCTGGTACACCGCGCCCTATAAAGGACGCAAGGCCGCCAATGGCGAGGTCTTCAGCGACGCCGCGCTGACCGCCGCACATCGCACCCTGCCCATGGGTTCGCTGATCGTGGTGACGAACCTGGCAACCAATTTGTCCTCGGCCATGCGCATTAGCGACCGCGGCCCGTTTGTTCCCGACAAGATTATTGACCTGACGTTGGCGTCGGCGCGGGCCACAGGTGTTTACCCCATCGGCACTGCACGCGTGCGCATCGACGTCTACCGAACCCCCAAACCTATCGACAGCGGCGGACGATGGTGTGTGCAGATCGGCGCATTCACCAGCGAGCGCCGAGCGGAAAAACTGAAAGAGCAGCTTCTGCGCAGATATCCTGACGCCCGCGTGATCGAGTTTCCCGGCGAGGACAGCTACTGGGTCCGCATCCGCCCGGAAGGCGACAATCGCGAGCAGGCCGAGTGGATCGCCCGGCAACTGCATCCCTCAGAGGGCGATGCCTACCTGACGCGGCTCGACTAAATAGTGTGGTGGAGCGCCCGCAGGAACATGGCTAGGGTGCGGCCAATCCACGGCTGCAAGCGCAATGCGCGCCCTTGAAATCTTTCCATCGGTCACGATTTGGATTGCAACTCCTCGCCGGTTCGAATTAGTTTATGAGGCCTGAATCCTGCAGCGGGGAGGCGAAATGGCAACTGGCTTTCCTGGAGCGCAAACGGCGCGCGTTCGACAGAACTACTTGGCGATCCTGGTGGCGGCAATTGCCTGTTTCCTGCTGGAAGCAGGCTGGTACTCGGCTTTCTATCAGGCGTGGCTCAATGGCATCGGGCGGACGAATGAGTGGCTGATGCAGAACAGTCCGAACCGTGCCCTGCAGTTTGGCGCGGCGCTGGTTTCGGGAGCGGTAATGGCCACGGCTATCTCATGCGTAACCCAGCTTACCGGACCGCAGACGGCTTGGCGCGGCATCAAGGTTGGAGCGCTGCTCTGGCTGGGCTTCGAACTTACCGCTTGGTCCACGGAATATGTCTTCGAAGTCCGTCCGTTCAGCCTGCTGGCGGTCAATGCCGGCTTCTGGCTTTTCGGAATGATGATCATGGGCGCAATTGTCGGGGGCTGGAAGAAGAAGTAGGAGCGGCTGGGGCGCCCCTAACCACTACTCCGGCGGCGGATAGAAAGGCAGCTTGTCGTTGGTCTCGTTGGCGCGGCGGACCGTGGCATCGTCCAGCAGCAGTGCGGGAGCCAGTACGGTCTGCGGCACGTCGCCAAAATAGTTGGCTACCCAAAGCTGTTTCCCCGCGGCCTCCACGCTGGAGCGCAGCGCGCGCTGATCGAGGTCGCCCAGAACCGCTCCGCGCACCAGTTCGCGCTTGCCATCGGGACTCACGCGGTACAGCACGCGCGGGGTCATCTCGCCGCCCAGCGTTTCCACCAGGTACACGATCTTCAGATCGCGATCCTTGGCCATGTCAACGAGTTTGCGGTTCAACTCTTCATCCGTCAGGCCCTGGCGCGCGGTCACCTTCAGTACGCCGACGGCCGACCGGGCCGCTCCGGAAACCGGGGCGCGTCCGTGGCCGTTCGACAAGGGAAAGTCGCGCACCGGTTCGCGCCCGACGAGATAGTTCTCAAGGCGTCCCGCGGTGACCAGGTTCACCGCTTGCGCGGGCACGCCATCGTCGTCTACGTCGTAGGCGCCAATCAGCGTCCTACCGTCGTAGCTCTTCAACCCGGGGTCGTCCACCACATCCATAAACTCGGGCAGCACGCGGGCGTGATAGCTGGAAGCGAACGGTCCGTTGGTGCGGGCCTCGGTGCCCAGGCGTGGCCGCGTGGCCGTGACTCCGGATCCTACAAGGCTGCGCAGCGTATCGGCGCTGGCGTCGGCGCTGAGCAGCACAGGCCCGTGATACTCCTCCTCCACCAGCGGCGCTTTGCGCAGATCGGTGAGCGAGGCAATCAGATCCACCGCGTGCTTTTCAAAAGTTTCCTGGGCATCCAGATCCTTCAGCGATGCACCGGTGGAGGCATACGACCGGTCGAGCCTCATGCCGTCGGCAGCCTGCGTGCCCACGGCAAATGCCTCCTGAGCCTGGGCCACAGATTTGCGCACAATGGTGCCTTCGCTTGTGACCAGCCAGGTGGTGGTTACGCGGGTGTGAAAGGATGCCGAGCAGTACTGCACATCGCGCTCGCCCGCGCGCACGGATGCATCAGTCCGGTAGAGACCGCTCGCCCTGGCCACGCGATCTGACCACATGGCCTGGTCCAATGCCAGCTTCAGCGGAGTTTCCAGAAGGATTACGGGTTTCTCCTTGCTGAAGTCGTCGGCCTGCGGCGGAGTCTGTACCTGCTTCAACTCGGCTTGTTTCTGCGCATAGGCTGCCAGAGCGCTCTTGTATGCCTGGTCGGTGCCAGCCCACAAGGCCGAGCGCAGCGCCACCGGATCGTCGTCCAGAGCTGCCAGTTGGACGGAGCCGTCGCCGCGCCCGCCGGAGCTGTCGGTCTTGTAATCGCCCACTCGCACCGTGATGCGCGCAATGCGCGCGTGATTATGCTGCGCGCCCTCGCTGGAGCCAAACGCCGCCTTGGTCTCGTAGTCGTCCACTTCCTGAACGCGGTACTGAATGAAGAACGGCTTCGCAAAGCTCTTCAACTGCAAGTCGCTCATGCTGCGGTCGAGCTCGGTGAGCATGGCCTTCAGTACCGGATCCTTTTCGGCCTCGGCGCGGGTTTGTTGCGCGGCGCAGAAATGGGCGACACCCAGGCATGCGAGAAGGAAGCAGCAACCGGCGAGCAGCGAGATGGTGCGAGACAGCTTCATTGCGCCTCCTTGGTTACAGACGTCTGCGCCGGGGCGCCGGGAATGGGCAAGATTGGCGGCCTTGATGTGCCTTGCGGCTGGCGCTGTGTCTCGATTTCACTCAGCAGCATTGCCGGGGCCACCGCGCTGACGGGGATAGTGCCCGACTCCGCGCCACACTCGCCATTGAACACTTCGCTTTTGTCGCCGGTGGTGAGAATGCGCTTCATTGCCGCCAGGGGCGTACCTACAATACTTACCCCCCGCACCAGTTCATCGGGACGGCCGTCCACATACACCCGCAACACTACCAGGGGAATGACCTGAAACGCCTGCGGCGAACTGCGCGTGGTGACCGCGAAACCGGAGGAGATGTCTTCGAAATAGAGCCCGTAGGGCTTGCCCTGCTTCTTTGCCTCCTCAATCAACTGCTTGCGCAGATCGGCTTCGGGCTCGCTTTTGGTGGAGGTGACGATCAGATTGCCCTGGCGTCCGGTGGGCATGCGCCCGGTCTGCGCCCGCCCGTGGCCATTGGATGCGCTGAAGCTGGCGATGGGCAGCCGCGACATGAGAAACGTCTTCAGGACGCCGTCCTGAATCAGTTCTACGCGCTGCGCTTTCTGGCCCTCATCGTCATACTGATAGCTCCCACTGAGCCAGGTGGCGCCGAACTTTGCGACAGTGGGGTCGTCGGCGACGGAAAGGAAACTCGGCAGCACATCCTTGCCCAGCTCCTTGGTAAAGGTCTGGCCCTCCTCATCGCCGCGCTGGCGCTGGCCCTCAAGCCTGTGGCCCAGCACTTCATGAAAGAAAACGGCGGCAGCTCGTCCGGAAAGGATGGCGGGCCCGTCGAAGGGCTCAGCCATGGGCGCCTTGCGCAGCGCCTCAAGGCTCTTGCCCAGCTCGCGAATAGCGGCTTCCATCTCTGCCTGTGAAGGTAGACCTTGCACTGTTTCGGCCTCAAAGGTCTGGTCGCGGAACAGGTCCATGCCGTCGTCGGCGCGGGTCACGGCGAACACCACCACCCGAGCCTGCATGTGCGGCTCTACTACCCGCGAACCCTCAGACGAGGCAAAGTAGTCGGTCTCATTCTGCACCGACAACATCGCTACGTTCTGGTACACATCGGGATAGTCGCGAAAGATGCGGGAGAGGGCGCGCACCCGCTGCTCCCACGCCGCGCGATCAATCACAACCGCCTGTGCGGGCCTGACGATGGAGACTTGCGGCGCTTCCTTGCTGAAATCAGGGGAGGAGTCCTCTTCCTTGGCCCGGACCTGGGCCTCGGTCTTGACCCTCAAGTAGTTGTCGATCGCGTTGCCGTAGCCGGCATTGGTCGCCAACCATAACGAGCGGGCCAGAGCCACGCGGTCGTCGGTCAGGGGCAGTTGCATGCTGTTTACTGCCGAGCCACGATGGTTTCCGTGGGTGTTGTCGAGGCTGGGATCGCCCAGCCGCACCTGCACGTCGGCCACACGGATGTGGTTTGCCGAGCTTTCAACCAGCGCGCCGAACTGGGCGCGGACAGACACCATATCTGCATCGCTCACCGAGTAGCTGAGGAAATAAGGCGGCAACTGCTTCTCGTCGCCCTGTTTGCCCAGCGAGGTAAAGGCGCGGTGCAATTCGGTGGTCATGGTGTCGAGGAGCACAGGCATGGACTCCTGGGCCGTGACCACTGCAGGCAGCGCCAGGATGAGAACGGCAATGAACTTGCAAACGGAGGGTCTGAATCCGGACCGCCTTTGGGCGGCGGAAGTAATATCACGCATAGGCAGGGATGACTCAGAAATACGCATCTGTACCATCGATTGTCGCAGAGTCGGTGACTCCGGAGGGGAAAACCCCATGACATTTGCGCCCCGGTTGGTGCTTGCGTCAATCTCCATTTTTCTGCTGGCTGCCGTAGCTCCGCGTCTCTCTGTGCCGCACCCCTCCACACGGTATGTCCCGATTCACCGAAGCGCACCCGCCTCAACAGACGCGCAGCAGGGCGCAGAACAGGCCTACTCCCTGCCGGCCGACAAGCTGGATAAAGCCATCGCCCTTAGCCGCATCCGCAACATATTGGATATTGCCTACTCGCTATGGGGCCTCGCCGTACTGTGGTTGTTGCTGGCTTCGCGCTGGGCGGCCGGCCTGGCCGCATGGGCAGAGCGCAAAGCGAAACGGCACTGGATGCAGGGACTGCTGTTTTTCGCCGTCCTGCTTGTCTTGCTCACCGCGGCCAATCTGCCCCTGGACTGGTATGGCCACCACGTCAGCCGCAGTTACGGCATCAGCGTGCAGAGCTGGGGCAACTGGTGCGCGGACATGGCCAAGTCGCTGGGGCTTTCGGTGTTGATCGGCGCACCTGTGTTGTTGTTCTTCAACTGGATTGTGCGCCGCTGGCCTCGCCGCTACTGGTTGGGAGCCTGGGTTGCCGCCATGCCACTGATGGTGTTGGCGACCTTTGCTTCACCGCTCGTTGAGCCGGTCTTCAACACGTATGAACCGCTGGCCAAGAGCAATCCCGCCCTGGTGAGCGAGTTGGAGAGGATCGTCGCCCGCACAGGAACCGACATTCCGCCCGGCCGCATGTTTCTGATGAAGGCAAGCCTCAAAACCAACGGCCTCAATGCATACGTTAGTGGGATCGGCCCTACCAAGCGCATTGTGGTGTGGGATACCACAGCCGGCCGCATCCCAAACGATGAAATTCTCTTCATCTTCGCCCACGAGAGCGGCCACTACGTTCTTCACCACATCGTCAAGGGGCTGGCTGTTGCGGCGGCCGTGCTTTTCTTTGTCTTCTGGGGCTGCGCGGGGTTCGCCAACTGGCTGGTGCGCCGCTTCGGAGCGCGGTGGCGGGTGGGCAGGCCGGAGGAAGGCATCGCCGCCCTGCCCACCCGCGCCGGCTTTGTGGTGCTGCTGTTTACCGTCTCGGTGGCCAGCTTAGTGCTGGAGCCGGTAGGCAACGCCGTCAGCCGTTCTATCGAGCACGAGGCCGACGTGTATGGCCAGGAGGCCATTCATGGCCTTGTCCCCGACCCGCAGAAAGCCGCCGTGGCCGCATTCAACGCGCTCGGCGAGGCTTGGCTCGAAGATCCCAATCCAAGCCCCTTCATTGAGTTCTGGACCTACAGTCACCCCTCTACCCAAACCCGTGCCAACTTCGCCGCGCACTACGATCCATGGGCCAACGGCGGGCATGGTGAGTTCTTCAAACAATAGGGAAGTCGACAGCGGGGCCGATTTTCGCACCGCAAGCGGAGCTGGCGGCCACGGGTAGATCCGCCGGTTTCACCTGCGCTTTTCCTCAGCCGTTCAGGCGTCTGCGAGTCGTACACTAGGGTTTCGTTATCTTATTGAAGGAGAGGACATGGCCATGGCCTATCCCGCGAACTACCGCTACACCCGCGAGCATGAGTGGATTGTTGTCGAGGGAAAGATTGGTACCATAGGCATCACCGACTACGCACAGAGCTCCCTGGGCGATATCGTCTACGTGGACGCACCCAAGGTAGGCGACCCGGTCACCGCCAACGCGACCTTTGGTTCCGTGGAGAGTGTGAAGGCTGTCAGCGACCTCTACTCGCCCGTGACCGGCACCGTGACTGCTGTCAACGAAGAATTGAAAACTACGCCAGACAAGATCAACGAGGCGCCCCATGACGCCTGGATCATCAAGGTCGAGCTCGCGGACCCGGCACAACTTGACGCTCTGCTCGATGCCGCGGCTTATGAGAAGTTTGTCTCGGAGGAGACGCAGGGTTAGCGGCTAGCTTCTAGCCTCTAGCCACTAGCTTGTTTCTCTGCGCTGGAAGCCGCATCAATTTGCCATGGATTCTCTCGGCAGGCCGCCATCCAGCCTGTCCAACTTGCTTTTAGCGAGGAGCTAGAAGCCAGGAGCTAGAAGCTGAAATGCGTTATCTTCCCAAATCGCCCGCGGAACGTGAACGGATGCTCGCCGCGATTGGCGCCCGGTCCATTGACGAACTTTTTGCCGTGATTCCGGCCGAGTGCCGACTCGACCGCGACCTCGACGTTCCCCGCCAGCAAGCCGAGAGCGAGATCATCGACTACTTTCGTGCTGCCGCGGACAAGAACGCCACGGGCTATGCCAGCTTTCTGGGCGCTGGCGCCTATCGCCATTACCGCCCTGTCATTATTGATTCCCTTGTGCAGCGCGGCGAGTTCCTCACCAGCTACACGCCCTACCAGGCAGAGATTACGCAGGGTACCCTGCAGGCCATCTTCGAATTCCAAACCATGATCGCCGAACTCACCGGCATGGACGTGGCCAACGCCAGCATGTACGATGGCTCCACGGGCGCGGCCGAGGCGGTGATGATGGCTGTTCGCGTCACTGGCCGCCGTAAGGCTGTGGTGGCCACGACGGTTCATCCCGAATACCGTGAAGTGCTGGCCACTTACGCCACGCACCAGCGCCTGCCCACCACGCTGGCAGGCTACGATGCCAAGACTGGCCGCGTCGATCTTGCCGCACTTGAGGCCAGCGTCACCAAGGAAACCGCCGCCGTCCTCGTCCAGAGTCCCAACTTCTTCGGCGTCATTGAAGACATCCCCGCCATCGCCGCAATCGCCCACGCCCAAGGCGCGCTTCTCATCGTCTCCATTGCCGAGGCAGTCTCTCTGGGTGTTGTCCGGCCGCCCGTGGAGGCCGACATTGTCAGCATGGAGGCGCAGTCCTTCGGCGTCGCCCTCAGCTACGGCGGCCCTTTCTGTGGCGTCATGGCCTGCAAGGAGCAGTACATTCGCCAGATGCCCGGCCGCCTGGTGGGTCAAACCACCGACGGCACCGGCTACCGCGGTTTTGTCCTCACCCTCGCCACGCGCGAGCAGCACATCCGCCGCGAAAAGGCTACCTCGAATATCTGCACCAACCAAGCGCTGGTGGCCTTGATGACAACTATCTTTCTTGCGGTCTACGGAAAAGAGGGGATTCGCGAACTGGCTGAGCACAACCTGGCCAAAGCGGATTACACGGCCAATAGGCTTAGTACACAACCCGGGGCGAAGCTGCTCTTCACCGGTGCGCCGCGCTTTCACGAGTTCGTCCTGCAGACTGCGGAGCCGCCGGTGTTGTGGAGCCAGCGCCTGCTGGATGAAAAGATCGTGGGCGGCATCGAGCTAAGCCGCTGGTATCCCGAACTGGGCCATGCCACGCTGTGGTGCGCTACAGAAGTGATCACCCGGGAGCAGATTGACACCGCGGCCATGGTGCTGGCAGCGGGGCTGGTGGAGGCATAGACACATCCAATGGCAACTGACTTGACCAATCCGCAAACTCCCGCCGGCTCCCACACGACGGGCAAGGTTCGACCACACCAGACCCAGAACGAAGCTCTGCTCTTCGAGAAGTCCTCGCCCGGCAAGAGAGCATACAAACTGCCTCCGCTGGATGTGCCCGCGGTTGATCTGGCGTCATTGCTCGGCGCCGCAAGGCGCGATCAAGCAGCGGAGCTCCCGGAGTTGAGCGAGATCGAGATCGTCCGCCACTTCACCCGGCTTTCTACCTGGAACTATGCGATTGACCTGGGCATGTACCCGCTGGGCTCCTGCACCATGAAGTACAACCCGCGCGTCAACGAGCTGGTGGCGCGCATTGAAGGACTGGCCGAAGCGCACCCCTACCGGCCCGAGTCGCTCGCCCAGGGCATTCTTGAAGTGATCGACCTGCTGCAGCGCTGCCTGCTCGACATCACCGGCATGGACGCCATTACCCTGCAGCCTGCCGCCGGCGCGCATGGCGAATTCACCGGAATCCTATTGGTCCGAGCCTGGCACGAGTCGCAGGGAAATTCACGGCGGAAGGTACTCATTCCCGATTCCGCTCACGGCACCAATCCAGCCACTGCAGCCATTTGCGGTTATGCGGTGGAGAACCTGAGGTCGAATTCCGACGGCGGCATCGACCTGGAAGCGCTGGCGCGGCAGGTGGACTCTGAGACCGCCGCCCTGATGCTCACCAACCCTTCGACCATTGGTGTCTTTGAGAGCCAGATTCACAAGATTGCCGAGATTCTGCACGCCAAGGGTGCACTGCTATATATGGATGGCGCCAACATGAATGCCCTGGTGGGCAAGGCACGGCCGGGCGATTTCGGTGTGGACGTGATGCACCTTAACCTGCACAAGACCTTCTCCACACCGCACGGCGGCGGTGGTCCCGGCTCCGGCCCCGTTGCGTGCAAAGCTTTTCTTGAGCCGTTTTTACCCATCCCGGTTCTGGTCAAAGACGAGAACGGTGCGAAGCACTGGAACTATGGCCGGCCGCAGTCGGTTGGACGCGTCCGCGCCTTTTACGGCAACACCGGCATGTTTATCCGCGCCCTAGCCTATATCTTAGCGAACGGTCCCGACGGATTGCGCCAAACCACTGAAGATGCAGTGCTTAATGCAAATTACATTCGCCATAAATTGGAAGATCTCTACGATCTTCCCTACAAAACGGCGTCGATGCACGAAGTGGTCTTCAGCGATAAGCGCCAGGCGGCCAAAGGAGTAAAGACCGGCGACATCGCCAAACGGCTGATAGATTATGGCTTTCACCCGTACACGGTGAGCTTCCCGCAGATTGTCCACGGCGCCTTGATGATCGAGCCGACGGAGAGCGAATCATTGGAAGAGCTGGACCTTTTCATTGAAGCAATGCGGTCGATTGCGCGGGAAGTGGAAGAAACGCCGGAGGTTGTGAAGTCGGCCCCGCACTCGACGCGGGTCTCACGGCTTGACGAGGTGCAGGCTGCCAGGAAGCCCATACTACGCTGGCGGCCTGGTCAATAGTGTTGGGTAAATGGGTCATCGCCAACCGGACCGCAGCAGGTTTCCAGCGGGTGAGTTCGTCTCCCCGCGCGTCACGCCAAAGTGGGTACTAATGTCAATAAAATGACGTATCCAAGGCGCATTTTTGTCGCGTTTGCGTGCTTTTCCACAGTAGATTGTTGTGAGCGACCCAGATCCCGACGGTAGTTCGGAGTCCCCTGGGAGCCAATTCCTAGCGGCGAGGCGGCGTTATCCGGCGGCTCGGGTCCGCCCCTCACAACGCAATCGTATTGGCACAGGGTTCTGGCGGCATCTGGAACTCGGCGGTGACCTTTGCGCCCGAGGATGGTAACTTCAGCGCTCCTGAATGGGAAATCTCGTAACTAACGTTTTGTTGCATTTTTATGTGCGAAAAACGCATAATGGGGGACCCAAGGGATGGTTTCTCCGGGTCGCGGCTGGATCGGCGACCGAGGGTGGATTGTACGCGGTCAACGATGTGCAGGCCGGAGGTCGGCCGCGAAAATCTGAAAGCCGAAGCGGGATGGGGAAATCTGCCGGGATGGCGATTCGACCCGCGAGGTGCGAGGTGAGTGGGCATGAGAAATAGAAGCGGCGAAAACGGACAGGTGATCGTGCTGGTGCTGATGAGCATGGGACTGCTGTTAGAGCATTTTCACTATTTCTGTA
>PLSM01000061.1 GCA_003165075.1 Acidobacteriaceae bacterium | reverse complement strand
AAAGCGAAGACGCCAGCCAGCAAGACGCCAGTGAAAGTCGAACCCGCACCGGCCGCTGTTGCCGCTCAGTCACCCGAACCAGCAAAACCAGTTCCCTCCAAGCCCGCTTCGCTCTTCGACGTTCCCGCGCCTGTCGGGGACGAAGACGATCCCACCAGCGACGAAGGCTACACCAGCGAACCCGAAGAGAGCGAAGAATTGGATGAAGCCGCCTGATTGCCGTCGGCGGCCGCAGTCCTGGCGTTTTATCCACACATTCTCCACAACCGCGCATCCACGAGAGGACATGTCGGGCGGGCTTGCTCCTACGCGCAGCTTGCCATGTAAACAATTCATATTGTGTGGTTTATAGATATTCTGGCTCAGCTCTGCAACGGCTTAGCGTGGAACGGATCGCCGCCAGGATTCCTCACTAGGAGCAGCAGCATAGACTTTCGCCATATATTCGCCTATCCTCTTTTTATGTTCCAGGGACCCTCAACGCGGAAGACCTTTGTTGTGGCTCGCAAGAAATGCCGCCAGGATGTCCCGACCGGCGTGGCCGAGTTCCCGTTCCAATCCATCATTGTGGAGTGCGCGTTGTGCGGCGAAAAGCGCCGCTATCTGCCGTCAGAGGTGTTCCTTGGGCGGCCCGATCAACTGGTGGCGCGTCAGAAGCGGACCAGGGGGAGCTGATGTTCGATCCCGACGCCAACATGCCCCGCATCAACAGGGGAATGGTGTACCTTGGAGCGTGCCTCATTGCCGGCATCCGCCTGGCGCGCGAGCGACAAGTCAACGTCCGGGTTGTGCCGACCTCACAGGCCATCCAAGAATCCGTGGATCTGGCGTTCGAGGTTTTCAATCGGGTGTTTCGTAATGTCCCGGCGAAAGTGGACGGCCGATGACACCCAGTGTGCCGCTATTCGGTCGCCAGATGAGAGCCGTGTCTCATCTGGTTACCGATTTATGAAATGCTCCCGTCGATAAGTCGAAAAGCGCGTTGGGCTGTTAGCGGCAATTGAGGCGTCGCTTGCTCGCGGGCTTGCCTAACGGCCAAATGATTGCACTCCGGATGATGTGCAGGGACAAACTGCCGCATTTCCGTCACAGCCGAATTGCCCGAACAGAACTACCAATCCGATCAGTTGGAGATTGGTTCAGATACTCCCATAGATAACTTTGTCTCGAAAGTTGGGTATGCACTGTCTACGAGTGCGAGAATTTTGTCCACCAAATGGATCATGTCGGGTATTGCAGCGCCCAACTGTCTCACGTGCAGCAATGGTATTCGATGCAAGCGGTGAACAGGGTTGAGACAGGTTGTGAAAACTGTTGTTCTGACTGCTCCCCAGTTGCCGTGCGCGTAAGCTGAAGTCCATGAATAGTAGCGGTCGTAATCGGCCTTCACGCCTGCGAACTCACTCCTTTTCCGAAGATCGCTCTTTTCCCAGTCACCAACGTCGATCGGCAGGAATTCCTGCCACTGGTCTTCGTTTGCCAAGGCATTGAGGGTATCGACTGAGACATACACAGGGTGTTCGCTCAATTCCTCTGATTCGTCGATTTTGAGGAAAGCAAGCTTTCCCTGTCCCGCGCCATAGACTCGGAAGGATCTCCAAAGTGCCTCGTCGTTCTTCTTCATCAGATAGGCAAGCGTGACGTAACATTCAAGAACGGTCCTGAGCCCCATTCGAGCCAGAATCGCCCCATTGGCACAGAATCCAATGAGTTCACGCAGAATGCCCAAGCAATAGAAAGCCGTACCGAAAATCGTGTCGTGTTTGGGATCAACTCCTGTAGTTCGAAGGCTAGAACCGGCATGTTTCGCGAGGCAATCAACCAACTTATCTACGTTTTCAACGGTCGTTCCGGCTTCCGATGAGGCTGGGGTGCTCGGGCCTAAGGAAAATTGGCACGGCGTTTCACGCAGGCATTGTTCCCAAAACCTTCCGCTCCAACCTGTTTCGATTCTGTAGTTATTGTCCAGAGTGACTTCGTTGGCCCGGATCGACGGTCGTACCATTCGTTGATCGCCAAAATCTGGATAATCGGCGATTTGCCGATTAAGCTCGTCTGTTGGCAATTTGAATTGCCCTGAGGCGATTCGAAAATATAAAGACACCCATTGACAATCGGTCGATTCTTGGCTTTGGTGGTGGAGAGTTCGAGCCACGCCGCTCATCAATGGCATCCAGTCAATGGGTGAATTCGGAACTCCCAACCTCGCTAGCCATGCCTCGCGAGCTGGGAGATCCTTGAAAGCGGTTAAACACTTGAGGGCTGCTCGGCTGGTCGGGTCGGCTGTGATAGCCCCGATAATTGCATCGCGAGCGGCCTGTGGCATTGAGGCGATGCCAGACAGCGTGATGGGAATCTTTCCTATACCTCGATAATCCACGCCGACTCGTGCGACCGAGCGGAAAATCTCTAGGGCAGCTTTTCGTTCCATTTGTGTGGCCAGCAAAACAGCCCATAGGAGCTCAGGTAGCCGATCATTTATCCATGAGGTTTTTTGCAGATTCGGCAGTGTCAGCCACGGGGGCGTCAAGGTGGTTCCCGAACGCGCGTGTTGTTCAAGCCGGGAATATGGCCTGTTTTGCTTCCTCTTCTTCTTTGCCTGCTTTCCTGACATGCATTCCTGCCGATCTATCCCCAGAGTCAATCCTTACTCTACCCCTTACGGAATAAAGCCTCAATTCCGCGATGATGCGAAACGCAAGATCATTATGACCTGCCAGAGACCCCCAAAAACGGCGGCAGGGCGCCTGCCATCGAGTGGGCTCGTGCCGTGCCTTCGTCAGTTGATGCCAAATCGCCGAGTATCAATTCGACCAGATGCACAACGAACGAGAGGCGGCTGGCAGCCTGATCCGGGTCACCAAGGATTGATTCCCTGAAACGCCCATGCAGCCGGGGGAATTCTGGCTTAACGCAAGATCACCGATGTATTCAGCGACTTGCGTCTCTGAATTACCAATTAACTCCTGTCGTCAACTTTCCGAAAGCTCTGCTTTCACATCCGAAAGGCTTTAAATCCATGAAACCATCGAAGCTTTACGAGGCGCTTCATGCGC
>PLSM01000165.1:2158-2579 GCA_003165075.1 Acidobacteriaceae bacterium | reverse complement strand
GGAACAATGTTTCCCAGCTTCAGACGAATGACATCGCCGGCGACCAGTTCACTCGCCTTTGGTGTGGCCCATTTGCCGTCGCGCAGGACCGTCGCGTCGTTCGCCAGCTTTGCCTTGAGCGCCGCAATCTCATTGCCCGCCTGATGCTCTTCCCAGAACGCAACGATGGCATTCGAGAAGAGAAGCGCCAGAATGACGAAGAAGTCCAACCAGTGCCGCACAACCCCCGACAGAATAACGGCCACCTCAATCATCCACGGAATAGGCCCCCAGAAATAGGAGAGGAACTTCAGAAACGCATTGGTCTTCTCTACCTTGAGGGCGTTAGGTCCATCGCTCACAAGCCGCTTCGCAGCCTCGGCTTGAGTCAGGCCTTTCGGAGAAGACTGGAGCTTGGTCTGCAGATCGGCCATCGGGATCG
>PLSM01000165.1:0-2120 GCA_003165075.1 Acidobacteriaceae bacterium | reverse complement strand
CAGTCACGCAGCGAGCGAACTCATCCATCAGGATTGGCAAATGCACCTCCTGAGATGAGATTCCTGAGTCGATCCAAAGTTTGTCCGGGCCGAAAACTCTCTGTGAGAGCCGCATTCGAACGCAAGCGTACTGCAAGCATGTTCTCGACTGCGAGTGGGCGCTGAGCCAATTTACTCATGCCAGGTCAAATTTGACCAGTAATCGACTCTCCCTGCCGCATAGAATTCGGCCGTGATTCGGAGTTTGACCGGCGACTCCGGGTGCGCAAACTATGTGACCCGGAGGATGAATATGCTTCACCGCTTACAGGCATTGGTTGACCATCGCGTAATTGCAACCGACGGCGAAATCGGTAGCGTGCGGGACTTCCTCTTCAACGACCAGACCTGGGCGATCCACTATCTTGTCGTCGATGTGAAACGCTGGCTTACTCGTGAGGAGGTAGTTCTCCCGGTTACGGCGATCAAACAACTCGATTGGGAGAACAAGACCCTTCACGTCCAATTGACGAAGGAGCAGGTGCGACAGAGTCCCGATGTCGATACCAAACAGCCGGTCTCCCGTCAGCAGGAAATCGCTATGCAGGATTATTTTGGCAAGCTGGCCTACTGGGTCGACAGGCGGTCCCCCATGACGTCCTCCATGCCCACTGGCATAGAGTACCCGGTGCATACCGAGGGAGATTTGCATCTCCGCAGTATCTCGAACCTGGAGGGTTACGAAGTACGGGGTACGGACGGTGAACTGGGGCGTCTGGAAGACTTCATTCTGGACGAGGCCTCCTGGCATCTCGGCTATCTGGAGGTGAAGGCGGGAGAATGGCTTCTCTGCCGCTCGGTGCTGGTTCCCACGCGCTGGGTAAAGTCCATTTCCTGGGCCAATCGCCGAGTGAATCTGCATCACACCCGAGAAGGCGTTTAAGACTGATCCGAGTCCGAGGGGTCAGCCCTGCGCCCTGGGCCTGTACTTCAGTCTTAGAAGGCAACTGCCTTGTAACCCGGGAGTACTGAGGAAGTCAGTCGTTCAGCGAAGCTAACAAGGAGATCTCATGAGAATTGCAACCATCGTCGGGATCATCTTGATTGGCTTGGGGGTTCTTTCGCTTGCATACTTCGCATCCCCTATACGATTCATGATGCAAGAGACCCTCGAACCGCAAAAGATGAATCTAGCGCCCCCAATTCTCGGAGGCATCGCGCTCGTTGGCGGTATCGCTCTTTTGCTTGCCGTACGTCAGAGGAAGTAGCAGAAGAAGAGCGCGCGATGAGCAGCTCATTGATGGATCCAGCCATAGTCAAGCCCCGTCGCAGATGGGCGCATGGCGGAATGAATTCATATGCATCGCGATGGATGTAGCCACCCGGTTCAATATCTGCATCCAACCTCACTGTAGGGTTGGCAGGTCCATCATCGGATGGCCAAATCAGGCACGGCGTTGTGTGAGGTGATATCAATGTACTACTACTGGGGAATGCACGCGTATTGGTGGGTCTTCTGGTTCCTGCTCTGGATTTTCTTCTTTTCCTTCATGATGCCGGTGAGGCGAATTACCTACAGGCAGATGCAATCGCCGCTGCAGATCCTGCAAAGGCGATATGCCGCCGGGGAGATCACAAGCGAGGAATACGAAGAACGACGGACCAAACTCCTGCGCGATGTCAATCAGAAGTAGGCATATCCCTTGGATGAGTTGCGGTTTTAGGAGAACCGTGTGCGGCCCCGACATATACCTGGATCAGGGTCTACCGTCGTTGTTGGCTCGGCAGCAATGGCGATTATTGTCCGTCCGGAAAGAGGCTGTTCCGAAGGACAGGATAAGCAGGCAGAACTAAGACCCTCGACTGAAAGACCTATTGCAAACTGCTGCTTCACCTCGCTTCTGTACCGCGATCTCGCAATTTTGCGTCGAACTGCGTGACGGGGCCGCGGTGAGGAACTGAACCGCAATGTAAGCGCAGTTGTCGTCAGAGGAAGAATGAAAAGAGCGGCACCGGTGACGACACTGTTCCTTGATGTCGGCGAGGTTCTGCTCACCGACGGCTGGGACCATCTGGCCCGCCATCGCGCGGCCAAACACTTCAAGCTGGCGTGGGCAGAGATGGAAGAGCGCCACGCTCTG
>PLSM01000009.1 GCA_003165075.1 Acidobacteriaceae bacterium | reverse complement strand
TGAAAAAGTATAGCAGCAGCACGAATAGCGCGCCCACGAAGCCGTGCTCTTCGCCGAAGGCGGCAAAGATAAAGTCCGCGTGGGGAATAGGCAGAAAATCACCCTGGGTCTGGGTGCCCTTGGCCGCGCCTTTGCCCCAGATGCCGCCGGAACCGACGGCAATCAGCGACTGGCGGATCTGGTAGCCCGTCCCTCGTGGGTCGTTGTCGGGATTGATAAAGCTGGTCAGCCGTGCCTTCTGATAGGGCTTCAGCACCTTTCCGCTGGACCACGCGCCCACCACCAGAACCGCCCCGGCGGTGATCAGAATCAGCGACTGGCGCAGGTTGATACCGCCCAGGAACAAGCCCGCGACCAGGATGGGTATGTAGGTCAGGGCGGTTCCCATATCCGGCTGGATGAGCACCATCAGGGTGGGAATCCCAACCAGCGCGAAGGCCTTGAAGATGTCGGGCCAGGTCAGCCTGCGGGCATCCAGGTTGGCAAAGTATCGCGCTACCGCCAGGACGAGTACCAACTTAACCCATTCCGAAGGCTGAAAGTGCATCGGTCCAATGCTGACCCAGCGGCGGGCGCCCAGCACTTTGTGTCCCACCAGCCGGACCGCGACCAGGGCCAGAAGGCAGACCCCATAAGCCCAGGGAGCCCAGTCGAGGAGGCGATGGTAATCGATCTTAGCAAAGATGAACATGGCCACCATGCCGCCCGCGATCCAGAAGATCTGCTTGGTGTTCACATGCATGTCGGCGTACTTCGTATGCAGGGTGGCTGAGTAGATTTCAAGAACCGACACGGTGCAAAGCATCAACACCACGCCCATCAGAGTCCAGTCGAAATCGCGAAAGCTGAGAAATCGGCGCATGGGGATTATGGTCTCTTCCAGCGGTGCACAGGCAAGGCAAGCCCCAGTTGCGCCGGGCCGGTTGCGGAGGTTGGAGCGTGGCCGGGATGCGCGGCCTGTCCACCGCCCACTACGTTTCCGTTTCCATCGATGAAGAAGTGCCCCGCCGCAATGCGGGTCGTCTCTCCTTGGTGCCGGCCACCCTTTGCGCCGGGTGCGGGGTCAGGAAGCGACCACACCGCTCCCACCTCGACCGGCGGCGCGGGCGCAGGTTTTTCCGGCTGCAGATTATGCGCCAGCCGGCGCTGCTTTTCAACGTAGGCAGCCACCACCCGGGCACCAATCCGTGCGGGAAACCAGCTTTTGTCGCCATTCTGCCAGAGCACAGCAACCACAAGTTCGGGGTTGCGCCGCGGCGTCAGGCCCACAAACCATACATTGGGGAAGGTGGTTCTGGTTTGGGCCATCCGGCTCAGGGTATCGTGGCCCACCACCTGGGCGGTTCCGGTCTTGCCTGCAAAGTCGATGCCGTCCAGGTGTTCCCCGCCGGCGGTGTGATACAAGCCAGGCTGCGTCACCTGGTACATGCCGTCCGTAATGGTTATCCAGGCATCCGGGTCGAGGGGGATATTCGTCTCCCCGCTACCGGGAAAGGTGTCCAGAATCGCTTTGTGAAAATCCGCAGGGAGCTGATCGGGAAAGACGGTGTGGGGACGCACCATGTGTCCGTCTGAGGCGATGCCGCCAATGATGCGCGCCAGTTGCAGAGGTGTGGCTGCAACCGCACCCTGGCCGATGCCCACTGAAATGGTTTCACCCGCGTACCACTTGCGGTGGTAGTTCTTCATCGCCCACTGTGCAGAGGGCATCACGCCTGCCTGCTCGCCCGGCAGGTCGATGCCTGTCTTCTGGCCGAAGCCGAATTCGGTGGCATATTTGGCGATGCGGTCGATTCCGAGCTTGTCGGCCAGCGTGTAATAGAACGTGTCGCACGACATGGGAATGGCGTTGTGAATATCCACCAGGCCGTGACGCTCGTCGCAATGGTAGTAGTGGCCATAGAAATTGGCCCCGCCGTTGCACTCCACGCGCATGTTCTGCGCGATCCCTTCCTCAAGCCCGGCCACCGACATGAGGATTTTGAAGGTGGAACCCGGCGCAAGCTGTGCCTGGATGGACTTGTTCATCAAGGGATGAGCGGGGTCGGTGATGAGCTTGTTCCAGTCTGACCGGCCGATGTGGACGGCGAAGGCGTTGGGATCGAAGCTGGGCCGGGACACCATGGCCAGAATCTCCCCATTGCGGGGGTCCATGGCGACGATGGCGCCGTTGCGGTCGCCCAGGGCCAGTTCGGCGGCGCGCTGCAGATCGTTGTCGATGGTAAGGCGCAGATCCTGCCCGGGGATGGCGTGCTGGGTGCGCAGGTAGCCCACTTCGCGGCCGTGGCTGTCTACAATCACGTCGCGGGAGCCGTCCTGGCCGCGCAGCAGCTGATCGTAGGTCTGCTCGATGCCGGCGATTCCCACCACGTCGCCGGGTTCGTAGGCCGCATAGCGCGTGTCGTTGAGCATCTCTTCGCTCACCTCACCCACATAGCCGATCAGGTGTGAGGCGTAGCCGTCCCGAGGATAGAGCCGCCGTTCCTCGTCGACCGTCTCCAACTCCGGCAGCTCATTGCGATGGGCTTCGATAAAGGCCTGCTCGTCGGCGGTAACGTCCTGCTTGATGGGGATGGGCTGATACCCCGGGGCAGCGCGAAAGCGGCGCAAGGTGGCGCGCAACTGATCCAGATCCAAGTTCAGACCGCGCGCAATCAGCGGCAGGTCGTCATCCACGTTGTGGCCCTGCTCGCGCACCAGGAAGCAGGAGACGGATGGGTAGTTGTCGACAATCAGGCGGTTCTCACGGTCGAAGAGCTTGCCTCGCGCCGCCAGCACTGGCACTTTGCGGATGCGGTTCTGCTCAGCTTGCTGGCGGAAGTCGTCGGCCCGCAACACCTGCAGCCGCCACAATCCGGCGGCCAGCGCCAGCATCATCAAGAGAATGCCGTATTGCACGGCCACCAGCTTGAAGTCGGGGAGCTTTTCGCCGCGTATGACCTTTTCAAATCCCATCTGCCTGCGCTTTCAGAATACCGTCTTTTTCGATCCGGCCGGGAGACTCAGTCTTGCATCCGGAACCGGTCGAGCACCGGAAACAGCAGGAGGGCGATGGCCGAATTACCAAGCGCTTTCAGGAACTCCATCAGCCAGCTCCAGTCCACCGTGAGTCCCAGCAGTATGTGATAGACGAAGAAATAGACCGCGCTTCCCAGCAGGGAGAGAAGAAAGTTCAGGGCCAGGCGGATGGTGTAATTGTCCACATCGATGCGCACCCCCACGGATGCCGCCACGTAGCCGACGATCGTTTTGGCGATGCCGTTGATGCCGATGGCGTGGTGGGTCAGCGCGTCCTGGAAGATGCCCAGCACACCGCCCAGCAGTGTTCCCTGGATGGGGCTGCGCCGGCCAAGGGAAAAATACACAGTGACCACCAGGGGCAAGTCGAACCAGGTATAGGGGCCGAGCAGGCGGGGCAGCCACGCCTGCAGTACCAGAGCCGCCAGCGGCACAAGTGCGTAGACAAGAAACGGATAACGGTGAATCTCAATATCGCGGCGAGTGTCTGCCGTAAGTACCGACATGGCTACGGGTTCCTCCGCGATTGTGGGTCTGCCGTGGGCTTTGCGGGAGTCCCCGTGGCAGGCGGTTTGGCAGCACCGGTTTTCGGCGCTGCGCTCTTCTTCGGCAGGCTGGCGTCGGGTGCGGCTTTGTTCTGCGTGGCCTTGGCCGGCTGGTCCCCTGTCTGGCCTGTGGGTTGGCCCGCACCTTGGTCCTCCGCGGCGCCCGGCGTAAAGCGGTCCGGGTGCAGGGGCTGCGCTGTGTGTCCCACGGGGTTTGGCGGAGTGCTGTCATTCAGCGGTTGCTGCTCGGGCGGCAGATTGGGGTCGATGAGCCCGGGCAGCCTCTCGGCCATAATCTCTGAAGCCTTCTTGCGCTGTTCCTCGGCTTCCACTTCAGGGCCTTTGAGCGCCTCGCTGGTGGCCATGTCCTGCTGCTGGTCGGACGGGAAGCGCGGCTCCGTTGAAGTAATGACCAGTACTTCGTCAAGGCGGTCAAGATGCGCGGCGGGCTTAACGATCACATTGATGAAAGAATCGCGCTCGGGATCGCGCTCCACCTTTTCCACCACTCCGACAGGCAAGCCGCGCGGAAAAATCTGATCGCCCCCCGCGGTCAGAACCTTCTCCCCCGGCTGGATGCGCTGGTCGGCCAGAATATCCACGATCTGCGTTCGGCCGTCCGCGTTGCCGCGCAGGATGCCGCGGATCCGCGTGGTTTCAAGAATCACGCCAGCGCCGCTTGTCTGGTCGTCGATCACCAGCACCTGCGCGGAGTGCGGAAAGACCTCTCGCACCTTGCCCACGATTCCGTCCGCCGTAATCACCGCCATATCCGGTTTGAGCCCGTCGTTTGAACCCTTGTCCACATTAAAGACCCGCGAGTGGTCGCTGCCGCTTGCGCCGATCACCTGCGCGGCCAGCGTCTTGTAGATGTATTTCTCCTGGAATTGATTTAAGGCCTGCAAGCGCTGACCCTGCAGGGCATCCTGAAGCAGTGCGGCCTGTTCCAGGCGCAACCGGTCGATGGTCTGCTGCAGGTCGTGGTTCTCCTGGCGGGCATGGCGCAGGTCCAGGTAGTTCTGCCACAGGTCCACCGCACCTAATTTGGTTGAGTGGATAAACCGTTCGGGCGGCGAAACCAGGGCATTCGCCCACAACCGGATGAGGCGAACGCCGCGGTCGTCGCGCGTGTCGAAGCTCGACAGCCCCACGCTGGTCCGGCGCACCTGCATGGCAAGCCCGATCATTTGCGCCAACAGAAGAGCCAGCAGCACCAAGAGATTTCGATAGCGGACGAAGAAGGGTTCCATGACGATTCAGGTTTCAGGATTCAGAGATCGGGATTCAACAAACGGCGGAATGCCGCTCCCGGTCGCCTTTCTCCACCGAAACGAAAGCAGTGTGCCCGGTCGCAAGTGGCCAGTTCCCGTGTCTCTTTATCTGGCGCGGGCCAGCCGAAGGCAGTTAGCCCCACCGCAGGTGGCTAGTCAATCTTGATCTTGCGCAGCAGCCTGAAGTCCGAGAGCATCTTGCCGGTGCCCAGAACCACCGAGGCCAGCGGATCGTCGGCTACCGAGACGGGCAGGCCGGTTTCCTCGCGGATGCGTTTGTCCAGGTTCTTGATCAGGGCGCCGCCGCCGGTGAGCACAATGCCGCGATCGCTGATGTCGGCCGAGAGTTCCGGTGGGGTGCGCTCCAGGGCTACCCGGATCGCGTTCATGATCACCGCTATGCACTCGCCCAGCGCCTCACGAATCTCGCTGTCGTCGATGCTGATGGTCTTGGGCACACCTTCAATCAGGTTGCGCCCCTTGATTTCCATGGTGATCGGCTTATCCAGGGGATAGGCGGAGCCGACTTCCATCTTGATGGCCTCGGCGGTGCGCTCGCCGATCAGCAGGTTGT
>PLSM01000105.1 GCA_003165075.1 Acidobacteriaceae bacterium | reverse complement strand
ACAATGCGCTGCTCAGCGCACACTATGTCCTCTGCTGACTTCTGCCATGCGGTCCAGGCACCCTTGCCGTTCGGCTAACACTTCCCCCGTACCGGGTGTGTAGGGGACTTGCACCCCCACAATGTGAATGCGCCCTGCCGGGCGCACCAAAGCAAAGGCCCTCAGCAGAAGCTGGGGGCCTTTGTTCTTATCCAAGAGGCGCGAAGTTCCGCACCGCCGGGGTTTAATACATGCCGTCCATGCCGCCGCCGTGGCCGCCGCCCGCCGGAGCTGACTTGGGCTCGGGGATTTCGACAACCAGGGCTTCAGTGGTAAGCAGCAGGGCCGCGATTGAGGCTGCGTTCTGCAGCGCCGTACGCGTCACCTTGGTGGGGTCGATGACGCCGGCTTTCACCAGGTCCTCGAATGTGCCGGTAAGGGCGTTATAGCCGAAATGCTGATCCTTGGACTCGAGCACCTTGGCAACAACGACAGCACCCTCTTCGCCGGCGTTGGCGACGATTTGGCGCAGGGGCTCTTCGAGAGAGCGAAGCACGATCTGCGCACCAATCTTTTCGTCGCCCTCGAGGGTCTTGATGAGCTCGCTGACCGCGGGCATGGCGCGAACCAGTGCCACGCCGCCGCCGGGGACGATGCCTTCCTCGACTGCCGCGCGAGTGGCGTGCAGGGCGTCCTCAACCCGAGCCTTCTTCTCCTTCAGCTCGGTCTCAGTCGCCGCGCCCACCTTGATGATGGCAACGCCGCCCACCAGCTTGGCCAGGCGCTCCTGGAGCTTCTCCTTGTCGTNNGAGGTGGTCTTCTCGATCTGCGAACGGATCTCCTTCACGCGGCCATCGATGTCAGAGGACTTGCCGGAGCCATCGACGATGGTGGTGTTGTCCTTGTCGATGGTGATGCGCTTTGCCTTGCCGAGATCCTCGAGCTTGACGCCTTCCAGCTTGATGCCCAGATCCTCAGTGATGGCCTTGCCGCCGGTCAGAATGGCAATGTCGCCCAGGATCGCCTTGCGGCGATCGCCGAAGCCAGGAGCCTTGACGGCAGCCACATTCAGGGTGCCGCGCAGCTTGTTCACAACGAGTGTGGCCAGAGCTTCACCCTCGACGTCTTCGGCAATGATCAGGAGAGGCTTGCCCCCGCGAGCCACCTGCTCCAGGAGGGGCAGCAGGTCCTTCATGGCGCTGATCTTCTTTTCATAGATCAGGATGTAGGGGTCTTCGAGAACCACTTCAAGCCGTTCTGCATCGGTGACGAAGTAAGGGCTGAGATAGCCGCGATCAAACTGCATTCCGTCCACTGTCTCCAGGCCGGTATGCATGGTCTTGGACTCTTCAATGGTGATTACGCCGTCCTTGCCGACCACCTTGACCGCATGAGCGATGATGTCACCGATTTCCAGATCGCCGTTGGCCGAGATGGCGCCCACCTGGGCCACGGAACCTTCGTTCACGGGCTTGGAAAGCTTGCCGAGGGCTCCGCCCTCAGTCCACTTGCCATCCTTGTCGCGGGTGCCGATGATCACGGTAACGGCCTTTTCGATGCCGCGCTTGAGGGCCGTGGGGTTGGCGCCGGCCGCCACCGTCTTCACGCCTTCGCGGAAGATGGCCTGAGCCAAAACTGTTGCCGTCGTGGTGCCGTCTCCGGCCACGTCGCTGGTCTTCGAGGCGACTTCACGGACGAGCTGTGCACCCACGTTTTCCATGGGATCTTTAAGGTCAATTTCTTTGGCCACCGTCACGCCGTCCTTGGTGATGGTGGGTGAACCGAACTTCTTTTCGATTACAACGTTCCGGCCCTTGGGCCCGAGCGTCGCCTTGACGGCGTCCGCCAGCGTGTTCACGCCGCGCAGGATCGCCTGACGGGATTCCTCACCGTGCAGAATCTGCTTTGCCATGCTCTTAACTCTCCAATTCGGTAGTCTGTTTCAGTTATCAGCGGTCATTATGCGGACCTGCGGGCCCTCTGACCGATCGACTTCAGCGCTAGTTACTTCTTGATGATGCCGAGGACTTCTTCCTCGCGCNNTGCCTTCGTCGTTGGATTTGCCCTTACCTACGGAGATCACTTCGCCTTCCTGTGGCTTCTCCTTGGCGCTGTCGGGGATAATGATGCCCCCACGGACCGTTTCGCCCTCTTCCACACGGCGGACGAGGATGCGGTCATGGAGGGGAGTGAAAGTGGTGGTTATGGATGTTGCTGCCATTGCTTTGCTTCTCCTTCGCGCGCGGCCGAGGTTGAGCCCCGGCCGCGGGATTTGAATAGTTTTGAAAAGCGTTGGAAGTTGCAGACTGTAGCCCGGTAAAGAGAATCGGCGGATACCAGGAAGCAGTTTCGCTGGCCGGATGCTAGCAGTCTCGTCTTCCAATTGCTAAAGATAGGGACTGCCCGCAGTGCTTGTCAAGTGCTTTCTCGTTAATATATGAGTCACATTCGCTCATATCGACTCACATTGCTCGTGTATATCTGTGTCAATTATAGAAAACATCTCATTATTGGAATCCACAAGCACAGTGGGTCAGGATATCTGCCTCACAAGAAGGGAGAAACAGATGTTGATTGTGCTAAGAACCTGTCCAGGAACCAGCAATGCCGGAGGCGGTACTTCGTCCAGGGATGCTTTCGCCTTCGAATCCGGAGAACGGCAGCCCTCTTGCATAGAATTATGTGCGCGCGGCGCATAATGGGATTTGAGTTGAGCCCCGATCAGTCGATGGCACGGGCGGAGCATCACCAGTCGACCAACACGTCCGGAAGCTGCGCACAGGCAGGCGCGGAAAGGTGCTTGTCTTCGTGAACTTGGGAGGCAAACTGTCCACCGCTCACCGAAGATGCAACCTAACTCATTTAGTATCTATATTCTGCAGACAACTCTTGCGGAATCAATATTTTGCAGCGCAAGCCTTACTGTAAACCCATGAAAATAGATATTTTATTTACAGAATAGGGGGAGAGGGGGGTAGGGCTGCTCGTGGATGGGTACGGACCAGGCAACTGTCGCCGTGCTGGACGCTGCTCCCCCCTGATGTTGGCCCTATGCTCCCGCGCAGGCGCTTCCATCGATTTCTTGGACAGGCTTTAAGGAGCGCTGATATGATTTCGGCGAGTCCCCACGAATTTCCCCTTCTTTACCCAAAATCTGTGCAATCCAATTAAGGAGCTTCTCCCGATGCCGCCTTCCAGCGCTTCCCCGGTCACACCAGAGCGTATCCAGCAGTTTGCGTGGGGCTATGTGCCCTCCTTTGTGCTCGAAGCTGCCATGCACAATCGGGTCTTTGATGTGCTTGATGCAGGCGCCAAAACCCTGGCCGAGGTGCAGGCCGCAACTGGAGCGTCTACGCGCGGTTTGAGGGCGATCATGAACGCGCTGGTGGGGCTTGGCCTGCTGGCGAAGAACGCGGAGGACCTGTACGCCCTGACTCCAGAGAGCTCGACCTTTCTGGTGAGCTTCAAGCCCGGCTTTATGGGAGGCTTGATTCTGCATACGAGTTCTCAACTCGTGCCAAAGTGGCTCCATCTAAGCAAGATCGTGGCGACCGGCAAGCCGGATGCACCGGTCAACCAGGAGGCGACAGGCGGAGACTTCTTTCACCAGTTTGTGGCGGACATCTTTCCCATGAGTTATCCCTCCGCTCAGACGCTGGCGCGGACGCTGAACTTCAATCAAGGGGAGAAGCCAGTGAGCGTTCTGGATCTTGCTGCGGGCTCCGGCGTATGGGGAATTGCGTTGGCGCAAAGTTCCGAGCGCGTGCATGTGACCGCTGTGGATTGGCCGGAGGTTCTGCCGGTGACGCGGAGTACGGTCGACCGCTTCAACCTGAAGGACAGGTTCACCTACGTTGCCGGAGATCTGCTCTCAGCGGACTTTGGAAAGGAACACGCCGTGGCTACTCTGGGGCACATTCTCCACAGCGAAGGCGCGGAACGAAGCCGCAAGCTGCTGGCGAAGGTATTTGACGCGCTTGCCTCCGGGGGAACAATCGCAATCGCGGAATTCCTGGTGGACGCGTCCCGTACCGGCCCCCTGACGGGACTCTTCTTTGCGGTCAACATGCTGGTGAATACGGATTGCGGAGATACGTATTCGTTTGAAGAAATTGCCGGCTGGCTCACGGAGGCGGGATATGTCAACACACGGACTGTTGCTTCGCCCGGCCCGTCGCCTCTGATTCTCGCCGACAAGCCATAGGAGTCAAGATAGGGTGAAAAATATTGAACTGGGCACGGACCGGCAGCTTGCCTCTAATCGCCGCCCACCCTCCGGTTGCGGAAGTAAAGCAGCGCTCCGTTGAGGGGCGCCTACAGATGTACGCGCCAACCGCTGGAGATAATTTCGCCG
The DNA here is from genome assembly GCA_003165075.1 of Acidobacteriaceae bacterium. Lineage (GTDB taxonomy): Bacteria > Acidobacteriota > Terriglobia > Terriglobales > Acidobacteriaceae > Telmatobacter. The sequence continues at coordinate 6,254 of PLSM01000105.1, read as the reverse complement.
GGGCCCTGGGGATCGCGGGTCCAGGTCAGGGGCTTTCCAAGCAGACGCCGGAAGAGAAATCGCAACAGGTCGAGACGATGCCCCGGGAACTCAAAAAACAAAAGCAGCCAATAGGCCATTGAACTGGAAGCCTCAATCTCAACATCCCTGGGCTTCTCAGGATGCAGGACAATGGCGGCGGGAACATGTACGGCGCAAAAGCCACGCGCGAGGAGGGAAGCAAAAGCGTGGCTTTCCTCCGCAATCCGCAGTGGGGCGCCCCTGCCCAGGCGCTCGTCGAAAACTTTCCCGGCGCCACAGGCAGACCTGCGCAGAGCCATGTTGGTGCCAAAGCCCAAACCGCAGAATGTTGCCATCTCAAACCACAGGGGAACCTGGTTGCTGATAGTACGAGGCTGTGCCGGTTCTGCGATGCTCGAGACCTACTCCGGGCAAAGAGTATCGCCGGAAACTACAGCTACCCTCGCATCTCTGAAGGGGTCGAGGATGAATCGGAGCCAACTCTTATCAGGCACGGCATCGTCGTCGAGGTAGGCGACGATGTCGGTATGACTTTCTGCGAAGCCGCGATTGCGTGCGCGACTCAGACCCGGCGTGGGCTCGACGATATAGCGCACGGCGAATTCACGCGCCACCAGTTCAGTATCCCTGTCGCCCGCGCTGTTATCGACTACGAGAATCTCGTCTGCTGGGGGTTCGAGTACCGTGAGAGCTTCGAGGCATTTCCGCAAGAGAGCGACGCGATTGCGGGTGCAGATGATGACGGTGGCTGTCAGGTCTGTGTCCTTGCGAGATAGAGGTGAGATCAGCTGCACGGAACGACTCGCCAGGAAGTTCAATCAGTGACCCTCAAGTTTGAATCTAAAGCACACTCATCAGGGAATCCCGACGTAAGACTCATTCAAGCCGTCAGAGGACCTATAAGGCGCACAGCTGCGCATCGATTGCGTAGTCAGGGTACCAGACCGAGGGCGGAAACGCGGCCAAGAAACCAGCCCGGCAAGGGCAGTGAACCGGTACTATTCTGTGCGACGGAATGTAGCCAACCGCAAGCGGACTGCAAGTGAACGATGCACCATCGAGATGATGCGGCGAGACCCTTTGTCCCCGCATCGACCGCCGCCCCCGGAGTGAGCGGAGCCGTTTTGAGAGACAATCCTCCCGGCATGAATGCAAGTCCAGGCCGTCGGAGGGAAACGTCGACAAGCTTCACTGAGCCTTGGGCAGAAAATACGCGTCAACCGCCCGCATCACCGCAGCTTGATCGAGAACCGGCTCTTTGGCCTCGTACTTGGCGGCCCAGCAGATCTGGTTGACAATGTCCCGCGGATAGCAGGCTCGCAATTCTTCCTTGAGGACGTTCTTTATGAAACTGATCAGCTCTTTCGGGATGCAAGGGTCGCATTCGAGGCCACGGTCCGCGGCAACCCTACGAAAGACCTCGCAGAACTGTTCTTCAGTCGCCGCGCCAATCAGAATCTTGGTTTGAATCCGGCGCAGGAAAGCGACATCCATCAGCTGGTTCGGATCGATATTGGATGCAAATACGACCAGCATCTCGAAGGGAATCTCGATCTTTCTTCCGCCTGCCAAAGTGAGAAAATCGATTCTGCGGTCAAGGGGAACGACCCAACGATTGAGCAACTCGTCGGGGCGAATCCGCTGCCGCCCGAAATCGTCGATGATCAGGATGCCGTTATTGGCCTTCATCTGCATGGGGCCGGAATAGAACTTGGTCGTCGGGTTGAACTGCAGGTCCAGCATCTCAATGGTCAGTTCTCCGCCGACGAGCACGGATGGGCGCCGGCAACGCACCCAGCGCTGATCGCGGCCTGCGGGCTCCGACTCCGGGACGCGCTTATGAAGCGTCGGATCATAGACGGTGATGATCTGACCATCGATTTCAACCGCATACGGAATCCATACCTCGTCCTCGGCAAGTACCCGCGACAACGTTTCGGCGATGGTGGTCTTTCCCACGCCTGACGGCCCATGAAGGAAGATTGCAGCACCAGAGTTCAGCGCTGTTCCAAGCTGCCATAAGGTCTTGTCGTCGATTACAAGGTGGGCAAAGGCGTGCTTTACGTCCTCAGGATGCACTTCCAGCTTGCCGACACTTTGCTTCCGAACCTGATCAACGTAGCTTCCCAGAGGCACCGGTGCGGAGCCCATGTATTGGTTTTGAGCCAGCAGTTCCTGCGCGCGCGCACGGCCTTGAGAGGTGATGGAAAGATTAGGGATGTTGCCGCTCAATCCAGTCACCTGGCAGAGCTGCTCCGTGCGCAGTCGCCGGAGGAGTTCACTGGCCACTTCAAGGCTGAGCCGCATGTGCTCAGAGAGATCGAGAACCGAGAATGGGCCAGACAAATAAAGGGTCTTCAGCGCGAGCTCTTCGAGAACTGTCTGAGGCAATCCGACTTCAGAGATCGAAATAGGTCTGTGCGCAGGTCCGGCCAGGGGCTCGGACTTCAATATATCGTGCATGTCCATGGTGGTTTTCGTAGGTCCTTCCGGTTGCTTGTTTCACTATACCCGCAGACTTCGTGGAATGGTGAAGATGGCTTAAATGGCCCGGTGACCTGTGGGTTACTCGATTGTTGCTTTCGTGTATGTGTGCCCCCATGCTGAACCATTCACCGTTGCACTGCCAGCATTCGTTTCTTCTCAGGAAACACGGAGCTCGTCAAAGCAAATTCAATCTAAATGAGCCTCGATCCGGCAGCCCCACCGGGGAATGAGACATATTTGAGTAACGCGGGCGCTGCCTGTGGCACTAGTGATACCTGCAAGACGCAGGGGAACCAAGTAAAGACGACGGTCACGTATAAATACACCCCGAGCATCCCGTTGGTGTCGATAAGTACACTAACTCTGATCAGTACCTCGCAGATGTTCGTCGCGCAATAAGGCAGCCGTTGTTCCCTCGGAAGCAGCGCTCTGAGTAAGAGCAGGAAATTGAGGCCGTTCAGACGGGCCATGCCGAGGTGGGCGCGGAAACAGCCTTCGCGATAGCTGGTCCTGCCGTAGGCGCGTCTGCAAGCCGCCGGAACATCTTTTCCCCGAGCCGCTCGGTGCATCGAACTTCAAAAGACAGTGGCTCTAGTGGGAACCCGTCTGCGGTTCCGCTTCCTGGGGGAGATTTAGCCCTTGGAGGAAGTGTTCCAGGGCCTTCTTATCTTCCGCTCTTCCGGACAAGACTTCGCCGCTGTTTGGGTCAATAAATTCTGACAGAACAAATTCAAGCCCCAAGCCGTCCAAACCCCAGCGGACCACACGAGACTGCACAGAGATCGCGCCCTCAGGATCGTCTTCATCCTTGTCAGTTTTTTGCAAGGTGATGAGTATCACGGTTTCAGGCGCCCAGCGCTCGTCGGTAAGCAGGTAAACGCCCTTGGTACTAATGTCGCCAATCTTATAGGCCTGAGGAGCGCCACCGGTCCAATAGTAGGCGACCAACCCCTGCAAAGGACTTCGGAAAGCCCGGCGGCGATCAACATCCGGGAAGAGCCAACGCAGAAAACGGGTTTTGAGTGAGGGCTTTTCCTCGACTTCTGCTTCAGCAGCTATTTCCTTTTTCTCCAATTGCCGAATGGCAGAACGCAGTTTTTTTGAGGCATTGTCCTGGGGCGCGGAATTAGTGGCAGTCATATTCTCAGACTTTTCCTGTGCTGATTCGTTGCTCTGTGTGACACGAGTAGGCGTAGGGGCATTGGCAATGAGGGCAATTTGCCGCTCCATCTCTTCGGGGGCGCAAATGATGAGTTCATCTCCGCTTTCGGTCTGTGAAGAAGAAATGGCGTGGGCCGGCAGAGCCAAGGCACTCGCAGCCGGTACTTTAAGTGCTTCGAATGCTGCGGTCGGAAATGACTCGACTGGCTGAGCGACTCGATGCTGCTCGTCAAGATAGACCAAATCAATGGGGCGGAGTCCATGCCCCCCAGGAATGCCGCGAAAGGGAGTCAACCAGAGGCCAAATTCAGACTTTTCGGCAAGGTCATCAAGCAGCAAATTAAAGGACTCAAGTGTGGTGTCAATGACTAGAACACCGAGGCTGAGATAAGTTCCTCGGGTCTTGTTGTATACGGAGTACTTTTGGATTTCCATATGCCTCCATTCTTGCGGAAGCTCCCAGGCTGCAAGGTATGACACTGGTGATTTGCATCTAGCCTAACAGACTTTCAGGAAGGGCGAACGTGACGCCAGAGCCGGGGCGGGGGTGGAAATCCCGTACGGGCAATTTCTAGTCAAAACAGCGGGCTTCAGAGAGGATCAGGATGAGGCCTGAAACGATTGTCAGGCTGGCGGCAGGGAGGCTCGGCTACATTGCGGCCACAAAATCAGGAAGCGCCATGGCGGCCTGAACCTGCAGGAGTTGCGTCATGCGAGCCGCCATGCCCGTGTACATCGATGCAGCGCGGAATGCATTCACGCGCACGCCTTCATTGGCTTGGCTGAACGCATACTGGACTAGGGCCAGTAGCGCGTATAGCCGAATCTGCATCGCGTCACTGCGCAATGTTTCAAGAAGAACGTGATCGACGGTATCGGCGCTTTTCGCGGCGAAGTCAGCCATTTCCAGCATGACTTGGGAGTTCTGATACATCGCCCAGAGACCATGTGCGCCTTGCATGCGCTTCCAGGTTTCCTCGGGCGTGGCGTCGTCCAACCCTTCTTTCCAAAGGAAATGCTCGCTCAAAGCCCGAGCGCTCCAGTCTGGCCGCAATTTGGCAATCAGTGACTCCCACGACTGCGCGTTTCGGCGGCTCGCGCCGATCCTCCAGCGGCCAAGGTAAGAGGCAACGAAGGAAACAGTAGCGACTTGGAGAATGGGGAGAATCATCGATTGTCCTGGACTGGGATTTGGCAAACACTGGTAACCACCCAGTCGGTATATTAGGTAACGTAAGTTAAGTCCGATATACCGTCAATGATACTTCCTGGCCAGATGCTGGCGGGTTTGGGTTACGGCGATCATGGGCGCGAAGCGGACATTTCAGTTGGGCAGCCGCAGGGAACCGGAAGAACGGCAGGATTCGCTGCAGGTGAGCCCTATTCTGCCCGATATCAACCTATGCAATATCAATTATATGCGCGGCAAGTTGGGGAAATGGGCCGGCAAAGCCATAGGAGATCCCCTGGCTTTGCCGGGGTGGCAGTAGCAGTTTGACATTTTGCGGGAGTCCATCCAGGAAACTCCAGACGTGAGCCGCCAAGCGCACGCGGAGGAGAATCCGGATGGACCGATTTGAGAGTTTAAGGCACACCGTATGGGAGTGCAAATATCACGTTGCCTTTATCCCCAAGTGTCGCCGCAAGGTGTTGTATGCGAGTCTGCGGCCGCGCCTGGCGGAGTTTTCCGGCGTCTGGCAGAGCAGAAAGAAAGCCGGGTTGAAGAAGGTCATCTGATACCTGACCATGTGCACATGCTGCTTTCAATCCCGCCGAAGTATGCGGTATCGGAAGTAGTGGGTTACATCAAAGGCAAGAGCGCCATCCACCTAGCGCGGGTCTACGGCGAGCGCAAGCAGAATTTCACGGGGCAGCATTTCTGGGCGCGCGGTTACTGGGATTTGACTGTGGGACGGGATGAGGTGGTGATTCGTGAATACATCCGCAACCAGGAAGTCGAAGATAAGCGACTGGACCAATTGCGGATGTGGAAATAGCCACCGTAAGGTGGCGCGCGAGCGGCGAAGGCCCAAACGGAAGGAAGCGGCAAGTAGGCGGCGCGACTCGATGAGCGAAACGCGGCAGAACAACCAGCTACGGCTGGCCTTCAGCGAGGTGGGGAGGAGTGAAGCTCCAAAGGTCTTGGCGGAGGGTCCGAAACGCTCACGGCGAAGCGCATGATCGAAAGCCCAGGCAAGAACAGCGAACAACTGATGGAAGAAGTCTGCGGGCGGGAGAACTGCTTGCGGGCTTTGAAGCGAGTGAAGTCCAAAAAGGGGAGTCCGGGCATCGACGGCATGAGGGTCGAGCAATTGCCGGGATACTTGAAGGAGCACTGGCCAGCCTTCCGCGAGCAACTTCTGAGTGGGACTTACAAGCCGCAGCCGGCGAGGCGGGTAGAGATACCCAAGCCGGACGGAGGGGTGCGTCAGCTGGGCATCCCGACGGTGCTGGGCCGCATGGTTCAGCAAGCGGTGATGCAGGTCTTGCAGAGCAGGTGGGACGCGGAGTTTTCCGATCACAGTCACGGGTTCCGGCCCGGACGCTCAGCACATCAGGCGGTAGCCAAGGCGCAGAAGTACATC
>PLSM01000030.1 GCA_003165075.1 Acidobacteriaceae bacterium | reverse complement strand
ACGCCTCCTCCGTACGTTCCTTATACCTCAGCTACTGGCTGTGTAAAGGCGGCGAACCATCCCATTAAATAGACCACATCGCGCCGCGGCAGCGGCGTGACGTGGCGGTGTAAAAGTAGACCACCGCCGAAATCTTGTTTCACGGCTGACAGCCGCCGCTGGGGTTATCGAACGAGGTTCGGCCCCATTGATGGGAGGTCGTCGCGCGTGGGACACCGGAGGGATGTACACGGTGGGACGCTCCCGATCGCTCCCGTCGATTTTTCCAGTTTATATGCAAAATATGCGATTATGTCGTATATCTTGCATATGTGGATTCCGCGCGATATTGAGGCTCGCCTGAAACACTCTGCGAGGACGCGGCCAGTGATCGTGCTGACCGGGGCCAGGCAGACCGGCAAGACCTCCACCTTTCTGCATCTCTTTCCGGATTATGCGTTTGTCTCCCTCGACCTCCCGACCGAAGCCGAGCAGGCCGAAAAGGAGCCGGAGCGCTTCCTGCAACGCCATCCGCCGCCGGTCATTATCGACGAGGTGCCATACGCGCCCGGCCTGTTTCGGCACCTCAAGGTGGCCGTGGATGCCCACCGTTCGCGCAATGGGCAATTTCTGCTGACCGGATCGCAGAAGTTCACCCTGATGAAGAATGTTTCCGAATCGCTGGCTGGCAGGGCCGACATCGTGGAACTGGAAACCCTGTCCTTTGCCGAGATTCGGGAGGCGCTGCCCAAAACCGGGCTGGAAACCGCCATCGTGCGCGGCGGCTTCCCGGAACTCAATGCCAACCTGGAGATTGATCCCGTAGCCTTTTATAATTCCTACCTCGCCACCTACCTCGAACGCGATGTGCGCGCCCTGACCAATGTGGGCAGCCTGCGGGACTTCGAGCGTTTCTTGCGTGCCTGCGCCCTACGTTCCGCAAACCTTTTGAACAAGGCGGACCTGGCGCGCGATGTCGGCATTGCGCCTTCTACTGCGAACCAATGGCTCTCCATGCTGGTGGCTTCCGGCCAGGCCGTGCTGCTTGAGCCGTGGTTCTCGAATCGGACCAAGTCCATCGTCAAGAGTCCCAAACTCTACCTTGCGGACACTGGCCTGCTTTGCGCTCTGCTGAATATTCGCTCCGAGGAGGCTCTTCGGCAATCGCCGGCTGCCCGAGCGGTCTGGGAGACATTTGTCTTCGCCCAGCTTCGCGACCGCGAACGCCGCGCAGGACGAACCGGCAGCCTCTTTTTCTGGAGCGACCGAAGCCGCGAAGTGGACTTTCTGGTGGATGCGGGCGGACGCCTTGAGCTGTTTGAAGCGAAATGGACGGAACTGCCTGATGCCGGCGATACGGTCAATCTCGATTTCGTGCGCAGCGCGATTGGTAAATCACGGGTAACCGCTGGCGCGGTCGTCTGCCGCACACCCAACAGCTTTCCGTTCCCAAGTGGATTCCGGACCTTGCCGGTAACCGAACTCGGATGATTCACAGCGCCGAATCTTCACCGTTTCCACACAAAAACCTGTTTCCTCGCGGCGCAGACTTCGATTGGAACGGAAAAGACCCCCTGCTGTTTTTCTTTTTTGCTGGCAGGGATGATCTCCGCGCACCGCGTAACGTGGATGGCCAGCAAAAAAGAAAATCTCTCCCCCTGGGCCGTTGAAGCTCGCTCCCCTCGTCCGTCACTTGCACCTGTGCACCGTGTTTACTTGCGACTGCGCGTCGATATATACTTGTATTCGCACGACGCTATTAACTCGTAATCATACGCAGGAGCGCAGATGGCGACACCAAACGAGAAATTGGCGGCATCTCTGAGCGTCCTTCAGCAACTACAGAAAGACGGGCGTCGTGTTTTTGAATCGAGCGAACTGAGCCGGGTTCATCGAGATCGACTGCTGAAAAATGGATTTCTGCTGGCCGTGATGAAAGGCTGGCTTATCTCCTCCAGCCCTGGTGCGCAGGCCGGAGACAGCACGCCGTGGTTTGCGTCCTTCTGGGAATTTTGTGCCCGATATTGCAATGAGCGTTTCGGTAAAGACTGGCATTTTTCGCCGGAACAGTCACTACTACTGCACGCCGAAAACACCATTATTGCGTCTCAGATTATTGTCTGTAGCCCCAAAGGTCAGAACAATACGATCAAGCTGCTCTTTCGCACATCGCTTTACGATCTGAAGGAACTGCAATTGCCCGCCGGCAGCGACTTGGTCATCCGCAATGGTCTGCGACTGTTTTCTCCTGTGGCGGCGCTGATTCGAGTACCGGAGTCCTTTTTCATTCGAAACCCGATTGAAACCCAAGTTGTGCTGGCGAACCTCCGCGATGCATCTGAACTGCTCAGACCTCTGCTGGACGGAGGGCACTCTGCCGTTGCAGGCCGTCTGGCAGGCGCCTTGCGGCGTGTGGGCCACGCAGAACAGGCTGGCGAAATTCTCTCGACGATGAAGGCCGCGGGGTATGACGTTCGAGAATCAGACCCGTTTGAAACTGCGCAGCGTGTGTTTGCAATAAACGGAACTAGAGACGCGCCCATCGTCGGCAGGCTTCAGGCCGTCTGGTCAGCATCAAGGGGTGCCGTGCTTGAGAACTTCCCCAAACCGCCTGGGTTGCCCATGAACCAGACGGCATATCTGAATTTTGTCGATGGGATTTATCAAAGCGATGCGTACCATTCACTCTCCATCGAAGGTTACCGCGTAAGCCCGGAGTTGATTGAAAGGGTCATGTCGGGGGCATGGAACCCGGCGCATTACGAGGCAGACCGGCAAAGCCGGGATGCACTGGCTGCACGTGGGTATTGGCAGGCCTTCCAAAAAGTTAAGGGCAGCGTGTCCAAAGTCCTGGCTGGCGGAAACGCGGGAGCGATTGCCAGAGCGGACCACAGGGAATGGCACAGAGAGCTCTTCGAGCCATGCGTTGTATCCGGCCTGATCCCGGCCTCGGTGCTGGCTGGCTATCGCCATGATGCTGTCTATCTGCGAAATTCCAGATATGTTCCGCCACGGTGGGAAGCGGTGCGCGACGCCATGCCTGCGTTGTTCGATTTGATTGAAGCCGAATCTGAGCCATCGGTTCGAGCTGTACTCGGTCATTGGCTTTTTGGCTACATTCATCCCTATCCCGATGGGAATGGCCGCATTGCGCGGTTTCTGATGAATGTCCTGCTAG
>PLSM01000130.1 GCA_003165075.1 Acidobacteriaceae bacterium | reverse complement strand
GTGGCCATGCTGATCTCCAGCTCGGCCGCCTACTTCCTGAATGGCGCCATCGCCAAGGCGAAGTACGGGCACTCCGACGAGATGGACTTCGAGGCGCCCTTGACCTCGCTGGTCTGGATCACCTCCATTGTTTCCATCGCTCTGACCTACGTTGTCTCCTACCTGATGATCCCCACCCTTGGGGACGGATCGCTGTGGTGGAAGCTGGCCTCGATCATCTCGTGCGGAACCCTGGCGGGTGCACTCATACCCGAATTGGTGAAGGTTTTCACTTCAACCAACTCGAGCCACGTGCAAGAAGTGGTTACATCGGCAAAGGAAGGCGGAGCTTCACTAGGGATTTTGTCGGGACTTGTGGCCGGCAATATGTCAGCCTACTGGCTGGGACTTAGCATGGTCGCGCTGATGGGACTGGGCTATTTCTTCAGTACGGGCATACCGGATGCATTCAATAATCCGGCGGGAATGATGCTGGCTCCGGCCGTTTTCGCCTTTGGCCTGGTCGCATTCGGCTTCCTTGGCATGGGTCCGGTCACGATTGCAGTGGACTCCTACGGGCCGGTAACCGACAATGCTCAATCCGTCTACGAGTTGTCGCTGATCGAAAACGTTCCCAACATCGAAGCCGAGTTGAAGAAGGACTTCAACATCGACGCGAAGTTCGAACGTGCGAAATACCTGCTGGAAGCCAATGATGGAGCCGGCAATACATTCAAGGCAACGGCGAAGCCGGTGCTGATCGGCACAGCCGTGGTGGGCGCAACCACGATGACCTTCTCGATCATCATGGCGCTGACTCATGGGCTGACCGTTAACGTAGAGAAGCTCTCTCTGCTGCACGCGCCCTTCATGCTCGGGTTGATCTGCGGTGGCGCAGTGATCTACTGGTTCGCGGGCGCTTCAATGCAGGCGGTCACCACCGGTGCTTACCGCGCGGTGGAGTTCATCAAGGCGAACATTCATCTGGAAGGCGCGGAAAAGGCGTCGGTCAGCGACAGCAAGAGGGTGGTAGAGATCTGCACGAAGTACGCGCAGAAGGGAATGTTCAACATCTTTCTCGCCGTCTTCTTCTCGACACTTGCGTTCGCGTTCATGGAGCCGTTCTTATTTGTCGGCTACCTGTTCTCGATTGCGATCTTCGGCCTGTACGAAGCGATCTTCATGGCGAATGCCGGCGGCGCCTGGGACAATGCGAAGAAGGTCGTAGAGGTTGACCTGAACCAGAAAGGGACACCTTTGCACGACGCAACCGTAATCGGAGACACCGTCGGCGACCCGTTCAAGGACACCTCGTCGGTGGCAATGAACCCGATTATCAAGTTCACGACCTTGTTCGGATTACTTGCTGTCGAGCTTGCGGTGACGCTCAGTTCGAGCAATCCGATGCTCACACACGTGCTGGCAGTCGCATTCTTCCTGGTATCGGTATTCTTCGTGCGGAAATCGTTCTATGGAATGCGGATCGAAACCAAAGAAAGCAACTGATTCCTGTGTTTTAGATTGACGAAAACGTCGCCTGGAAACGGGCGACGTTTTCTATGCGCAATTTGGCGGCGGCCGCGGATCAAGCTGCTTTGGCGTTTAGGCCGCTGGTCTCGACTTCAGCCCTCTGCGGCCGTAATCTCCTGCAATGTCTTGCGCTGCTTCCCCGCATTATCAAAATTCCCGGGCTCCAGCCATGCCGTGAAGGCACGTTGGCGGGCGGGCCATTCGTGGTCCAGCATTGCGAACCAGGCGGTGTCGCGGTTGCGGCCCTTGACCACCATGTGCTGGCGGAAGATGCCTTCAAATTTGAAGCCCAAGCGCAGAGCGGCACGCCGTGAGGGCTCGTTCTCCGCGTTGCACTTCCACTCGTAGCGCCGGTAGCCCAGTCCGTCGAAGATGTGGCCGGCCATCAGGAACATGGCCTCCGTGGCGGCGGTGGTGCGCTGCAAGGACGGCCCCAACAGGATGTTGCCCACCTCAATGACCCCGTGCGCGGGTTCCATCCGCATGTAGCTGGCGTAGCCGGCCGCCAAGCCTGTCTCGGCAGGCACAATCGCCAGGAAGACGGTGTTTTGGGCGGTTTGCTTTGCGTGGAGTGCCTGGCGCAAATCTGGCTCACTGACATAAGGGCCGTCCGGCATCCACCTCCACAACTCATCGTGGCCGTGTACGTCCCGCCACAGGGAGGCCGCGTGGCGCGCCGCATCAAGCGGTTCCAGGGTCACGGACCGTCCACGCAGAGTTACGGGGCAGGGCAGGGCGACCGGCGTCCAATCCAGATGATTCGATTTCGTCTCCGCCATGACCTCAAAGTTAACAGGCGGCCTCGCCGTAGTGCCCCGGATGCTCATTGGGTCGATCCATTCCGTCGAGTCGAGGCAAAAATGAGCTCCGGTTTGTCCACATCTACACAGGTTCAGGCTCCCGATTGCACCGTTTCTGTGTCTTGCATCGGGTCTGGGCACGGAATAGGCTTGTAAATGAGGCAGCCTCAGAGGAAGCAAAGCGCGGCTGCACCGAAATTGGGGCAAACCGCAGCCACAAAGTCCGCGTGCCGCAAGGCCATTGGAGCTTTCCACAGGCAAATGGCCGTGTTTAGCAAACAGGTGCCGGGAATGTGAACAAAATACAAGATATTGTGGTTTGCGGTTGACATGTACCATAGACAGCGCTATTTTTTCATCTGCGGCTGTAAACGGACTGTAACGTAACTCGGTGGGATGACCCACCGGCGGGCCGCTGAAAGACGAAAACTCGCGGTCGCACTTAAACCCCTTTTCCCGTTCGTTGTCAAAGACTCGCAGTACCCTTTTTCAGGCGGAATTAAGCCTGCAGGGCCAACGTCTTCACTCATTTTGCCGATAGAGAGGATTTCATGAACGAGGCCAATCTCAAGACTTCAGCCACTTCCCACCAGATTCCCCTGAGCGAGAAAGGGTTGTCCTTTGCCCGCCGCTTTTCTACTGAGGGAGTTTCCCCTTACGACGATGTGCAATGGGAACGGCGCACCGCCCTGATTACGGATAACAAAGGTAATACCGTTTTCGAGCAAAAGGATGTGGAGGTGCCGCTGGACTGGTCAATGACGGCAACCAACATTGTGGCGTCGAAGTATCTGCATGGGCAGATGGGCTCGCAGGACCGCGAGACAGGCGTTCGGCAGTTGGTGGCGCGCGTGGCGGAGACCATTCGCGACTGGGGCATGGCAGGCGGCTACTTTGCCACGGCCCTGGACGCGGCCATCTTTCACGACGAACTGGCGCACATGCTGCTGACGCAGAAAGTGGCCTTCAACTCGCCGGTGTGGTTCAACGTGGGCTGCGACCGGCTTGAGCCGGATGCGGTGGGACAGAACTGGCACTGGGATCCTTCGACCGGCGGCGTGGTCTATGCCGCGACCGGCTACAGCCATCCCCAATGCTCGGCCTGCTTCATCAATCATGTCGCGGATTCAATGGAAGGCATTATGGACCTGGCCCGGACCGAGGCATTGTTGTTTAAGTATGGTTCGGGCACGGGAACGAATTTCAGTACGCTGCGGTCAAGCAAGGAGTCCGTGACGGGAGGCGGCACCGCAAGCGGCCCGCTGAGCTTCATGCGCGGCCTGGACGCCTTCGCCGGGGTGATCAAGAGCGGCGGCAAGACTCGCCGCGCGGCCAAGATGGCGATCCTCGATGTGGAGCACCCTGACATCATCGACTTTATTGAGTGCAAGTCAAAGGAAGAGGCCAAGGCCTTTACTCTGATCAAGGCCGGATACGACGGCTCGGGCCCCGATTCAGAGGCATATTCGTCCATCTTCTTCCAGAACGCCAACAACTCAGTGCGGGTTAGCGACGAGTTCATGCGCGCCTACGAAACCGATGGTGAGTTCACCACTTACACGGTCAAGGAACACAAGCCGGTAAAGAGTTACAAGGCGCGCGACATCATGAAGAAGATCGCCGAGGCAACCTGGCTGTGCGGCGATCCTGGCCTGCAATTCGACACCACGATTAACAAGTGGCACACCAGCAAGAACACAGCGCGCATCAATGCCTCAAATCCCTGCTCGGAGTACATGTTTCTGGACAACTCCGCCTGCAATCTGGCCAGTTTTAACCTGATGAAGTTCGTTACGCCGGCGGGCAGTTTCGACATTGCCGCCTACCGTTACGCCATTTCTGTAGTGATCACAGCCATGGAAATTCTGGTGGACAATTCCGGCTATCCGACGGAGTCCATTTCGCGAAATTCGCATGAATACAGGCCTTTGGGGCTGGGTTATGCCAACCTGGGCGCACTGCTGATGTCCATGGGGTTGCCCTATGACTCGACCGCCGGCCGTGACCTGGCAGCGGTTCTCACTGCCATCATGTGCGGCGAGGCCTATCTGCAATCGGCGGTCATTGCGGCGAACTGCCCGGCGATTGCTTCAGCGACACCGCTGACCGCGAGTGTGGAACGCCAGGGCGGCGCCTGCCCCGGTTTCTACGTCAACCGCGAGCCTTTCCTCGACGTGATCCGGATGCACCGCGCGGAAGTGAACAACATTGGCAAGTCGCGCGTAAGCGGCGAGCCCTTCAACGTGCCACAACTTGACGCGCTCATCGACGCCAGCCGCGAATGCTGGGATATGGCGCTGGTCTACGGCGAGCGCTATGGTTACCGCAATTCGCAAACCACGGTTCTGGCGCCCACCGGCACCATTGGCTTCATGATGGACTGCGACACCACCGGCATCGAACCCGATCTGGCGCTGGTCAAGTACAAGAAGCTGGTTGGCGGCGGCATGATCAAGATCGTCAACAACACCGTGCCTGCTGCGCTCTTCAAGCTGGGCTACAACAACGACCAGGTAAATGCGATCGTGAGCTATATCGACGCTACCGGAACCATTGAGGGTGCGCCGGGCATCAAGCCGGAACACCTGGCGGTGTTCGATTGCAGCTTCAAGCCGTCCAAGGGCACACGCTCCATTCATTACATGGGGCACATCAAGATGATGGCAGCGACGCAGCCGTTCCTCTCCGGCGCTATCTCAAAGACCGTGAATCTGCCTCACGAGGCCACGGTGGAAGAGGTAGCCGAGGCGTATGCCGAAAGCTGGCGGCAAGGTATCAAGGCTGTGGCAATTTACCGCGACGGCTCCAAAGGCACGCAGCCCCTGAACACCAGCCTCGACGCCAAACGCGAGCCGTCAGCCCTGGACGCAGCGGGCAGTCGCGTGCTGGCACAAGTCGCCGTGGGCCAGCCCGCGGCCGAAGGTGACCTGAAGACACTGGAAGCGAAGATCAGCGAGAAACTTGAAGTCACCGCAAAGCAGGTAATCGCCGCTGCCGCTTCGTTCCAGAAGGCCCTGGACGAAATCGCCAAGGCAGCTCTGGTGCCGCTGCTGAAGCCGGCGCCAGACCTTGAGTCGGCCCGCGAGCCTGCGCAGGACCTGAACGCACCGCCGCGCGCCGTGCGCCACCGCCTGCCGGATGAGCGCGCCTCCGTCACGCACAAGTTCTCCATTGCAGGCCATGAAGGCTACATCACGGTGGGACTGTATCCCACCGGTCAACCCGGTGAGATCTTCATCAAGATGGCCAAAGAGGGCTCGACAGTCTCGGGCCTGATGGACGCTTTCGCCACCTCCATTTCCCTGGCCTTGCAGCACGGGGTACCGCTGCGGGTTCTGTGCGAGAAGTTCGCGCACACCCGCTTTGAGCCTTCCGGCTGGACCGGTAATGAGCAGATCGGCTACGCCAAGAGCCTGATGGACTACATTTTCCGCTGGCTTAATCTGCGCTTCCTTTCCGGCACCCAGTTGTCGTTGTTTGCCGGTTTTGCTCCGCAGGTAACGCCACTGCCCGCTTCGCCCTCGCTGATTCCGGATGGCGAAGCCGAAGACGAATCCGTGGCGCAGGGCCATCTCTCCAAGTTGGCGGAGGAAGTGGCACGGCGGCTCAACCAAGTGAGCACCCACCCTGACAACCCAGCGGCGGATTCCGGGTTCAGCACCGGGATGGGCTCTACATCCGCGCCTGGCGGCGGTGTTGCGCCGGACATCAAGGCGTCGGGAACAACAGAGGCCAGCCCCGCGCGCGGTCCACAAATGAGCGATCGCGGGATCTACCACGCTGCCGACGCAATGCGCGAGCTCTATGACATGGGCGACGCGCCCAGCTGCGGTGTTTGCGGCGCCATCATGGTCCGCAACGGCAGTTGCTACCGCTGCATGAGCTGCGGCTCAACCTCTGGATGCAGTTAGGAACTTTTATGTACTTTTGGTGGAGCAGATGTGGGTTTACGCATAACGTGAAATTTTGGCCGCATAAGGTGAAAGTTGGTACCCCATAAAGTGAAATCGCTGTGGGTGTGCGGAACCACTCAAAATGAAAGTTAGTACTGTTTGGGTGAAAGTTCGACACATCAGAATGAAAGTCAATTAAGTAATTCATTTTTAGAAGCTTGTAGGCCATGGCATAAGCGCCATGGCCTACTCCTTGGTCAAAAGCCGAGGAATTTCATGCGGCGTTAACATTTGGGAACCTGCCATAGAGTGGGGCGCTGGGGGGTATGGGCTCGAATCCACCTCTCTCCGCCAGCTTACAAAGCAAGTTATTGATATAACGTATAAAACTAACAAAACAGACGACTTGACTGTGATTTAAGATGTGTGCTGTGTGCGCACAGTGCGCCTCGGTTCGCCCAATTCATCCGTTTTACCTTACAAAACGGGAAGCACCTTACAACGCACTTTCGCCGACTGCGGCATGGGGCGTGATCCTCAGCGTAGAGAGATGGGAGACGCTGGACCAGGCGCTCTAGATTGGACGGGGCGCGGTATTCCTGAGCCTGACAGCAGAGCAGTACGCCAAACTGAAGACGAACCGGTGAGGTAGTGCTTGGCCCCGGCTTGATTGCCGGGGTGCCAGGGGGACGGGTTCCGGCTTGACCGTCACAGCCGCCACCAATCGACGGCAGACAGAACGAACCCTTCCTGCAAGCCGACTATCAGGACCGACCGACGATCCAGCCGACTCCCAACAGGTAGAGCCGTCCGGAAAAAAAGAACCCTGATTTCCACACGTCCGACGCAACATGTTGCGTCGGACGTGTTCTATACTCTATTTGTGGTGTAGTGTTGCCAGAACGGTGGCCAATATGGGCTGGAGCATAGAGACGAGTAGAGAAAGACTGATGCGGGAATGGAGCCGCCTCCAAGACGCTGGGATCACGGTTTCGAAGTTGACCCGTGAGATGGACCTTTCAAATCTGAGCCCGACTGAGGCTCGCACGGTCCACGGTTGTCACCTATACTGCCATGCGGTCAACTTCGCAGAGGCTCTGGATGACCCACTCCTGTCGCGGGACAACTTCAAGAGACTACATCGCTACCTTCACGTGCTTCGCGTCGAACAGCGCCGGATCATTCAATCCGTATTTGACGGAGACAAGGTCCAAGTACAAGGGCCGAAGTTCCACGGTTTGCTCTACAAACCGTACGACGACGACACAGAGCTTGCTTGGAGAGCAGTTTTGGCCGGGATCGCTCTCACACTCACGACGCAAATGGCGCTGGCCAAGGTCTTCCCTGATTACACATTGCTCATCCCCAGCGTTGGGATTGCCTTGGGAGATTGCGTCGTCGCCAACATCGGAGCCCGCGGAGAGCGGGAACTGATAAGCGTCGGCGCAGCTGCAAACTACGCCGCGAAGATTCTCGGCGTAAAATACGGCCTCACTATTGACTCGACCCTCTGGGATGCGCTCGCAGAGGGCCGGCAGAAGTTGTTCATAGCGAAGGATGCAGTCTACTACATCAACTGGTCTGAAATCGGAGATGCCGAAGATCTGCTATCGGAGAGTGGTTTCACATGGACGATCGAGGATTCAGTTCGTCGCATGGAGGAGGTCAGAGATGGCCTCCCCTTGGACGATATCAATAGTAGCGAGGCCCAGGTTCAGATAGACTTCGCTACGCTAGGGCCGAAAACAATGAAGGTGTGCGAGGGTGCATCGCTGTTCGTAGACGTAGACGGCTACACAAACGCGATCGACGAGCTTTTCGGTGACGAAGAGAGACTTTGCGACGCGGTCCAATGGCTGCATCTTTTCCGCTACGAAATGCGCCATTTGACGACTGATCGCGCTGCCGTCCCTGTCCAACATCAGGGAGACCGCCTACAGGCCCTTGCGCATCTTCCGAGCGATGATGAAACCAAAGCCAGGCGTCGAGCAGTTGAACTCTGCATCGACTACAACTCATCTATGGAAGACGTGTTGAATGCGGATTATGCCACGCTCGGTAAACTGCACGTCGCGATAGGTTCCTCGTCCGGGAAGTCAGTCGCAGTCCGCTCCGGGGTTCGAGGCGATCTTGATGCTAGCTGTCTCTCAAAGGCAATCTCCCAGGCGGAGCATTGGCAGATCAACGGCGTAGGCAACGAGATATGTATCAGCACAAAGATGTTCGACTCGCTCGATGACGAAGTCATTCGGGGCGAGTTCAAATTTGACCGTAATAGAGGATGCTACGCTGCTAAGGACTTAACATGGACGCGCGTGGCCGACCTCCGTCGAGCAAAGGAATACGAGTCTGGGAAGTCCGTAGGATTCAACACTGCAACGTCCGGAATCGTATTTGGCATAAAAACGGAGGCAGAGAAAGGCACGTTACCACTCCGGCAAACCCGGCCATGGGCCATCGATGAACGGTAGGAACAAGTCGCCGTTTGAATATCAAGAGCAGGGCGTAAATTGGTGCCCCGCTCAGGTTGATCGGGAAATCCTTCGCTTGCGTGCGCTTCCGTATCTCGCACTTGAAAGTTGGTCGATCACCAATCGACAGCTTCATGTCATTGGGACTCTGAGGCACACACAGCAAGAAACCGGTCGCAAAGAGTGTCTCCGTGTGCGTATGGAGTACCCCCGCGAGTATCCTTGGGATATCCCTTCAGTCTTCGACCAGGACAAGCGATTTGCGCCATCGGCAAACGGCCATCAATACCCAGATCACAAATTATGCCTGTCATTTCCGCTGAGATTCGAATTTCCGGTCGGCTCCGAAAACCTAGCCACTGAAGTTTTGCAAGCAAGTCTCGTCTGGTTTGATAAGCGATGCATTTTTGAACGCCTCGGAGTTTGGCCAGGCGCAGCAGAGGAGCACGGCTACGTGCGGCCACTAAGACTTCTCTTGCGTGAAGAAGCACAGCGCTCTCGGAGCCTCTCCGCGAGCGCATGGTGCGAGTGGATCATCGCGGAGCTAGTCTACCCGGACTCGGATAAAGGCTGCCCATGCCTCAGTGGCAGGCCATTTGCGCATTGCCACACTCAACTACTTTGGCTGGCGATTCTCTACCAGTGCAGTTCAAATGCGATGAGGGATTATGAACGTAGAGCAGCTCGCAAAGCAGCTTGACTCAGTACAAGGGCACATACGCGCATTCGATAGCAAGGCGCAAGTTGTATTGGGGATCGACGGCGTACTCGCAGGATTTGTTGCAGCACAACTTTCTTCCGGCCTCGATATGGCGTCATGGCATTTGGACCCTTTATCCCTTTTCTTCATCGCTCTTTCAAGCATCGCCCTCATCCTATTGCTGATTTCGGTGTTCTGGGCCATCTTCACGGTATTCCCGAGATTGAAGCTAGGCCAGCCAAAGTCACATTTCTTCTTTTTGCACCTGGCAGAACTCTATGGGAAAGATTTCAACAGGGCGGGCAAATCACTGATCAATCTCAGTGAAGAGGAACAGCTTCACCAACTGGCAACGCAGGTCCATGCAAACGCGATCATTGCAACCGCAAAAGCCGCCAGGTCCAACAAAGCCATCCTTTTCATGGTCACGGCGTTGCTCGTCTTCATAGTTAATCTGGCGCCCCTCGGCCTACTCGCGTACCATGCAAAGAACCACGACAGAGACATGAGCACCCCGCCCTGCACCGCTAGATAGCGGCATCCCCAAGAAAAAACCCGGCGGTAGGCCCACCTTGGACTTCAGCTCGACCAGCCCGGCGGAATGATTCGATCAAAGGTGTGGAGTGGGATGAGCCGGAGATCGGGGCATTCGGGACGCTTCAAGAGGCCAAAGAACGCTACGCGACACGGGGGCAAACGCTCGCCGAAAAGGGCTTCATCTACTCGCACATGGACCTCTTCTGGCCGGTTGCGAACGCAGTATGAGCATGTTAAAGTCTCAGCGACTCATCGCCACCAGGTGGGATCATCGTGCCCGTCTGCGAAGGCCCCATACTTTCCGCATGATTTGTGTTGGAGATTCTCGTAAGCCATGAAAAAGCTCTCAGGCAGGATCATCTACTCTCCGAGCGACCTTGTTCGCTATGCTCAATCGCCATTCGCATCGTGGATGGACCGGTATTACTTGGAGCACCACGATGCGTTGAAACCGGACCAAGAGACCGAGGATCAGAAGCTCATCGCGCGGACCGGAGACCAGCACGAACACGCTGTGCTGGAAGAATTCAAGTCGTCTGTCGCCAGCCTGGTGGAGATTGCAAAAGACGATGCCACTGCTGCCTATTTGGAGACAATCGCTGCGATTCAAGCGCACGCCCCCATCATTTATCAGGCGGCATTGGAAGATCGGGAGTTCGCTGGCTTTGCCGACTTCCTCATCCTCGATGAGGCGGGACGATATCAGGTGTGGGATACGAAGCTTGCCCGCTCACCGAAGCCGCATTACCCCATTCAGCTCTGCTGCTATTCGGAGATGTTTGCCGCCAGGACCGGGGAGCAAATGCCGGAGAAGTTTGGGATCATCCTCGGGAGCAAAAACCGGGTTGAATTCCGAGTAGAGGACTTCATTCACTACTACCGGCGCGTCAGGGCAAACTTCCTTTCTATGCAGGAGAACTTCACGGGGAACGTTGCAGATCGCCCCGAAACGCTCACCATGGCCGATCATGGCCGCTGGACGTCATATGCGGAGAAATTCTTCGACGACTCAGATCACCTCGTGAGAGT
>PLSM01000173.1 GCA_003165075.1 Acidobacteriaceae bacterium | reverse complement strand
GCACCCT
This sequence comes from Acidobacteriaceae bacterium, assembly GCA_003165075.1. Classification (GTDB taxonomy): domain Bacteria; phylum Acidobacteriota; class Terriglobia; order Terriglobales; family Acidobacteriaceae; genus Telmatobacter. Next base: position 12,352 of record PLSM01000173.1, on the reverse strand, counting down.
TGCCGAAAACTCACAATAGGAGCCGCTTTACCTAGACTTCCTTGGGATGTGGAATCGATACCATTGAAACATGTGCAATAGAGAAACTGAGCACATCCTTGCTTTGCTGTTGAGGACAACCCCGCTAAGCGCACGTTCATCATGGATGTGACGATTTGCCTTAGGGGAGAAAAAACGACGTTGTCAAAAGTGCCGAAAGGGAGGAATTTCCGAGGCCATGAAGTCAATTCTGAAATCAGTAATCATTCCGTTATTACTTATCCCGCTCATATTGAGCCTAACCCCCAGATTGTTTGCCCAAAGCGCAGATACCGGAGCCATATTCGGAACTGTCAGTGACAATATGAGTGCTGTGCTGCCGGAAGCCAAAGTAACTCTTACTGACGAGAGAACGAGCGTCGTGAGGTCTCACGAGACCAACGGTTCCGGATTCTACGACTTTGAAGCGCTTCCAAGCAGCGAATACACGGTCGTTATTCAGCGTGATGGCTTTAAGTCAGCAACGACCCTGCATGTTCTTGTGAATCCAGGCCAACGCCGGGACGTATCTACTCAAATGACGGTTGGAAGCATCAGTACATCCGTGACCGTCGAAGCCAATCCTCTAGAAGTCAAAACAGAAACATCTGATAACTCGGCAACGGTAGACTCACAGGAAATCTCAACCCTGCTCGTCAATGGCCGAAATTTCGAGTCGTTGGCAACCCTGGTTCCTGGTGTAAACAACACCAACGGAAGTAACCAGTATAGTGGTGGCGGGTTGAACTCATCGACATCATTGGCCATTGGCGGCGCCGGCATCGACAATACCACGTATGAGATCGATGGCGTCTACAACATGAATACGGGCAACTATAACAACATCAATGTCACGCCATCTATGGACGTGATATCTGAGTTCTCAGTGTTGAAGTCGAACTATAGCGCCCGCTATGGAACCGCATCTTCGAGCGTCGTCCTTGTGGATACAAAGGCGGGAACCAGTTCCTATCATGGAACAGCCTGGAATTACTTCCGCAACGATGCAATGGATGCGAGTAAATACTATAGCCAGGGCGAAAAGACAAAGCTGCGCCAGAACATCTACGGCTACAGCCTCGGAGGCCCACTCCAGATTCCTAAAATCTACAACTGGGATCGCAAGAAGCAGACATTCTTCTTCGCTTCCGACGAGTGGTGGTCCAAATCCCAAGGCGACTCAAGGACCACGAACGTAATCACAACTCTCATGCGCACCGGCGACCTGACTGGAAGCAGAGGCATGCCCGCAGTTACCACAACCAACCCTTTTGGCGCTCTTACTATGACGCCTACAGGACAACAGTTGTTGGCAGCGCAAGGCAAGACAAACTGCATTTCCTCTCTATATACCCTGAACCCTGACTGTCTCGACGCGGATGCTCTGGCGATTTTGAAGGCATATCAGCCTACTGAAAATGCATCTGATGCGAACTTCAACTACATCAATAACAAGCCGGATACCTCTTCGCAGATCGACCACGACTATCGCATCGACCACAACTTCAGCCCCAATGAGAGCTTGACCGGCCGGTTGATGTATGAACAGGTAGACGACTTTGCTCCGGCATCGACCTGGGGCGGTGGCCAGGTGCCTACGATCAATACATCGATCTTCACCAGCGGCCTGAATGCCATGGTGCGCCTAACCTCTTCATTGACACCGACAATCGTCAACTCTGTAAGCGCAGCCGAGACTTTCGACAAGCCGAGGCTCCACGCCAGCAACGCACCGTATCCGACCGACGTCAATATTGCTCTCTACTACCCAGATGCGAATACCACGCATCAGATACCGAACATCGGTGTCTCGAGTTATGACTCGATCGGCGTCGGCGCTCTACCAGTAAATGCCAGCGATGGTGAAGGCATCATCAACGACGACATTACGGTTGTTCGCGGAAAGCACACCCTGCAGGCGGGCGGCTTCTATGTCTTCGGAATCAAGAATCAGATTACGACCAACACGCCGTGGGGAAGTCTCACCTTCGACGGAAACTACACCGGAAGCGGAGCTGCTGACTTTCTGCTAGGGCTCCATCATGGCTTCAACCAGCCCGCAGAGAAGCCCCACTACTCGGCGCACTATCGCTCAACCGAGTTCTATGTCCAGGACGACTGGAAGGCAACCACCCGCCTGGTACTCAATGCGGGACTGCGGTTCTTCTACTACTCACCTGATTGGCTCACAGGTCCGGGGCATGACACATCCAACTTCGAATTCTCTGCCTTTAACCCAGCCCAGGCACCTGTGGTGCTGCCGGATGGCAGCTTCCAGACCGATGCAAGCGGCACACCAATTACCACGGCAGGAACCGCTGCAAATCTTCAGAATGGGTTGGTTTTCACCAGCACCCCTGGAGTGCCTCGCGGCTTCTACAATTCAAGCGCCGTGCATATGGCCCCCAGAGTTGGGTTTGCGTATGCTCTCACGGGTGACGGCCGTACCTCGATTCATGCCGGCTATGGGATAGGCTACACGCGCATCCCATTCCAGATCGTGAATGCCTTCGGTTCCAACCCCCCGGGCGTCACGAGCGTTAACTTCACCTCCGGCACCATTGAAACACCGGCCGCCGGCGCACTGTCGGTGAGCATACCCAGACCGCAAGGCCTGACTTTGGTGAATACCGATTTCCGGCCGTCACAATTCCAAAACTTCAGCTTGATTCTGGAGCGTGAAGTCGTGCGTGATGGCATCTTCCAGATTGGGTACGCCGGATCTCTGGGACGGTATCTCCACGAAGGTGTAGATTCCAACCAAGTGTTACCGACTTCCACGCCGTACGCAAGCGACTGCCTAGCTCCCGGACAGTCGGCCTCTGCAACTTACGACTACGACCCATGCCTCAATAATGGCTCACTGTCACTTGGAACAATTTCGTCGGACTATCTCAGACCGTACAAGGGATGGGAAGGTCTTGGCAATGTGCTCTATACCGGTAACTCGAGCTACAACTCGCTACAGTCGCAATTCAAGTATCAGAAGAAGGTTGTACAAACAACACTAAACTACACCTATAGCAAGTCTATGGGTGACTCCACCAACAGTGGGCAGGACTTCCGGACCGAAGTCAGCTCAACGCAAAACAGCTACTGCATCAAGTGCGAACATGGCGTTCTTAACTTCGATCGTACGCATATGTTCACGGGAAATGTGATCTACGCGTTGCCTCTTTACAACCACGGAACAAACCGGATTTTGCAAGGTGCGATCGGTGGTTGGTCGGTTTCAGGGATTGCTATTGCGCAGAGCGGCTTTGCGCTGACTCCCACAATGGCGAACCCCAATTCCGGCTTGACGAGCAGACCGGACCAGGTCGGCGCAATCCATAAGAGCGGCGACCGCAATCATATTTTCAACGCGAACGCATTTGCGGTTCCCGGGTACGGGTTCTTCGGCACTGCATCCAATGGCTCTTTGCGTGGGCCGAAGGATGTGGCGTTCAATACTGCCATCTACAAGACCTATGCCTTTACGGACCGGGTTAACTTCCAGTTCAGGGCCGAGGCCTTCAACATCGCGAACCATCCAGACTTCCAGAATGCAAATACTGGTATTGGCTCCAACGAGCCAAACCCCGGGTTGGTGAATTCTCCTGGGGACCAGCGTATTCTCGAAATGGTGGGAAGAATCACTTTCTGAGTCAGATTTTCAGGAAGGCAACTGCCCCAGGGTCTACGATCCTGGGGCAGTTGTGTTCCATCGGGAGTTAGTGCTTTTATGGACGTGATGCGGAGAGTTCCAGTTCAACGGTTTCCGGTAGGACTCTTGAAATTGCAACGAGCATGTCGTCGCGAGTTAGGTCGCGCTGTCGGCAAAACGATGCGCGGAATTCAATCTGAGCGAGCGTCGCTCGTTCTGCTGCTTGGCATGTTCGGGGCTTTCCTCGCGCCTCATTCTCTGAATGGTCAGATAGCTGTGTATTCACACGCAGCAGATGAGGCCCTTAGCAGACAGAATTACGATCTCGCGATTTCGGACTATAAAAAAGTTCTCAAAGCCTCGCCGTCCTTTGCGCCCGCATGGAACAATCTGGGAACCGCATGGTTTGCAAAGAACGAGTATGCAAAGGCGTCAGAGGCATTTCTACAGGCTGTACGCTACCAACCAAAGAATGACGACTACCAGTTCAACGCTGGAATTGCATTGATGCGATCTGACCAGTGCGATGCGGCGAAGCCGCATCTGGAACGATCCACAATTTCGGTGAAATACAAAGCTCGCGCCGAATATCTAGAGGGAGTCTGCGCTTTTGTGCACGAGCAGTGGCAAGTGGCGGAAAAAGAAATTGGGAATGCCGAAAGCAATGGCTTCCAAACTGGAGAAGTGTATTACATGCTTACCATCGCATCTCGCAAGGCAAACAATCCAGAAGGTGCGGAAAGAGCATACAAGCTGCTGTGCAAGAACTTTCCCGATTCACCGTTGAGACATGAACTGCTGGGTGAGGCGCTAGATCGTGCGGGCCAGGATGAAGCAGCTCAAAGTGAAATTGCTTCGGCGATTGCCAGCCGACCGAAGGAGCCGGGATTGCATCTGCAGCTTGGAGTTCTTGAATTAAAATGGCAGGATTTACCAGGGGCTAAGGCATCGTTTGAAAAGGAGCTGGCCATCGACACACACTCTTATATGGCCATGCGTTACCTGGGCGACATCGCCGAACGATCCGGTCAGCCTGATGCTGCGCTTGAGTGGTACCAACACGCGCTCAAGGAGAATCGAGAGTTCAGCGACGGACATTACGCACTTGGCCGTCTCTTGGCCGACCGAGGGCGGTACGTAGATGCCCTAAGAGAATTGGAGGCGAGTTTTCCAGCAATGGATCAGGACGTATCGGCTCATTATTGGATGGCGAGAGTACTTCAAAAACTCGGACGTAACCGAGAAGCCAACGACCAAATGGCTAAAGTGCGCGAGATTCATGATGCCGCACGCCTGCAAGATCTCCAAAAGCTGGGCCAGATTCAACCGTAGCATGCGCACATGTTCATCGTTTGGCGTATTTCGAAAGTGAAATGCCCCGACGATCTCTTCCGCGTGCTAACTGTGAATCAACCACGCATCGAGACGTTTTTTGTGCCATTGGAGCTCGGAGTGTTCTATGCTGTCGAGTTTGTATGATGGCTCGCGACTGAGGGCCGATTCGAGAATTCCGGCTTCGACGAGCAACTCCTTCTCACAGGCAATCAGGAACTCCACCGACTGCATGGTGAAATTCAAAAAAGGTAGAAGCTGCGCATGTAGTTGGCGAGCAGATTCGCTTTCTTCGGCGAGCAACTGCCAAATTCTCACCATCGCCGGCGCAACGGAGACGGTGGGCATTACGCCACACGTGCCGCGCGTGAAGTCCTCTGGCAGGTGCAGCCCCATGTAACCAACCAGCGAGCTCACGCCGTGCGCGCTGAGGGCAGAGATGGTGGGGCCCGAAGGGACAAGATCCACCTTAACGTGACTGATGTTGGGTAGCTGCGCGCAGAGCGTGGCGAAGACCTGTGCGTCGATCGCACGGCCGGTTTGGATTGGAGCGTACTGTACGATGACCGGAATGGAAACGGCTGAGGCCACGGAGTGGATATGGCGGACGATATCGGCGACGGGTGTGCCAAGAAAGAACGGAGGCATGAGCATGAGAGCGTCTGCGCCGTGCTCCTCTACTCGAATAGCTTCTGCTACGGCGAGCTGTGTGGCGTGCGGAATGATGGAGACAATGGCTGGACACCGCTTTGCGACGTGGCGGATGAGCAACTCGGTAAGATGATCGCGCTCACTGTCGGATAGCTTGTAATATTCGCTTGCGAGGCCAAACATGGCGACCGCGCTGACGCCTGAGGCGATCGAAGCATCGATTACTCGCGTAAATCCTTTGTCGTCAATTGCTCCCGCTGAGTTAAAGGGAGTGGGGAGGACGGGAATAACTCCGCCGATGGCAGATCTCATGAGCGCCCTTTCCTTATAAAAGTAAACTAATCGATGGCCGCGGCGGCTGTCTTGTCCCGGAATACCTTTCGTTGCATTAGCGGCTGAAGCTAAAACTTCTGTAAGCATAGTGGGGTCTGCAGGAGACGCGGCAGTGGTTAGACCGCCTAATCTTCATCGAATCTGTCTCATCCGGCTCTCGTCGAAGAACAGGATTAGCGGTCTGAACGGTTTGCAGCAAGCGCTCGCATGCCGGATTTGGTCTTGTTCTCTCTGCGAACCCGCGCATGCATTCCTTTTGCCGCAACAAAACCCTCAGAGTGCTGGGCGATTCCCTTCTGGTACACGTCTAAATGCAACAATCCAGAAATTTCCCAAGGATCAAGAAGTTCGATTTGCGAAACTCGCATTCATGAGGATGCGCGAGTTGACCATGTGTGAGCAGCGTTGGTAGATTGCCAATGCTATGGAAATCGTCAGAACGCTGCGGAATTATTGTGCATTCATTCTGGTCACTGCTGCGACATTTAACGCTTTGCCTGGCTCTTGCACAAAGGTGGAGACGGGCAGCACTGTCCAGATCGCCCATCTTCGGTGCGAAAACCTCGCCAATCCGCTTGGGATCGATGCGACGACGCCTCGTCTGAGCTGGATTCTGCTGCCGACGAGGCCGGAGGCGCGGAACCTGAAGCAGACCTCGTATCGTGTCCTGGTGGCGAGTTCGCTCGCTCTGCTTGATAAGGATGAGGGTGATTTGTGGGATACGGGAAAGGTCAACTCGTCCCAGTCGACGCAGTTGCACTATACGGGCAAGCCATTGGGCTCTCAGCAGAATGCCTGGTGGAAAGTGAAGGCCTGGGATCAGGACGATAAGCCGTCTGCCTGGAGCAGCGCGGCGACCTGGTCGATGGGACTTTTGAAAGAGAGTGACTGGAACGGAAAGTGGATTGGTGTCCGCGGCGGCGATGGCGCGTCGGAGGAGTTGCACGGTGCGCGCTGGGTCGCGAGCAAACAGGCCGGGCAGGGGATGCGGTGGTTCAGGTGCCGGTTTGAGATCTCCCCAAAGGATCCGGTCAGCTATGGGCTGCTTGCAGCAGCCGGCTCCGGTGAGATTACGGTATATGTGAACGGGCAGAAAATCAACTCGCCATTCGGCCGGTTCCCCCATGGCTACGCTTCGCAGGACGTGACAGGAATTCTCCATATCGGTTGGAACAGCCTGGCTATCCAGGTAAATTCCGAGGCATTCTCTCCGGCTGTGATCGCAGGTATTACGTTAGACCGCGAAGACGGAGAGATCGATCACGTCCAGAGTAATGATCAGTGGAAGGCGGCAGACACGGAAGAGAATGGCTGGGAGCGTCCAGAGTTCAACGATGCGCAGTGGCAGGGAGTGAAGGCAATTGCTGATATGCCGCTGCCGGTAACAGGAAGCGAGCGCACTCGCCTGCCAGCGCGGATGCTGCGCAAGGAATTCCGGTTGGCCGCGGCGCCGCACGAGGCGAAGGTGTACATCAGCGGGCTTGGGTACTTTGAGATCTACATAAACGGAAGCAAGATTAGCAACGATGTTCTTGCGCCGGGACTGACGGACTACGACAAGCGGGTGCTGTATGTGACTTACGATGTGACGAAGTATCTGCATGCGGGCGCAAACGCGGTGGGCATTTTGCTGGGCAACGGACGCTTTTTTTCGCCGCGGCTAAACACGCCGGTGAGGACCCGGTCGTTCAATTATCCCGAAGCGCGACTACAACTGGAGGTGGAGTCTACAAACGGGCATGAGACCGTGGCCACGGATGAAACCTGGAAAGCCACGACAGACGGACCGATTCGCGCCAATAACGACTACGACGGCGAAGAGTACGACGCGCGCATGGAGCAACGTGGATGGGCAACAGCCGGCTTCAACGATCGCAAGTGGATAGCGGCACAGGCGATTGACGCGCCTGCAGGAGTGGCACATTCGCAGATGAATGAACCTGTGCGCGTCACGCGCGAATTGAAGCCGGTGAAGATGATTCAGTCGCAGCCGGGGGTATATTTGTTCGACATGGGCCAGACGATGGTGGGCTGGTCGCGCCTTCAGGTTGCGGGGCCCGCAGGCACAAAGGTGACGCTTCGCTATGCTGAGAGCCTGCGACCTGGCGAACAGCTCTATACCGACAATCTGCGTTCTGCGCGGCAGACGGATGTGTACACGCTGAAGGGTGGTGGTCCAGAGGTGTTTGAGCCGAGGTTCACGGAGCATGGCTACCGGTACGTAGAGGTACGAGGATATCCGGGCGTCCCGACCCTGGCTGCAATTAACGGGCGGGTAGTGAATGACGCGCTGGATGAGCATGCTGACTTTGTGACGTCGAACGGGACGATCAATGCGATATATCGGACCATGCTATGGGGCGACCGCGGGAACTATCGCAGCATACCGACGGACTGTCCACAGCGCGACGAGCGCCAGGGCTGGCTGGGCGACCGCTCCGCCGAGAGTACAGGCGAGACGTTTCTCTTCAACGTAGAGGACTTCTATGCGAAGTGGATGAACGACATTGACGACTCGCAGGACAAGGATGGCCGGCTGAACGATGTTGCGCCCGCATACTGGCCCTTCTATAACGAGAATGTAGTGTGGCCCGCCACCTTCTTCATCGTGACGGAGATGCTGCACGAGCAATACGGCGACGATGAGCCCATTCACGCCCACTACCCGGCGATGAAGCGCTGGGTAGCGCACATGCGCACGCTCATGAAGGGCGATCTTCTGCCCGTGGATACGTATGGTGACTGGTGTGTGCCGCCCCTCACGCTGGACATGCTGCAGGACAACGATCCGGCAGCAGCGACATCCCCGGAGATATTGGGCACGACGTATTTTTACTACCTGTTGCGGCTAATGTCTCACTTTGCGGCGATTAATGAGCAGGTGCAGGACCAGCAGGAGTACGATGCATTGGCCGAGAAAATAAAGATGGCCTTCAACGCGAAGTACTTCAATGCGCAGAAGAATCTGTATGATAACGGGTCGCAGACATCGAGTGTGATCGCCCTTGCCTTCGACATAGCGCCGCAAGACCGTCGCGAAGCGCTTGTGGCCAACCTGATAGACAGCATCGAGCACCACATGCGTGGACATGTGGGCGTGGGAATCGTGGGGCAGCAATGGCTGATGCAAACGCTGACAAACAACGGTCACATTGATGTGGCATATCAACTCGCAAAACAAACTACGTATCCGAGTTGGGGCTACATGCTGAGTCAGAATGCGACCACGATCTGGGAGCTATGGAACGGAAACGTCGCGGGCCCGTCGATGAACTCCGGAAACCACCTGATGCTGCTGGGAGATCTTTCCACGTGGATGTATGAGGACCTAGCCGGCATCCGCACGGACGTGAAGCAGCCGGGATTCAAGCACATTCTTGTGCAGCCGCAGATCGTCGGAGACCTTGAGTTTGTGCGCGCATCGCACGATTCACCGTATGGACGAATTGCAACGGATTGGAACCGTGCCGGCGATCACCTCACGTTGCGTGTGACCATTCCGCCGAATACAACGGCGACCGTCTACGTGCCGGGTAACAGTCGCGATGTTGTGCGTGAGGGTGGGACGGTTCCAGAGACGGTGCAGGGTGTTCACTTTGTGGAGAGCGTGCCGGGCGCGACAGTTTATGAAGTAGGCTCCGGCCAATATGTATTCACCTCGACCGTAGAGGTACCGCGCTCCACGCTTAACGCGGCGCTTGCGGAGAGCGCCGCGGCGAAGTCGGGCGCGGAATGATGATGAGGCAACTCTTTGGAAGAGTTGGAGCCTACCCGACAACGAAAAATGACGTCAATTCGGGTATTTGTGTTGAGTGGGTGGTACCCCACACCGTAGTTTCACACTCAACATTGTTCACATGGCGTGGTTGAATGAGGGCGGCAAAGCGAAGGTCACATTGATTGGAGTTTGAAGACTAGAAATGAACAGCGCCAAGTCAAACACGGAATTGTTTAGACCTCGTATTACGCCGACGCCGGAGAGACTGGCCGGCAAGGTAGCACTCGTGACGGGCGGGGCACGTGGGATTGGCAAGGCGATCGCACTGCGCTTTGCACAGGAGAGAGCCGACGTTTGCATCGTCGATAAGGATCTGTCAGAGGCGGAGCAGACGGCGCATGAGGTGGAGAATCTGGACGTTCATGCAATAGCGCTCCAGGCGGATGTCACCGACCGTGGAGCGGTAGAACGCGTGGTGCGGGAATCTGCAGAGTCGATGGGGTCAATTGATATTCTGGTAAATAATGCAGGCATTATTGTCTTTGGATCGCTGATGGATTGCGACATCGAAGACTGGAATAGGATGATCGCCGTTGATTTGACTGGCGCATTTCATTTCACGCAGTTTGTGGGGCGCTGCATGATCGAGCAGGGACACGGTGGCCGCATGATTCATATCGGCTCCACGGCGTCGGTTCTGCCGACGGCGCAGCAATCCGCGTACTCCGTAGCAAAGGCCGGGCTGATGATGATGAGCCGATGCGCCGCATTGGAGCTTGTTGGCTACAACATTACGTCGAACCTGCTGTGTCCGCAGGGAGCTGTGACGGATATCAATCGCGAGTTGCTGCGGGATGAGTCAATCATGAGTGCTCTGGAGGCCAATATTCCGGCGAAGCGGCTTGCGACGGTTGAAGAGATCGCAGGTGCGGCTGCGTTTCTCGCATCCGATGAGGCAGCATACATCACAGGCACGGAGTTGATGCACGACGGCGGTTGCATAATCAGCGCGTTGTGGTGGCGATAATGAGAATTGTAAAGATCAGAGTGCGCAATATTGGTTTCTCGCGGGCACCGACCACGCTGAAGCGGAACCTCGTATCGAATGCGTCGCAGTTTGAGGACTTCGAGACTAAGCCCGGTGGTTGGTTCGGTTCGGTTATGTGTACGCTCGTCGAGGTGGAGAGCAACGATGGAGTTGTGGGCGTAGGCACGGCCGGTGCGTTCCACGGCGGCGCGAAGGCGCTGATTGAGGGGTACTACAACGATCTATTAGTGGGAGAGGACCCGCGCCGTCATGAACATCTTTGGCAGCGCATGTATCGTACTACCGTTCGCTTTGGCCGGTCGGGTTCGGCAATGGCGGCGATTTCCGCCTTGGACATTGCTTGCTGGGATCTGCATGGTAAGGCAGAGGGTAAGCCGGTCACGGATCTGATCGGTGGTCGAACGCAGAGCACTGTGCCATGTTATGTGAGCAGGTTGTATGCGCTGGAAGATCTGAACGATCTGGCGGCGGAGGCGCGGCACTGGAAGAGCCTGGGCTTTGTGCGAATGAAGCAACGCTTCGGCTTTGGGCCGAAGGATGGACCAGGAGGCATGCGCCGCAACGCGGACCTGGTCCGCACGGTACGCGAAGCAGTGGGCGACGATGTGGAGCTTGCGGCCGACGCGTATATGGGATGGGACGTGGGTTACGCGATTGAGATGGCGAAGATGCTCGAAGAGTATCGACTCTCGTGGATAGAAGAGCCGCTGATGCCGCATGATATCGGCGGCTACATTGAGCTGAAGCGGAGGTGCTCCCGTCAGCGATGGAGCTGCGGTGAACACTCGTACGGGAAGTGGGACTTCAAAGATCTGATCGATCGCCGCGCCGTGGATATTCTGCAAATGGATGTCAATCGTGCGGGCGGCATCACGGAGGCGATCAAGATTTGCGCGATGGCGGAGGCGGCGGGATTGCCGATGATTCCGCACTCGAATGAGGCACACAATCTGCATGTGATTTTCAGCCGTGCGTCTCATGTGTGCCCGCTGGTGGAGTACTTTCCTGATGTCGAGCCCGACACGGGCAACGAACTCTTCTGGAAGTTGTTCGCGGGATTGCCGCAGGCGAAGGACGGAATGCTGACATTGGGACGTGAACCAGGCCTCGGCATCGGGCTCCGAGAGGAGGTTGTCTCGAAGCTGACGGTCTGATGTACCCAGCACTTAGTAACGGCTCGATGCCGCGCAGGCGCGCAGAATGAACATTTCTTCCTCTCGCTTCAACGTCTCCAAAACTGCAATTGCTGGAACGCGGATTTGGGAACACATCTGTTTGCTGCATCAACAATGCTCCTGCCAATCCTCGCGTATTCCTCGTCAAGTTGTCCTCGATTTGCATAGAGGCCCAACGCTCGGCTCCATCGATTCCCAATTTCATTCAAGGGCAGGTCATTGACGATGAATACTCGGTCCCATGAGACTCTCAATGCATCGACTTTTGCGTTTTCTAATCTACGTAGTTCCTCTGAGTCTACGGTTCGGATTGGCGAACCATGCGTTTGGAGCGTCATCAAATACGACACTGTTATTGCCGACATAAGCTCCTTGAATTCCTGTCGCTTGCAATCGAGAATCCATTTCTCTCGTTCCCTCGATTGAGTCAA
>PLSM01000016.1 GCA_003165075.1 Acidobacteriaceae bacterium | reverse complement strand
TGCGAAAAACTCTGGACACTACCAGATGGAAACTCCGAACGCTTACCTTTCGAACAACTTCACCGTGACGCTGACGGTGGAGTAGGACGCTGCAAAACTGAAACGGGCCACTCCGCTGGTGCGGGGTGGCCCGTCTCAACTCCCATTCTGGGCGCAGCGCAGCCCGGTGTCTTGGTAGTCTTCCGCCGCGGCGGAAGACCTGGGATAGCAAAGCTCTCAACCGAGCGGCTTTTCTATTCCTTAAAGCATCTCCCCGCAAATCTCATTCCTTAGTTATGCCGTCCTGTTCCAAAGTATTGAGACAGCGTGGGGCCAATCTCGTCATCGGCGAGCATACACTCGAGAACCGCTTTGCTATATCCAAGCCAGCTCCCGGTGTCGAAATGCTCTCCTTCAAATATGTAACCAAAAACAGGATTCGTCTGGCAGTAGAGATTAAGCGCATCGGTTAACTGTAACTCCTCAGATGCATCGGTCCGGAGCCTTTCAATCGCATCAAATATCCCCGGATCAAGGATATAGCGGCCAAATATACCATACAACGACGGCGCGCATTCAGGCCGGGGCTTTTCCACCATGGATCGAACGCGCACAACCCCGAGGTCGGAGCCAGGACCGCTTGGATCAATCACAAGCACCCCGTAGCCGGGTGCTTCATGCCGCTCAATGATTCGCGTTGCAATTACCGGGCCGCCGTGCCGCAGATAGCAACTCGCAAGCTGCCCGATGCAAGGATGCTGAGAAAGAATAAGGGCATCGGGCAAAATCACCCCAAAAGGCTTACCCGCTGTCTCTTTGCGCGCGCAAAGGATCGCATCCGCCAGGCCGCGAGGAAACTCCTGGGGCACAAACGTAAAACATGCCGATGTGCACAACCTCTCAAGAGCTGCCGCTTCTTCCGAGCGCCCGCGCCTCTTGAGATAACCCTCTAACTCGAGGTCTCTGCTGAAATACTGACTTACGCTTCGATCGTTTGGCGCAGTGACAAAGATGATGTGTTCGGCGCCGCTGGCAATCGCTTCCTCCACCGCATAAAGGAGCAAGGGCTTTCGGCCGACAGGCAACAACTCCTTCCGTATCGCTTTGGTAGCAGGGAGTAGGCGCGTGCCTCGTCCAGCCACCGGGATTACAACTGTATTGATCCTCGATGCGGACGCGGCACCTGAAGCGGAAGACATTAGCGCTTTACCGACTCCCACTTCATCTCTGAAACCTTTACCAACGGATGACTTACCAGGAGATGCCACACCAACGCCTGAAACGCTTCCGTATGCGGAGTTACATTTGCGGAGTTGGGAACCTTCACCACCACGCACGCGTCGGCTACCTTCGCTGTAAAGCCACCGTCACGCCCCACAACTCCGCATATCTTCGCTCCGGTCTCTTTCGCGAGCTGCAGCGCCCGCACCAGGTTTGTGCTGATGTTACGTTCCGCGTCTCCCCCGCCCACTGAGAAGACAAAAACCATGTCCGACGGCCCCAACTTGCTTCCCTTCAGCCAATTCGCATACACCGAATCCCAGCCATCATCGTTGATGCGCGCTGTGAGTTCCGAAACGTTATCGCTCGGAGAGTAGGACTCGATCTGCGCGATCTTCCGGAAGTCGCAGACCGCATGGGATGCATGCCCAGCCCCGCCTCCGACACCCAAAATGAACAGCCGCCCATTGTTCGCGCGCGTTTTATTTAACAGTTCCGCGATTCTCTCGATCGCCTCGTCATCGAGACTCCGTAAAACCCCGATCGCTTCTTCGATATATGTTGCCGAGTAACTCATATCCGCAGGCTCTCTCTCGTAATAAGATCTGTTGATAAATTCATAGATTCAACGATACCCACCGCTTCAGACAATGTTGCTGCACAAAAGTCAGGTGTGACGCCGTGCTCATCCATCGCGGCACATACATAGCACTTTCGTGTGCCGGCCAGGATGGTCCGCGCACCGGCTCTTTGACCGGCCATCACGTCGGTCAAGCCATCGCCGATCATCACGGATGCCTGTAAATCGATATCCCATTCCTCAGCCGCTTTCAAAAGCAGGCCCGGCTTGGGCTTCCGGCAATCGCAATCGCATTCATACCGTTTATCCGCGGCGTGAGGATGGTGCAGGCAATAGTACACCGCATCGATCTTGCCGTCGCACAGTCTCCGCATTTTCTCCGTCGTAGCGTCCAGGATTTCCGGACTGAACTTGCGTTTCGCAATCCCCGGCTGGTTCGACACCACCACCACCAGAAGCCCCATGTCGTGGAAACGGGCGATCGCATCGCGAACGCCGGGCAGCAACTGGAACTCCTCCGCATTACTCGGAGAATCGACGGTGCCGAACTCCTGGTTATACACGTAGGAGTTGATGACCCCATCGCGATCCAGAAAGGCTGCTCTTCTGCCCATGGGTTTTACCTCCAGGATACTGCTTGGGTCTACGCCTCGACCAGGCCAGGGCGCGTGTTCGATTCCAACCTCTTCATATGTGCCAGACGTCCATCGCGTGTGACCGCATCGAAGATCACCTTGCTGCCTTCAAAATCGAAACGGAAGTTCAACTCACGCAATCCGGCACGGCGCATGGCAGTCCGCAATGCTGCTTTCGGCCCTTCACAATAGAGCGTGAGGAAACCGCCTCCGCCCGCGCCGGTGATTTTTCCGCCGATAGCGCCATTTCCCTTCGCCAAGTCGTACCAACTGTCGATCCGCGGATTGGTAATCCCCTTGGACAGCCGCTTTTTCATCTGCCAGTGCTGGTCCATCAGTTCTCCGAACCTGGTCAGATTCCCGCGCACGATGCAGTCGCGGATCTCGATCCCCGTATCCTTGATCTCAAGAAGACTTCTCACCACTTCGGTTTCGTTCCTCTTCGTGGCGTCGTCCTGGCTCTTCAGGATCTGCTGGGCATCGCGCACTTCGCCGGTGTAGAACAGCAGCATGTTGGTCTCGAGTTCCTCAAGAATCTCGAAGGGCAATGCAATCCGCGTAACCTCCACAGTTCCGTCTTGAGCAATATCCATTTGCGTCAGCCCACCAAACGCCGCCATATACTGGTCCTGCTTCCCGATCGGCTTTTTCAGAATTTCGAGCTCGATTCTGCAGGCTTCCTCCGCCAGGTCGTGTGTGCTTATCGGTTCCTGCGATAGAGCATGCAAAGCATTGAGCAGCCCCACCAGGTAACAACTTGACGATCCAAGCCCGGTCCCAGCCGGAATATCGGCTAAAGACACGATCTCTAGTCCGGTATCGATGTGAAACAGCTTCATCGCCTCGCGCGCAAGATCGTGCTTCACATCGTCGACGTACTGAACACGCTCATTGACGCTGTACTTGAGCCGAATTGCATCGTCCACGATCGGCGTGTTCACGTTCAGATACATGTATTTATCAATGCTCACAGCCAAAAGGAATCCGCCGTGTTTGCTATAGAAAGAGGGTAGGTCTGTTCCCCCTCCTCCCAAGGTGAGGCGAAATGGAGTGCGCGTAATGATCATTTGCTTGGCCTCTCCTTGAATTGCGATGTACGTGTTCTGAATCGCAGACTGTTTGCTTTGGAGGCGGCGTTGATGGATGCAGGACCGTTAAACCCGCACCGAATCGTCCTCGGTCACCGGTTTTTGCAGAGTTCCTGCGCCGGCAACATTACCCGCTGCGATTTCCGTACGGATGTATTCAATAAGCCCACGCAATCCCGATTCCAGATTCACACGAGGCTTCCATCCTACGCTTCGCGCACGTGTGATGTCGCCCAGGTTTGCGAGTGCTTCGCCGGGGACGTCGGGAAGATACTGTGGCGCGACCTTGGTGCCGAGCAACTCGCAGGTCAAGTCATAGATCTCTTGAATGCTGTGGTTCACGCCACTCCCCAAATTGAACACTCCGTTCACGACTCCCTCGCTCTCGATGCAGAGAAGGTGAAAATCGTTGACGTCGTCAACATGAATGAAATCACGCCGTTTTGCGCCGTCGCCGAAAATCCTCGGCTCCCGGCCGGTCAGTAAATTGATAATGAACGCGCTCATCACCGGTGGCACGGCCCGCCGATAGTCCTGCCGTGGTCCGTAGACGTTGAGATAACGTAGACCGACCATCTTCATTCCGCAGAAGCTCTGGTATGCCTTCGCAAAGAGATGATCTGCCGCTTTTGAAATCGCATAGAATGTCTGCGGCGTGAAATCCGTCTCCGGCGTCGGCAAACTTTTCGTTCCCTCGTAGATCGCCGATGATTCCGCATAAACAACGCGCCGCACTCCCGCCGTCCGCGCAGCCTCGAAGATATTGACCGTGCCCAAAATGTTGACATCCGCGGTTTCGTAAGGACGAAGTTGGCAATCTGAAACGCAGTTCTTCGCAGCCAGGTGGAATACCACGTCAACGCCCTCGAATAACTCCGCAAGCTTGGGAGAACGTATATCAGCCTTATGAAAATCCACTTCGCCCGGCACCTGCTCGAGGATCCCGGCAGAAAGGTCGTCCACTCCTGTTACTTGGTACCCTTCCCTGACCAACCGATCCGCCAGATTGCTTCCGATGAAGCCCGCGACTCCCGTAACAAGCACTTTGCGTTTTGCAACTCCCATGGTGACCCTCTTTCAAACCCACGCCTTTGTTGGCATAGAGATAGAACACTTGCCAGATCATGCGACACAGAATTGCCGGCAGGGCTCTGTTGCGTAACGCATCAGTCGGTCCCGACCACAGGCGCAGTGCGTCCACTGCTCGCATGAGCAGTGGA
>PLSM01000023.1 GCA_003165075.1 Acidobacteriaceae bacterium | reverse complement strand
AAACAGCGATTGCCGCCTACGGCGCCGGAAGACATACTGATTGATCATGGCATTCCGTGGTGTTCGACAGGGGCACCAGGCGGCTGGACAGGCTTTCTGGTCTGGCTGATGAAGCAAGGCGTCCGGTGCCATTTCTCGGCCATTCGTCATCCAGAGACACAGGGCAAGGTGGAACGCTTCCACCAGTCGCTGGAGCGAGCACGCGCACGCCGCGGACAACAGCAGCATTGGCTGACACAACCATGGTTGGACCGGTTCCGCGATGAGTACAACCACCTCCGCTCGCACGAGGCCCAACCAGAACCACCCAACCAGAGGGCCAACTGTAAAGCATCTGCCGATAACACCCTGTAAAGGTTCTCGTGAGACTTGACAGAAGACCTGACACTGGAGACCCCGACGATGAAAGAGCCACTTAACTGTTGCGGCTTCGCTCTACACCAACCGGAGAGATGCTATAGGGCGCATTTTTCGGAGTGCGGTCGATTGTTTGCCTCCCGGATTCAGGAAGACAAACAACCTTTCGCGCCTACCCGTGCGCGGCTTCAGGACGTGTAGGTCAATTGTGATGCTCCCCGCGCTTGCCATCGACCGGTCGGTGTTCTACTCGAATTCCATTATGCTCCGCGCGCACATAATTCAATGCAAGAGGGCAGCCGCTCTCTGGGTTCGAAGGGAAGAGCGTCGCCGGACGGAGTGCCGTCTCCGGCCTTGCTGGTTTGTTGGACAGGCTCTCAGTCTCTGGGGAGCAGGCCACCGTGCAGATGCAGGCCCGACAGATTTTCAACTGCGCGTCGCTTGGCCAGTTTCATCGTGCACATGGCGGCGTCGGCGGCGCTCAGCAACTTGTCTGCGGTGGCCCCATTCTCCGGATAGATTGCAATGCCCACGCTGGCCGAGCCCCGCAGCACATAGCCTTCCACTGAAAAGGGTGCGTCGAAGCAGCGCTCCAGCCGCAGGGCAATCTCTTCAGCATCGGCGCGGCTGCGCACCACCGGGACCAGCGCTGCAAACTCGTCGCCACCCAGGCGCGCCAACGTGTCGCCAGATCGGAGCTGGCGCTTCATGCGTTGAGAGACTTCGCGCAGATAAAGGTCTCCGATTCGGTGGCCATACGTGTCGTTCATCTGTTTGAATTCATCCAGGTCCACATAGATGAGGCCGAAGATGGACTCTTTCTCATGCGCCGTCGCAATCTCCTTGTCGAGAAAGCGCTCCAGCGAAAGGCGATTGTAAACGTCGGTAAGCAGGTCGAACTCGGAGCGATGGGCAAGGTCCAAGGAAAGCCTGCGGGTTTCAATGGCCAGCGTCACCAACTGCGCACCCACCCCCAGCGCTTCGTACTCCGCTTCGGCCCTGCCAGGCTCTTCAGGCGAGCGGAATGCCGCAAAAAGCGTCCCCAGCGCCGCCCCTGTGCGGGCAGGAATTTCGCGCCTCACAACGCGCAGCCCGTGTCCATCGGTCGGAAATTTTCCCGGCCGTGCTCCATTGGCCAGCGCGCACCAGCAGAGCGCTCCGCCCAGGTCGATCGACACCATCTCTGTGATTTGCTCAAGGATTTCGTCCAGGGACCGGGAGCCGTTGATATCTTCCAGAATCCGGCTGCGACGCTGTTCCAGTTGGGTAGCGCGCCGGCCCAACTCCGCTTCCGACTTCACACGCTCAGTCATGATCGCAGTTTGCCGGTGTACTCTCCTGCTCTGGCGCCAGCCCCAGTACCCGACGCCGAAAACCAGGGCAAGCAAGACGCACACTATGAGAGTGAAGCTGCTGGAGATCGGCCAGGAGCGTCCCGCAATCAATGCGAGATTGTCCCCTGTGTGCAGTGAGATCGGAGTCCCGGACGGTACTGCCCAAGCGGTCGATGCGCATGCGGTGAGAACTGCCGCGGGCAAACATCCCGGCCTGTGGAGGGATGCGTTTGCACCAGCAGCGCGAAGCTCTTTGCTTCCAACATCCGCCATCCCTCCTCCTCCCCAGGCCCCCGCGCTTGAATCCCCTTTAAGTGTAATGCCCCACAATGCTGGTAACTCAAACCGTTACTGACCAGTTACCGGAATCGTATCCCTTAACAATATCTGCTTTAATAGCCCTTTTGGGGTAGACGGCCTGGATTGGATCATCCCACAGTAATGAGTAGAGTCTTTGTAGTGCAGGCAGTCAATTCCCAACACAGATGTACCGCGGGACCCAACTCGCAGCACGGAGATCGTTGTCATGTCGAATAGCGGTGACGCTCCATCCGCCACCCCATCCTTCTCGCTCAGTGGCGCCCAAACGCTACCCACTCGACGCATTCATGTGCTCGGTGTCCCGCTGGACATGGGCGCCAGCCGCCGGGGGGTCGATATGGGGCCTTCCGCCATGCGCGTGGCTGGACTTGAGGCGCGGCTTGAGGCCTTGGGCCACCAGGTCACCGATGGCGGCAACATCCTAGTCGAGATAGCCGAAACCCAGGCCTTCGGCCATGTAAATGCCCGTTATCTCAAGCAGATAGCCGAAACCTGCACTCGGACCGCGCACGCGGTCGTCAAGATTCTGGAAGAGGATATGATGCCGCTGGTGTTGGGCGGCGACCACTCCCTTGCGGTCGGTTCGGTCTCAGGCGTGGCGGAATTCTACCGCCGCCGCAAGCAGCAGATCGGGGTTCTGTGGATAGATGCTCACTCCGACATGAATACTCCAGACACATCGCCCTCCGGCAACGTGCATGGCATGCCCCTGGCCGCCCTGCTGGGCCTGGGACCGGAGCCCTTGAGCAACATCTTTGGCTACACGCCCAAGATCGCGCCGGAAAACACGGTTATGGTCGGCATTCGCGACATCGACGCCGCCGAGCGCGCCAACATACGCCGCGCCGGAGTCAATCACGTCTTTACCATGCGCGACATCGACGAGCGGGGCATGAGGGCGGTAATGGAAGAGGCCCTGCGCGCCGCCGGCTGCGGCACCGCCGGATACCATGTCTCGCTGGATATGGACTGGATCGACCCCGAAGACGCGCCCGGAGTGGGCACGCCGGTACGGGGTGGCGCCACATACCGTGAAGCACACTTGGCCATGGAGATTCTGGCCGACCACGGTCACATGCTCAGTTTCGAAATAGTCGAGGTCAACCCGGTCATCGACGAACACAACCGCACCGCCGACCTGGCAGTGGAGCTGGCCTGCTCTGCTTTTGGAAAGAAGATACTGTGAAAAACGCAATCACCAATGGTTACTGGAAAGGACTTCACTCAGTGACAGTCATGCGGTCTATATTCGCCCTTGTTTTTGTCCCGTTTCTCCTGGTATGCATTACCCCCCGCAGCGCTGCCGCGCAGACGCCCGGTTTTCGCTCCGTCACCATCCAGAACACGGTTCCTAGGCGGGATACGCAGGGCAAAGTGATCGATGCTCATGATGGATGTCTGCGCTTCTATGCCGGCCGCTATTATCTCTATGGCACGGCGTATGGAAAGACAGCGGGCTACACCATCAACAGCCGCTATCGTGTCTACAGTTCCGCCGACCTTGAGCACTGGACCTTTGAAGGAGAGTTGCTCAAGTCGCCTGCGGACGGCGTATATTACCGCCCCTATGTCGCTTACAACGCGGGCACCCACAAATATGTTCTCTGGTACAACTGGTATCGCAAACTGTGGGATGGCCAGGTGGGGGTCGCCACCAGCGACACTCCGGTGGGACCATTCACCATCGTGAACGACGACGTCCAGCTCACCCAGGCCAAGGACCGCCCCGGCGACGGCAGCCTCTTCGTCGATGAAGACAACACGGCATACTTCATCTACACCGCCATCGCCCAGGATCACTCCATCCGCGTGGAACGGCTCGCACCCGACTATCTTTCCTCCACGGGCGAAGTCAGCCCCGTGCTTGCCCAAGGATGCGAGGCTCCGTCGATCTTCCGCCGCGGCGCCAGCTATTACGCTGTCTTCGATACCACATGCTGCTTTTGCACTGAAGGCAGCGGCGCCCGGGTTTTTGTAGCCACCCATCCGCTTGGGCCTTACACGCAGATTGGAAATATCAACCGCGACGCCAACGGGAAACCCACCATCCCTGCCCAGCAGACCTTCATCGCCACCGTCCAGACTCCGGATGGCCCGGCATATCTCTGGATGGGCGACGAATGGAATTCCCGTCCCGACGGCATCAAAGGCCACGACCTCCAATATTGGGGTCCACCTTTGCGCTTCGCCGCCGATGGCTCCATTCTTCCTCTTGAAAATACCCCCAGCTGGACCATCAGCGTGGCGCTGGGCCAGCCTCGCTCCGGGGCCACGGCCCGCTATGTGTGGCCTCAGAAACGAGATCCGCATCCCATCCGAACCGATGCCTGCCTGGGCACGCCCCTCAACGAGCGTGGTGAACCAGTCGCGGCCAGGTG
Source organism: Acidobacteriaceae bacterium (assembly GCA_003165075.1). Lineage (GTDB taxonomy): Bacteria > Acidobacteriota > Terriglobia > Terriglobales > Acidobacteriaceae > Telmatobacter. The sequence continues at coordinate 32,921 of PLSM01000023.1, read as the reverse complement.
AGCATCAGCGCCGATCGATTGCGTTAGGTATCGAGTTCCAATGGAACCATGGTCATCCGGTAGTCTTCCTGGCTGCCCCAATAACCGGCAGTGATTGCGAAGACGCGATTCCGGTCCTGGAACTTGGGGCAGACTTCAGGCGAATACAATCCGGCCGGAGTGGAGTCGTAGGAACCGATTCGCGTCCACGGACCCCACGGCCGCGGAGATTCGTAGAAGTCCCAAACCGTGTGAGTGCCTGCGCCCGGCATCTTTCCGCCGCCTGCCGGGTAGTACCACCCAATCATGAAATATCGGCGCTGAGCGGGTAAGTACACGGCGCCGGTCATGCCGAATCTGCCAGCGGCTTGAAGGATCTGCTTCGCTTCACTCATATTCGACGACCACGCGGATGCCTTCATCCCGTCCCCGCCCTTGTAGAACTCCCAATCGTTGCCATTCAAAAGGCCAATTTTCGATCGCGCCACTCGCCCCAGCACCATGTCGTCGCCGCAGTCCCAGAATCCGTTGTTCGAAGTTGCATACACATATTCGTTCGCGTTATCCACGGCGGCTTCTCCATGGCCATAGCCATATTGAATGAAGTAGGGGGTGGCAAACCGTCGCCCGGGAAACATCGGATTGTCATAGTTCTGCTGAGACGTGCGCGCCCAGCTTTTCCCGAAGTCGGTGCTCTTGATAATGCTCGCATTCTGCGCTGTCTGGCGCCTGTAAAGATCGCCGCTATCCTCTCCATAAAGGTGGCGGGCCACCACCAGATAAATCGCGCCATCAATCCAGATACAGCCGGATGATTTCCATGTACACGCATCCGCACCGTGCTGCGATTGGAGTCCATAGTCCAGCATGGCATTGATCGTGGTTCCTTCAAGATGCAGGGCGTCGCTTCCCTTTATCCGGTTGAAGGCGACGTTGGCGTTGCATCCCTTTCGAAATCCCGAGGTATCGTCGGATGGCGAGTAGAGATTGTCATCCTCCGCCCAGGCCGCGACCCACGTGTCACCTTGATTGTCTGGGAACCGCACAGGCGTCCCGGCCTTGACTGCTGTAATGGGCTGGGACGATGCGCCATCCGGATGCGCCTGCGAGAGCATCGAACCAAAAATACCCATTCTTCCCGCCACGGTTGAAGCGAGAGAAGCCACAAGAAAATCCCGCCTGCGAATCGCCATCTTCTTGAATTCCCTCAATCTCTCCTGGATTGGATAAGCAACAAATACGAACCGCACGAAGAGTCTTCTGAAGCACCCAGCGAGCGCGGCCGATTCGCACCAAGTATAGGTTGCCCAATCAATTCTTGGCGCGAGTGGTTCATACCACGACACGCCCATCGCCCGGCTGAGCGAAAATAGAGAGGAAATGGCTAAAAAACTTCGCGTTGGAATTCTGTTTGGCGGGCGCAGCGGCGAGCATGAAGTTTCGCTGCTGTCGGCAGCCTCGGTGTTAAAGGCGATTGACCGCCGAAAGTTTAATGTGGTGCCCATAGGCATCACCAAGCAGGGACGCTGGCTCGCAGCCGGCGAGGCCCACAACCTGCTCGAAGGCAACGATAGCGCCATTGCCCGCCGGCTGCGCGCCGGAGATCCCGCAGCCACGCCTGGCGCCAAGTTGCTTCATGAGGGCATTCCCACGCTGCTGGCGCCCGAACCTGCCGTGCATGGTGGCTCCCTTGCGGCACAGGCCGGCCGCGCCGCCAACCTGGACGTGGTGTTTCCCGTGCTTCACGGCACCTTTGGCGAGGACGGCACGATCCAGGGACTCTTCGAGCTGGCCGGAATCGCCTATGTCGGCTCCGGCGTGCTGGGCTCGTCCGCGGGCATGGACAAGGACGTGATGAAGCGCCTCTTCGTCCAGGCTGGTCTGGCCATCGTTCCCCACGTCACGCTGCTCCGTGCCGACTGGGAGAAATCGCCACGCAAGTCCATCGCGCAGGTTGAAGTCGCACTCCGCTATCCCGTGTTTGTAAAGCCCGCCAACCTTGGCTCCTCGGTGGGTATCAGCAAGGCCCACGACCGCAGGGAACTGGGTCCGGCGCTCGACCTGGCTGCCCGCTACGATCGCAAACTGGTCGTGGAGCAGGGCGTCGGCGGCAAGAAAGCCAAGGCCCGTGAACTGGAAGTGGCGGTCCTTGGCAACGACTCGCCCCAGGCCAGCGTGGTGGGCGAAATCATTCCCGGCAAGGAGTTCTACGACTACGAAGCCAAGTACCTCTCCGAGGGCTCGGTTCCGGTAATTCCCGCCAAACTGACCCGCGCGCAGACCAAGCAGGTCCGGGAGATGGCCGTTGCCGCCTTTCGAGCCTGCGACCTTTCAGGCCTGGCGCGCGTGGACTTCTTAATGGAGCCCGGAGCTAGAGGCCGCATCTTCGTCAACGAGGTAAACACCATGCCCGGTTTCACCCAGATCAGCATGTACCCCAAGCTCTGGGAGGCTACGGGAATCAAGTATCGCGACCTGATTACCAGGCTTATTGAGTTGGCCCTCGAACGCCAGCAGGAAAAGACCCGTACGACCTACAGCCGGGAAGACTAGCAGGGAACAACAAATACTCTGCCGGTGTCTAAGTCAACAGGGGGCGATGGGTACTCAGCTCTGAATTTGCTGTGGCCGGTTAACTGGTTGCCGGCAATTGGGTGCTGACTGCTGCCGTGCATGCCGTATCCTAACCACGAGGAAATTGAACGATGACCCTGCTCGATGCTCCCGTTTTTGATGAAGTCCGCGACCGCCGCAACCGCGTGATTCTGTGGGGCGGTGTGGGTTTTGCACTGGTCCTGTTCATCGGGGGTTGGCTGATCTCCGGCATGCCCGTCGATTTTCCCTGGAACTGGCCCAGCCACTTTTCCGCCCGAATCACCGTGAACCGGTTCCTTACCGCGGTGGAGAAGAATGACCTGCCAAAGGCCTACGGCATCTGGATGCACGACCCCGACTGGCAAAAGCACCCCGACCCGAACAGCATTTATCCCTTCTCCCGCTTCGAGCATGACTGGAGCCCGAACAGCCCCGACAACGAGTATGGCAACGTCCAGAGCCACAAGATTGTGGCCGAGCGGCGGAATGGCAATGTGGTGATACTGGGAATCGTCGTCAATGGGCACAAGGGAAACGCGCTCTTTTTGAACTACGAGCCGAAGACGCACCTGCTCGGCTTTTCGCCGGTCGAACTGTATCTGGGGCCGTAAGAACAGCAGTTCCCGCGCCCGCAGAACCTCCCTCGAGATTCAAGCCTTTGCGCTCCCGCCTCTTTCGTTCGTAAGGGGTGAGGAAGTGGGCCTCTTTGCACCCTACTGGGCGGCTAGTGCGCCTGCCAAGGCTGCCAGGGTAGCCTCCAGACTGGCTTCATCTTCCACATGCAGCGCTTTTTGCGCCGGATCAATCTGGCGCAGCAGCCCGCCCAGCACCTTGCCCGGCCCCACCTCAATAAAAACGGTGGCGCCGGCGCCAACCATTGCATGCACACAATCCACCCAGCGCACCGTACCTGTCACTTGGCGGATGAGTGCATCGCGGGCGGCCTCCGCAGTGGTGAGGAGCTCGCCGGTCACATTCGCAGCCACGGGAAATCGCGGCTCGGCCAGGTCCAGCGCAGCCAGCACGCGAGCCACTTCCTCTTGTGCCGGTTCCATCAGCGCGCAGTGGAAGGGGGCGCTCACCGGCAACATCACGGCGCGGCGTGCGCCCGCAGCCTTGGCTAGGGCAGCAGCTCTTTCCACGGCCGCCCGTGCGCCGGAAATCACGGTCTGCCCCGGCGAATTCAGGTTGGCAGCGGCCACAACCAACCCGGTTTCGGCGACGGCTTCGGCGCACGCTTCGGCCACCCGGGCGGCATCAAGTGCCAGCACTGCCGCCATTGCGCCCTGCCCCGCCGGAACCGCTTCCTGCATGGCCCGCCCGCGTGCCTTCACCGCCCGCACCGCGTCCGCAAAGTTGAGTGTTCCCGCAGCCACGTGGGCCGACCACTCGCCCAGCGAGTGTCCACCGGCCAGAGCCGGCTGCACGCCGTGTGCGGTCAACACTCGCAGCGCTGCCACGCTTACCGTCAGAATCCCCGGCTGGGTGTTCTCAGTGAGTTTCAGCTCCTCGTCGGGCCCCTCAAAGCAGAGCCGCGAGAGCGGGAAGCCGCAGGCGTCGTCGGCCTCGGCAAAGGTTTCTGCGGCAGCCGGAAAGCGCTCGGCAAGATTGCGTCCCATGCCAACGGACTGCGAACCTTGCCCCGGAAAAAGAAAGGCGATCTTGGTGGACATTCAGAGAGGATTGTACCTTGCCGGCCCAGCCACCAAGACCCTAGTTCCACCGGCTCTTGTCGTCGTGATCTTCGTCGATCTGGCGTCCTTGGCCGTCGAAGCGGACGGTGCGGCCCTGGGAGCGCATGTAAACCTCGAACTTCCGTGATGCGCGCCGGCGCTTCCAGCGGTAGTAGCGGTTGCGCAGCCCGTAGAAACGCTCGCTGAGCCCGAGGGAGAACCCACGCCGCGGCGCCGTGCGGATGTACATCCAGCCGGCCAGCGCGCCCCCCAGTTCCGCAAAGGCGTACATCCGCTGCTCTCCGAAGAGCATGGCAATGGCTACCAGCCCATAGATGATTGCCATGTAGCGGGCCTTGATGCCGATGGTGAAAAACAGAAGAAACTCCATGTCGCCATAGAGCAGCCCGATGGCCACCAGCAGCCCGAAGATGCCGCCGAAGCAGCCTGTAAGCAGCGCCGGCGCCATATCCATGTGGGCGAAGCTTCCTCCCGCAAACAGCGCCACCGCCGCCAGCGCCGTTCCCAGTACTGAGGCGGCATAGAGCCCCATGATCCACGCGTCCCCGTGCATGCTCTCCAGAAATCCAGCCAGAAACCACAGCGAGAGGAGTTCGAACAGCGTCCCCAGCAGCGATGTATGGATCAGGCTATAGGTAACGGGCTGCCAGAGCGCGCCATGCAGGAACATGCTGGGATCGAAGGCCAGCCAAATGGCCAACCGCCCCGCCGAAGCGGAAAATGCCATCAATGCTATCGCTAGCACAAAGTAGGCCAACAGGTTGGCCACCACCAGGCGGCGGGTCGCGCCGCGAAAGTCGGGGAAAGCAAACGGTGTGGTGCCAATCCGGCGCATCGTAGAGACAGGGTAAACCGTGGCACGGGCGGGTGTCATCGGTCCAGCCTTTCGCCGGGTCGCCGCCCACTGACAGAGAGGCCCCGCAGGGCCCGAAACTAACGTGGCAGTTCATCGTCTGTTCTATGTGCGGGCCGGATGACTTCAAACTCGCGCAATGGCCCAGTGGGGGCCGCAGAGGGTGCTGTGGAGCAGAAGATCAGCTTGAGTATACGAAGCCGGGGCTGCATTTACCAATGCCCAACGCAGGACTTTTTTAAGGGAGTTTCTTGGCGTATTCTCCGTCTTGGGATCTCCCCCTCCAGGCCGGAACCGCGCCGCTTGACCTGGGGCAGGGTCGTCCCTAAAACTAGCCAAGTCGTGCAGAAAGGTACCGTCATCCTACAACATGAGACACCAGATTCCTGTGAAAGAGAAAGGAGGCTGTCATGCCCAGTTGCCCTGAATGCGAGAATGAACTAGACATCGAAATGGACGAAGTGGAAGAAGGCGACGTGGTCGCCTGCGACGAATGTGGCTCGGAGTACGAGGTCGTCGGCGTCGAACCGCTGGAGTTAGCCCGTGTGGACGCAGATTACGATGAGGAAGACGACGATCTTTTAGAGGCTGACGAGGAGGAAGAGTGACGGTGAACCGCGCAAGAATCGCTGCCTGGGTGATCTTTTTCGCCTTGGCGGCCGGATGGATGCCATGGGCGCCCCACGGGGGACCGCTGCAGGCGCAGGCACAGAACCTGGGCCAGCGCAACGTGTCCGGCAGCGTCGTGGAAGGCAACTCCGCCGCTGTCGCTGGCGCCACGGTCTTCCTCAGAAACGTGAAGACCAAATCGATCCGCAGCTATACTTCCTCCAGCAACGGCCGGTTCCGCTTTGCCCAGGTCAACATGACGGACGATTTCGATCTATGGGCGGAGAAGGACGGCAAAAAGAGCGCCACCAAGACGGTCAGCTCCTGGGATGCGCGCAAAGAGTTTGAGTGTGAACTGAAGATGAAGTGAAGGGAATATGGCGGCATCGTTCCAATGCCGCCGCTTCACCCCTCCAGCTTCTTTGTCACCAGTTCGTTGAGCAGAGCCGGATTCGCCTGACCTTTTGACGCCCTCATCACCTGGCCTACAAAGAATCCCGCAACCGTCTTCTTGCCGCCGCGGTATAGTTCCACCTGCTTCGGGTTGGCGGCGATCACCTCGTCGATCAGGGCCTCGATGGCAGATGCATCCGTGATCTGTTCCGGCTTCTCCCGCTCGTACACTGCGGGGAAGTCTTCGCCCTCCTCAAAGCACACGTCGAAGAGCTGCTTCATTTGCTTTGAGCTGATCTTTCCCGCATCCAGCAGGTCAGCGGCCATCACTACGCCCTTCATTGAGACGGGCGATTGTTCCTGGTCCAGGCCCAGCGCCTTCAGCCTGCCGCCCAGCTCGCTCAGCAGCACGTTGGCCACCCGGCGCGGACTTTTCGCGCTGCGTGCCGCGGCCTCGAAGCGGTCGGCAAATTCCCGCGACGCGGTCAGCGTGTGCGCATCCTGCACGTTCAACTCGTATTCGGCAATCATGCGGGCGCGGCGCGCCTCGGGCAGTTCGGGCAGCTTCTTTCTCGTCTCTGACAAGAACTCCGCAGAGACGATCAGCGGCGGCAGGTCGGGCTCAGGGAAGTAGCGATAATCGTGCGCCTGCTCCTTCGACCGCATGGAGTAGGAGCGGCCTTCCGTCGAATTCCACAGTCGCGTTTCCTGCACCACGCGCCCGCCCGATTCGATCACTTCGATCTGTCGTTCGATCTCGTATTCCAGCGCCGCGTGGATAAAGCGAAAGCTGTTCACGTTCTTCACTTCGGCCTTGGTGCCTAACTTCGCCTGGCCCTTGGGACGTACGCTCACATTGGCGTCGCAGCGCAGCGAACCCTCTTCCATGTTGCAGTCGGAGACGCCGGTGTAGAGCAGGATTTCCTTGAGACGGGTCAGGTACTCAACGGCCTCGCCGGCGGTGCGGATATCGGGCTCTGAAACGATCTCGATCAGCGGCGTACCGCAGCGGTTCAGGTCAAGGTAGGTACGCGAGGCGGAGTCGGCAAAGCCATCGTGCAGGCTTTTGCCCGCGTCTTCTTCCATGTGCAGCCGCGTGATCCCGATGCGCTTGATGGTCCCATCCGCAGTTGGAACTTCGATCCAGCCGTTCTCCGAGATGGGCTTGTCGAACTGCGAAATCTGGTAGCCCTTGGGCAGGTCGGGATAGAAGTAGTTCTTGCGCGCAAAGATGGAGCGCTCACGCACTTCGCAGTGCAGGGCCAGCGCAGCCAGCGTGGCAAACTCCACTGCCTTCTCATTCAGTACCGGCAAGGCCCCCGGTAGGCCCAGGCACACCGGGCAGATGTTGGTGTTGGGCGACGAGCCGAATTGATTGGCGCAACCGCAAAACGCCTTGGTGGCGGTAAGCAGTTGCACGTGGACCTCGAGTCCGATGACAGGCTCGTACTTGGCCATGATTTCAGGCGAAAGAGCAGCGGCGGGCATAGTTGAATTTTAGCGCGAGCGAAAAGATTGCCCTTGGGATGGTGCGTGCAAATGCTGTGCACCTTAGGAACAGGCAGCAATTGTGGCCATCTCTTCGTTCCGGCGCGGCAGTGTTTGAGCCCTATTCCGCCGGGTCATCGGCGGTAAACGGCGAGCAACAGGGCTTCTTGGACGCGTGGAAGTTCATCAGTTCCAGCCGGGTGCCGTCCGGATCGTACATATTGAACTGTCCCTTGCCGTCCAGGCCGATCTGCGTATGCGCATCGTGTACGCCGGCGAGCCGGTTGCCCGCTGCAAGCACTTTGTAGGCATCGTCCACCGACACCACGCCGATCGACAGATGATCCATCACGCCCAGGTCGTGCTTCGACATCGTGGACGGAATCCCCGTGCCCGATGGGTCGCCGGTCATCATATATTCCAGCCAGTCGTGGCCGTCCGGCGCCTGCTGGCTCACCCAGTCCAGCCTGCCCGGCTTCATGCCTCCAAACCAGTAGGGCCTGAAGCCCAGCAGATCTCGGTAAAACGCGTTCTCCTTGTCCTGGTTGTGCACCACGAACCCCACGTGAATGATGCGATGGCCGATCACGTTGGGCGCATCCGGAGCCTTCGCGTTTGCGGGCGGCTCCACAAATTCCACCTTGTTGCCTTCCGGATCCAGCACCGCGAACCAACGGCTGCCGTCGGAACCCCTCGTCACGTGGGCGGGCGTCTTCCAGCCTTTCGCCGCCAGGTATTTGCGCAGGCCTTCGGCGTTGTCGGTGTTCCACGCGGTGTGGTCCAGCCGGTTGATTCCCGCGCCCGGCGGCAGCGGCAGCACTTCCACAAACTGTGCCGCGCTGAATGCATAGCGCACTCCCTGCGGATTCTCGGGGTCGGGCAGCTTGGCTGCGCCGATGACCTCGCGGTAGTAACGATCGGTAGCCGCGGGGTTCGACGTGTAAACAGCGAGGTGGGAAATCCCCGTAATTTTCGGCCGCGGCGCGGTGGTTTGGGCAGGGGCGGCAAGCGTGAAAGCAGTAAGAAGAAGGACGGCCAGGAATCGGGACTGCATGATGCACCTCGGAATGTGTAGCGGCACCACCATAAATCGATTGGGCGCACAGTGCAAACCGGATGCTGCCGGAATTGAGCCGGGCATTTCCGTTCGCCCGCCGTACAATGCCGTCATGCGCCGCTACACTTTCCCTGCCGCCATTGTCTCCGTTGCCATCGCCATTTGCATGAGCCTGCCCGCCGTGGCCCAGACCGCGTCCCTGCCTGCCGCTTCGCTCTCTGATCGCGCGCTGGCCCTTGAAATCTTCAAACAGCTCATCGAGATCAACACCACCGACACGCCTACCGGCAACGTGACCACCGCCACCGCGGCCATGCAGAAGCGCTTTCTCGACGCCGGCTTTCCGCCTGAGGACGTGCACCTGCTTGGCCCCGATCCGCGTAAGCAGAATCTCGTCGTCCGGCTCCGCGCCGCCGGCCAGCCGGACCAGAAGCCGGTGCTCTTTCTTTGTCATATGGATGTGGTGGAGGCCCTGCGCTCTGACTGGCACACCGATCCCTTCCAGTTTGTCGAGAAGGACGGCTACTACTACGGCCGCGGCACCCAGGACATGAAGCAATCCGACGCCGCGCTGGTGGCCACATTTCTGCGCCTGCACCGCGAGGGCTACAAGTCCCGCCGCGACCTGATCCTGGCCCTTACCGCGGACGAAGAGGGCGGCAAGTTCAACGGAGCGCGCTGGCTCGTCAACGAGCACCGCGATCTGGTAGACGCGGCCTACGTGATCAATCCCGACGCCGGCGGCATTGAGCTCGACCATGGCCGCACCATTGCCGCCGACGTGGAGGCGACAGAAAAGATCTATTCCGACTTCCAGATCACCGCCGTCAATCGGGGCGGTCACAGCTCGCTCCCCCGGCCCGACAATGCGATTTACGAGCTCACCGCGGCGCTCAACAAGCTGGCCGCATACACCTTTCCCTTCGAGTTGAACGAGATCACGCGCACCTACTTCCAAAACCTCGCCGGCAAGGAAACCGGTCAGACCGCTGCGGACATGCGCGCCATCCTGGCCACTCCGCCAGACATGGCTGCGGCCGCGCGCCTGAGCGCCGAGCCCAGCTTCAACTCCAACTTCCGTACCACCTGTGTGGCCACGCGCCTCGCCGCCGGTCACGCCAACAACGCCCTGCCGCAGACCGCCCAGGCCAACGTCAACTGCCGTATTTTTCCCGGCCACTCGCCCGAGGAAATTCGCCGCCAGTTGATGGTCCTTTTCGCTGACCCCAAGCTCACCGTGAAATACGTCTCCGACACCGGAGTGGTGACCGACACCGCGCCGGAGCGCAAGGCCATGACGCCTCCGGCTCCCATCCCCGAGGTCTTCGAGCCGCTTACCCGCATTACCCAGGCCATCTGGCCGGGTACCCCGGTGACAGCGGAAATGGAGAATGGCGCCAGCGACTCCATCCACTTTGCCCAGGCCGGCATCCCCTGCTACGGCTTCTCCGCCATTGCCCTGGAGCGCGACGACGACCGCGCCCACGGCCAGGACGAACGCCTCCCCGTGGACTCCTACTGGAAGTCGCTGGACTTTTTCTACGAGTTTGTCAGGGAGTTGGGTGCGAAGTGAGCGCGCGAGAGGTGGCAAGGCTCACTCTTCTATTCAATGGTGGAAACCGTGCGCACGCCGGCTTTCGGTAGAGCCTTGCTTTGCGCGAGAGAAAGTGAGCCGCTTCAGTTCCCGGAGGCCTCACTTGATTGTTTCGCTAGAATGCCGGGGAACCATTGCACGGCGTTGTCATGATAGAGCTTCCGCAAAACAGAGGCAGGGAGTTTCAGACCGGTAACTTTACGCCCCTTGTATTCGAAGGTCTCGTCAGTCGCGAAATACTTCCAATCCTGCGCGTAGATATTCTCCAACATGGCCAGTCCCTTCTTCACATCTGTGTTTGGCATCATCTCGAAATCGGTTCCGTAGAGCACCCGGTCCTGATATTTGATCAGAAAATCCCGGACCTTCCCACGAGGCTGCAACATCAGGTATGGAACTCGGGCTGCAGTATCGACAGCGAAGTTAGGATACCGATCAAATCGCTTGGCAATTTCGTCCACATCCAGTTCCATACTGCCCAGGTGAGCCCCTACCACACGCAATTTTGGATTCTCTTCCAATAAACGGTCGCGAGCAGCGAGAATCGCTTCCTTCGTGGGCCATTCAGGGTGCGTATAGGCGTACTCTCCAGGATGGCCCTTATAGTATTCATAGTCCAGGCTCGACGGGTTCGGCGCCTGCCACGAAGATGTCGGTTCCGCGAGATGAGCGATGACCGTACGGTTGTGGGCGGCGATATCCTCATAAATCGGCTTGAAGACAGGATCATCCGCCGTTAGGTACATGCCGTTCTTGTTTCTAATCTCTAATCCAAGGGTTTTATAGATCTTCACCGCTATTGCGCCATCGGCGAAGTTCTCATCAAGCTGCCGTATAACTCGCTGCGAGAATCCAGGCTCCTCGAAATCGTAAGGGCTGAATGTCGTGCATAAAGAAGCATGGGCATTGGAGCTTCGAACCACTTCCTCCGCTTCCGTTAATTGCGCCTGAAAGTCTTTGTAAAATGGGTCGCGATCATCGATCACGACAATATCTATCAAATGCAAGCGGTTGTGATTCAGGAATGCACTGAGAGCCGCGCTCTGCTTGTAAATGTGAATATGGGCATCGATTGGATCAACACTGGCAAATGAATGGATGGGCGGTTGCTTGTCATGGGCAACAGTCGCTTGCTGTGACCCCGCCGTCAATACGGCACATGCTGCGAATGCCGCCACCATACAAAAGCTGAGAAGTTTCATTGCACTCCCTCTCTATGTTACGGTCGAGGCCAATCGGCCACTTTGTGTAGAGTGTTAAGGCTACCGCACAGGTGACAAAGATGCAGTTTCTTGTGTCCACGCCTGAAGACGGGCCAGTTCCATAAGGTTAGGCGAATGGAATCGCACTGGGAATATAGGCCAGTCCCAGGTCTAGACTTTGCGACCCCGAATCGACCAACCCATTCCGCCGACTCTGACCCGATAGAGGGGCAGGCCCCGTCAAACAGCGTCTCCGCTGTTAAACTGGCAATGCATGATCCTCCCGTTCGTCCGCGAAATTTTCGCGGAGCTGGAGCACTCCTCCTCCTTCGAGCGCGTACAAAGGCATCTGAGCCTCGGTACGGGGCGCAGGCGTGTATCCGGGCTCACTTCCACGGCGCGTTCGCTCTTTCTGCCGCTGCTGGCGCGGGCTGCGCGCCAGCCGGTCATCGTGGTGGTGGCCGACAACAAGGCCGCCGAGGCCCTCGAGCCCACTTTGCGCGCCGGTTGCGACCTGACCGGCGCTGTCGATCCGGCCCGGGTGGTGCGCCTGCCCGCCCACGATGTGCTCCCTTTTGAGAATCTCTCCCCCCACCCCGATGTGCAGGAGCAGCGCGCGGCGGCGCTTTGGAAGCTGGCCACGGGCGCAGTTTCCATCCTCATTGCCCCCGCCGAGGCTGCCGCCCTCCGGCTCTTTGACCGCGACTACTACGCCAGTCTTGCCGTCACCTTGCGCCGCGGCGAAGAAATCGACGTCGAAGTGCTCACGGGGCACCTGGCCAGCGTGGGTTACACCCAGATGGATCTCGTGGAGATGCCGGGCCAGTTTACCCGTCGCGGCGGAATTCTCGACGTCTACTCCCCGCAGTCGGACCGGCCCGTGCGCATTGAGTTCTTCGGCGATGAGATTGAGACCATCCGCAAATTCGATCCCGAGACGCAGCGCTCGCAGGCCGGCCTGGACGAAACGGAGTTGACGCCACTGACTGAGACGCCTGTGACCGAGCGGCTTCTGGCCGCGGTCCATGCGCGCCTCAGCCGCCAGCGCGTGGAGGGCGAAGACGAAGCGCTTGCCGCCGAGGTTGCCGCCGCCGGCGGAGTCAGCGTTTTTCCGGGATGGGAGTTTTTCTCGTCCGTGGCCGGCGCACAGAGCCACCTGCTCAAGCTCCTGCAGCGCTCTGTGCTTTTTGTCGATGAGCCCGCCATGGTGCGCAACCAGATCGACCGCTGGTGGAACAAGGTTGAGCAGCGGCACGAGCGTAGCGGCATCGGATCCCTCATCCGGCCTGAAGACATCTACCTGCGCCCCGAAGTCCTTGAGGGTCTGCTCGAATCGCACCCCGGCCTCGACCTCGATCAGTTGGGCGCGGTGGACGTGCTTGACCAGGACAACACCTTGGGCGAGATTGCCTTCAACTCCCGGCCCACGTTTCGTTTTCACGGCTCCATCCCCGCACTCACTGAGCAGTTGCGCAACCTTATCGCGGCCGAACAGCGCATCGTGCTGGCCGCGCCCACCCAGGGCGATGTGGAACGCATGGCGACGGTGCTGCGCGAGTATCAGATTCCCTACCGCCTGGGTAGCCGCACTGCCCATCCTGGCGGCGAAACCCTTTACGACGAATCCAGCTATCTGGCCGGTGATCTGCGTGTACCGGTTATTGTGCGCACCCAGATGGCTTCCGGCGTCAGTTTCCCTGATGCCAACCTCATCGTCTTCGGGGCCAACGACCTCTCTGACGAGGCCGACATCCTGGCCCGCCCCGTGCCCAAGCGATCCAAGACCGCGGCTTTCGTCTCCGACTTTCGCGATCTCACCATCGGCGACTACGTAGTCCACGTGGAGCACGGCATCGCGCAATACCAGGGCCTGAAGGAGATTGAGCAGGACGGCCTGGCCATCGAATTCATGATCCTGGAGTTCGCCGAACAGGCCAAGCTTTATGTTCCCCTCACCCGCCTCGACCTGATACAAAAATACCGCTCGACCGACGCCGGTCCCGCGCCGGTGCTCAACAGGCTCGGCTCGCAGCAATGGACCAGGACCAAGGCGCGCGTGCGCAAAGCCATGCAGGACATGGCCGGCGAGCTGCTCAAGCTCTATGCCGAGCGCCACACAGCGCAGGGAACTGCTTTCACCCCCGACAACGAATTCCAGCGCGAGTTTGAGGATTCCTTCGACTACCGCGAGACCGACGACCAGCTCAGCGCCATTTCCGCCATCAAGCACGACATGGAAGCCACCACCCCTATGGACCGCCTGCTCTGTGGCGACGTGGGCTACGGCAAAACCGAGGTGGCCATGCGCGCCGCCTTCAAGGCCGTGCAGGATGGCAAGCAGGTGGCCGTCCTTACCCCCACCACGGTGCTCGCTTTCCAGCACTTTGAAACCTTCAAGCATCGCTTCGCGCAGTTTCCCATTCACGTCGAAATGATCTCCCGCTTCCGCACTCCAAAAGAGCAGAAGCTGATCGTCGAGCGCGTGGAAACAGGCAAGGTCGACATCCTCATTGGCACGCATCGTCTGCTCTCCAAAGACATCAAGTTCCAGGACCTCGGCCTGCTCGTCGTGGACGAGGAGCAGCGTTTCGGCGTGCGCCACAAGGAGCGGCTCAAGCAGATGCGCAAGGAGATCGATGTGCTGGCCATGAGCGCCACACCGATTCCGCGCACCCTGCACATGTCTCTCGTGGGTCTGCGCGACATGAGCGTGATCGAGACTCCGCCCAAGGACCGCATGGCCATTCAGACGGTCGTAGCCAAATTCGACGAAAAGATCGTGCGTTCCGCGGTCGAGGTCGAACTGGAGCGCGGCGGCCAGGTCTACTTTGTCCACAACCGCGTCGAGTCCATCTATGAGATTGCCGCGCGCATTCAGGAGTTGGTGCCTGCGGCGCGCGTTGCCGTGGGCCACGGACAAATGGGTGAGAGCGAGCTGGAGAAGGTGATGCTGGCCTTCATGCGCCACGAGTTCGACGTGCTGGTGGCCACCACCATCATCGAGAACGGCCTCGACATTCCCCTGGCCAACACCATCCTTATCAATCGCGCCGACCGGCACGGGCTCAGCGAGCTCTACCAATTGCGCGGCCGCGTGGGCCGGTCCAATCGCCGTGCGTACGCCTATCTGCTTATTCCGCCGGAACAGGAGCTGACCGAGATTGCGCGCCGCAGGCTGGCCGCGCTCAAGGAGTTCAGCGACCTCGGCGCGGGCTTCAAAATCGCCGCGCTTGACCTGGAGTTGCGCGGCGCCGGAAACATGCTCGGCGGCGAGCAGAGCGGCCACATCGAGGCGGTGGGCTTCGAGCTCTACACCTCCATGCTTGAAGCTGCGGTGAAGGAGTTGAAAGGCGAGAGCGCCGATGCGCGCCCGGCCACGCAACTCAACCTGGGCATCGCTTTGCGCGTCGACGAAAGCTACGTGGCAGAAGAGAATCAGCGCCTCCGCCTCTACAAGAAGATCGCCGGCGCCGCCAGCGAGAAGGAGCTTGCCGACCTGCGTGCGGAGATGGAAGACCGCTACGGTGCGGTGCCCGACGCCACGGTCTACCTGCTTGAGGCGGCCGCCCTGCGCGTGGAGTGCGAGCGCATGGGCATTTCGCAAGTCGATCGCAAACGCTCTGAATTGCAGATTCGCTTTACTGAGAATGCCCAGGTCGATCCCCAGCACCTGATGCGGCTGGTGGCGCGCAACGCCAAGCGCGGCGCGCAGTTTACCCCGCAGGGAGTGTTGAAGTTTCCCCTGGCCGCCGTCAGGCCCGATGAAGTATTGCTTGAGATTCGTGAACTGCTGGACAAGCTGGCGCCTGCGCCAGTCAGTGCCTGAAAACTTGTGATTGCCGATGAGAGGGACCGTGAAGAATCTTGCCGCACTGCTTGCGATTGGAGCTTGTATGTCTTCTGCAATTGTTGCTCACGCCGCAAAGGAAAACTGGCAGCAACAGTTCCAGAAAGTCTCCGATGAGTACTTCGACCAGGTGTATTTTCCTCATCAGCCAACGGCGGGCACGCAGATTGGGTATCACCAATACGACACGCAGCTCGAAGATTACTCACGCAAAAGCATCGATGCGGAGGTTGCAGCGCTTCATGCATTCGAGAAGCGCATCGACAGCATTCCTGCGGCTGCGCTCGATCAGGCCACGCGCGGTGATCGCGAGATCGTGCTCGGCGACATTCAATCCATGCTGCTGACTCTGGAAACCATCCGTCCCTGGGAAAAGAATGCCGATAACTACTCCAGCGCCGCCGCCAATGGGGCGTTCACTCTCATGGAGCGCAAGTTCGCTCCGCCCGACGACCGACTGCGCTCCCTCATCGCCCGCGAAAAGCTGATGCCCGGCCTGCTTGCCGAAGCGCGAGTGAACCTGAAGAATCCGCCGCACATCTATACCGAGATCGCCATCGAGCAGTTGCCGGACATCATCACCTTCTTTCAGCACGATGTCCCGTTAGCCTTTGCCGATGCCAAAGACCCCGCGCTCAAGGCCGAGTTCGCCCAGACCAATGCGGCCGTGACTGCCGCGCTTGAAAGTTATCTCGGCTGGCTCAAGTCTGACCTTCTGCCCATTTCCAACGGCGACTTCCGTATCGGCGCGGAGACGTTCTCGAAAAAGCTCCAATACGACGAGATGGTCGATGTGCCGCTCGACAAGCTGCTCGAAATCGGCTGGGCCGATTTGCGCAAAAATCAGGCACACTTCAGCCAGGTGGCCAAAGAACTCGAGCCCGGCAAGGACCCCCGCGCCGTGCTCGAGGAGTTAGGAGAGATTCATCCCGCGCCCGATCAATTGCTCAACTCCTTCCGCGCCACATTTGACGGGCTAGTCACATTCATTCGTACTCATCACATCGTCACCATTCCCTCCGATGTGCGGCCCATTCTGGAAGAGACGCCGCCCTTTATGCGCGCCACAACCACCGCGTCCATGGATACGCCGGGACCCTACGAGACTCACGCCACTGAGGCCTACTTCAACGTCACGCTGCCCGATCCCTCCATGACCCCTGCTCAGGTGGATGGCTTCATGCATTCATTCAATGTGGGCACGGTGATTTCAACCGCCGTGCACGAGGCTTATCCCGGCCACTATGTCCAATTCCTGTGGTTGCCGCAGGCGCCCAGCCGGGTGCGCAAGATTCTCAGTGCCAACACCGACGTGGAGGGCTGGGCCCACTACACTGAGCAGATGATGCTCGACCAGGGCTACGGCCAGCCCGGCCAGGGCGCCAAGGACGAGCGCGAATCCAGGTTCTTGCGCCTCGGCCAACTCCAGGATGCGCTATTGCGCAACGCGCGCTTCATCGTCGGCATCCAAATGCATACCGGCCAGATGAGCTTTGACCAGGCCATCGAGTTTTTCCAGAAGGAAGGCTACCAGTCGAAAGAGTCGGCGATCATTGAAACCAAGCGCGGCACCGCCGATCCAACCTATCTCTACTACACGCTGGGCAAACTTGAAATCATGAAGCTGCGTGAAGATCTGATGAAAAAACAGGGCGCGGCCTTCTCCCTGGAGGACTTTCACAATAATTTCCTGCGCCAGGGATATCCACCCATCAAGATTGTGCGCCAGGCACTGCTCGGCGATGATTCGCCGGCGCTGTGAGCCCGGTGCATTTAGGTTGAAGCGAGGCAGTCATCGAAGCCGCATTGCTTTCGGTGAACAAACCACATTGAGGACGAAGTGTTTTTGTTGGAAGATGACGAAGTGAGGAAGTTGGGATGAGCAAACTCGTACGTAAAGCGGTCTTTCCTGCCGGCGGTTTGGGCACACGTTTCTTGCCGGCCACTAAAGTCATTCCCAAGGAAATGCTGGCCCTGGTGGACAAACCCATCATCCAGTATGGCGTGGAAGAGGCCATTGCCTCGGGTATCGAGCACATCATCATCGTCACTGGCCGCGGCAAAGGCGCCATGGAGGACCACTTCGACCACAGCTTTGAACTGGACGCGACCCTGGAGCGCCGCGGCAAGGATGAACTGCTGGCGGTCTCCCGCGGCGTGGCCACCCTGGCCCGCATCAGCTATGTGCGCCAGAAAGAGCCGCTGGGCCTGGGCCATGCCGTGCTGTGCGCCAAGGAATTTGTGGGCGACGAGCCCTTCGCCGTCATCCTGCCTGACGATGTGATCGACGCCGAGGTGCCGTGCCTGAAGCAAATGATGGATGTCTTCAACGAGCGCGGCGGCTCAGTGCTGGCCACGCAAACCGTCGAAGGACCTGCCATCTCTGCTTATGGAGTGCTGGCCGGCGTGCAGGACCCCAACGACAAGCGTATTTATGAATGCACCGGCATGGTCGAGAAGCCGAAATTTGCAGACGCGCCTTCGAAGCAGGCCATCATCGGCCGCTATGTGCTTACCCCGCGCATCTTCGAACTGCTGGAGCAGACTGAGCCCGGCGCGGGCGGCGAGATACAACTCACCGACGGCATCAGGGCCCTGCTCAAGGAGGAAAAGGTCTTCGGCTACACCTTCGAGGGCAAGCGCTTCGACGCCGGCGACAAATTTGGCATGCTGCAGGCTACGGTTGAGTTCGCTCTCAAGCGCCCCGACCTTGGCCCGCAGTTCCGCGAATATCTGAAGGGATTGCCGCTCTGAAACAAGCGGAGTTGGGCGTTCGCGTCGCGAACGTGTTCAACGGAGTTGGCGGAGCTGGCAAGACTGTGGGATCGCCGTCTAACTTCGCTAGCATCGCTAACTCCGCTGCGTTACGCCTTCCATTTGATGTTGCAGCCCATTGACGGCCGTTGATCCGCCAGTGGCGGCTTGCCCGCCAGCACCGCATCAATCGCGGCGCGCAGGTCTTCCCCGGTCACCGGGATCCCGTTGCCCGGACGGCTTGCGTCAAGCTGCCCGCGATACACCAACCGGAATCTGTCGTCGAAGAGAAACAAATCCGGCGTGCAGGCAGCCATGTAGGCATGCGCCACAGCCTGCGTCTCGTCATACAGGTAAGGGAAGCGAAAGCCCAGGGTTTCAGCCTGTTTCTTTAATCCCGCGGGACTGTCGTCGGGATGCGTGGTGATGTCATTGCTGCTGATGGCCACAATGCCCACGGGCTGACCGGCGTAGTCCTTGCCCAGCGCCGCCAGACCCTTCTCCACGTGCTTCACATAGGGGCAGTGGGTACAGATGAACATCACCAGCAACGCTTTTTGGCCGCGAAAGTCGTCGCGGCGGACGGTCTTGCCTTTCACCACATCGGTCAGTGCAAAGTCCGGCGCCGTGGTGCCCAGTTCCAGCATGGTTGATTCAGTCAGTGCCATAGCCTTCTCCTCCTAACTTGGGGTCTAAAACAGTGGCGCCTGCCGCCTCGGCATGGCCAGTCCAAAGTGCTCATACGCCAGCCGCGTTGCCACTCGTCCGCGGGGGGTGCGGTCCAGAAACCCGATCTGGATCAGGAACGGCTCGTAGACTTCTTCGAGGGCATCCTCTTCCTCGGCCAGCGTTGCTGCCAGCGTGCCCAGCCCCACCGGCCCTCCGTCGTACTTCTGCATAATCGTCAGCATCAGGCGACGATCGATTTCGTCAAAGCCGTGCGCATCCACTTCCAGCATAGTCAGGGCGGCGTTCGCCGTGGGCCGATCAATCACTCCCGTGCCGCGCACCTGTGCATAGTCGCGAACCCGGCGCAGCAGGCGGTTGGCAATTCGCGGCGTCCCCCGCGAGCGCAGTGCAATCTCCGCCGCGCCGTCGGTGTCGATGGGCACCTGCATCACTTCGGCCGAGCGCACCACGATCACCCGCAGCTCCTCCTCAGTGTAAAACTCTAGCCGCAGCAGGATGCCGAAGCGCGAGCGGAGCGGCGAACTCAGCAATCCCGGCCGCGTGGTGGCGCCGATAAAGGTGAACGGCTTGATCTCCATCACGTGGGTGCGCGCCGCCGGGCCCTGGCCGATAATGATGTCCAGCTTGTAGTCCTCCAGCGCCGTGTAGAGCTTTTCTTCCAGCACCGNNCCGGCTGCATGCGGTGAATCTCGTCCAGAAACAGCACCTGCCGTTCGCGCAGGTTGGTCAGGATCGCGGTCAGGTCGCCCTGGATCTGCAAGGCCGGCCCGGATGTCTGCTGAAAACCCACGTCCAGCTCGTTGGCGATGATAGTGGCCAAGGTGGTCTTGCCCAGCCCGGGCGGTCCGAACAGCAACACATGATCCAGCGCCTCGCCGCGCGACTTGGCGGCCTCCAGCGCGATGGCCAGTTGCTCTTTGGCCTTCGACTGGCCGATGAACTCGCGCAGCCAGCGCGGGCGCAGTTTTAGCTCAAAACTCTGCTCTTCGTCCGCGCGCGAGGCGCTGACCAGCCGGTCCGGTGCATCATCTCGTGCGATGGCCATGCTGAGGAGAAGTGTAGCGGCTGCCGGCGGCTGCGGCAAAGCCGGCCGTCCCAGGCGCAGAGTCGCGCCCCGCCGCGGTTCGCAATCGCCCTCCCGTTACCTCCGCCCCCGATTGACACTTTGGTGTATACCAAACCCGGTACAGGGGGCCAAAATGCTGTTGATTGAGCGGATTGA
The DNA here is from genome assembly GCA_003165075.1 of Acidobacteriaceae bacterium. Classification (GTDB taxonomy): domain Bacteria; phylum Acidobacteriota; class Terriglobia; order Terriglobales; family Acidobacteriaceae; genus Telmatobacter. The sequence goes on along the minus strand of PLSM01000023.1, from coordinate 12,944 downwards.
ATTGCCGTATGATTACGCCACCTCCTAAGAGGCAATTATTGGGTCAGGGGCAGCCCGGCACACGCAAAGCATTGAATGACTGCTCGGGCTAAGCTCAACTTTGGTGCAGTGTTGCGCTGCTGGCGCGGGGCGCGGAACAGCAGTTCTCGGGGTTGTGGAAATCGCGGACAGGCCGGTCGGAGATCGCTTCCAACGTACCGGCGCTGAATACTATCGAGTTACGGCTGGGTCCTGGATTAGAACGGGCCGGCCCGGCGGAGACGCCAGGAGATATCCATGCGTGATCGTTCGTTGTTGGGAGCCTTGCTGCTCATCGGCCTTGTGGTGCCACTCACCAGTTGCAACAGTTCCCCTTCGTTGACTTCCATCTCCGTCACTCCCGCAGTGATGAACTTTGGGGGGGCAGGTCTTACCACGCAATTGACGGCCATCGGGTCCTACACCCATCCCGGCCACCCCGCGATCACCAAGGACATCACCAGCCAGGTCACCTGGAAGAGTGCCACTATCGACTGCGTAACCGTCAACTCCACGGGACTCATTACGTCTCAGGATGCCACCTGCTCCAACATACCCGTCACCGCCAGTTCGCCCGGATTTAATGGCGACATCACCGCCAGCATGACAGTCAATGTCACTATTTCAAGCAGCGGAGGAGGCGGCGCTGGTGCTGAGCCGCTGCTTTCGATCACCGTTATGCCGAGTTCGATTACCGTCAATGACTTATTGGGAACTGGGCAATTTCTGGCTTATGGAACCTTCTCGACCCCACCAACCGTGGAGGATATTACGAATGGGATCAATCACAATGGTTTCGTTGCCCCGGTTACCTGGATCTCGAGCGCCCAGACTGTCTTCCCGATCAACTCTGCTGGAGCTCCGGGCTCTACCGGCGGACTTATAACCGCAGTTGGGTCTGGAAATGCCGTGGTTTATGCCACGGCGGCGAACCCGGACGGCTCTCTCGTTCTCAGCTCAACAGGCACATTCAATTGCCCCTACGTCGCCTACGTTCCCGCGAGCGGCACCACTCCCGCGACACTCGGATCCTGCAACGAGCAGACGGTTGCACCCGGTCTGCTGGTGACTCTGACGGTCTTTAACGCCGGTTTGGACACCACTAACTGGCTCGTCACGGCTCCCTCCGCCACGGGTACGCCCAATGTAATCCATTGCGGCGGTTCAAACGAGCTGAATGCGCCAGGCGGCTCCGTATGCACCGCAACGTACCCCTTGGGCACCTCCGTTATCTTGACCGCAACTCAGACAGCGGGCAGCGTAGGCACCTTCGGCGGGTGGTCCTGGAACTGCACGCCAAGCGATGTGAACGGTGCCCCGCTCCCTGGTCCAGTCTTCTATACGGCAGCCGGGCCGAACTATTGCACGGTTGCGCTGGGGAGTGAAATCAACGATACTTCGAACGAATCCGTGGGAGCCATCTTCAACTGATCGTCCATCACCGATCTTCAACCATCACCGCGGAAGCCGCCCTTCGGGGCGGCTTTCCTGCATTTGGATACCATGGCGGGTTGAGCCATTTAGACTGAAACCGGCCCTGCTCATCGTGATGACTCACCGGTTCGCCCGTCTTCGCCGCTTTCGCTTCAACCTGCCTCAGCGCATCGCCGCAGGGCTGCTGTTGCTCTTCCTGGCGCAGGGGCTGTGGCTCACCAGCCGTCAGACGCTCTCTGACCGTGACTACGAGTACGCCCGCTGTGGGCGCGAGATGTGGGAGCAGCCTTCGCCCCTGGCCGGATACTTTACCAGTTGCGGCAATATCCACGACGGTATCCTCGCCTACCGCCTGGCCGGCCTCCCGCTCACGCTCAACCTTGCCGCCGAGCGCGCCCTCGACCATTTCCGCAAGCCGGAAGACCGCGTGGTGCAGGCCAACGGCGAGTTGAGCACCTGGGAGCTGCGCCACCAGCTTACCCACGTGCTGCTGCTGTTGCGGCTGCCGTTTCTTGCGGCTGGATGCCTCCTGGGCGGCGGCCTCTGGTGGGTCACACGGCGGCTCTACGGCAATCTCGGCGGCTATACCGCTCTGGCCCTCTACTGCTTCTCCCCCGCAATCCTCAAGGCTTGCGTCGCGCCCAATCCTGAGATTCTGGCTGCGCTGGGTGTATACGGGGGCGTCTATACCGCCATCGGTGTGGCTCACGCCATGCAGGGACCGCGGCGCAAATGGCGTCCGCGCCTCGTCTTGCTGACCGTAGTCCTTGGCATCGCCGCCTCTTCGCACATCGCGGCTCTCCCCATCGCGGCCCTGCTGGGTCTCGCCTTCATGCTTTGGATAGCCGAAGGGCGCCGCAGCCAAACGCTTCCCGTGGTGGTGCTGGTCTCCGCGGGCGCTCTGGCGCTGGTCTTTGTGTGCTACGGCATCTCGCTCGATGCCTCCACCTACCTTTTCCGTTCCGCGGCGGGATTCATGTTCTTCTCGTTCGACCCGGTGCGCCGCTTCTTTACCACATTGGGAAACTCGGGCATCACCGTGGCTGCTGCGGCCGCCGCACTGCTCTATCTGGGCCTTCGCCGCTCCCGCTACTTCGGCAACACCACTCCGCTGCTCTGCGTCCTGGTGTTGTTTCCCCTGGTCATGACCGGCGTTCCGGGCACACCATGGCTATGGGGCCTGCCCTTCCTGCTCACTTTCATAGGTGGCGTCTTTGCCGATGCTTACGAAGGACCGCGGCCCCGCCTGGCCATGACCGCCGCTGGCGCCATCGTCCTGCTGCAGGTGGTCTTCTGCATTCTCAGCCTCCCAGGACTGCTGTAGAGCCGTAGCACATATGCAGCTCCCGGAGACCGTATTTTCTTACTCCAAAATTCCCTCCTTCACCCCCGAATGCGAACCAAACCGCGCCCCAAATCCACGCCCCAAACGTGCATCGCGCCCCGCATCTGGCCGAGTCTTGAATCCAGTCCTCCAGAAATCCTATAAATTCATGTAGAATAAAGACTTATTCTACAAATCGCGCCTTGCTTTCGGGCCCTCGGGAAGTGTAAACTAAACTGTTAGCCCGCGGAGCCCGGCCCCGCTTTTACCGGACCCATCTCGCCGCCTTCCCGCGGGAAAGAAAACCTCTATGGCAGACGATCAGAACCCCCAGCTCCCTCTCGAAGGTGGTACCCCGCCCCACAGCGGCACGAACCTCATTCCCATCAACATCGAAGAGGAGATGCGCCGCTCCTATCTCGACTACTCCATGTCCGTGATCATCGGGCGTGCGCTTCCCGATGCCCGTGACGGTCTTAAGCCCGTCCATCGCCGTGTGCTTTACACCCTCAGCGAGATGGGCCTGCAGTACAACAAAAAGTACACCAAGTGCGCCAAAGTTGTGGGCCAGGCCATGGGTGTCTACCATCCCCACGGCGACTCGGCCATCTATGACACGCTGGTGCGCATGGCGCAGCCCTTCTCGCTGCGTTATCCCCTGGTGGATGGGCAGGGCAACTTCGGCTCCGTGGACGGCGATCCGCCCGCGGCCATGCGCTACACCGAGTGCCGCATGGAGCGCATTGCCGGTGAGTTGCTGGCCGACATCGACATGGAGACCGTAGACTTTACGCCTAACTACGACGAATCCACGTTCGAGCCCACGGTGCTGCCCACGCGTATTCCCAACCTCATTGTGAACGGCTCCAGCGGCATCGCGGTCGGCATGGCCACCAACATTCCTCCGCACAACCTCACTGAGGTGATCAACGCCACCATCGAACTGGTGAGGAATCCCAACGCCGGTTTGCTTGAGGTGCTTCGTCACGTGCAAGGGCCGGATTTCCCCACCGGCGGCTTTCTCTACGGCAAGTCCGGCATCGCCCAGGCCTACAAGACCGGCCGCGGACGCTTCATGATGCGCGCCCGCGTGGCCACGGAGAACCTGACCAAGGAACGGCAGGCCATCATCGTCACCGAGATTCCTTACCAGGTCAACAAGTCCAAGCTCATTGAGCGCGTCGCCGAACTGGTCAACGAGAAAATCATCGACGACATTGGCGACGTGCGCGACGAGAGCGACCGCGACGGCATGCGCATCGTCATCGAACTCAAGCGCGGCGCGCAGCCTGAGATCGTGCTTAACCAGCTCTACAAGCACACCCAGATGCAGGAGAGCTTCTCCATGATCTTCCTGGCCGTGCTCAACGGCCAGCCGCGCGAACTCCCGCTCGACGACGCAATCCGGGCATTCATCAATCACCGCGTCGATGTGGTGCAGCGCCGCACTGTCTTCCTGCTGCGCAAGGCTAGAGAGTTTGAGCATATTCGGGAAGGCTACAAGATCGCTCTCGATAACCTCGACACTGTCATCCGCATCATTCGCGGATCAGCCTCCCGCGCCGAAGCCCGAGAGAATTTATACGCCTGGGGCAAGGGAACTGACATCGTCATCAATCTCGATCGCGAGCGCCTGCCCCACGAAGAGCGCGGCCTCACTCTAAAGCAGGTCGATGCCATTCTCGAGCTGCAACTCTACCGCCTCACCCAACTTTCCGTCGACGAAATTCTCAAGGAACTCATCGAAATCCGTCAGAAGATCGCCGAGTACGAATCCATCCTCGCCAGTGAGAAGAAACTTCGTGGCGTCATCGTCAAGGAGCTCGAAGATGTCCGCGACCGCTACGGCGACGCGCGCCGCACCCAAATCATCGACGAGTCCGCCGAATTGCAGCTTGAAGATCTGATCGCCGACGAGCAGGTGGCCGTCACTGTCAGCCACCAGGGCTATCTCAAGCGCACCCCAATCAGCATCTATCGCCAGCAGCGGCGCGGCGGCACCGGCCGCACCGGCATGAAAACCCGCGAAGAGGACTTTGTCTCCCAGTTGATCGTCGACTCCACGCACGCTTTCCTGTTGTGCTTCACCAACACTGGGCGTGTCTACTGGCTCAAGGTCTACGAGATTCCCGACGTGAGCGCCGCGGGCAAGGGCAAGAGCATGCAAAGCCTGCTCAACCTGCAGCCGGGCGAAAACGTGCGTACCATCTTACCGATTCGCGATCTGGAAGAAGAGGGCAAGTACATCTTCTTTGCCACTCGTAATGGCATCGTCAAGAAGACTCCACTCAAGGATTTCAGCAACGTCATGGCGCGCGGCATCATTGCCATCGCCATTGACAAGGACGATGACCTTATCGATGCGCGCATCACCGACGGCAAGCAGACCATCTTCCTTGGCACGCGCGAAGGCATGGCCATTCGCTTCGAGGAGGAGTACGACCCCGATCGCAGCGGATCGGGCCTCCGCCCCATGGGCCGCAATGCCGCCGGCAACAAAGGCATCTCGCTCAAAAAAAGCGATCAGGTCATTGGCGTTGCCATCACAGATTCCGATGCAACGCGGGATCGCAATCGCGATGAGTGTGCCGCGGCGCTCAAGCTGACTCCCAAACTCGAAGCGCTCCGGGCTGCGCACGCGAAAGCCAAAGAGGCTCTCCAGAAGGCGCGCGAGGAGAAGAGAAATGGTGATCCCACCGATGAGCGGCTGAAGGCTGCGGAAAAGGCCGCGGAGAGGGCCGTCGATGACGCGGAAAAAGCGTTGAAGCAATTGGATGAACGCCTTGGCGTCAGCAAATACCTGATCCTGACCATCACCGAGAATGGCTTCGGCAAGCGCACGGATATTGACGAGTACCGCCTGACCGCGCGCGCGGCCCAGGGTGTAACCAACCTCAAGGCGACCTCCAAGGTGGGCAAATCCGCGTCCATTCTCCTTGTGGATGAGACCTCCGAGCTGATGGTCATCAGCCAGTTTGGCAAGATCATTCGCATCGATACCAAAACCATTCGCGCCGCGGGCCGTTCCACCCAGGGCGTAAAGTTGCTCAACCTCGAGCCCGATGACAAGGTGGCCGCCGCTGTCATCATTCCTCCGGAAGAGCTGAAGGACGACGAACCCACGCTGTTGCAATAACGCATTCAACACTTTGCGGCCAAATCGAAGGGCGTCCCGCAGCCGGAACGCCCTTTTGCTTTTGTTCGCCTTCAGTTGCGAATCGCGATATTGCGCTACTTATCAGACAACCTCGCACCCTTCTGTGCACTCGAAATCGTCCATGGAGCGTCTTATACTTAGCATGCTCTCGATTCTCCGCACTCCCCCGATGCTGCGGACGGTTCTTACCGCGCTCCTGCTGGCCGCGCTCACTGCGGTGTCCGGTAGAGCTGTGCAAACGACCCACTCCACCCGGACGCACAAGACCACGGCGTCCGCCCATGTCTCTCATCGAGCCAGGCATCACTCCTCCCCCTTCAGTCCAGCACACCACACCGCGCGCCCTCGTAGTGGGTACGCCTCGCACCGCACAACCACCTCTACGCACCGTCGCGTCACCCTCAGGCGAGTAAGAGCCGAGCGCGTCCACACCACGCCCCGCTACGTGCGACCGGTTCCAGCGGCTGCCGGTGACGCGTCGCGCACTCCTGAGCCTCCGCTCGCGACCGATTCTGCCTCCGAACCCACGATCGCGTCCTCTGCTCGGGAAATAGCCCCGCCCGCCACATCGCAGATCGCCTCGCTGCACAGCCCACGGATCGTCGCCATCGCTCCCTTGCGCGGCTCCCACGACTCGCTCGTCCGCCAGAATGAAAAGTCCGAAGCCGATGACCTTGAACGCATCGAGAACGACGACGATCTCAACGATCGCATCGCACGTGGAGTGCTGGTGCCTGTTCCCGCCTCGGCGGCGCTCACCGTCAACGGAAACCTGCCCCAGAACCGCCGTTACTGCCGCCCCTGGACAGCGCATTTCCTCACCGATCTGGCGCGTGCCCACCAGGCTCAGTTTCACCACCCGCTTGAAGTCAGCTCCGCGGTGCGCACTGTCGAGTACCAGAAGCGGCTCATGGGTGTGAACGGCAACGCAGCCGCTGCTGAAGGCGATGTGGTCAGCCCGCACGTCACCGGCGCCACCATCGACATTGCCAAGAGCGGCCTCAGCCAGCGCGAAGTCTACTGGATGCGCAGCCATCTGCTGCCAATCCAGAATGCAGGCAAGATCGATGTCGAGGAAGAGTTCCAGCAGGCCTGCTTCCACATCACCGTGTACAAGACCTATGTGACTCCCGGGCCCGCGCGCAAGCCACGCCGCCGCGCCGACGACACTCCTCAATCACCCGCCCCGGACACCACTCAGTCACCCCCGCCGGATACACCGCCCGCGCCAGCCGGCATTGCCTCCAGCGGACTCTGACTCTGACCCTGCCGCCACCGGCCACAAATTCATTGCCTGCCTGATGTGCGCAAAGGGTACAATCGCGGGCGAGCGCATTTTCCCTCGGCGCCCCCGCGCAGTCGGCCATGCAATGGTTGCCTTTTGTCATGAGCATAGCCCCTGCAGGTTGATCCATGCGGAAGATGTGAATTCGCACCTGAACCAGTTGTTTGAAAGGCGGAATCATGAGCGATTTGGGAGTCCAACCGGCAGTCGAGACAGCGCCTTACCTCTCTCAGTGGCAGCGCATCATTTGCATTTTCTCCGCGCCGTCAAAGACCTTTGAAGATATCAAGCGCGGCCGCAGAAGCTGGTGGCTGCCGTTCATTCTGATCGTGGCTTTTTCCTATGTCCTGTTTGCCGGCGTCACCATGAAAGTCGGCTGGTCCCAGGTGGCTGAAAACGTCATGAAGTCGAACCCCAAGCAGGCCGAGCAGATTGACCAGATGCAGCCTGAGCAGCGTGAGAAGGCCATGAAGATGACTGCGACCATCACCGAGGTTTCCGCGGCGGCCGGGCCCGTCTTCGCCATCGTTGGCGGACTTCTGGTTGCGTTGCTGCTGTGGGGCACCATCAACTTCGGCTTCGGCGGCAAGGCAGCCTACGGTGAAGTTCTGGCAGTCTATTTTTACGCCGCATTGCCGCTCATTCTGCAACCGCTTCTAGGTGCTCTGGCGCTGTTCGCCGGGTTGGCGCCCGAGTCATTCAACATCAATAACTTTGCCGGCACCAACGTGGCCTATTTCCTGTCCATCGATGAGACCCCCAAGGCGCTCTACGCCCTTTGCATGCAGTTCGACATAGTCAACGTCTGGTCGTCCATATTGATGGCGACGGGGATTGCGTGTGTTGCAGGAAAGAAGAACAGCGCTGGCTATATCACGGTCTTTGGCTGGTGGGCGGTGTGGACGCTCATTCGTGTTGCCGGCGGGCTGATCATGGGATAGATGCACCCCTCTGCGGCAAAACAAAGAGGGCGCGGACTCGTATGAGGCCGCGCCCTCTTTCTTTCTTGCATGCCTACTCATTCACACACGGAACAGAGAAATCTTCCTACTCCGTCCAGCGGCGAATGATCAGCGTGGCATTGATGCCCCCGAAGCCGAAGGAGTTCGACAGCGCCACATCGAAGTTGTGCGCGATCGCCTTGTTGGGCACGTAGTCCAGCTTGCACTCGGGGTCCACATTCTCGAGGTTGGTGGTGGGCGGAAGTTGCTGGTTCAATAACGCCAGCACCGTGATGCCTGCCTCCAGTCCCCCCGCGCCGCCCAGCAGGTGACCGGTCATGGACTTGGTGCCGCTGATCTTGAGCTTATGGCTCAACGCATGTTCGCCAAACACCAGCTCAATGGCCCGCGATTCGTTGCCGTCGCCGGCCGGAGTTGAAGTTGCGTGGGCGTTCACATAGCCCACTTCTTCCGGCCGAATCCCCGCATCTTTCAGGGCTGCCCGCATGCTGCGCTGGGCCCCTGCGCCCTCCGGGGCGATGCCCGTCATGTGGTGAGCATCGGCGCTCATCCCGTAGCCGATCACCTCGGCCAGAATCCTGGCGCCGCGCTTGCGCGCGAACTCCAACTCTTCAAGGATCAGGATCCCCGCCCCTTCGCCGATCACAAATCCGTCGCGGTCCTTGTCGAACGGGCGGCTGGCGCGGGTGGGTTCGTCGTTGCGGGTTGAGAGCGCGCGCATGGCTGCAAAACCGCCCACTGACAAAGCGGTTACCGATGCTTCTGCGCCGCCTGCGATCATTGCGTCTGCGTCGCCGTGCAGAATCATGCGCACCGAGTCGCCAATGGAGTTGGCACTGGTGGCGCACGCTGTCGCCGTGGCGGAGATTGGCCCCTGCGCTCCGTAACGGATGCTGATTTGCCCGGCCGCCATGTTCACAATGACCGCCGGAATAAAGAATGGCGAAATCTTGCGCGGACCGCCAGCCAACAGGTTGGAGTGCTCGCGCTCGATGATTTCAAAGCCGCCGATGCCTGAGCCGATAAAGACGCCCACCCGGTCGGCATTGTCCGGCGTAATCTTCAGGCCGGACTGAGCCATCGCTTCCTGGGTGGCGGCAAAGGCAAAGTGGATGAAGCGCCCCATCTTGCGCGCTTCTTTCTTTTCCACAAAGTTCAGCGGGTCAAAGTTCTTGACCTCGGCGGCAAAAGTGACGGGAAATCCAGTGGTGTCGAAGCCCTGAATCGGAGCCATGCCGCTGGCCCCGGCCAGTAGCTGCCGCCACACCTCGGGAGCGGTGTGGCCCACACCGCACACCAGCCCAAGGCCAGTGATCACGACTCGACGGGTCACCGGCTATTTGCCCTTCGCGGTCTTTTCGTTCTTCTCGATGTACTCGATTGCATCTTTGACGGTCTTGATCTTCTCGGCGTCCTCGTCGGGAATCTCCAGATCGAAAGCCTCTTCGAACTGCATCACCAGTTCGACCACGTCCAGCGAATCCGCGCCCAGGTCTTCCTGAAAGCTGGCCCCGGGGGTAACCTCGGCCTCGTCCACCTGCAACTGCTCGACGATGATCTGCTTCACTTTCTCTTCTACAGCCATGCGTGGTTCTCCTTGTTTTCTGTGGGACTTCGGATTCACTCCGGGGCTCGGACCCCGTTCCATTCCGCCAACCTACAATACCGGCCCGCGGCAAGGGAACACAACAACCGCGCCAAAAAAATGCGCATGGCCCCGAAACTTCAAGTCTACCGGGCGGCCGAAGACGTGTAAAGCCGAGCAGAAATGGCAGATGCAGACCGAACAAGAAAGAAGGACCGAGGAACAGAACCCAGCCCCATTTTAGCCGCAATTGCACCGCCCAAAGGCGTACATTAGGCGAAGAGGAAATTCGATCAAATGATGCAGGCTGTCATTGCCGTCGCTGCTTTGCTGGTGGGAATCCTGCTGGGCTTCCTCGTCCGCGCAAACTCCGCCAAATTCGAAAAGGCCCTGCTGGAAAAGCAGCTCAGTGACAACGCCGAAGGGCTTGCTGCCTCGCAAAGGCAACTGGCGCAGGCGCAAGCCGAGTCCGCGGCCCGCGCCGGCTTCGAATCTCTGGCTACAGAGCGCGAAAGAATCATCGCTCAATTGCGCACGGGGAGCGACGGACTTCGCGGGCAAATAGATGCCAATGCTGCGACGGAACGCACTCAAGCCGCACGCATCAGCCAGTTGGAAGCCGAATTGAAAGGCGAACGCCAGGCTCTGGCCGACAAACTCGCTCTCCTCGAAACGGCAAAGAAGACCCTCTCCGATCAATTCGCCGCCCTTGCCTCAGACATCCTCGACCAGAAATCCAAGTCCTTCTCCGAAGGCAGCCAGAAAGAGATCGGCACGCTGCTCACGCCGCTCAAGACCCAGATCGAGGAGTTCCGCAAAAAAGTGGAAGAGGCCCAGACGGATTCAAAAACAGGCGTGGCCACTCTTCAAGGACTAGTCGGCAACCTGAGCAGTCTCAACCAGCAGTTGTCAGAAGACGCGCGCAACCTGACCACTGCCCTTCGCGGCTCGGCAAAAGCACAGGGTGACTGGGGCGAATTCATCCTCCGCGACCTGCTGGACAAAGCCGGACTGCGCGAGGGCGAGCAATACAGTTTTCAGCAGGCCTTCACCGGCGTCGAAGCAGAAAACGGCGAGCGCGGCAAGTCGGTGCGCACCGACGTGATTGTCTATCTGCCCGGCGGCCGCAACCTCGTCATCGACTCCAAAGTCTCGCTCACCGCATACACCGACTGGGTGGGCGCAACCACCGATGACGACCGCAAGGCCGCGCTCAAGCTCCATCTCGCCAGCGTCCGCGCTCACGTCGCGGTCCTCGCAAAGGCCGGGTATCACCGCCTGCCCGGCGTCGAAGCTCCGGACTTCGTGGTGCTCTTCGTGCCGGTCGAGCCTGCATTTCTCATGGCTCTTCAAAACGACGCAGCGCTCTGGGCCGATGCCTACAAGCAGGGGATTCTGCTCGTCGGTCCCACCACGCTGCTCTNNCTCGAAGCCGTCGGCAAAGGCCTGCGTACTGCGGATCAGAGCTACGAAACCGCATTGAAGAAGCTCTCTCAAGGTCCCGGCAATCTTATCCGCCAGGTGGAGATGCTCAAGCAACTCGGTATCCGCACCACCAAGTCACTACCCAAAAATCTGCTCGACCGCGCCGACGTGGACGAACCAACCCTTTCCCTCGCCGCCGAAGCCGAAGAGAGCGATCCTGACTTATTGAAGTAGTGTGTGAGTCAACGACCGTTTAGAGCCAGCGGACGCGTTGGAAGTGTCTTGGGCTGTTGATCGAAAGCTTCCGGGTAGGCGGTCAACCGCCAGCAACGTTTCGATTATGCAGGACGCTATGCTGTCGAATGTCCAGTGCGCGTTCTCGCACAGTTGTGTCTGGGTCCGACTCCGCTTTGTCGAACAGTCCTTTTGCGGCTGCCATGTCGTCGTCATCGAGCGGTCCGTACAGAATATTCTGTAAGACACGAAGCCCATTCATACGAACAGCCCCGTTGCTGTCCTCCAAGAACTCGCGCACCCACGGGAGTGCCCGTGTATCCGCCATGCAACCAAGCAGAAAGACGGCACTGCACGCTCGGTATGTTCCTGGCTCCGACTTATAGATTTCAAGGCAGCGGTTCATTGCTACTTCTGACATGATGATCTGGAGAACCATCTCTGCAGTGAAAGCGCCCGGCTTAAGAGATATGAAATAGTCGACGGCATCGCGGAGGTTTTCTTCTCCTATGAGAATCTCTAGCGCACGCCTTCCTCCTGGCGTTCCAACGATTCTTTCGCCGCCGTCCGGTTGCAGACCGCCAATTTGTCTTGCAATTGCTTTCCAGTCAATGGCCATCGTCGTCTCTCTCGCTTTGTTCCGCATCTATGATTGCAGATCGCCCATTTGGCAGGTTCCGGGTGATTGGTGGCCCACTCGGACCCACTCGGCCATTACTCTTCGGTCAACACCTTGCCTCCCACCTCAAGCCCCACCCGATCCCACTGCGCGCAATTCGCAGCCGCTTCATAGGTGCTCTGCAGGAACTCAAGCAGCGCGCCGTCGGGATCGTTCGACAGGCGCATGGCTTCATACGGCATCACGAACTCGCCCAGGTTCCTGTCAAACGACGCAGAAGCCGGCGCAATGGGATATTCCGCGTATCCCGGCGGCTCCGGGTAGGCGTAGCTGTAAAACATCGGTTCAATCCCCGGCGCGCCCGGCCAGAACCCACAACTGCTCACTTCGTGCGAATAAGCGTCGCGGGTCACGCGATCGGGCAGCCCGGGCATGCTGGGATGCTGGGGCGCCGTGCGGCCGGAGAAGCGCGTGCAAGCCAGATCGAGCGCTCCCCAAAACAGGTGAATTGGACTCACCTTGCCGATGAAACGCGCACGAAAAATAGTGATGACCCGCGTAGTTTGCAGCAGAATGCGCCAAAAGCGCTGCGTAAATTCGCCGTCGTACGCTTGGTGTGCATCGTCCTGCTCAAACGGAATCGGATTCGCCACCTCAACCGGCACGGGCCAAATGTGTACAGGAGCACCCACGCTCTCAAGCTCTGCCATCACCCGCCCGTAGAATTCAGCCATCGTCATCGGTCGCAGGGGAATGATCCTGCGTTCGCCTGCGCTGGTTTCGACCAGAAGAATGTGTTCGAGGAAATTGAAGTCGATCTGGACCATCAGGCTGCCATGTGCCATCGGCAAAGTCGTGAACCCGCGAATCGTGGGGTAGAGCGTCACGTTCCAGCAGTGGT
>PLSM01000039.1:9958-10188 GCA_003165075.1 Acidobacteriaceae bacterium | reverse complement strand
CGCGCCCGGCAAAAATCCTCCTCGTATTCATGTTTGTCTTTTTCCTGTTGGGCTTGTGCGCAGTCGCCCTCGCTCCTTTGTACTAAGAATTGAGACTCAAATCATGACCGATTCCCGCAAATCCATCGTCGTCGTAGGCAGCATCAACATGGATATGGTCGCGCACTCCAGCCAGATCCCTGTCGCCGGCCAAACCGTCATCGGTACCGGTTTTGACACCACCCCCGGAG